>NZ_JBHLYT010000041.1:0-89694 GCF_042431665.1 Mesorhizobium kowhaii
TCAACCTCAACGACCAAAACCGAAGCCACTTCCCGCCATCAGCCCGGGCCGAACCGCTTTGCCGCCCCACAGGTCTCGGAAATGCCGTAGTTCGAGGTGCCCAGGTGTTGCCGGCGAAAAGAAACAGAGCGCCGTCGCCTTGCTCTTGCTTGAGGCGGCTATCGCCTGCTCGGCAGCTTAGGTTACAAGTCGAAAGACCCAGCAAGGTAGGCCGCAACCTTGGTTAAAGCCATCCGCGCCAAACCGCCAAGACCAACGTAAGTGGGCAGCTGAGGCCGTTCAGCGCTGGGTATGCGGGGGGCAGGATCGAAAGGCTTGGAGCTCAGGCAGGATTCCTTGGTGAGGAATAGACTTCCATCTCGTTTGTAACCGGTATGAGATTCTTGGTGCCGATGTCCGGCTACGCTTTTCTGATGCGCGGCGTATGGTGCGACCATCCGGGACGGAGGCACCGGGAGCACGAAGGTGGGGGCAGGCCGATGCACACGATGAGCTGCGAGCTCGTGTTAGTAGCTGGCCGCCTCCGCGACTCGCCCGGTTGAGCCGTGAGCGCGAATCCGGGCCAAGCGTGGCCCTCAGATTGCTGCCGTCGACGTGGCACGAAAATTGGCGGTTCTTTGCCGGCATATGCTGACGCAGCAAGAGGACTACCTCTGGGCGCGATCCAGTCTGGTCGCCCACAAGATGCGCAACATGGAGCTGCAGGCCGTCAAGCCGCATAAGAAAGGCAACCGCCGCGGTCCGACCTATGCTTACAATGTCAAGGAACTTTGGAATCAAGAGATGCGTGTCGCCGAGCGGGCCCAGGAGGGTTACGAACACTTCGTCGAGGCTTGGCGCCCGCGCCCGCCAAAGGAAAGGGCGCGGGCGCCTCAGTCCGGCAAGGCTCGAATAAGGCGGCCCGGCGGCGCTTTCAGCCGGTGCACCACGCTTCGCCACGAGGTCGCCCGCGCTGGACGACAATAGCTGACTGCGGCGGGTATTTCCAGTTGCGCCAGCCCTCGGCGCTTTGCACCCCCGATCCGATCGAGCATGCCGCCGTGCTCGGGCCGATCAAGGCCAAGCCTTGCGGTGGCCGCGTAAAACGCGGCCACCCTCGACTGCTCCTGCGCCCGGCGGCTGTGAAATGGGGCGATCGGGACGGAAGAACACCAGCGACGCGGTCGAACCAAAGAACATACTCGGGGAGGTTCCAGGGCTCGTCACAAAATAACGCTTGTCGATCTCATCCGTCGTGGGCAATCACTTGTTCAGTTTCGGTAGACCAGAATGATGTCGTTTTGCCTGCCTGATGGCCCCAACGCCGCTGTGTAGGGCATGGGACGGAGCCGATCCGCCCGGCGTCGCCTATGTCTACGCGCCCGACCGCAAGGCGGAGCGGCCGATCGCCCATCTCGCAGGCTTCACCGGCATCCTGCAGGTTGATGGCTATGGCGGCTATCGCGTGCTCGCCGACAAGAGCGGGGTAACGCTCGCATTCTGCTGGGCACATCTATGGACGCCCCCGACTTTGCAAGGACTTTATGCGCGGCTTCGGCAATGCCTGCGGCTGCAGTCATCTATTCGGCCTCTACGATGTGGAGCACCCTGCGCCACGGGCCTTGATGGAATATCCGCGAACCGGCCCCCAATCACGTTGCGCGAGCTCGAGGCTCGATGCGCCCAACGGGTTCACCCGGTCCCGGTACGCCCGGTCTTGCCATCACCTGCTTACTTACCCTCGCAACCGCATCAGCCCGAAGCCGGGCCGATTAGAATGGCGGCGAAGATCATGCCGCTTCACGCGCCAGTGCGCCGTAGGTTCCACCGTATCGCAGCAATGCCCACACAACTCGTGCCGTCTTGTTTGCGATCGCCACGACCGCAACATTGGCAGGCCGCCGGTCCCTCAATTTAGCGAGCCAAATCCAGGTGCGTCCTCGCCAGCGCATGATCGAACGGCTACCGTGAATCAGCAGCTTGCGCAGATAGCCGTTCCCTCGTTTGCTGATCGAGCCGAGATGCTCCTTGCCGCCCGTGGAATGGCTGCTTGGGCACCAGCCCGAGCCACGCGGAAAAATGACGGCCGGATTTGAAGTCGGCCGGATCCCGCATCGACGAGACCAGGGCACTCGCGGTGACAACGCCGACCCCGGGTATCGTCATCAATCGTCGGCAGGCGCTGGAACCTCTCGCGACGGCAACCAGGTCGCTGTCGATCCGGGCGAGTTTGGTCTTCACCTCTCTTAGCTGTTCGACGAGATAACGTAGCGCATGCCGCGCCACAGGCGGAATACGCGCTTCCGATTCATCTTCGATCAGAACGGTCAGAAGGCCGATGTTGTGTGCCCGGTTCGGACCGATCACGCCGAATTCCGCCAGGTGACCGCGGATCGCGTTGATCAACTGGGTCCGCTGACGAACCAACATCTCTCGAACTCGGTGGATGACCAGGATCTCCTGCTGCATCTCTTCCTTGATGGGAACGAAACGCATCGTCGGTCGCGTGACTGCTTCGCAGATCGCCTCCGCATCGGCGGCATCATTCTTATTGGTCTTTACGTAGGGCCGAACGTATTGCGCCGGGATCAAGCGGACCTCGTGCCCCATACTGCGCAGCAGCCGACCCCAGAAATGTGCACCCGGGCAAGCTTCCAGCCCAACCAAGCAGCTCGGAAGGACGCGAAAGAACTGCTCCACGTCATCGCGCCTGAGCTTCCGTCGGACAATTGCTCTCCCATGCTCGTCAGCCCCGTGAACCTGAAAGACTGATTTGGCTATGTCGAGACCGACCACGTGAACTTCATCTGGCATGGCAATATCCTTTGTTTGACCACGCCCCATACTCCTCGCCACAGGGCGGAAGCGGAAGGGGGCGTCCATGCCATCACGTGCGCCGCCGCTTCTATGAACTGGCCGCTGCCGGCCCCGCGCCGATCGCCAGCGAGGCGCTCAAACGGATCGCCGAACTCTACAAGATCGAGGACGGCATCCGCGGCCGACCAGCCGATGAACGTCGTGTCGTGCGCCAGGAAAAGACCGTTGCGATCATCGCCGATCTTGAACCTTGGCTGCGCGAGAAGCTCGGCCTGATCAGCCAGAAGACCAAGCTCGCCGAGGCAATCCGCTACGCGCTCTCACGCTGGGAAGGCCTCGCGCGCTTCCTGAATGACGGCCGCATCGAGATAGACAGCAACACGGTCGAGCGTTCCATCCGTCCGATCGCGCTCAATCGCAAGAATGCCCTCTTCGCCGGCTCCGATGGCGGCGCCGAGCACTGGGCTGTCGTCGCCTCACTGATCGAAACCTGCAAGCTCAACGGCGTCGAGCCGCTCCGCTATCTCGCCGACGTCCTCACCAGGATCGTCAACGGACACCCCAACGGCCAAATCGACGAGTTGCTGCCCTGGGCCTACATCACCGCGCACGAACTCAAGGCCGTGGCCTGAGAACACCGCTTACCGAAGATCCCAGATTGTGGCGTTGCAGACATAGAAGGTTGGCACGCGCATTGCAGGACAGTCATGAAGGGCTAGTGATGGTGACAAGCATTGAAACCTTTGAGGTGCTTCGAAGAGATCCGTTTTCGAAAGGTGCCGGCCGATGCGTCCTTTTGAGCAGCGCAAGCTATCGGCGGAGCACTCCATAAGCGCATCACAGTTCCGCAAATGTCCTAACTAGATCTTCTGCTAACTTGTTTGATTTTGACCAATTAATAATCTTCCTGGATTCTCATCACACGGCCATACATGCCATCTACATCAGCTACAATTCATGTTTATAGTTATGTATATAGGCTATATTTTTGTTCATATTAATATCTGAACAAACTTTCCGATAAACCAGTCGCTTAATAGAAACCTCTAGAAATTTATCTGCTCTGTACGCATGTAAATAGCGAGTGTCATGGATCTCATATGGGAAAAAAATCGATATATGTCCTAGTGGCGGTCGCGGCTATAATTTTATGTGCAGCGTATCTGTCTTTTTTTTCGATGAACTCCGCGGAAAGCTCGCGAGGCGACGAAATGACGGGGATTGTTACGCGAGGTTCAGTTGAAGAAGTCGTATTAGCCCTGGGCACTCTCGAGCCGACTTCGATGGTCCGGGTTGGCACCCAGGTAACGGGCCAGATTAAGGCAATCCATGTTCGCGTCGGCCAGACCGTCATGCCTGGAGACCTTCTGGCGGAGGTCGACGCCGTGACAGAGCAAAACACCCTTAGAACTGCGAGGGCCAAGGTAGAGGACATGAAGGCCCAGAGGGACTTGAAGCAAATAGAAATACGGTTCGCGGAATTCGACTACCGCAGACAGCGTAGCCTCAGCAAGCATAATGCAGTCACTACCAAGGAGTTGGAAGAGGCTGAAAAAACATACCAGACGCTATTGGCCGATCTGGTCTCGCAGGAAGCCAAGATTCGGCAAAGCGAGGTCGAGGTTGAGTCCGCGCAAGCCGCTCTTGCACATACGCGGATCACAGCGCCCATGAACGGCAAGATCTTGGCGATCCCGATCGAGCCGGGACAGACGCTCAATTCTGCGCAGACTTCGCCAACGGTCGCCGTGCTCGCGAACCTTGACGAGATGACGGTAAAGATCCGGATTTCCGAGGTCGACGTCTGGCGTACAAGGCCTGGTCAAAACGCGTGGTTCACGATCATCGGAGATCCACAGACTCGCTACCAGACCACGCTTGAGGCGGTTGAATATGCACCGCCGTCCATCGCCGACGAGCCGGCGAACTATCGCTCCGCGGAGAAAGCGGAAGACAGCGCAATCTATTACCACGGCGTGCTTAGGGTGAAGAATCCTGAAGAAAAGCTGCGACCCAAGATGACCGCTCAAGTGCACATTTCTATGGGACGTGCGGATGATGTCTTACTTGTGCCGTGGGCCGCTCTTTCGCTGCGACAGGCGGACGGATCATACCTAGTCAACGTGAAGGACACAGGCGGCAAGGTAGCAGAGCGACCTGTTCGGATTGGCTATACGGACAGGATCCACGCTCAGGTGCTTGAAGGCCTTCGTCAAGGAGAGACCGTATTGCTCGGCGTATCCGAGCCAAACACAACGAGCTGAATGATGAACCATCTGATAGAGCTCCGCGATCTTGGCCGGTCGTTCAGCCTGGGCAGAGAAACCGTCGAGGCACTCGAAAGAATCAATCTCAATGTACAGCGCGGCGAATTCGTGGCGCTTGTGGGCGCGAGCGGGTCCGGCAAATCGACGCTCATGAATATCCTGGGGTGCTTGGATGCCCCGACAGCCGGCACTTACCGTTTGGCCGGGCAGGATGTCTCGGCCCTTGGTCAGGACGGGCTCGCAGAACTCAGGCGCAGGCATTTCGGCTTTGTGTTTCAGCGGTATCACCTCCTGAACTCGCTGAGCGCAATATCGAACGTCGAGGTGCCGGCTATCTATAGCGGCGTGTCGAAGTCGACGCGCCAAGCCCGAGCCAGGCGATTGCTGACCCAACTCGGTCTGGGAGATCGGCTCCATCATCGCCCAATGGAAATGTCGGGGGGGCAGCAGCAGCGCGTATCGATCGCCCGAGCATTGATGAACGGTGGAGAAATCATTCTTGCAGATGAGCCGACAGGGGCGCTCGATTCAAAGAACGGGGAGCTTGTTCTGGACCTCCTGAAGACCCTTCATGCGGAGGGACACACCATCATCATAGTTACACACGACATGTGCGTCGCTCGACACGCCGATCGGATCGTCGAGATCAATGACGGACAGATCGTCTCTGATCGACGCAGCGCCGCGAGTGGAGCGCCTCCCTTGCGCGACCTGGTTGATGTTGCGGAAAATGTCGGTTTCCTGACGAGCTTCCTCAGAAGAACGTCCGAGGCTGCCAGTATCGCATTGCGATCAGTTGCCGCACATCGGCTGCGTAGCGCTCTTACACTGCTCGGAATCGTCGCCGGCATCATGTCGGTGATTGCCGTCGTTGGTCTCGGTGAGGGTGGCCAGACGATCGTTCTCGACCAGATCAACAGCCTTGGCGCAAACTCGATCCGCATCTTCCCTGGCACCGGCTGGGATGACCGAAACCGCCGACATGCCGACAGCCTCACTCGCGACGACGCGGCCGCCCTGACAGAGCAATCCTACGTAAATAGTGTCAGTCCGGTGACCATGGATTCAGGGCAGCTCATGTTCGAGAGCAGGACCGCTGACGGAGAAATCATGGGCGTGAGCAACGCCTATTTCGACGTCGCGCACCGTCCCATAACGCAAGGCAACCGATTCACCGACGGTGGGAATGCCACTCTGCCGGAGGCGATCATCGATAGCAACACCCGACGAACGTTCTTCGGCAATTCAAGGACCCCGATTGGTGAGATCCTGGTCATCAAGGGTGTGCCCTTCGTGATTGTCGGTGCCGTTGGAGAGCAGGATGGGCAGCCGCAAGTGTTCATTCCACACCTCAGCGTGTTTTCCCGCATTTCGGGCTCGCAACGGCTGCGCGAGATAGACGTCCGAATCAATGGGAGCGTTGATACAAACGTTGCCGAGAAAGCCATGATAGCGTTCTTGGAGAAGCGTCACGGAACGCGGGATTTCTTCACATACAATAGCGATCAGCTACGGCGGTTGCTCCAGAAGACGACGCGAACTTTCTCGATGCTCTTGGTTTCCATCGGAGCTGTCGCTCTGTTGGTCGGAGGTATCGGCGTGATGAATATTATGCTGGTTTCGATCACCGAACGCACCAACGAAATCGGCTTGCGGATGGCTGTAGGAGCCCGGGCGAGCGATATTATGTTGCAGTTTCTGATCGAGTCCCTTGCCATCACTATCATGGGGAGTTGCGCGGGCGTCGCCCTCGCCTTCGGCCTTGGCGCGCTCGCCGGCTCCATCGAAACAACCATTCCGATGGTGATCTCATTGCACGCAGTCAGCGTCGCTTGCGTCATGGCTGTTATGATCGGTGCGATCTTTGGCTTTTTCCCTGCGAAAAAGGCGGCGCATTTGAAGCCCGTCGAGGCGTTATCTCGCGATTGATTGATGCTGACCACACAGGGACGTTGCGAACAGAGCAACGGTGCTAACATTTATCGTCATGGGCTGATAGCGCTCATCCGAGGCCGTCGAGTTCGCGGCGTTGGAATGGTGGACTGGTTCAACAATCGCCAGTTGCTGGAGCCCATCGGCAACATCCCGCCGGCCGAAGCCGAGGAGCGCTACCATGCCATGCTGGAAGAACCAGCCATGGCCGCGTGACTCAAACGAAACGGCCTCCGGCAAACCCGGGGCGGCTCATAGGGTCTAGTCAGTTCGGCATCGGTGAACCGATTCGGGAAGAGCCTCTCGCGATAGTCCAGTGGTAAGGCTATACGGACAGTGGCTTTTTGGGCGTTTGGGACTTTAGGAGCCCTTGTCTAACCAGGGCGGACATCGTGTTCCGTGCCGTTCTTTCCGATGTCTTGAGCACAAGGTGAACATCACCGCGCTCGAGTGATTCGTGCTTGAGGACCGCCGCTAAGAGAGCGGGCGCGCGTTTGTCGTCGCTGATGTCCTTGACCAGGAAGCGGTACCGATCCTCCAAGCGATCAAGGTCGAAAATCGCTGCGGAGAAGCGTATTTGATCGAGTGCCCCGGTAAGGAACCACTCGCAGAACTCCTTGAGGGCTGCTTCCGAGAGATCGCCTCGGCCATTGAGGTCCCCGCGACGAGGGCTGTCTGCATGGTCCATCATCCGTTTGTATTCGCCTCGATCCTCAAGGCTGCGGGCAAGGCCTCTGGAGATCGACCATAAGCCAAGTCCCCGATGCCTGCTTTCAGCGCCATCGCATGCGACAGTGGTGACACACGGCCATTGCCGTCCGGGAATGGGTGGATGTGTGGGCGGAAGCGATGGCAATGATACGAGTGGTCTTGACTGAACGTGAGAACAAAGCAAAAACATTCAAAGTGGATTTGGGGAGGCAGCGATTGCCTGTGCACATTGCAAATGACCCGGCGGACCTATTTCGTCACGTTAGCGCCGAGAAGGCCGCATTCTACCGCTGCATCATGGACGTCTTCGCAGCGGCGAAGCGGCAATATCGTTTGCAGTTGCGGCCCGACGAAGTGCTTGCCGAAGCCCGATGGCCGGACGGGCCGCCGCGCATTGAGGACGTGAATACGGCGCTCACTCAGCTTACGGAATGGGGCAATCTTGAATCGCATCCCGACACCGCGCGGGTTGCCAGCCTTAGCGACTTCTACCGTGCACGCTTTCTCTATCGCCTTTCGCAGGGCGGCGAGGCCGTGGAATCCGCCTTGGCAGTGTTCGTACAGACCTTGCAGCGCCGCGCTGAGCTGCAAACGGTGGCGCTCGAGGACATAGCGAGCCGACTGCAGGCACTTCAGGCGCTGGCCGAAGCAACCGAACCTGACGCGGCCAAGATCCACGAAACGCTACGGGATCTCGTGCGTGTCTTCGAAAGTCTGGCCGAGAACGCCCAGGCGTTCATGGCCGGCGTCGCGCGCAGCATCGAGCTGCAGCAAGCCGAAGCAGGGGTGGTCGCAAACTACAAGAAGCGGCTGATCGACTATCTGGAGCGCTTCATGGGTGATCTGGTGCGCCGTTCCGACACCATCGCACGCCTCATCCTGGCTTTGGAGCCGGGCATCGATGCCCTGCTTGGACAGGTGGCCGAGCGCGAATCGCGTGACGCGGCTCCCGGCGGCGCACGGGATCAGGTCGAGGCGCGGAAAGATTACCTGCAAGCCTGGCGAGAACGCTGGAAGGGGCTGCGCGGTTGGTTTCTCAGCACCGGCCACGAGCCCCCGCAAGCCGAGCTGTTGCGGGCGCGGGCACGATCGGCCATCCCCCAGCTTCTGGCTGCTATCGCCGCGCTGAATGAGCGGCGCAGCGGCCGCAGCGATCGCTCTGCCGACTTCCGCATGCTCGCCGGCTGGTTTGCCGCCTGCGCAGACAACGGCGAGGCGCACCGCCTTGCGCGGGCCGCCTTCGCCCTCAATCCGGCGCGGCATTTCTCGCTCAACGCCAACGCGGACGCCGAGCTGCCGGCCAGCACCTCCTGGGCCGACGCCGCGCCGCTCAAGATTCACCCGCGTTTGCGCGAATACGGCGAAGCGGCCCCGCGCGGACCGCTGCCGCGCGTGCGAGACCGCGCCGAAGAGCGAGCGTTCCTGGCACTTCAGCTCGCGGAGGAATCGCTGCAGGTCGAAGCGGCGCGCAAGCGCCTCGCCACCAGCCGCCCGGCGCGGCTTTCGGATCTGGGGGAACTCGACATACATGCCTTTGGTCTGTTTCTGGGCCTGCTCGGGGAGGCGCTAAGCGAACAAGCCGGACCGGACACGCAGGTGGAACGCCAGACGGGCGATGGCTTACTGCACATCCACTTGAAGCCGCTTGCCCCCGACAGCCGCGCCACGATAAACACGCCGCATGGCGTCTTTGCAGGGCGCGACCATCTGATCACCATCACGCCCTTGCAGGACAGTCGATGACAGCGACGAACGGCTCCAACGACAGTCGCGGAATTGGCCTGCTGCAGCAGCGCTTCCGGCGCGAGGAGTTCCGCGCCTGCGTGCGCGCCCTGCTGATGACGCCGTTGATAGGCCCGGCACATGAGGATTTCGCCGTCATACGCCGCCAGGCCGAATCATTGCGCGAATGGTTTTCTCGCGAGACGGGCTGGATATTACAAGTCGAGCGCGAGGGCGCGCGCCTCTACAAGCGGCCAGGAGACGTGACCGACGCCATGCGCGGCCTCCCCGGCTACGATCGCCGGCGCTACGTGCTGCTTAGCCTCGCCTGCGCGGTGCTCGAACGTGCCGACCCGCAGATCACTTTGCGCCTGCTAGGAGAGAGGCTGCTGGAGCTCGCCGCCGAGCCGATGCTCGACTTCACCTTCGTTCTCGAGGCGCAACACGAGCGGCGCGAACTGGTTTCGGTGTGCCGCACCTTGCTGAGCCTCGGGGTGTTGCACCGCGTGGCCGGCGACGAAGAAACGTTCGTGCAGGCCGGAGGCGATCAGGCGGATGCGCTCTACGACGTGCAACGCCGCATGCTCGCCGGCATGCTGGCGGCTGTGCGTGGCCCGTCCACTTGGTCACCGGAAGAAGCGCCCAAAACGCTCGAAGAGCGGCTACGCGCCCTTGTCGGCGAACATGTAGCGGACAGCGAGGAAGGTCGGCGCACGGCGCTGCGCCACCAACTCGCGCGCCGGCTTCTCGATGATCCGGTGGTCTATGTCGAGACGCTGGACACGGAAGCCCGAGCCTACTTCTTCAATCAGCGCGGCGCAATGGCGGCTCGCCTGTGCGAGGCCGCCGGCCTGGTGGCCGAGCAGCGCGCCGAAGGGCTGGCGCTGGTCGATGAAGCCGGTGTGCTGACCGACGTCGCCATGCCGGCCGAGGGCACCGACGCCCACGTAACGCTGCTGGTTGCCGAACACCTAGCCACCGGCCAAAGGCAGCGCCGGACGGATGGGGCCGGCACGGCACCGGCCACCGGCATGCGGGAGCACGACATTGCCGACTTCCTGCATGAGGCCAAGGGCCGGTATGGCCGCTACTGGCGCAAATCGGCGCGCGAGCCCGGCGCCGAGCGCGAGCTCGCCACCATTGCGATCGATCGATTGGAAAAGCTGCGACTTGCCGTGCGGATGGCGGGCTTCATACAGCCCCTGCCGGCGCTCGCGCGCTTCGCGCTGGGCGAGGCTGAGATTCGCGAAAGCCGCGGCGCCTCGACCAGGGCAGCCGGCCTTCGATTGGAATCGACATGAACCTGTTCGCCTTGCCTCCGGAAAAACCCGCCTTGCCGATGCCGACGCGGCAGCGCTGGCAGCCTCTGCGCCTGGGTCTGGTGGAGCTCTTCCACTACGACAGCGAGGAATTCTGGTTCCGCGACGGCCACCTGCTGCTGCGGGGCAACAACGGCACCGGCAAGTCCAAGGTGCTGTCGCTGACGCTGCCACTGCTGCTCGACGCGCAGCTCAAGTCTTCGCGCATCGAGCCCGACGGGGACGGCAGCAAGAAGATGGCCTGGAACCTGCTGATGAACAGCTATGACCGGCGCATCGGCTATACGTGGATCGAGTTTGGCCGCGTCGCGGAAGACGGCACGCCACGTTTTCTCTCGCTCGGCGCCGGCCTTTCGGCAACGGCGGCCCGTCCGCAGGTCGATAGCTGGTTCTTCCTGTTGGAAGACACCGACGGCGCCGCGCATCAACCAGGATCTGTGGTTGACGAGCGCGCAGCGTGTCGTACTGACCAAGGAGCGCCTGCGCGACGCGCTCGATGGTCGTGGCCAGGTGTTCGACACTGCAGCCGGCTACCGCCGCGCCGTCGACGAGCGCCTGTTCCATTTGGGCGCCAAGCGCTACGACGCGTTGATGGACACGCTGATCCAGCTTCGCCAGCCGCAGCTTTCCAGAAAGCCGGACGAGACCGCGCTTTCGAATGCCCTGACCGAGGCCCTGCCGCCGCTGGCGCCCGAATTACTCGGCGACGTTGCCGAAGCGCTTGGACAGTTGGAGGAAGACCGTCGTCAGCTCGACGAGTATCAGGCCCTGGTCAAGGCCGTCGGCCGTTTCGAAGAGCGTTATCGCATCTACGCCGGCACACAGACCCGCCGGCAGGCACGCTTGTTGCGCCAGGCCCAGACCGAGTTTGACAACGCCAGCCGGACACGAGGCGAAGCCCAGGTCCGGTTTGACGAAGCCCAAGCGCAAGAAACGCTGGCACGAACGACCCACGATGATGCGGAGATCGTGCTGACGCGAGGGCGCGCGCGTCTCGACACTTTGCGTTCCGACCCGACGATGCAGGACGCCAACCGCCTCGAAACCGCCGAAAGAGACAGGGCTGCACGACTGCAGGCGATGCAGAAGGCCACGGCGGCCGTCGAAGAGGCGGGCCGACGGCTGGGACTCAGCACGCAAGAAGCCGGACGCGCAATCCAGCGCGCGGACCAGGCCGAACGCGCATTGGCCCATCTGCGCCTGGAAAGTGCGACGCACGCCGATGCGGCGGGCATCGCTGGCCAGCATGCTGGAAATCCCCTCGCCACATCGCAAGCTTCCGCGCTGATCGAGCTGACGCAGCATGCTTTCGACGGGGCCTGCGGCGAGCTCCGCAACCTCGTTGTCGGCCGGCGTGAGCAGATTGCCCAGTTGCGTCGCCGCCACGACGAAGTCGCGCGGGCCGAGGCCGCCTATGCGCGGCGCTGCGAAGTCCAAGATGAAAGGCGCATCGCAGCTGAAGAGGCTGCCGAAAGTCGGACCCAAGCCGACACTAAGTTCGAACAGCAAGGCCGTGCTCTGGTGGAGAGCTGGGACCGCTATTTTATCGGCCTAAAACAATTGCTGGTCGATCCCGACGGCAGATCCGCGGCATTGACGGCCCTGGCGGAATGGACAATAACGCTCCAAGGTGACAACCCCACCCTCCGGCTTCTGCAAGCGGCATATCAAGGGGCCAGCCTTTCGCTGACTCAGCGTCGCGTAGCGCTCGACGGCCAAAGGCAGGCGCTGGAGATGGAATACGACACCCTGAAAGACGAACGCGGACGCCTGGAAGCCGGCGACGAAATGGCGCCGCCCCTGCCCTATACGCGCGATGCCTCTGTCCGCGATGCACGTCAGGGCGCGCCGCTCTGGCAAGTGGTCGATTTTCGCGGCACGGTGGCTGCCCCGCAACGCGGCGGCCTTGAAGCCGCGCTCGAAGCCGCCGGGTTGCTGGACGCCTGGATAGCGCCTGACGGACGCCTCCAAGCCGGCGATGGCGGCACCCTACCTTACGATACGCAGGCTGTGGAACGACAAAAGCACTCTCCATCGCTCGTTGACTGGCTGGAAGCCACCGTCTCGGCCGGCTGCGTCGTGCCAGCCAACATCATCGAGCGCGTGCTGTCGGGCATCGCCTGCGCGGACGACGATCCGATCGACAGCGAGGCCTGGATCGCCCCCGACGGCCGCTTCCGCCTCGGCGCATTGTCCGGTGCGTGGGGCAAGCCAGAGGCAGTCTACATCGGCCACGCGGCCCGCGCCGCAGCCCGCGGGCGGCGGTTGGCCGAGATTGCTGGCCGCCTCGCCCAACTCTCCGTTGAGTTGACGGATGTGCGAGCCAAGGTGGAGCAGCTCGCGCTGTATCGGGAACAGGCCGACGAAGAGTGGCGGCTTGCGCCCGCCGACGAGGCGTTGCGGGTCGCTCATTTGACCGCCACCGCTAGCGCCCAAGCCGCGCGTCTCGCCAGCGAAAAGCTGGCCGAAGCAGACACACGGTGTCGCGAGGCCGAACAGGCGCTCACGGCAGTGCGCGAGCAGCTTGCCGCGGATGCCGTTGACCAGCGCCTGCCCGAAATACCCGAAGCGCTGCCTGCCATCCAAGCAGCGCTCGATCATTATCGCGATGCGCACGTCCGGCTCGAACAAGTGGCCCATGAGGTCCGTCTGGCACTGCCGGAGCGGCAACGTCAGCGTGCCCGCGAGAGTGAGGCACGCCACGATGTGCGGCAGCGCGAAGAGGAACTCGCGACAGCCCGTGTTGAAGCGGAAGACGCCTCTGCTCGGCTCGACGTGCTGCGCGAAACGGTCGGCGCCAAGGTCGAGGAATTGCAGCGGCAACTGACCGATGCGCGCCGTGTGGTCGAAGCCGGTGAAGCCGCCCTGAAGCTCGCCGGCGAAGCCTGGCGCAAGGCAAGTGAGGCGCGTGCGGTTGCCGGCCAGCAGGCTGAGACGGCGAACCTCGTTCTTCAGCAGCGCGGCGAGGCCCGCGCCAAGGCGATCTCCACATTGCAGCAATTCTCGGGCACGGGCCTGCTGTCGGCCGCCCTGCCGCATGTTGAAATGCCCGACATGAGCGTTCAGTGGACGATCGACCCGGCGTTGACGCTGGCCCGCCGCGCCGAACAGGATCTGTCGAACCTCAAGGACGACGACGAGGCGTGGGCGCGCGTCCAGCGGCAGACAGCTGAAGAACTGACCGAGCTGCAGCGCGCGCTTGGCGCGCTCGGCCACCAGGCCCAGGCCGACCCCAGCGATTGGGGTTTCAGGGTGGATATCGTCTATCAGAACCGGCGCGAACGGCCCGACCGCCTTGCCACGCGCCTCGCCGAAGAGATCGCCCAGCGCAGCGAACTGCTCACCGCCAACGAACGGGCTGTTCTGGAGAACCATCTGCAGGCTGAAATCGCCGCGGAAATCCAGCGCCTGTTGCAGGGCGCCGAACGTCAAGTCGACGCCATCAACGGCGAGTTGCACAAACGCCCTACCTCCACCGGCGTACGCTATCGCCTGTTGTGGCAGCCACTGCTAGAAGAGGAAGGAGCGCCGGTGGGCCTCGACGTGGCGCGCAAGCGCCTGCTCAACACCAGCGCGGACCTTTGGTCGTCAGGCGACCGGAGCGTCGTCGGTGCGATGCTGCAACAGCGCATCTCCGCCGAGCGGGAGCGCGCTGATTCCAGCGGTGGAAAAGACAGCGGCGGGACCTTGCTCGACCAGCTGGCCCGCGCCCTGGATTATCGCCACTGGCACCGCTTCCGCGTCGAACGCTGGCAGGAGGGACATTGGCGCAAGCTTTCCGGACCCGCCTCGAGCGGCGAGCGGGCGCTCGGTCTGACGGTGCCGCTGTTTGCTGCGGTCGCCAGCTTCTACAGCCAGGGCAGCCACGTCCTAGCCCCGCGGTTGATGCTGCTCGACGAAGCCTTCGCCGGCATCGATGACACAGCACGCGCGCATTGCATGGGTCTGATCCGCGAGTTCGATCTGGACTTCGTCATCACCAGCGAGCGCGAGTGGGCGTGTTATGCTGAACTGCCGGGCGTCGCCATCTGCCAGTTGCAGCGGCGCGAAGGTATCGACGCCGTGTTCGTGTCGCGATGGAGCTGGGACGGCCGGGAAAAGACGTCCGAGGCCGATCCCGATCGCCGCTTTGCGCCAGCATGAACGACCAGGCCGACCCGCGACTTCAACGCCTGCTCGGCGGTGAGCACCTCGCCTTGCTGCGCAAGCGGCTGCGCCAACGCTTCGAGCGCGCTCCGCTCGGCGGCACTGTCGATCCTATTCGCGTCGCCGGGCTTAGCGCGGAAGAACACGCAACACTGGCCTCGCTGCTCGGTCGCCCGCAGCGCCGCTCCAAGTCCCTACAAATCAACGTCCGCCAGGTCGATGCCGACCTGCTGCACTCCGGCATCGCCACGTCCCTGCGCGATGCGTTGGAAAAGCTCGACGGCCCCATCGTTCATCTCGCCGGGATGCGCCTCCATCTGCAAACAGTGTGGTCCGGTGTAATCGAGGGTTGCAGGCATTCCGGCTTGGCCAGCTTGCTGCTGACACCGGAGGGCATCGGCCTGCTCAAGCGGATCGCTCGGCGGGATGCGATCGCTGCATCGGAGCTTTGCCGACGCGCCGAAGAGGTGCTGCGGTATCTGCCGGCGAAAGGCATCACGCGTTCGCAATTGGCTGCGGACGTTCTGGGCGATGCCCATGCGCTTGACAACGGCCGCGGGGTCGCGACACTCGTGTTGGCAGTCTGGCGCCAGACCGCCACGCCCGCTGATGACCCGGCCGCACCCGTTGCCAACGAAGATGGCAAGACGATACGGAAATCGAGCGAGGACATCGATCTGATCCCGGCCGGCGGTGCGGAGCGAGCCCGCGAGACGTGGGCCAGAGCAGGGGTTCTGGTCAATGAGCTGGCACGCCCTGCCCTGTCCCTGAACCTGCCGACAAGCGGGACAGAAAGCGATCGTTGGCGCTTGGGAGAGCCAGCCTATGCATCGCTGCGATCGCTGCTGCGCTCGCCGCCCCGATGGGATGCAACGGGCCGTAACGTCTACGTGTGCGAAAATCCCAACCTGCTCGCCATCGCCGCTGACCGATGGGGAGCTGGCTGCGCCCCGCTGGTCTGCACCGATGGTATGCCAGCGGCTGCCCAACGATGCCTTCTGGCCCAACTCGCGCAGGCGGGCGCGCGCCTCTACTATCACGGCGATTTTGACTGGCCCGGATTGCGCATCGGCAACCACATCATGCGCGAACATGGTGCCGAGCCATGGCGCTTTGGCGCCGTCGACTATATAGCCGCCGTGCGAACAGCTCCGAGCCTGGCCCACCCGCTTGGAGGAAAGGCGGTCGAAGCAGCATGGGACGGAGCGCTGACGCTGGCCATGCTTCAGCATCGCGTGGCCATCGCCGAGGAGGCCCTGGCTGCCTCGTTATTGCAGGATCTTGATGATCGATAAACCTGATTTCTATATCCTCATAGCCCATCGCAAAGGGCAAAAGTTTAGACTTAATCTGACAGACGGTGTCATAAAGCTGAACCGAGAGCCGAGGCCGGGCGCGGAGTGGTCAGGGTTCGCAGCGCCCGGCCTCGGCGTGAAAGATTCCGAAATGACCAAGGACCAAAAGATCATCCGCGCCAAGGTGGGGCTGTTGTAGCTCGCCAAACAGCCCGGCAATGTCAGCCAAACCTGCAAGATGATGGGTTATTCGTACGACAGCGTAGGAGACGGGCGGGAGCTGACTCTGCAGGAGATGACGCGCAAGAAAGCCGCTGCTGCCCACCGACGCTCCGGAGGTGGAGACGATCATTCTCGAATTGTCGCTGGAGCTGCTGGCCTTAGGTCAGATCCGCATGCCATAAGGCTGGCGAGGAAACGCGGCCACTCGGTCTCGCCTCCGGGGTGCGCGGGGTGTGGCAGCGGCACAATCTCGAGACGATGAAGAAGCGGCAGAAGGCGCTGGAGGCCAAGGTTGCCTGGGATCTCGACCCGCAGAGCTTCTCCAATTAACCCTATACCCTGAAAGCGGTCAGATAGATTTGAGGAGTTTGGTGTCTACGGGCAGCGTGCGGATGCGCTTGCCCGTCGCCGCGAAGATCGCATTCGTTAGGGCTGGAAATACCGCCGCGGTTCCAGCCTCGCCCATCCCCCCAGGCGCTTCGGCACTGTTGACGAAGTGTGTCTCCACTACGGGCACTTCATCCATTCGCATCGGAAGATAAGTGTCGAAATTGCCCTGCTCCACCCGCCCGTCCTTCAGCGTGATGGCGCCGTGCGAGGCAGCCGTCAGGCCGAAGATGCAACCGCCTTCCATTTGAGCCGCAATCGTGTCGGGATTGACCTGCAGCCCGCAATCGACCGCACAGACGAGCCGATGAACCTTGACCGTGCCGTCGGTGCCCACCTCGACCTCCGCCACGGTCGCCATGTATGTGCCGAAGGCGAATTGCACCGAAACGCCCCGACCCTGCCTCTGGGGCATCGGTGCTCCCCAACCCGCCTTCTGCGTGGCCAGCGTCAGCACGCCAAGCGCACGCGGATTGTGGCTGAGCAAGGCCTTGCGAAACTCGACAGGATCAGCCTTCGCCGCCGCTGCCAGCTCATCGATGAAGCTTTCGACCACGAAGATATTATGGGTCGCACCAACGCCACGCCACCAGGCGGTGGGAACGGCCGGCGGCTCGACCCTCTTGAATTCAACATGAATGGCAGGAAATGCATAAGGCGGTTGATCCGCTCCCTCGACGCCGTCCGGATCGACACCATTCTGCATGCCAGCAGGAAAATAACGCGCCGTCACCGACGATCCGGAAACGCGGTGAGTCCAGGCAACCAGCTTGCCAGATGCGTCAAGCCCGGCCGACAGCCGGTCATAATAGTAAGGCCGATACATGTCGTGCTGGATGTCTTCCTCGCGGCTCCAGATAACTTTGACTGGCCCGTCCACCTGCTGCGCCACCTTAACGGCATGCTCAATGCCGTCCACCTCCAACCGACGGCCGAAGCCGCCGCCGATCAGATGATTGTGGATGGTGACGGCTTCGACAGGCAAGCCGGTGAGCTGCGCTGCGGTCGTCTGCGCCATGGTGGGCACTTGCGTACCGACCCAGACGTCGCAAGCATCCTTCTTCACATGCACGGTGCAATTCATCGGCTCCATGGTCGCGTGCGCGAGGAACGGCAACTGATAGACAGCTTCCAAGCGCCGGGTCGCACCAGCCAGCGCTTTCTCGACGTCACCTTCACTGCGCGCTACAGCTCCGGGTGTCTTCGAAGCCTCCTTGAGCTGGCGTATGATGTCGGCACTGTTGACAGTGGCGTTCGGCCCCTCGTCCCACTGGATCGCAGCCGCATCGAGGCCTTTCTTGGCAGCGCCCATATGGTCGGCGACAACCGCCACAGCCTGATCGGTCAGGACGACCTGATGGACACCTCTGACAGCCAGAGCCGCTTTTTCGTCGACCGATTTCGGTTTGCCGCCAAATACCGGCGAGATGGCGATTGCGGCGATCTTCATCCCGGGAATTTTAGTGTCGATCCCGAAGACAGTTGTTCCATTGACCTTCCCGGGTGTGTCGAGCCGCCTGTGAGGCTTGCCGATGATTTTGAAGTCCTTCCGATCCTTGAGGGCTACGCTTTCGGGTGCGGGTGCCGGCAGGGTGCCTGCGGCATCGACAAGCTGGCCATAGGCGAGATGGCGGGATCCAGATGTTTCGAAAACCGAGCCGCTCTCGGCGCGACAGGTCTTGGGATCGACGCCCCATTTTTGGGCCGCGGCTTCTAGCAAGAGAGTGCGGGCAACCGCGCCTGCCTGGCGCAGCGGCATCCAGAAAGCGCGGATCGAAGTCGACCCGCCGGTGCTCTGAGGCCCAAACAGAGGATTGCCGTATAGCGCGTCGCTCGCGGGCGACAGTTCGAGGCGAACCTGATCAAGGCCGACGTCAAGCTCCTCTGCGAGCAGCATGGCGTGCGCGGTGTGTATCCCCTGCCCCATCTCGGCCATGGGCATCACCATCGTGACGATGCCCTGGCGATCGATACGAATGAAGGCATTCGGCGCGAAGCCTGGTGAGGCTTGAGCCGCAGCCCTTCGAGGCGACGACGGCAGAGAAAGCGCGACTACGAGACCTCCCCCGGCAGCGAGAAAGTTGCGGCGGTTTAGACGGAGCGACCTGTCGAACATTAGCCTCTATCCTCAAGCGGTCGCACGATGGATGGCAGCACGAATGCGCTGATAGGTGCCGCAGCGGCAGACATTGCCGGACATCGCAGCGTCGATATCAGCGTCGGTGGGCTTCGGTGTGGCTGCAAGGAGAGCGGCAGCCGACATGATCTGGCCGGACTGGCAATAGCCGCATTGCGGCACGTCGAGATCGATCCAGGACTGCTGGAGCGCTTTACCCTGCGGCGTCTCGCCTATGGCCTCGATTGTTGTGATGGAACTCTCCCCGACGCTGTCGATCGGGGTCTGACAGGCGCGCACAGCCTGTCCGTCGAGATGCACCGTGCAAGCACCGCATAAACCGGCACCGCATCCGAACTTGGTACCGGTCATGCCGAGGACATCGCGCAAGACCCACAGCAATGGGGTATCACCATCGGCATCGACCGTGTGAACAGTACCGTTGATCTTGATGTTGGTCGTCATACGGGCCTCGTGTGGAGAGTAGGGTTTGAATTTTCAGTAAGCTGACGGGACAGCGGTGACCGCTCGATCGTGGTTGTCTTCTAATTGGTTTTGGAGCCTTGCAGCACGCTCTCGCTGCTGAATCGCACATGCGGATGGGTGTCCGCCAATTTGGGTTGTGGTGCATGATGGCTGTGAGGCGTTCCGATGGACCTTCGACGGTGCTGAAGATGCTCGTAATGTGCAAATGCATGGCGGCCAGCGGTGTCCGCCGTTGGGCAGTGCTGCCCGATGCCGGCCAGGGCAAGCCAATGGCAGCAATTCAATTCAAGTCGTTGCGAACTTGCAAGCTGCCAGCCTCCGAGGGGCCGAGCGACTTGTTGACCGCCGGGATGATCTTGTCTCCCCAGAGCTCGATCTGGCGTAGCATCGTCTTTTGATCGAAATCCCCCAACTGAGTCTGAATTGCGATCTGGTCCGGTTTCAAGACCTCCATCTCCTCCAACAGCCGATCAATCACGCGATTGACGCTGCCGATCGGCAGGTTCTCGCGCATGGTCTTGAACGACAGATCCTGCTGCGTCGGCGTTTCCTCCAGCAGATAGCCGTCCTGGCTCTGCTGGCGGCGCTGATGCAGTGCTTCAGACAACCGGCGCTGGAAGCGGGCATTGTCGAGGTAACAGTCGATCTCCGCTTCGTCGTCGCTGGCGTAGCAGCAGCGCAGCAACGATATCTTGGCGTCCGTGACATTCTTGCCCTCGGAAGCCGCCGCCTTCTCGATCGAATCGCGCAGAGTGCTCAAAGTCTCCAAGCCGTTATGGAATGCTGTGACAAAAAAATTATGTCCCTCACGATAGGCCCGGGCCATCCTCTCGGACCCGCCAGCGATCCAGATCGGCGGAGTCGGCTTCTGGACGGTGCGCACCGAAATCGCCGTCGGCGGTATCTTCTCATACCGGCCGTCGTGCTCGAAGATTTTTTGGTTGAGGCCCTTCAGAAGGATGTCCAGATATTCCGAAAAGACCGCCGGCGCCTCATCGATATTCACGCCGAAACGCTCGAACTCGAACTGCTGGTATCCCAGGCCGACGCCGAGTTCGAGACGACCGCTCGCAACGATATCGGCGAAGCCGATCTCGGAAAGCAGGCGCTGGGGTTGATAGAGGGGGAGCACGCAGACGGCGGTGCCGAGGCGAATGGTGTCCGTCAAGCCGGCGCAGTGCGCCACCATCATCAAGGGCGAGGGGATCAGGCTGTAATTGTTGAAGTGGTGTTCGGCGAACCAGGAGGTGTCGAAGCCAGCCTGTTCCGAAAGGACGACCTGTTCGATTGAGTTGCGGATGACGCTGTCGGATGATTGATGATAGCCGCGCTGGGCGGCCAGGATGAAGGTCGCGAATTCCATGGTGTTTCCTTTGTCTGCAGAGGGGCGGTTTGGCCGATAACGGTCGCTCGAAATGTGCAAACAAGGCGTTGGCCGCGGTTGATCCAAGCCCTTGTCGGCGGCGTAGTCTTGCGCCAACCCGCTTGCCAGTGGGCGGCGGCAGGCGCGCCTGGAGCGGTTGGGACTGCATCGACCGGTTCGGCGGCGATGACATCTTCGATCGCAGACAGCGTCGCGGGCGCGACGCGCTGAATGGGCGTGAAGGCTTGGACGCCCTCGGCTTCGATGAGCCGCAGCGCGTTGCCTGGCGAATGATCGACAATCAATGCCCGACCTCCGCAAAACATTCGTCATAGAGTTCGCTGGCGTTTCCCGCATCACCGAACGAGGTCCAGCCGCCGTCCACATAGAGGACCGAGCCGTTGATGTATGAGGCGTCGGACGAAGCAAGGAAAAACGCCGCGTGTGCGATGTCTTCCGGCCGCCCCATCCTGCCCATCGGTATGCGTCGTCCGATCGCTTTGGAGTCGATGCGGCCAGCCTTGGCCAACTGGGCAACGCCAGGCGTGCGGATGTAGCCAGGAGCGACGGTTACTGTCCGAATGCCGACCGGCCCGAGTTCGGCCGCCATGCATCGGGTCAGCATGTCCATCCCGGCCTTCGAGGCGCCGTAAGCATGGCGCGGCGCGACAGGGAGAAAGCTGTTGATCGATCCGAGGTTGAGGATCACGCCGCCAGCGCCCATCGCCTTGATCGCCTCGCGCGCGCAGGTGAAGGCGCCGGTAAGGTTTACACCAAGGACGTGTTCAATATCTGCCGGGATTTGTTCGATACCCGCCGCAAAAGTGTCGGCGACGGCAGCACCGTTTACAAGGACATCGACGCGCCCGAAGCGTGCCCGCAGCTCCTCGAACAGCGCCACCACTTCGCTTTCGACGGCCACATCCACGGATTTCGCCAGGTTCTTGCTGTCGAGCGATGCAGCGAGCACCGTCGCCGCATCGCGATCTCTATCGGCAATCACGACGGTGTCACCGTTCGAGGCAAAGCGGCGAACGACGGCCGCGCCTATGCCATTGGCGCCCCCGGTGACGAGCACGATTCGCGCGTCGGTGCGTTCGGCCGGACAGGAGAGTTCGGCTGGAGGCGTCCCATCCACCGGTGCATGCGCATCCCCTGGCTGGTTGAATGACATCCAACCGCCGTCGACCGCCAGCACCGATCCCGTGATGTAGCGCGCCTCCCTGCTGATTAGAAAACGCACGGCGAGGGCGATCTCGACCGGGCGCGCCAAGCGTCCCATAGGCACGCGGCGACGCACCGCCGCAAGGTCGATCTTGCCTGCGCGTTCCAGTTCCGCGACCATCGGCGTGCGCACGTAGCCCGGCGCGACAGCCGTCACGCGGATGCCGCGAGGAGCCCATTCGCATGCAAGCGACTTCGTCAACGAGATCAAGCCCGCTTTCGAGGCTGCGTAGGCGTTGCGCTTGGGGTTGCCGACCACGCCCGCCATGGAAGCTAAGTTGACGATGACACCGCCCGGCCTCATGCGCCTTGCCGCTTCGCGAGCCATGACGAACGGCCCTATCAAGTTTACTGCCAGGTCGCGCCGGAAGGCATCGACACCGGTGTCGACAGTCGCAGCCATGGCGGGTCCAACCGCGGCGTTATTGATGAGAACGCCGATCTGCCCGAACTGTGCTTCGATCCGGCCATAAAGGGCGAGGACATCCCCCTCTCGCGAGACATCGCATTCGAGGCCGAGATGCGGGCAGCCGAGGCTACGGGCAAGTTCAACCACGCCGCTGCCCGGAAGGTCCACCGCAACAACAGTCTCTCCCTCGCGCGCAAGAAGATCGACCAAGGCACGACCGATGCCGCCGGCGGCGCCTGTAATGATGACGATGCGTCCTGCCTGCTTCATGCGCACTTCTCCGCGACAGCCCTCAGTGATCTCAGCCCATCAACGTTGGGTGGTACAACCGGCCGGGTCACGTCCCGATGACGGCCAGTTGCGGCCCAGATAGACGTCGCGCTTTCCGGCAGCGGTATTTTCACGGGGCGGGCTTTCGCCGGGATGGCTATGGCATTGCAAGGTTGTCCCCACTGCTGATGCGGATCTCCGGTTCGAAATCTCAGACGGCAACATGGACGCCATGCTTTCCGAGCGCATAGACCGGATCGTGCGGATACGGTGCTCCAATCGGCCGCCGCGGGCCGAACCGTTCTGCCTCGGCAACCGCTGGTGGGGTCTGCTCCTCGCACCAATCGTAGACGACCGTCCGTTCCGCAATCCGCCACTGACCTTCCCTCTTCTGAAACAGATCGCAGTAACGGCCGCACAGCAGCGTCTGGCGTATTTCTCCGTCGTTGTCCGGTCCCCGTTGCAGGGCAGTAAAATAGCTCTCGACCGTGGCCTCTGCCCGACTAGTGAATTCGATCAGGATGTTCGCGATCTGATGGATATTGCGCGGTCCGGTCTCGAACACCGCGAGCGCAAACCGAATGAAGCCGTCGGCCGAGCCGCAATAGGCCCCGTGATTGTCTTGCGCATCGGGCCAGTACGAACTGCGCAGCGCCGCCTCATCGGCGCGGTCTATCCCGCGGCAGTACCGGTAGAGGCAGTCGCGGATTGCCTCACGGTCGGTGAGTTCGATTATTTTTTCCTGGTCCATCGGCTCTGTTGCGAATCCTGAGATTGGAAGAGGCGTTTCGCCACCCTGCTGGCGTTTGGGCAGTGGAGCACCTCGATGTCGCAGATATGCCCCTTGCGCGGTTGCACGCGGACAGCGGTGGGACAGGCCGCGCCAGCCTTTTCCAGTGTGCGGTCCCATCGCTCCGCGCATCTAAACTTGCCGGGCTGTCGGTTGGACGGCGTCCAGTTCGACCTGCGCAGCCGGAGCGTGGTCGACTTCCAGCGCACGTTCTGGGCAGGACCTCGCGGCTCGTAACGCAAGCAGTTGCTCCGCCTCCGCAACCTCGATGTCACCGGGCAGGATGGAGCCTTCATCGTCAAGCTTAAAGATGCCGGGCGCTTGCGCCCAGCAGCGCGCGTGACCCTGGCATTTGGCAGTATGGACGATGATGCGCATGGTGCTGTCTCCATTGTCTGCGCCGCGTCTCGGGGCGGCTTTGCTCAGGACCAGTCCAGGATCAGATTTTCGATTCCGAACAAATGGCCGCCATGGGCGATGGGCGCCGTACTTTCCTTGATCCGAAAGGCCGGGATGCGCGACAGCCACTCCTCCAGACCAATGACAATCTCCCGCCGGGCAAGGTGTGAGCCGAGGCAGCGGTGGGGACCGTAGCCGAACGCGGCGTGACGATTTTCCTGTCTCGCCAGATCGATCGTGTTGGGGCGTTCGAATTCCGTCGGGTCACGATTGGCGATCATCGTGGCACAGGAAACATAATCCCCCTTGCGGATGGGCGCGCCCTCGAAGTCGATATCTTTCTTCGCCACGCGGATGATCTGCACCGTTGGATAGGCGCGCAGCAATTCTTCGGCCGCGGGCGCGATCCGGTCCGGTTCGCTGCGCAGCCATTCCTGCTCTTTGAGGTTGCGCGCCAGATAGGCGAGGTCAAAGCCTAAGGCTGCTGCAACTGTGTCAGCCCCCGCGACGAACAGAAGCACGCCCACGCCACGGACTTGCTCATGGGTCAGCGGTCGGCCCTCGACCTTGGCCTGAACGACAAAGGTCATGAAATCGTCGGCCGGTTCCTTACGGCGAACGGCTGCAAGTTCGTCGATGAACGCCACAATTGTGCGGGCTGCCACCTGTCTTTTCTCATCGTCGCCGTGCAGCAGATCTTTGCCCCAGGCCACGAATGTATCGAGTCGGTGATCGGGTAGCCCAAGAAAGCTAAGAAAGATGCTGACCGTGAAAGGAACGGCAAAATCCTTCATGACGTCGCAGCTTGTGCCGGATGCGACGATCCTCTGGATCAGCGCGATCGCTCGTTCGCGAACAGCCGGTTCCAGCACCAGCACCCGCTTGGGCGAAAGCAGCGGACTAAGTAGTGAGCGGAACACGCCATGGGCCGGCGGATCGAGTTCAAGTGGGATCATCGGCCAGTTTTCGCCCAGCGCGGAGGCGAAGATGCTGCGATGGCTGGAAAAGGTTTCGGCATCCTGCAGCACCCGGCGCTGATCTTTGGCGCGAGTGATGACCCAGGTGCCCTGGCCATCGCGCGTATTGTAGGGAGAATAAAAGATCGGCGGTCCTTCGTGAACGCAAGCGACCGCTGCGTGCGGATCCCCATTGGGCGTCGGCAGCATGCCAGGCGACGTGAACAGACTGAAGTCCCTCACCATTTCGGGCGGGACATGATCTGGAACTGGGTTGGGGGCCATTTTGACTTCTCCTGAAACGTCAGGCGTTCTTCCGCTCGGTCGAGATCGCACGGCTGGTCATAAGGTCGATCAGCAGCATGTTGCACGTCCCGGCTCAGTGCCTCGAGATTTCCGTTTCGCGATGCAGCGCCTGCGCGCAAGCGCGGATGAGATTGGTTGCGAACTCATGCAGGCAGGGTGTCCACGTCGTCCTTGGTCCATAAAGCACCTCAGCCGCCTACTCGCGTTTAGCTGACAGACTGGTCAAACCCCGCTGAGCTGCGAAGCCCTGCTGATGACCACTCTGACAAGATCATCGGAGCAAGTTGCGTGCCGATTAGCGTACCGTTTGCGTTGCACCGCTTGCACCGCGTTGCGGGCTTGGCGACCCTTGGTCGCCTTGCTACATTCTTGTCCGACTTCGGACACAAGAACATGTGCGGTCAGACACGCACGGCAGCGCAAATGAAGATATCTCGATCACCGCGACGCGAGCCCGCGCGTCCCGGCCCTTGGGCACTAGCTAGAGCTGGAGGGCGGCAAAGACCTCTTCGATGCGGGTAGGGAATAGCAACAGCGCGCGATCTTAGATGCTGACAGGTGTCTTCGCAGAACGCCGCGCATGCAGGAACACAATAGAGAAATAGACTCGCGCGGTCGCTGCAGTCCCCGCTGGTGTACGGTAAGGCATCGGTCCGGCTGTCCGGAAACGGTTGGTCTTTCCCGAACCGGCGCAGAACTGCCGATTATCCAACGATACTGCAGTCTTGCCCGATCCGGGTGACCAGTCGATTGTTCCGCGCCTGTCGGCTACGCACGGCGCTCCCGCACAAGCCCAAAAAGGTCTTCGCAAAACTCGTCAGATTCACTGCCTTCGAGGGGTTGGCATGGCGCTTGCTCTTCGTCGTTAGAGCCCATCAAGGCACCAAGAAGGCAACAACGAACCATGGCTGAGACGCGAAGCTCCATACAAGCGCCCCAGGAGATCGTACCGATTCCGGGCCCACATCGGGACGCCGTCCCCTCCAGACATCGATGGTCGGTGGCTACTTTGCACATGAGTGCTTCGAGGCCGACAGGCCAAGGCATGGCGCTCGCCCAATCGCGGTTTGCCAGCCCTGCTCGGCGTGTGAGCGCCGGCGAGACGAATAGCCAACACGCAACCGATAGACCGAATGATCGGCGAGCCAGCCCTAGCCCGGTGTCGCGTCAGCCAACCGAGAAACAATGCGCCACCCTTCAATTAGAGGAGAAACATAGATGACCGTTAAAAAGAAGGTTCCCTTCGTCACCTTTCGCACGCGTGTTCGCGACAAGTCGATCGAGGGGCCAAATCCATACCGCTGGGAAGACAAGACATCCGACGACTATTTCAGCGGCAAGCGCGTCATCCTGTTCTCGCTTCCTGGTGCCTTCACCCCGACCTGCTCGACCTACCAACTGCCCAATTTCGAAGAGCTCTATGACGAGTTTCAGAAGGAGGGGATTAACGCCGTCTACTGCGTCTCCGTCAACGACGCCTTCGTCATGAATGCGTGGGCGAAGTCCTTGGGACTGGAGAAGGTCGAGCTTATCCCGGACGGCAAAGGCGAGTTCACGCGCAAGATGGGTATGCTGGTCGCCAAGGACAATCTGGGCTTCGGCATGCGCTCCTGGCGCTACGCGGCCCTGATCGAGAATGGCGTGGTGGAGAAGTGGTTCGAGGAGGAAGGCTTCTCGGACAACTGCGAGACCGACCCCTATGGCGTCTCGTCCCCGCAGAACGTTCTTGAAACGCTGAAGGCCGCCGCATGAACCTTGTGCATGTCGCCCAAAGTGCGCAGCGGGGACATGCAAAGACACAAGACTCTAAAGCGCCTCGCCTGAGGCCCTCCAGCCGCGATGCGCTTTAGAGGGGTCGACGTTTCAATGCCCAAGGGTTCCCTCGAGAGGATTCGCGCTAACCATGCAACCCACAGCAAGCCTGCTTCAGCGCCAGCAGCAATCCATGGTGGCATCGCCTCAACTCATTGAGTCGATACGCTTGCTGCAACTGGCGCATGCCGAACTGCATCAGTACGTGGAGCGGGAACTCGAGAAGAACCCGCTGTTGGAAACAGCGTCGGACGACGAGGGGCCTGTCGGCGACGCTTCCTCGAATTCGGAGAGGGATCCGCAGGTCGGCGCAGGCAACAACAACGTCGACGGTCCGATCAGGGCCGGTTCCCCGGATCGGGTCGGGCAACGGAAATCACAGCGCAACACGACGAACGATGCGACGGGAAGTCGCCCTGCCCCCGAGGAATTTGTCGCCCTCACCGAAACCTTGCATGACCATGTCGCTCGTCAGATCGCCCTCACCGCATTTACACCGCAGGAGCGGCTGATTGCTGGCCTGCTTGCAGCTGATCTGGAAGACACTGGCTACCTCCGGGTAGACCTCTCGGATCTGGCCGGCAGCCTAAACATCCGGGAGGCTGATGTGGAACGGGTTCTCGGAACCTTGCAACAGTTTGATCCACCCGGGATTTTTGCGAGAACTCTCAGCGAATGCCTGGAAATACAGTTGCGCCAGCGAGACCGGTTCGACCCCGCGATGGCAGCTTTGGTTGCCAATCTTGACAAGCTTGCGCGACGTGATTTTCAGACCTTGAAGCAGCGTTGCGGCGTTGATGAGGACGACCTGCTCGAGATGTTGCATGAAATCCGTGCGCTCGACCCCAAGCCTGGAAACCGATTCCAATCCGGAGAGCCCCAATCCATCATACCCGACGTCTGGGTCATGCCCTCGCCCGGAGGTGGATGGCATATAGAACTTGATCCAGAGACGCTGCCCAAAGTGTTGATTAATCAGACCTATTTCGCCGAAGTCTCACGCCTGACCGCCAAAGGTTCGAAAGATCAAGCATTTCTCAACGAGTGCCTCGAAAGCGCGAACTGGCTAATCAGAAGCCTCGATCAGCGCGCCAAGACGATCCTGAAGGTTGCGGCTGAAATCGTCCGCCAGCAGGATGGCTTCTTGGAACATGGCGTCGATCACCTGCGGCCTCTCACTCTGAAGACTGTCGCTGACGCGATCAAACTGCATGAGTCGACGGTAAGTCGAGTGACGTCGAACAAATACATGCTTACGCCGCGCGGCGTGTTCGAACTGAAGTATTTTTTTACTGTCCCGATCGCCTCCTCGCAAGGCGGCGACGCGCACTCCGCCGAGGCGGTTCGTCACCGGATCAAGGCGATCATCGCGCTGGAATCGCCCAAAGACGTACTTTCTGACGAGGACATCGTTCTCCGGCTCAAGGAAACCGGTGTCGACGTCGCGCGACGCACAGTCACAAAATATCGCGAAGCGATGAACATCCCCTCCTCCGTGCAGCGGCGGCGGGAAAAGCGCTTATCGCTTAATGGCGATAAACCCTTGCCGCCTCGTACCCATGACGGTAGCGCTCCCTAAACGGAAATCGATCCCGGGCCTTATCCGCGGCTTTCGCCTTCCTCAGCGCCGAAACAATTTTCGAAATCATTGCATTGTCCGCAACTGGGCGCGGTGCACAGCGAAAAGCCTTCGGCCTCGCAGAGCTTGCGGTAAAAGTACTTTTTCCATTTCATGTTTTGGGTGTTTCCGGCCGCCAGCCGCGGAAAATGCGTGGCAAGCAAGCGGCTGAGCTCGGCACGATTGAAAAGGCCAAGGTCTTGCCAGAGATGGTCGTTGCGCATGGCACGCCGTGCGATGATCTTGGCGAAACGGGCGCCCGACGGGTCTCCTGGCCGGGCATGCGCGAGCAAGAGATCGCGCAGAAGTTCTTCCTCCAGGCTCGGCTCGGGGTCGCTCGCCTCTTCCAAGGCGAAAGTGTTGATAGCAGTTGCGGGGAAATCGCGGGCCAGGACATCCTGCAACTCGGCGCGCGAAAGGCCGGTTGCCTCGGTGGCCGTCGTGCCGCCGGCCTCAACCTCCTTGAGCGCCCGCGCGAAGATGCAGGCAAGCACATGCTGGTCGAACCCCGTGCCTATCTCAGCCCACGGCCATTGGCCAGTGCCGCGGCAACCGTGGTGATGGGCAAACATGGTGCCGTTCTCCCAGTCTGTTGCGTCAGATTATGGGGCGACCTGGTCGGCCGCGACATGCGTCTGACAGTTCTTCGGGCAGACGCGAGCGCAGGCGCCGCATCCGATACAGCGGCCGGCATGGTCGACCACCATGATCATGCGATTGAGCTCGCCGTCGAAGTCATCGTCCTCGCCGTCACAGATGCCAAGGATCTCACCCTCGTCATCGACGCCGTAAAGGTGCATGACCTCGCGCGAGCAGACTTTGAAACAGCGGCCGCACCCGATGCAGGTCGTGCCGTCGATAGCGGTCAGATATTGCGGCATCCATCCGGAACCGTCGCGGGTGACGAAAGCGTTCATGGTGAATTCTCCGGCCCAGCGAGTTCTCTTGCAGCTACCGAGCACCCTTCGTGCCAGCGCGGCCGAGTAGTAAGATGAGCGCTGCGTTCCCGCCATATCAACAGCGATGAAGGCCAGGGACGTTTTATGTCGGAATCCCGAACTGGTCTCAATCGGGCTCTGACCCGGTTCAGATATTGCATCGTCTGCAGGCCATCAATCACGCGATCCAGCCGGCCGATGCGCAGGTTGTCATGCACAGACTGGACGATAGGTCCTGCTGCTTCGGGGTTTTGCGCAGCAGATTGCCGTGCTGGCTCTGTCGCGGCGCTGATGCAGCGCTTCAGGCTGCTAGCGCTGGACGCAGGCATCGTCGAGATAGCTGCTGATTTCCGCCTCGTCGTCGCCGGACGACAGCTGCATGATGCCGCCGCAGGCGGTGTCATGCAGCTGCCGGAGGCGGGCAGTTTCCCGGCCTTTCCTTGCCGACGACGTATATCATTCGAGGATACCTTTGTTGCGACCGTCCTCTGGCAGCTTGATCAAAGTATGTACGCCACTTTGCATCGATCGCGTCCTCTCGGCGGCTGCCGTGGACGGCCAGAACGCCGGACCGACCGACGGACGGAGCACCCTCCGCCAACAGCCGTTGCACGTTGCCGACAATGTGCCGCTTCAGTGAAGCGTTCGGGTCGTAGCTGGTCGAATCGCGAGCCACGAGGGGGCGCTCCTCGCCAAGCGCATAGATGATCTCGGTGACAGAGCCGCCGATCGAGGTGATCCGCAGCGGATCGGAAAAGACAGCTGCGCCCTGACTGCGCTCAGCAGGCAACGCGGCGGCCAGCAGGAGGCCGAGCATCAGCGCGAGCAGGGAGCGTAAAGGGAAGGCAACACACATGGTCGTTATCTCACGCTGCTGACGGGGGTTGGGATACGTGGCAGGTTCTCGGCCAGAAACCGCCAGTCACCGCGTTCGCGGTCGCCTTCATAGCGCTGCCCGAAGAACTGGATGATCATTCTGCCGTCGGCGCCATAGGCTTCGAGCGACGTGATATGACCGTCCCTGGTCGGCTTGCGCACGGCCCAGACTTCGCGGATGTGATGGGTTCTCAGATGCAGGTGGAAGGTCGCGTCGAGCACATTGATCCACGGGCCGATCGGCTTGACCGACTTGACCGGACCGGAATGAATCTGAATGCAACCACGATTTCCGACGAAGCACATGATCGGCATCTCGTCTTCGGCCGCGCACTGGAACATGGCGCCAATGGCAGCATTGTCGAGCAGCCAGGCGTATTCCTGGCCGACCATCCGCATCGCCTCGCAGCGGCTGAGCTTCAGCGTCTTCAGCATATCGAAGAACTGATGCACGTCGGTCAGCCGACTCCAGTGGTCGCGTAGATCCTCGACCGTGGCGGCTTGGTCCGGAATCTCAGCATCGTCAGCTTCGCTCGCCTTAGCCGACACGATCGGCTCCTGGTTTGAGGATTCGAGCTGCGCCACCAGCTTCTGATAGGCATAGAGGTTGGAGGCCGGCCTGACGTGCACCTTGTGCACCGCCTTGCCGTCGGCATCGAAGAATTGCAGGCTGCGGTGGATGTCGCCGCCATCGCGCTTTTCGACGGCAAAACCGTGCTCCCACACCTTCGGGAAGATGCGCAGGTTGATCTCATCGCCAAGCACCATGGCATGGTGGTTGCCGGTTACCACCTTGTCGTAGATGCCGATCTTCTCGTGCACGGCGCTTTCATTGCGGGTCTGCGCCATCACCTCGCCAACCGCTTCGAGGCCGGTCAACAGGTCGTTGACGCGCGGCTCGATGCGAACCGCGTCGAAACCACAATCGGCGGCAACCAGTTCGGCTTCCGAAATCCCCAATTGGGCGGCGAGATCGGGCTCGCGGATTTTCGGACTGTCTTTGCGTGCACGCCGGATTTGCTCGGGCGAGGGCTTCTCGCGCTGCTCCATGTCCTATCCCCTGCTTCCATAGACGTTTTGATCATCGATGCCCTGCCGGCTGATCTGCAGCCGACGGGGCGCGCCTTGATGCTCGACCCGGTCTCGTGCTCGCCGAGAACAGAGTGTTGCTGGAGAGCCGTCCGGCACCCCTCGAAACGCGCGCGCGTACCAACTGAACTGCGGACGATGGCCGACAGGCACATGCCGGTCCCATCTCACTTCAGTCGACGGCCACTAGCCGGTGGTGAGCGATTGTGGATGCCGACGCCAATTGGCCGATCAGGGGTTCGGATTCTACGGACGGTGCTGCATTCCCATTGAAGGCGGAGCTGGTTCGGACCTGACATGTTGCTTTCCTTCCTGGCATCGATCACGAGGCTACCCAAGAGATGAATATCCGTCGACCAGTCTTGGGCCTCGCCGAAAGGGCAGATTCAAAAGTCGTGCCAATTGCGCGGAAGCAGGCGCAGGACGGATCTTCGGCATGCTCGTCAATGGCTTACGTGCAAGCGCAGCCGGATCTGAAGCCGAACATCGCTGTGTGCCTTACTCGACACACCTGACGGGGACCTGTCGGTTACCCAACGTCGTCCCAACGATGGCGCGCGAGATTCACGGCAGAGTCAGGGATATCGCACTGTTTGAAGCGGTTTTTTTCCTTTGGCACGGTCCATGCATGATGATCCGCAGTACGTCACGGACTGAGGAGAGATCGAACCATGATTACGCTCACCGACAACGCCGTTGCCGCCGTCAAGGCCGCACTTTCCCGCGCCAGCGAGCCGGTTGAAGGCTTTCGCATCATGGTCCAGGCCGGCGGTTGCGCCGGCTTCCAATACCTGATGGGCCTGGAGAGCGTCGAGCGCGAAGGCGATGCCATTATAACGGCGGATGGGGTCAAGGTGTTCGTGGACGTAGGCTCCCAACCCCACGTCGCCGGTATGACCGTCGACTTCGTTACGGAGATCGAATCCTCCGGTTTTGTCTTCGATAATCCCAACGCGCGGGACAAGTGTGGCTGCGGCAAGTCCTTCGGCTGATCGCCCCAGAGAAGGAAAAGAGGCATGTTGGACTATAGCGACAAGGTCAAGGGATGCTTTAGCGACAAGGTCAAGGGATGCTTTTTCGTCCCGAAGAATGCCGGCATTCTGGAAACAGCCACTGCACTGTGTAAGGTCAAAGCCATTTACAAACTGACGGGCACCGGCAGCGGCGGCCGGTTCGCCGTCAGCATCAACCACGTGTGCCAGAAGCTCAATGCGACGTGGCTCGCGCTTCGCATCATTCCGATCGACTGTGGATCGTGCGCATGAGGACTGTCTATCTCGACAACAACGCAACGACGCGGGTCGACCCTGATGTCGTTCGAACGATGCTGCCGTTCTTTTCGGAGCAATTTGGCAACCCTTCGTCGATGCACAGTCTTGGCGCCTCGGTCGGTGCAGCGGTTGGAAAGGCGCGTCGGCAGGTACAAGCGCTGATCGGCGCGGAGTTCGACGATGAGGTCATCTTCACCTCTGGCGGGACGGAAAGCGACAATGCCGCGATTCTTTCGGCGCTCGAAGTGATGCCCAATCGAGCAGAGATCGTGACTTCTGCCGTCGAGCATCCGGCCGTGCTGACGCTGTGTGCACACCTTGAGAGGACGCGCGGCGTCAAGGTGCACACAATCCCCGTGGATCGCCGTGGCCGGCTCGACCTGGACGCCTACAGGGTCGCCCTCACGCCAAAAGTCGCAATCGTCTCGATCATGTGGGCGAACAATGAGACTGGTACGATCTTTCCAGTGGCCGAGCTTGCCGACTTGGCCAAGGAAGTCGGCGCCCTTTTCCATACCGATGCCGTGCAGACGGTGGGCAGACTCCCGATAGAGCTGAAATCGACGGCAGTCGACATGCTGTCGCTCTCCGGCCACAAGCTGTATGGGCCGAAAGGGATCGGCGCGCTTTATGTAAGGCGCGGCGTGGCCTTCTGCTCATTGATCAAGGGGGGGCACCAAGAGCGCGACCGGCGCGCGGGCACCGAGAACACGCCGGGCATCGTCGGGCTGGGGATGGCGGCCGAACTTGCCTTGAAATTCATGGAGGACGAGGCTACGCGGGTAAAGTCGCTCCGCGACCGCCTCGAGGACGGGATCCTCCAGCATATCCCAAACAGCTTCGTCGCTGGCGATTCGCTTGAACGGTTGCCGAACACCGCTAACATTGCCTTCCAAGATATCGAAGGCGATGCAATCCCACTTCTTCTCGGCCGCCTCGGCATCGCCTGTTCCTCCGGCTCTGCCTGCACCTCTGGATCGCTGGAGCCGAGCCATGTCTTGCGGGCGATGAAAATGCCATACGCAACAGTCCGCTTCTCCTTCGGGCGCCAGAATGGCGAAGCGGACGTCGATCGGGTGCTCGAGGTCGTGCCCGCAATCGTGGAAAGGCTGCGTGGGCCCGGCAGGCGAAGCGCTGAAGACCGTCAATCCGGTCTATGCCTGGGCAGCACGAGAACCGGCAGCTCATGAACCGTCGGATCTTTCTCAGCGATACGACATTGCGCGATGGTGAGCAGGCACCCGGCGTCGCCTTCACGACAGGCGGAAAAGCTGGAGCTTGCCGATTCTCTCGCCGCAGCCGGCGTCCCAGAAATCGAGATCGGCACGCCCGTCATGGGCGCCGACGAGATCGAAGCAATTCGCGCCGCGGTTGCGCGGAGTCTCCCGGTTCGGCTAACGGCATGGTGCCGGATAACGTCGCAGGATCTCGATGCAGCGATCGAGAGCGGCGTCTCCGCCATCGATCTGTCGCTGCCTGCATCGGACATCCAACTCGCCACAAAGCTAGGTCTCGATCATGCAGGAGCGCTTCAGGTCATCGAGTATATGGTCGGACGCGCAGCCGCCGGCGGTTTCTTCGTCGCCGTGGGCTGCGAGGATGCCTCGCGGGCCGATCGGGATCATCTCGCTCGCGTTGTCGAAACAGCCGCGCGCGCCGGCGCCAGCCGTGTCAGGCTGGCCGACACAGTCGGCGTTCTCGATCCGTTTTCGATTTTCGAACTGTCGCCCAGGTCGCGGCGCAGTCTCCTATCGATATAGAATTTCATGGGCACAACGATCTCGGCCTCGCTGCCGCCAACACGCTGGCCGCGATACGCGCCGGCGCGCGCCATGCCTCCGTCACCGTTCTCGGGCTCGGCGAGCGCGTCGGCAATGCCGCGCTGGAAGAGGTGGCTACCGCGATGGCGGTCCTCGGCGGCCCAGACACGGGCCTAGAGCTGGCCGCATTGCCCGCCTTGGCGGCCCAGGTGACGCAGGTCGCCCGGCGGACGACAGCAGCCATCAAGCCGGTTGTCGGCGCCGATGTTTTCACTCACGAATCCGGCATTCACGTCGCCGGGATGCTGAAGGACCCGCGTACCTATCAGGGACTGGATCCGGCTCTCGTGGGCCGCTGCCGGCGTATCGTCATCGGTAAGCATTCCGGCGCCACCGCGATTGCTCATGTGCTGGGCGAAAGCGGCCGCGATCTCGACCCGGATCTGGCAGCCGCGATGGTTGCCCGTGTCCGCCGCATGGCAGCCGAGATCAAATCGACCGTCACCGCAGCTCAACTGGTCGAGCCCTACGATAGACTGCGCAGCGAGACGGCTGGCCGAAGCCTTGCATTCCACTGAGGCGGACGATGTCGTTTTTCCTCGCCATCCGTTCCGCCAGGATAGCAGCCGCGGCTTGCGGCGCAAAAAGCCGCTCCGCCATCGCACACAATTTCCGACCTTGGAGAATGCAATGAGTTGTTCCGCTGACGGCCGTCCCTTCGATCTCACGGATATCCTCGCGCGGCTGAAAGGCCTGTCGGCTGCGGAGGAATTCTTCGCCATCCTTGGCGTTTCCTATGACCCCAAGGTGCTCAATGTCTCGCGGCTCCATATCATGAGGCGGATGGGCCAATACCTTGCGAGCGAAGATCTCTCCGAACTGCCCGACTCGGTGATCGCTGCGCGGGTCCGCGGCACGCTGGAGCGCGCCTACCAGGACTTCGCGATTTCCTCGCCGCTCACGCACAGGGTGTTCAAGGTGCTCAAAGACCACGATCCGGACAAACCTGCTACGCCGGGCCGCACCTTCGTCCCGTTCGAGTCCATGCTGAAACGGTTCGGGAAGGAATGAGCGCGACACGGATGCGACGCAACAATGTCGCCAAGTCGACAAATGGGGGTCATCACGACGAAGCCTTCAGAAGCAACCAACCGAATTTCCGGCAAGAGCGGCGCGCAAATGATTGGCATGAATGATGCGCGAAGGAGACGACCGCAAAGCCCGCATCCGGACAGGAGCCTAGAGAAACCGCCAATGCACATCGTAATCTGCATCAAGCAGGTGCCGGACTCGGCACAGATACGCGTCCATCCGGTGACGAATACGATCATGCGTCAGGGTGTGCCGACCATCATCAACCCATACGACCTGTTCGCCCTCGAAGAAGCGCTCAGGCTACGCGACGCTTATGGCGGCGAGGTCACAGTGCTCAGTATGGGTCCGCCAATGGCAGAGAACGCGCTGCGCAAGGCGCTCAGTTATGGGGCCGACCGCGCGGTGCTCTTGACCGACCGCTATTTTGCCGGCTCCGACACGTTGGCGACCTCCTTCGCTCTTTCCCAAGCAATCGCCAAGGTTGGCGAGACGTTCGGCACGCCAGACATCGTCTTCACCGGCAAGCAGACGATCGATGGTGACACCGCCCAGGTCGGACCCGGCATCGCCAAGCGCCTCGGTCTCTTGCAACTCACCTATGTCGCGAAGATCGCCTCCATTGATCTCGCTGCGCGCGAGATCAATGTCGAGCGCCGCTGCGAAGGCGGCATGCAGTTGCTTAAGAGCAGACTTCCTTGCCTTGTCGCCATGCTGGAAGGCACCAACGAGATCCGCCGGGGTTCGCTTCAGGACGCCCTGTGCGCAGCGCGCAGCCAAGTCGTGAAGTGGAGTGCGGCCGAGGCCGGCATTGAGGACCTCACCAGATGCGGCCTGCGCGGCTCGCCGACGGTCGTCAAGCGTGTTTTCGCCCCGACCCCACGGGCGGAAAAGGCGGAGCGTATCGAAACCGCGGAGAAGACGCCGCGCGATCTCGCTGACGAACTCGTCGCCGCACTCTTCACCCGGCAGCCGGAATTGGCACACGAACTCGCCTTCAACAACGACGCGTGAGGGCAAGGAGCAGACGATGTCGACCCCGAACCGAGAAACCCCTCGCCCTGCCGCCGGCCGTGCCGGCATAAAGAAGGAACTGCCTGACCGTTTCAAGGACCATCGGCATGTCTGGGTTTTCATTGAGCTCGAACGCGGCCAGGTTCATCCCGTATCCGTGGAACTGCTCGGCGAAGGCCGCAAGCTAGCAGACAAGCTTGGCGTCCAGCTTGCGGGCGTCGTGCTCGGACCGCCTGAAGAAGCCACCCGCAACGCCGTTGCCGAGGCCTTCGCTTATGGAGCCGACATGGTCTACCTCGTCGAGGCACCGTTGCTGGCCGACTATCGGAACGAGCCTTTCGCCAAGGCGATGACGGATCTGGTCGATACCCACAAACCGGAGATCCTTCTGCTGGGCGCGACCACGCTCGGCAGGGATCTTGCCGGCTCCGTGGCGACGACTTTACATACGGGGCTCACGGCCGACTGCACCGAACTGGACGTGGATACAGACGGATCGCTCGCCGCGACCCGTCCGACTTTCGGCGGTTCCTTGCTATGCACGATCTATACGCTCAATTGCCGGCCGCAGATGGCGACAGTGCGTCCCAGGGTCATGCCCATGCCGCAGCGCGCCGAAAGGCCGGTAGGTCGTGTCATCGAGCACAAGCTGTGGTTAGCCGAGGATGAGATCGTCACCAAGGTCCTCGGGTTCCTGCCGGATAGCCAGTCGGCAAAGGCAAATCTCGCCTATGCCGATGTCGTGGTTGCGGGAGGCCTTGGTCTCGGCGGCGCGGAGAATCTGCAGCTTGTGAAGAATCTCGCGCGCGCGATCGGCGCCGAACATGGCTGTTCGCGCCCGCTGGTCCAGAAGGGCTGGATGCCGGCTGATCGGCAGATCGGCCAAACCGGCAAGACCATCCGGCCGAAGCTTTACATCGCGGCCGGGATTTCCGGCGCCATCCAGCATCGCGTTGGCGTCGAGGGCGCCGATCTCATTGTCGCCATCAACACCGATCCGAACGCGCCGATTTTCGATTTTGCCCACCTTGGAATCGTCACTGATGCGATCCGCTTCCTGCCCGCACTGACGGAAGCCTTCACCCGGCGGCTGTCGCCGCATAGTCGCGACAAGCTAGCGAGTTAAGGAAGATGGACATGATCGAGGAAGAATTCGACGCCATTGTCATCGGGGCCGGCATGTCCGGTAACGCGGCTGCTTACACCATGGCAAGCCACGGCCTGAAGGTGCTGCAGTTGGAGCGCGGCGAATATCCGGGTTCCAAGAATGTCCAGGGTGCCATCATGTACGCGAACATGCTGGAGAAGATCATCCCGGACTTCCGGGACGATGCGCCTCTCGAGCGGCATCTGGTCGAACAGCGGCTTTGGGTGATGGACGACACCTCCCACACCGGGATTCACCACCGGTCGGACCACTTCAATGAGGCGAAGCCGAACCGCTATACGATCATCCGCGCACAGTTCGATAAATGGTTTTCGCGCAAGGTGCGCGAGGCTGGCGCGACGGTTCTTTGTGAGACGACCGTGACGGAGCTCGTCCGAGATGGCAGGGATAGGGTGATCGGCGTCCGCACAGATCGGAGCGGCGGAATAATAGGCGCGGACGTGGTCGTTCTCGCAGAAGGTGTGTGCGGGCTGCTTGGCACCCGGGCCGGCCTGCGATCGATGCCCAAACCAGAAACCGTGGCGCTCGCCGTCAAGGAGATGCATTTCCTGCCCGAAGAGGTCATCGAGCAGCGGTTCGGCCTCAACGGCGATGAAGGCTGTGTGATCGAGGCGGTGGGCACGATCTCCCACGGCATGGCCGGGCTCGGCTTCCTCTATACCAACAAGGAGTCAATCTCATTGGGCGTCGGCTGCCTCGTTTCCGATTTCGCCGCAGCGATGGAGAGCCCTTACGCTCTCCTTGACGCCTTCAAAAACCATCCTTCGATCCGGCCGCTGATCGCCGGCTCCGAGGTCAAAGAATATGCCGCGCATCTCATTCCCGAAGGTGGCTACAAGGCGATTCCGCAGCTCTTTGGCGACGGCTGGGTGGTGGTCGGCGATGCCGCGCAGTTGAACAACGCCATCCATCGCGAGGGTTCGAACCTCGCCATGACCTCCGGCCGTATCGCGGCTGAGGCAATCGTTCAGCTCAAGAGGCGCAGTCATCCAATGACTAAACGGAACCTATCTCTTTACAAGATCATGCTTGACAATTCATTCGTGGTCAAAGATCTGCGCAAATACAAGGACATGCCAGCCTTGCTTCATACCAATTCGTGCAATTTCTTCACCACATATCCGCAATTGCTGTCCAAGGCCGCGCAGAACTTCCTGCGCGTCGACGGCACCCCTAAGATCGACAAGGAAAAAGCGACCACGGCCGCCTTCGTCAAGGCTCGTTCGCGCTGGGGGCTGGTCAGCGACGCGGTCCGCCTAGCATGCGCGTGGCGCTGAGGGAGAGATGACGATGGCAGTGACCAAGTTACGCGTCGAGGACAAGCTTTACCACAACCGCTACTTGGTCGATCCTGGCCGCCCGCATATCAAAGTGCGACCGCACGAGAAGCCGAGCCCGAACCTTCTCGCCCTGACCCGCGTGTGCCCGGCCAAATGCTATGAGTTGAACGACGCAGGCCAAGTGGAGATCACCCCCGATGGCTGCATGGAGTGCGGCACCTGCCGGATTTTGTGCGAGGCCAGCGGTGAGATCGAGTGGAACTATCCGCGCGGCGGCTTCGGTGTCCTCTTCAAGTTCGGATGATCGGCGGCGCCCGCACTGTTCAAATGAATACTGGAGTTCAAACGACCAAGGCGCGCTTGGGAGGAGTATCCTGGATAACCGCTGAGGTGTTTCGATGGCCCATATGCTGCGGGATCGGTTCGATGAAGGAGGTCCTCCGGACATCGGGCCGGAACCGGCCCTCAAAACCATGCACAAAGCCGATCTCTCACTCAGGGAATTTATGAGATATCGAAGGTTCTGACTGCGCCAGCTCCGCTGGAGATTACGCTCGCCAACGTTGTGAAGGTCCTCCCGTCCTTTCTGCAAATGCGCCACGCAGCAGTGGTTGTCCTGGACACTGCTGTGCGCGAGCTGGAAAACTGCGTGCAATGGACGGCTACACTTGCTCGGTCATGGACAATCACTTCGTCGGACTTCGCCTGCACGAATAGTCAATGCCTTTCTTCGCTCCTGTGGAAAGCAGCCGAGAGTTCGCATGGCGCCAATGCAATCGACGGGCTGTCACGCAGCAACATTTTGCCGGCTGGATCAGGGCTGCTGGCCAGCCGCATCGGCACTCCACACGACAAGGTATCGTCCCTGCTTGCCCAGCGACAGCCCTGCGTCTGACAGAGCGCGACCGGCTGATCGACACTATGGAGAAGGTGGGCTGGGTTCAGGCAAAGGCCGCCCGTATCCTCGACCTCACGCCGCGGCAAATCGGCTACGCTCTGCGCCGGTATGGCATCAAGGTGAAGAAATTCCAGAGATCAGATGACCTGCAATGGCGGGCTGCATCAGCGCTGCTGAACTGTGGCTCAGACACGCTTGCCTTCGCGGCCCCGATCCGCTTGTCCGCCTGTCGGAATGCCGACAAAACGCTGTCCGAACAAAACGACAGAATTCGACACGGAAAGCCAATTCGTGAATTAAAACCGCTCTTTGAGCTGGCATGGCTCTTGCGCTTCCAGCTGCGACGTCCACCAGCAACGGAGCCGTTCGATGCCCGCACCGATCGTTTCGCTTGAGGCCCTGACCAGCACGACGACTTTCGACCAATTGCTGGCGACGGCGAAATCGGCTGGCTGCACATCGCCATCCTGCGGCTCGTCGGAGAAGCCAGACGACTTGGATCCGGTTGTCTGGGAGAGAATCAAGGATCATCCCTGCTTTTCAGAAGAAGCCCACCATTATTTTGCGCGCATGCACGTTGCGGTCGCGCCGGCTTGCAATGTCCAGTGCAACTATTGCAATCGCAAATATGACTGCGCCAACGAAAGCCGGCCCGGAGTCGTCTCGGAAAAGCTCACTCCCGACCAGGCGCTACGCAAGGTGATCGCGGTTGCCAACGAAGTGCCGCAGCTTTCGGTACTCGGCATCGCCGGACCGGGCGACGCCTGTTACGACTGGAAGAAGACAAAGGCAACGTTCGAGCGAGTCGCCAGAGAGATCCCCGACGTCAAGCTGTGCATATCGACCAATGGACTCGCGCTACCGGATCGCGTCGCCGAGCTTGCCGACATGAATGTCGATCACGTGACGATCACCATCAACATGGTCGATCCGGAAGTCGGTGCAAAGATCTATCCTTGGATCTTTCACGGCCACCGCCGATACACCGGCATCGAAGCCGCCCGGATCCTGCACGAGCGGCAGATGCTGGGTCTGGAAATGCTGAGCGCGCGCGGCATCCTGACCAAGATCAACTCGGTGGTGATCCCCGCCGTCAACGACGAGCATCTGATCGAGGTAAATAAATGGGTCAAGGAGCGCGGGGCGTTCCTGCACAATGTCATGCCCCTGATTTCCGACCCCGCGCACGGTACGCATTACGGCCTGACCGGGCAACGCGGCCCCAATGCAACGGAGCTCAAGGCCCTCCAGGATCGTCTCGAAGGCGGCGCCAAGTTGATGCGCCATTGCCGGCAATGCCGGGCCGATGCCGTCGGCCTGATCGGCGAGGATGATGGCCAGGAATTCACACTCGACCGAATTCCCACCGAGGTCACCTACGACGCCAGCAAGCGCGAGGCCTATCGCGAGGTGGTCGCGCACGAGCGCCGCGATCACATGGCGGCCAGAAGCAAGGCGATCGGAATGCTCAAGGCAGCAGGTTCCGGCAAGTCCCTTCTTGTGGCAGTTGCGACCAAGGGCGGCGGCCGTGTCAACGATCATTTCGGCCATGCGAAGGAATTCCAGATTTATGAAGCCTCGCCGCGCGGGATCACCTTCGTCGGGCATCGCAAGGTCGAGCAGTATTGCCTCGGCGGCTGGGGCGAAAAAGGCACCCTCGCAGCAATCATCGCTGCTCTGGGGGGCATAGACATCGTGCTGTGCGCCAAGATCGGAGATTGTCCAAAGGATCAACTCGCGGAAGCTGGAATCCGAGCGAGCGACGCTTACGGGCATGACTACATCGAGACGGCAATCAGCGCGCTTTACGCCGCCGAGCTTAGCGTCCAACCGCTGGCGGCGACGGCCTGAGCCGTCTCATTCCCAACCGAACCAGGAGTTACAATGAGTTTTAAGATCATCGCATCCCAATGCACTCAATGCGGCGCTTGCGAGTTCGAATGTCCCTCAGGCGCGATCGAATTCAAGGGCGAGAGCTACGTGATCGAGCGGGACAAGTGCACCGAATGCGAGGGGGCCTTCGATACGCAGCAATGCGCCTCGGTGTGCCCTATGCCGAAGACCTGCGTTCCTGCTTGATATCCGGTGGCCTGAAACGCCTTTATCAACAAACTGACACCTCAAGAAGGAAGGAACGGCCATGGGGCTCGGACGCGAACAGGAGGTCGAAATCCACCAACCTCCACGATTTGAGCCGGGTGAGCGGGTCCGTGCCACGCGCCACATAAAGAATGACGGCACCTTTCCTGGCAGGCAGATCGGCGAAAACCTCGTGCGGAAGGGCGACGAGGGCTATGTGCGCGATGTTGGCACCTTTCTCCAGCAGTTCTTCATCTACGCGGTCGAGTGGATCGATCGTGGCACGGTGGTCGGCATGCGAGCGCGTGAACTGATGAGCCTCGACAAGGTCGAGGCTCCGAGCAGGACCGACAGCACTGTGAATGAAGGAACGGCCAGATGAAAGTAATGATCCGCAGGACCGGCGCTGGCTTGTCGGCGTATATCCCCAAGAAGGATCTCGAAGAGCCGATCGTCAAACTCGAGAAGGAAGCGTTGTGGGGCGGGGCCGTGACGCTCAAAAACGGCTGGCGATTCGTTTTACCCGACCTTCCACGCGATACGCCTTTGCCGATCACCGTCGAGGCAAGGAAGATCTCCGACGAGGACTAATGCCGCGGATTGATAGAGAGCGCGACCAGAGGAAGCGAGCATGAACACGATCCCACCCTCGAGGCACCTCGTCATTGTCCGGGACAGCTTTGCCGAAAAGCTGCTTGAGCTTGCGAAGCAAGCGCTAGCCGCCGATCAGGTGATCCCGTATCTCGGTCCGGGCCTTCTCCGGCTGAGCTCCGCGGAGCCGACTGTACCGTTTACCTCGGAAGCCGTCGCCGCGGCGCTCAACACGAGGATGCCAGCACCTTCCAAGATCCGCACCAATATGTGGTCGGTCGCGCAGTTTATTGAACAGCGCCGGCACCGCCGCACACTTCAAACATGGATGGCCGAGATCTTCGCAGCGCCGGCGGCGCCGACTGTCCTCCACGCCTGGCTCGCAACGCTGCCGCTCTCCCTCATCATCGACAGCTGGTACGACGGCGCCATGCGGGCGGCCCTCGCAGATGCCGGCCGAACGGACGTCGTCGAGATACAAGGCGTAACTCGGGCGAACGAATTCGGTGACATTTGGACGAAAACGTATGATTTGTCCGGCAACGAACTCGAATCCGGATCGGTGGCAAAGACGGTCCTCTATACACCTCACGGCAGCATTAGGCCGGCGGCAAATTTCCTAGTGGCGGATTCCGACTATGTCGAAGTCCTTACCGAAATCGATATTCAGACCCCGATCCCAGACGCGGTGAAGGAACGGCGCAACGATCGGGGTCTTTTCTTTTTCGGCTGCCGCTTCAATGATCAGATGCTGCGCACCTATGCCAGGCAGATCTTGAAGCGCTCCATAGGCCCACATTGCACGGTAATGGATGCGCAAACGCTGACCAGAAACGAAGCCCGTTTTCTGGCGGCAAGCGGAATCACGGTGATCGATATGTCAGCAAGCGAAGCGGTGGCTCGGCTTGTCGGAGCGCGCACTGCAGCAGATGGCCAGGATCAACTTCGCGGACGCCTTTGATATGGAAAGCCGTCCGGCTTGCCGTCAAGGGGGCAAAATTCAGTCGGGAACACACCCGTGAGCAATGCCATTGGCACAGCAACGAACGCTCTGAATTCGGCCACCCATGCGGAGGCGACCCGCCGGGGGCGAGGCTTGAATACGCTGCTGCGCATTACGCGTATGAACTTGCGGCACCCTCGGCAGGTCACCTTCGCTTTCGGTTCCACGATCGGAGCAGTAATCCTCCAGTTGCTCATTCCCCAGCTTCTCGGGCGGGCTGTCGACCAGACCCAGATAGCGATCGGGGACGGTGTCACGGGGACCACGGCAGAACAAGCGCTCTGGACCCCGGCTCTGCTGCTGCTCGGTGTCAGCGCGCTACGCGGCCTCTTCACGATGGCGCAGAACTATTTTGCCGAAGCCGTCGGGCATCAAGTCGCGTACGAACTGCGGCTCGCTTGTTACGACAAGATCCAGCGTCTCAGCTTTTCCTATCACGATCGCGTGCATTCAGGTGATCTGATCATGCTCGGCATTCTCGATCTTGACGGCGTGCGGACGTATTTTTCCAACGCACTGGTTCGCGTGCTCTTGCTCAGCATGCTGATCGGGATCGGCGCCTACACTATGATCTCAACCGACCCGGTGCTCGGCCTGGTCGCGCTGAGCTTCGTACCTTTCGTCGCCTGGCGCTCGTCGGTCACACACCTTAGGCTGCGCGCCACCTGGCTAGACCTGCAGGAGCGGCTTTCGGTCCTGAGCCGCGTGATGGAGGAAAATCTCGCAGGCATCCGGGTCGTCCGCGCCTTTTCGGCACAGGCTTATGAGATGCTGAAGTTCGACCGCGCCTCGAAGAACGCGCTCGACCGCGCACACCACCAGGTTGACGTCTCCGTGCCCAACACATCGGCAATGACCCTCTCCTTTTTTTTCGCCATGGGGTTGGTGCTCTGGATCGGTTGCAACAAGCTCATCGCCGGCGATATCACGGTCGGGACGCTGGCGACGTTCCTGACCTTCATGACGATCCTGCAAATGCCCGTCCGCCAGATCGGTCTGATGGTCAATGCCTTCGCCCGCGCTTCGACTTGCGGTTCGCGTCTCTTCGCTCTCCTCGACCAGGATATCACGATCAGGGATGCTCCCGGCGCCAGACCGCTCGAGATCAGTGAAGGCATTCTGCGGTTCGACAATGTCTCGTTTGCATATCCCGGTACCGAAAACCGCGCCATTTTGAAGAATATCAGCTTTGAAGCCCGCAGGGGCGAGACGATCGCGATCGTCGGTCCGCCGGGTTCCGGCAAATCGACAATGGCTCATCTGATTGCCCGCTTTTACGACGTGAGCGGGGGCGCCATCACGCTTGACGGGCATGACATCCGCGGGGTCACCCTCGCGACGCTTCGCAAGATGGTCGCCGTCGCACAGCAGGATGCATTCCTTTTCACCACGACGATCGAGAACAACATCGCTTACGGCGATCCCTGGGCGAGGGAACAGCGGATCGAGCGCGCCAGCGAATCCGCCCAGCTGCACAGCTACATCCTTAGCCTGCCATCAGGCTACGAGACGGTCGTCGGCGAACGCGGCGCCTCTCTCTCGGGCGGCCAGCGCCAGCGTCTCACGATAGCTCGCACGATGATGCTGCGCCCATCAATCGTCGTTTTCGACGACTCAACGGCCGCGATCGATGGGGCCACCGAGCAGCGCATCCGCGCGGCGATACGACGTTTCGCCAAGGATAGGGTTACGATCATCATCGCCCACCGGCTGAGTTTGCTCACGCACGCCGACCAGATCCTTTTTGTCGACAACGGCGAGATCGTCGAGCGCGGTACCCATCAAGAGCTCTTGGTCAAGCGAGGACGCTATAGCGCCTTGCACGATTTCCAGTTGCGCGCCAGTGATGACATCGCGATCGCGAATGGAGGCGTGACCTGATGGCCAAGGGGCATGTCAGCGAACCCGAAACCGAAACCAATGACGGCAGGCGCCCCCCGCGCGCGGTCGTCGGCTCCCATCGCATCGAGGAGGAGATGTTCGGCCGGGCTTTCGACAACAACATCGTTCGGCGCATCTGGGCCTTCGTCCGCCCCTACCGCGCTATGGTAATCATCTCCGTCGCCGCATTGATGATCTTCACCGGTACGCAGCTTCTCATGCCGCTTATCATCCGTTACGCGATCGACCACGCCATGACTTCGGCTGGCGCTGATCGCTCCGCCCTGCTTGCGGCCGCCGAGGCGTTCGGCCTCACCATTGTGGTTAATTTCGGCGCCGCCTACACACAGGAAACCGCGGTGGGGAAAATGACCGAGAACGTCCTCTTCGATATCCGCCGCGCCATGTTTGGTCATCTGCAGAAGGTTTCGCTCTCCTTCATGGACAAGACCGAGGTCGGACGCCTGATGTCCCGCCTTCAAGGCGACGTCTACGCCATCCACGAATTCCTCGAAACCTCAATCTATTCCGTAGCCGATTTTGCGCTTCTCTTCGGCATTGTTTTCGTGATGTTGTACCTCGACTTCCGCCTCGGCCTCCTGACGCTCTCTGTCCTGCCGGCCTTGTTGATCATCCGCATCGTCTGGTTGCCGCGTGCCCGCCATGCCTTCATGGCCGCACATGAGACCAATTCGGTCGTCAATGGCGCGCTAGCCGAAGCCATTCACGGCGTGCGTACCATACAGTCCATGCACCGTCAGCAGGTAAATTTCATGCTCTATGACGATAAGTCACATGCCAACCTCAGGGCTCACCTGATCGCTGCCAGGTGTGCACAGGTCATGGTCCCGATCGTCGATGGCCTCACCGGCCTGGCCATGGCCGTCATGATCGCGGTCGGCGGCTCCATGGTCATGAATGGTAGAATCGATGTGGGCGTATTGGTCGCCTACCTGTTCTACATCCAGCGCTTTTTTGACCCAATTCGCTCACTTACCCTGCAATATTCGGTCATGCAGCGTGCCATGGCCTCCGGCAAGCGCCTGACCGATGTGCTCGACGTCAAGATCGAGGTACAGGACAAACCGGGTGCCAGGGTGCTTTCGCCGGAAATGGGCGGCTCGGTCGAATTCAGGAACGTCACCTTCGGCTACGAACCCAACCATCCGGTGCTGAAAAATGTCTCCTTCCGGGTCGATCCCGGCGAGACGGTCGCCTTGGTCGGGCCAACCGGTTCTGGCAAATCGAGTGCGATGGCCCTCGTCCGCCGCCTCTATGATGTTCAGCAGGGCCAGGTGCTGGTCGGCGGACATGATGTGCGCGATCTCACCCAAGAATCGCTCGGCGGCCAAATCGCCATGGTGCTGCAGGAGCCGTTCTTATTCACGGGGACGGTCTTCGATAACATTCGTTACCATAAGACCGACGCCACGCGCGACAAGGTCATCGAGGCCGCCAAGGCGGTCTGCGCCCACGACTTCATCATGAGCCTTGCCAACGGCTATGAAGCCGAAATCGGAGAACGCGGTGGCAACCTTTCTCTCGGCCAGCGCCAGCTCATCAGTTTCGCCCGCGCTCTCGTTGCCGACGCCAAGATCCTGGTTCTTGATGAGGCCACCGCCAACATCGACAGCTACACGGAAATCCTGATCCAGAAGGCTCTGAGAAAACTTCTTGAAGACCGCACTGGCCTCGTCATCGCCCACCGCCTTGCAACAATCCGTGGTGCCGACCGCATCATTGTACTTCAGAATGGCCAGGTCATTGAGACCGGCAACCACGACCAACTGATGGCCATGGGTGGGTTCTATTCCAAACTCTACAATCTTAACTACGCATCCTTCGACGACATTCCCGAAGAAAAACTCGATACCACCGCACTAGGGGGGTCCCGGACCTGATGTAAAGTCGGCCGCTGTCGGCCTCAACCGTTCCATCTGGTTGAGGCCGACGAGATCGTTGGACCTGGCGTGCTCGTCGGCGATAGTGTCGGCGGCCGCGCTACATGATCGGGCTCGGCGGCCAGGCTGCGTCGCATCTATCTCGCAGATTCGCGATGGCGTCTCCGGGCTGATCAGTCTCGACAGCAGTCCATCCCGAAGCTGGACCATGCGCGATGTGTCCCTGCGGGTCACTTCAATATTCCCCCGGTTAAGGTCAGTCAAACTCCTCCACCCGCAAGGCAGGACAGATGTGGATTTGTTAGTTTGACTTTGTTTCCCGGGCAAAGGCTTCAGCGGCTTCTTTGAGGCGATAGCAGTCATGAAAACAGCGCGTATCCAGGTCCGCAGCGATGCCGATGCCGTTCTGGTAGAGTCCATCGAGCGCGCAAAGAAGGCCATGCGAACGGGTATCCCTTCGGAACCTTCACATTCAGTTCGCCCTCGCAGCTGTTCACGGTGATCAGCCCCAAGCGGTGGGAGCTGATCGAGCACCTGAAGCGCGTGCATGACGATCTGTCCGGGCTGATCGATTGGGGCATCATCGAGCGCACCGACGACGGAAAGGTTTACGTGCAGATTCCGACATATCCGGCCGGGCATTCTAGCTTGAAGCCGGCCGCCGTTCCGACGTGAAGCTGGCCACCATTCCGATTAATATCCGGCCACTTTGAAGCCTGAGAAGGAGCACCTGGGTCAGCAACTTTGGCATGACGGTCCTTTGGAACAAGAGACGCGTAATGCCGGCAAAGAGAAGGCTGACCATGAGACATTTACGACAGATGCTGCGGCTTGCGGGTGACGGAACGAGCGCCCGAGAGATCGCCCAGAGGCTCGGCACAGCGCGCAGCACCGTGCAGGATAATAATCTGAAGCGTGCAGCTGCGGCGGGGTTGAACTGGCCGCTGCCGGGCGAGCTGACCGACGACGCGCTTGAGCGCCGGCTGTTCGCCAGGGCGGGCTCAAGCAGGGCCTGCGGCGGCTTCCGGAGCCGAATGGGCGGGGCTGGCGCTGGAACTGAAGAAGCCGGGGCACGCTAATGCTCGCCGTATCGCGCCGTCCATCCCGGCGGCTATGGCTGCAGTCGTTATGTTGCGGCCAGATTTATGTTGCGGCTGCAGGGGTGAGCCAAGGCTCTCGGTGATTTCCTCGGCCCAAGCCGCCACATAAAGAAGAACGGCGATGGCGATTGCACTACAAATGCTTTCAGGAATGCCATCAATGACGGCAGGGAATCGTTGACGTGGGGGCTTTTTCAGGCTGCTGATATCAACCTTGGCCAACGCCTTGGCCTTCATTTGCAGATCCACCTCGGCTTAGATGTGCGTGGTGTCCAACGACACATGGCCCAGCCAAACGCGGATCGTGTTGATATCGACACCTACACGCAGGAGGTGGACGGCTGTCGTGTGCCGAATCGTATGGGGGCTGACGCGCTTCTTGGTCAGGGTCGGAACGGCTTTGCTTGCCATGGCAGCATATTGCGTCACGACGCGGTGTATTCCGAACCGCGTCAGAGGCTCCTTCATCCGCCCAAGAAAGACTGCATCGCTTTTATCCCGATCGATCACCAGGCGGGCCAGCGATGTTGCCGTCGCTGGCCACAATGGGCAGATCCGGATCTTGTTCCCCTTGCCATGAAGACGCACTGAAGGAAACGCGCCCAGTTGAAGATTGCCGACCGTCAATTTTGCTACCTCATCCGCGCGAGCACCGCTGTTGTACAGGAATAGCAGCAGAGCATGGTCGCGCGCCCCCAGAGTCGTACGCCTGTCGGGTTGACCGAGAAGCGCATCCATCTCGGCCTCTTCGAGATATCCGATCGCGGCCTTTGCGGTCTTCTTGAATGGGATTGCCCTTATCTCGGAACACCAGGCCAGGTGGACCGGCGACCGCATGCCGATGAAGCGAGCCAGTGAATGAATGGTCACAAGCCGTTGGTTGCGGGTTGCATCGCTGCATCGGCGATCACGTTCCAGATGGTCCAGGAACTTACGGGCGACTTCCGGCGTCAGCTCTTCGACGGTCATGCAATCGATGGCACAGCCTTCCTGTTTGCTAGCGAACGGCAGCAACAGAGCCAGCGTGTCGCGGTAGCTGGCTTGGGTGTTGCGGGAAAGATTGCGCTCTGCGACAAGATGTTCCAGTAGAAACCGACGAATCCACGGACCAAGGAGGTTTTTATCCGTCATGGTTGGCCTCCATCGCGTACGGTGCAAAGCGCTCGCTGGCCGCCTCGAGGAGATCCGGCGTCATCTGCAAATAGCGCTGGGTTGAATGTTTCATAATGAGTCCTGTCCGGTTGATGGAGCGGTAATTAAGGCACGGCGGGCGGGAACGGCGTTCGGACCCGGGCGGCCTTTGATAATCGTGAGGCCGGAAGGAGTATCCCGCAGACCACGGTTGAGATTGTCGCTGCAGACTTTGGTGATGAGCCCTGGCGCCCCCATTGATGCACCGTGGTCTCGGCGATCGCGAAGTGTTCGGCCACTTCCTGGGTGATGAGCAGACCACAATCCCGCAGGCGCTGGCGACGGCCGGGCAGGTTGTAGGCCCCACGGATGAAGGCGATCTTCTTGAGTTGAACGGCTTGCCTTCCCAGCTTCGCAGACCGCGTTCATTGAAGATATCGGCGATCTCGCGATCGCAATGACGGTCGAGCAAGCGGTCTACGTCGGCGACGAGCTCAGGCTTGAACTTGCGGATCTGGGCGATCGGCAAGGGCCGGTCCAGCGTCAAGGTGCGGGTCGCCCCGCCGGATAGTCGCACGTTTGCGATAATCCTCTCGGCCTTGACCAGGGTGACGTCGGCCACCAGCAGACGCGGGATGCGCTTGCGCTCACTCATGTCGATGCGGGGATCGCTCCAGATCCGCGGGAGCTGCTCGGCAAGATCGCGGACGCGTTGCTGCGTCTCGGCATCGAGGGCAGCGGCTTGCTCGGGCGCGCGTTGTTCATAGTCTTCGACGACGTCGGTGTGGAGCCGCAGCTTCTCGTTCCACTCGGCCTCGATAGTGTCGGCAACGAGGCGATTGGCGGGATCGACCTTCATGTAGCTGCGCCGGGCGAGCTCGGCGTCATGACGCGTCCGCTCCAGGGTGACGTCAAGGGTCATCGGCGTCATCAGCTCGACAAGCAATGCACCCACCGCGGGGTCGACGACTTTGCCGGGCACGGACTGGCATACCTTGCCGCCACGACGGGTGGCGGTCTCCTGGCAGATATAGGTCGGGACGGGTTTGCCGTGCTCTTGGCTATAATGAACTCCCATGCGCTCGCCGCACAGGGCCGCAGAGAACGCGGCCCTGGAGCAAGGCGCTGCCTTCGCGCACCGGTCCGGCGCGGCGCTGCATTCCATAGGCTTGTGCATTGGTGGTGAGACGCTCCTAGTTGGCCCTAAAGCACTCCCAGGCGATATAACCTGGATGCATGTCGGGGATGACGAACCGAGCCATATCCACCTTGATCTGCGAAACGCCACCGCCCGGCCCGGGGCCGTCCACGCGTTCGACCGTAGACGAAGGCGCCGGCATATCTCGGATTATGCAGGACCTGAAGGATGCGGGTGTGCCGTGGCGGCGCCCTCGATCATGACGCGCACCCCTCAATTGGTTCAGCATGCAGACCTTTTCAAATGCACGCGATGGAGCGGCTCGGGCTTCCCCAAACCACCAACGCTTGATTTGTCGATTTCGCTTAAAAGTCCTTTCACAGACGCTTGATCTCGATGCCATATTTCCTCAGCACGTACCCAATCTGGCGCGGCGTCAGCCCAAGCAGGCGCGCCGCCTTTGCCTGGACCCAGCCACATTTTTCCATAGCCGCAATGACACGATCGGCATCAGTCACCCTCGCGCCATTTAAGTAGGCTGGGCCGGCAGGCGCTAACGGCGCAAGCTCGCCTATGGGAGGCGGGACCCCAAGGGCGGCCGAACCGGTGGCGTCGGCCGGCGGCGTGCTCGACTTCACTGGCACCGGGACGATCGGCCCAGCTTGCAGCGAGGCCTTCCACAGCGCCGCGGCAAAGCACTGACCGTCGCAGCAGGCAAGGTCCTTTCTGAAGATAGATGGGCCCGCCGCCAAGACCGCTGCCCGGTGCACGCAATTTTGGAGCTCACGGATGTTGCCGGGAAATTCACAGTTCTTCAGTACCTCAATCGCACTCGGATCGAAGGTCAGCGTACGGCCGTTCTCATCACTAAAATTCTTGAGAAACTCAGCCGCGAGGAGCGGAATATCACTGCGCCTTTCCCGTAACGCCGGCACCTGCAGGTGAACCACGTTGATGCGATAGTAGAGGTCGCGGCGGAACTCGTTCCTTGCAACCGCCTCTTCCAGGTTCTTGTTCGTGGCGGCAATCACGCGAACATCGACCTTAACGGTCTGGTTGCTGCCGACGCGCTCAAACTCCTCCTCCTGGAGAACGCGCAGGAGCTTTGCCTGAAACGACCCCGAGATCTCGCCGATTTCGTCGAGGAACAACGTTCCCTTGTCAGCGAGCTCAAACCGTCCCTTGCGCGAATTGAACGCGCTGGTGAAGGCACCCTTTTCATGGCCGAACAATTCGGATTCCAGGACTGTTTCAGGCAATGCCGCGCAATTAAGTTTGACGAAGGGTCGCTTGGCGCGCGGCGACAACTCGTGAAGGGCCCTGGCAACCAATTCCTTCCCGGTACCGGATTCGCCTCGTATCAGAACCGTGCTCTTTGCCTTGGCAACCACCGCTATCTTCTCAAGCAGCGCGTTTAGCGCTGGACTGTCGCCAATCATCCCCTTGACGTAAACCTTCTTACGCTCCCGCGCAGGCTGCTTTTGCAACCGTTCCCCCTCCGCCATCGGTCGCGCGCGGTCGCCGGGGGACAAACGATGCAACTTAATGGTCTGTCCCACCAGGGTGGCGACAACGGTGAGCAGCTGGACATCACAATCGGGCGGATACCTTGGCCCATTGTCCAGGGCGCGGTCGATGGTCAGGGTGCCCACGACGTTCGCATCCACGCGAATGGGAACGCCGATGAACGACACTGCTACGGTGTCTGAGGCCCCGAGCATTTCAATATCGGCGGCACTGAAGGCCAAATGCAGCGCTATGTTCTCGGCGACGAGCGGCGTATCGGTCGTCATAATCTGATCGATTGCCTTGCGCGGCAGGCGCCTGCGGTAGCGCTCATCGCTGCTCTCGTCCCACTCGGTGCTTACGGCAATGTCCAGTACGCCGTCACCGTTGAACGAAGAGATGATGCCGTGTTGCATCCGCACAAACGAGCGCAGCAGCTTGAGAGTTTTGGCCAAAGCCACTTCGAGTCGGGAGGGAGCGGCGAGTACTTTCGATATTTCGGAGATCCCGGTAAACGCGCTTTCGTACGGCTGCACACCAGGGATCACGTCGTTCTTCTCGGGCTTTGCGTTAGCCCCTTGCGCGTCCTTGTCGCACGACGGCGTCTTCCTGGCCCTTTGTTCGGGTTTGCCGATGTTGTGATGCATGTCGTCCTCGATCTCGCGCTTTGAAAACAATGCCCGTTGCAGGGTGCAGCTGCGACGTTTCGGACAAGCGCGAAAATGGCCCTGACATGAAGTTGGGGCGCCACCATCCGATTGCCCGCCAAGCGGGGCATTGCCTGACGCATGTCTTGGTTTTCCTCTTAAGGCGGGGCCGCCATCTCGGCTTCTGTCAGGCGCAACCGCACGTTGACGAAGTGACCGGATCGAGGGAGGATAGTCAATCGAGCTATCCTTTCATTTGTGAAAGGATACTCGGCGCTCTGATAGAATTCTATCAGGTCAATACATTTCTCTTGTCGGTCTCAAAATCTTGCTGCTTATGCAGTTCCGGCACGTCAAGCCGCCGGCGCAACGCTGAGGAGTCTCTCCCCAGATAAAATACGATATTCTTGGCAGTTGCCCATTTTGCGCCATAACGGCATCCGCTCCAGGACTCGAAAAAGGGGCGTACGCACTCGGAACGAAGGCCCGGGTCTCGCTGGAGTGGCTCTGGTTAAAGGAAGGCCTTGGCCTGGCGCCTGACAGGCCACGGCAGAGACGACCGTGGTGGAGATGATTGGCTTCCTGAGGAAACTCGGCGCTAGACGACCTCGCGGGCGCACTTGCCGCTAGCATCGGTTTCATCCGACATGGGCTATGACCCGGGAGTCGGTGGGAGACGCTCAGTAGACCCAGGAACTCTGCGACCTCCCGTGATCTCACGTTGGAGTAGCCATCCGGGACGCCTGCTGCACCATCATCTCCCGCATCCAGATGCTTGCCGGATCACTGTTGTGAAAGGCGGGCCATTGGACGGTCTCGGTGAATGTGGGAAGCGGCAGCGGGAGTTCAATGATCTTCAGGGGGAACGTTTTTTCGAAATGCTTAACCAGCCGTAACGGCATGGTCGCTACACGATCTGTGCCTGACACCATGGGCGGAATCATGCTGAAGCCCTGCACGGCGACCTCGACACGTCTCTTAAGACCATGCTCAAGGAAAAACCATTCGTCGATAGAGGGCCTCAGCGCGCGCCCGAACCTGACCGCAACGTGCCTCATCGACAAATATCTCTCGAGTGTAACCTGCCGTGGTAGCTGTTTGTTCGTAGGGCAGCCCACGCACACGAGCCTCTCGTCGAACAACGCCACTCTTGAATGCGCGCTCGACGTGTACAAATCCGGAAGAATTACAAAATCGATGTCACTGCGCCGGAGAAGCTCATCCGGCTCGTCGTCGACATGCAGCAATTCGAAGCTGACGGAGGGTGCTTCCCGGGCAACACGCTCCACGACCTTCCCAAAAAATACTAGTGTGATGAAATCGGAAAGAATGATCCTGAAGCGCCGATCGGATTGAGCTGGGATAAACGGGTCCTGGGAAATAATCGAGCGCTGGATTTGCAGGAGTGCGTCACGGACTGCGGGGGCGAGCGCTTGCGCACGCGGTGTCAAAATACGTACGCGGCCGCTCAGGATAAATAGGTCATCATGGAAATAATCGCGCAGCCGGGCGACGGCCGCACTCATCGCCGGCTGACTTAGGTTGATGCGGCGTGCCGCCTCCGTGAGCTTGCGTTCGGTCAGCAGCGCGTCAAGCACCACGAGCAGATTCAGATCAAGACCCTTGAAACGCATGTCTTAAGCCATCCAAAGCGTGTATGCGCTTCATCTAAACAAACGATTGTACCGATTTTGCAGAACCTTGCATAGGGTATCCAAGGATGGAAGCCCTAAACCTTCTGATGTGGGCGGAACATCAAGCGCGTCGCATGTCCATTGCGACCAGATTTGTCGGTGATCTGCGCAAGCTACGTCGCGGCGGCTCGGCGCGACAAGCTAATTGCGTGGGCGCTTAGCTCGAGAAACCGTAACCAAGATGAGGCTTCCATGCGCTCACAGCTACGATGGAGGTTGTGCTGGGAAAATGAGTTGCAACTGGCCGACCACATCGAACTCGCCGACTTCTTCCGAAAGACTTATGGACCGACTGGGGCCTTCAATGCGAAGCCATTTGCAGGCAATCGGAGTTGGGCCGGAGCAAGACCCGAGTTGCGTGCAATCGGCTATGACTCGGGCGGTGTAGCGGCTCATATGGGCTTACTACGCCGCTTCATTAAGGTTGGCGAAGTCGATCAACTGGTGGGCGAACTCGGATTGTACGGGGTGCGTCCGGATCTTGAAGGACTCGGAATCAGCCTTTCGTTCCGAGTCGTCTATCCAGTGCTGCAGGAGCTTGGCGTTCCATTCGCTTTCGGCACGGTTCGGCACGCGCTGCGAAACCATATTGTAAGATTCTTCAGAGACGACTTGGCGACCATTGTGTCGGGCGTTCGCGTACGGTCGACCCAAGCAGAGGTATATCCCGACCTCCCGCCGACGCGCCTTGAGGACGTGCTCGTTGTGGTCTTACCGGTTACGCGGCCGATGAGCGATTGGCCGACGGGTGCAATAATTGACAGGAACGGGCCAGAGCTATGAACCCCAACTATCTGTCCGAAGTGCCGTTTGAGTTCGCCGACCGCGTTAGCGATCGCAGCGTTTATTTGACGTTTGATGACGGTGCTAACCTACTTTTCACACCGCAGATCCTCGACGTGCTGGCGCAACATCGGGTGCCGGCGACTTTCTTCGTCATCGGTGCCTACGCCGCAGAGCAGCCGGAACTGATCCAACGAATGATCGCAGAGGGGCATGAGGTAGGCAATCACACGATGACCCATACGGATCTGTCCCGATGCGGATTCGAGGAAGTACAACGTGAGATATTTGACGCGAACCTGGCCATCATGATGGCGTGCCCGCAGGCCTCGGTGCGCTACTTTCGCGCGCCATACGGGGCCTGGAGCCAAGAGGTGATCACTGCCTCGGAGATCGCTGGGCTGACCCCCCTTCATTGGTCGGTTGACCCACGAGACTGGTCTCGCCCCGGCGTCGATGCAATCGTCGATGCAGTGCTCACCTCAGTCCGTCCTGGCGCAATAGTGCTCTTGCACGACGGGTGCCCTCCCGACGAGCTGACTCTTGGCGCTTACGCCTATCTGCGTGACCAGACCACAACGGCGCTGTCCCGTTTGATTCCGGCGTTACACGACCGCGGATATGAAATTCGCTCCCTTCCACAACATCACTGATCAATGAGATCCTATGGACCTGCTAGCTCCAGTCAGTACCTTCGTCGTGTCTTTTTATGCGCTGTTCTCGGCCGCATATGAAGGCTTGCAGGCGGTTTATGCCCTGCGGACAAACGGTTCGTCAGCATCGGACGAACTGGTCGGCCCCGACCCTTGGCCGAGCGTAGATGTCATCGTACCCTGCTACAACGAGGACCCGCGCACGCTCTCGGCATGCCTAGCTTCCATCGCAAGCCAACAATACGCCGGAAAACTGCAAGTTTATGTGGTTGATGATGGTTCTACAAATTGCGACGCCGTCGTACCTGTACACGATACCTATGCGCGCGACCCGAGATTCAACTTCATTCTTCTTCCCAAAAATGTCGGAAAGCGCAAGGCCCAGATTGCGGCGATACGCCGCTCATCAGGAGACTTGGTGCTCAACATCGACTCGGACACGACAATCGCATCCGACGTCATCACCAAGCTTGCACGAAAGATGCGAAATCCAGTGATCGGGGCGGCCATGGGGCAGTTGACGGCCAGCAACCGGATGGACACTTGGTTGACCCGATTGATCGATATGGAGTATTGGCTGGCTTGCAACACGGAACGCGCCGCACAGGCTCGCTTCGGTGCGGTTATGTGTTGCTGCGGCCCATGTGCTATGTACCGCCGCTCCGCGCTCGTTTCCCTGTTGGATCAGTACGAGACGCAACTGTTTCGAGGGAAGCCGAGCGACTTCGGTGAGGATCGTCATCTAACGATCCTCATGTTGAAAGCAGGCTTTCAAACCGAATACGTTTCGGACGCCATCGCCGCAACAGTCGTTCCGGACAGGCTGGTGCCGTATTTGCGCCAACAACTCCGCTGGGCGCGGAGCACTTTTCGAGACACGCTGCTAGGGCTGCCCCTCCTGCCCAGCCTCAATGGCTACCTCACGTTAGACGTGGTCGGACAGAATCTAGGTCCGCTATTGCTCGCCGTTTCAGTACTAACAGGGATCGCGCAGCTCTCACTCACGGGCCAAATGCCGTGGTGGACGGTCCTGGTGATCGCATCGATGACATTGATTCGCTGCAGCGTGGCAGCGTTACGTGCACGTGAATTGCGATTTTTCGGCTTTGCTCTTCACACATTCATCCAAATCTTTCTGATAATTCCGGTGAAAATCTACGCGCTGTGTACGTTGAGCAATAGTGATTGGTTGTCACGCAAAATTGGCACTGTGCAAAACAGGAGAAACAGGCAATTCATCGTGCAAATCACGATTGCTGTATCAAAGACTACAGCACGTCTCGCAATTACTGGGTCAACTGACAGGGAAGATCCTTCGCAATGCTCTGCGGGGCTGGCGACGTGTGGCGGCATTTGCCGCGACGAGTAAGACTAGAAGCTCTGACCCCAGACGAGCCGAGCTTCTCATCGAGCATGCGGAGCTCACAGGCCGAATAGCTTTTCGAAGGCTGACGTAAGCGCATGTCTAAATTTGCAATGGAACTCACCGGGGTAAAGAAGTCGTACGGCGACAAAATCGTTGTCGACGGGCTGTCGTTCACCGTTGCACCGGGAGAGTGCTTCGGCCTTCTGGGACCGAATGGCGCGGGCAAAAGCACGATCGCGCGTATGGTCCTCGGCATGATATCGCCAGACGCGGGCAAGATCACGGTTCTTGGTGAACCTGTGCCGTCACGCGCTCGCTGGGCCCGCATGCGCGTCGGCGTGGTCCCTCAATTCGACAACCTTGATCTCGAGTTTACAGCGCGCGAGAACCTGCTGGTCTTCGGACGCTATTTTGGCAAGAGCGCTCGCGAGCTTGAAGCGGTGATCCCATCGCTCCTCGAGTTTGCCCGCCTTGAGAGCAAGGCGAATGCACGTGTGGCCGAGCTATCCGGCGGTATGAAGCGGCGCCTAACGCTGGCACGTGCGTTGATCAACGACCCGCAGCTGCTCGTATTGGATGAGCCGACCACCGGCTTGGACCCGCACGCGCGCCACCTGATCTGGGAGCGCCTGCGTATCCTGCTGGCGCGCGGCAAGACGATTATTTTAACGACCCACTTCATGGAGGAGGCTGAGCGGCTTTGCGATCGGTTGTGCGTACTCGAGCATGGACGCAATATCGCCGAGGGCAGCCCTCACGCCCTGATCGATAAGCATATCGGGTGCCATGTGATCGAGATCTTCGGTGGCAATCCGCGGGAGTTGAGTTCGCTGATCAGGCCTTACGTTCAGCACATCGAGATGAGCGGCGAAACACTCTATTGCTATGCGCCCGATCCGGAACAGGTGCGGGTGCAGCTACGCGAGCGCGCTGGTCTGCGGCTTCTGCAGCGTCCCCCTAATCTGGAGGACGTTTTCTTGCGGCTGACCGGGCGCGAGATGGAGAAGTGAATGATGGACGAAGGTTTTGCGGCGGCTCTACCCGCCAACGCGTGGAATTGGCTTGCCGTGTGGCGCCGCAATTATCTGGCATGGAAGAAGGTGGCATTTGCGTCAATTCTCGGCAACCTAGCCGATCCGATGATCTACTTTTTCGGACTAGGCTCTGGCCTCGGAATAATGGTCGGTCGCGTTGAAGGTACCTCGTACAGTGCTTTCCTGGCAGCCGGGATGATCGCGGCAAGCGCGATGACCGCTTCGACCTTCGAAACAATTTACGCGGCTTTCGCTCGCATGCGCGACCGGCGCATTTGGGAAGCGATCTTGTACACCCAGCTCACCCTCGGCGACATCATTCTCGGTGAGTTGGCGTGGGCAGCCACCAGGGCCTTCCTGGCCGGTACGGCAATTACAATTATTGCCGCCATGCTGGGCTATGCGGCTTGGCCGTCCGTGCTCTATACGCTGCCGGTCATCGCCCTCACTGGCCTAACCTTTGCGAGTTTGGCGATGGTCGTCACCGCCCTTGCGCCGAGCTACGACTATTTCGTGTTTTACCAGACGCTCGTGATCACGCCCATGCTGTTCCTGTCCGGCGCTGTCTTCCCAATCAACCAACTGCCTGGCGCCTTTCAGCAGGTAACACGCTTCTTGCCGCTGGCACATTCGATCGACCTCATTCGTCCGGCAATGCTCGGTCGCCCGGTTGTTGATGTCGGCGTGCATATCGGCGCTCTTTGCATTTACGCAGTAGTAGCATTCTTCTTGTCGTCTGCATTGCTTCGCCGACGTCTGCTGCGTTGATACTGCTTGCGACTTAAAGAAGGAGACACGGGTGCAGCATCGCTACAGCCTGGAGGTAAGCGTGCTCGGATTGGAAGAAGTGGCGCGAGCGGATATCGAAGGCCGAGGCGCCGGCGCAACTGACGCACAACACCACCAGCGAAGATGTCACCTGTTATAGAAGGTCCGGATGGAATCGGAGCAGGTGCTGAGCGCTACGGAGCAAAGCCACCCCCCAGTTTGAAGAGCCGGCGGTGCCAGGATTCTTTGCTGGATCCTTCGCAAATGTTAATCGGAAACGCACTCAATGACCCATCTCCGCACTTCTCCTGAGCCATTTGCAATCCTGGCGATGCCAAGGAGTGGCACGCACTACCTGGAAGAATTGCTAAACGAGCATCCGAATGTGTTAAGCAACGGTGAGTTGCTCAATACATATGATACGAATTGGCCCGATAAGGATCGCCTGCTACGCAGCGATCGCGAACTCCTGGAGCAGGCCTTCTTGCACTACCCGACGAGAAGCGACAAGAAGGTGACGCATGTTGGCTGCAAGATCAACGAACCTCAGTTTTACGAGCGTCCGGGCTTTTTTGGACAACTGGCCCGTTGGGAGGGCCTCAAGGTCATCCTTTTAATTCGCAGAAACACATTGGAATCGCTGAGATCGCTAGTGCAGGCAAGACAAACTCGCCAGTGGCTTAAGTTCAGTTCGGACAAGAATACCGCTCCACCGTCACCCGTGACATTGTCACTCGCCGCCTGTGAGGCCTACTTCAAAGCTGCCGATGATTTCCACGCTCGGGTCGTGAGCGCCTTCGGGTTAACTAACATGCTCGGAATCGAGTATGAGTGGCTTCTTCGCGATCCCGGCGCTTGCGTGGCAACTGTCTTGGATTTCCTTGGCGTTCCAGCGCTTCAGCTCCCTGGTAGCGGCGTCCTTGAGCGCCAAGAAACGCGCCCGTTGCACGAAACGGTATGGAATTTTGATGAGTTGCGGGCACACTTCGCACATGGTCCTTATGCGAAATTCTTTGAGCTCGGTGCCGCCTGACTGGCTCCTCGCAGCCACTGGCGCGCTTACTCCCAGCGTCACATTGCATGCTTGTTGACGTAGCATTCCTTTTGCGGGAAGAGGCGCTCCGCTCTATTGTGTCAGCGCTTCAAGGCATTTGTCGGCCCGGTCCCAGTCTGCTTGTAGTCACCTCGAGGTCCATGTCAGCGCGGTCGAAACAGTTGACCAAGACGACGCCGGCATCGATGTGACGGGTAAAGGCGTGGGCGTTCCCGATGTCGCGCATCCAGATGGATGCCGAGCGCGACGGTTTTGTCGCGAAGCAAGGCTTTCGTCCTGATCTTGACGCCGAATTCGGTCACTCCACCAGGACCGGCGTCGCCATGTTGCCCAAGGCTTTGTTGTGATTTACCGGAGCATTGCCGTTTAGCGGCGAGCGGTCATCCCTTTGGCCTCCCTCACGCTGCCTGGCTGGGCTTACGGGGCAACCCGGTCGAGAAAGACATCGAATGCGGCAGCAACAGCGCGAATCACAAAGCGATGCTCCTGCCGCACGCGGATGAAACCCTTTTCGATGTCCACTATCCCGTCCTCGGCCAGCATCGCCAAGCGTTCAGCTGAATCGAGAAAGCGGCTCGGATCAGATCTATGGGCGGCGCAGATTGCCGGCACATCGGCCTCGAGATCGCTCATCAGCCGCTCGATGATTGCGGCTCGCACGCGGTCTTCGTCGGTGAGGCGGTAGCCCTTTGACGTCGCCAGATGCCCAGCTGCGATGTGCCTGGTGTAGGAATCCCGTGTAACCTCGTTCTGGACGTACCCCTCGCCGACACGGCCGATAGCCGACGCGCCGAACCCGATCAGGGTTTTGCAGGTGTCGGCCGAATAGCCCAGCGAGTTACGCCGCAGGCGACCGGTTTTTTGTGCCAGCGCGAGTTCGTCGTCCGGCAAGGCGAAATGATCGAGCCCGATCTCTCGGTAGCCTGCGGCAACCAGCGTCTCGGCTACGGCCGCAGCATGTTCGGCGCGAGCAGCGCTGTCCGGCAGCGCTGCCTCGTCGATCAGGCGCTGATTCTTTATAAGGGACGGAATGTGCGCGTAGCCGAACACCGCAAGCCGGCTGGGGCGCATGGCGATCGCCGCCGTCGCGGTTTCGATGCAGGACCGCACCGTCTGATGCGGGAGGCCCAAGATGAGGTCGAAATTGATGCGGCTTACTCCATGTCGACGCAGCATTTCGACGGCAGCGGCCGTTTGCGCCTCACTCTGGACCCGGTTGATCTCTTTTTGAACAATGGGGTCGAAGGTCTGCACGCCGAGGCTCGCCCGGTTCACGCCGGCTGCTCCTAAGGCTTCGGCCATCTCGGCCGTGAACGTTCGTGGGTCGATCTCGACGGCGACCATAGCCGTTTTCCTCAACGCGAAACCGCGGCCCAGGAGTTCCATCATGGCCAAGAACTCCGCTGGCCCAATGAGGGTCGGCGTTCCACCGCCGAAATGCACGTCGCTCACGGGCAGCGGTTGCGGCACTTGCTCCAAGACCAACCGGATCTCGTCACGCAGCACCGCGAGATACTTGATGATCGGGGCATCCTGCCGGGTGATGGTGGTAGGGAAGCCGCAATACCAGCACAACGATCGGCAGAACGGAATGTGGAGATAGAGTGACACCGATTCCTCGGCCGGCAGGTCCCTCAGCCATTCCTTGTATGACTCGGCACCGACCGCCTCGGAGAACTCCGGCACAGTCGGATAGATGGTGTACCAAGGCAGGCGGGCCTTGTGATATTTTGTCAGGATCGAGGTCCGCAACGGTTTACCGTCCTATGCCGATAACTGTCATTCTTACCGCTGCGGCTCTCCTGTGTCTTTGCGCTAAGTCAAATCCGTTCCGCTTTCGCCGCGAAACCGGCGTTTCGGCAACCTGCAAGCTCGCGCAACCCAGGTAGAAGCTAATACCGGGAGCGACCAATCGGACAGCGAATTCATGGTCAGCCAACTCGTGTCGTAATTTCGGATTGAATCGTCATTGCGGTGTATAGGGAAGCATCTAGCGGCAGATTCCCAAATGCCCGTTGACAAAGAAGCTAGTTGGAACCTGCCTCTTCCAACTGATCAAGCAGAGTCTTTCGCATAGACGGCCGATCCTACTACGCACAATTCACTCCCGATTGCTGCATCGAAGGTCAGCGGCAAGTTTGGCGGAGTCGCGATGGCATTAAGGTCGTGAACGAATCTAAAACTCCTGAGCCATCATTCGTAAGCAGGTGCGGCGAGCGAATACGCATCTGCTTCAGAACGCCCAATGACGACCATTCGGAGTAACAAGAAATGGCGCTTTAGCTTCGCTCGATCCAATTTCGAGAAATTGAGCACCTTGCATCATGTCAAGTTTGCAGTTGAACGAAAAAACTGGCGACATCCTCGCCACCCTATCGCCCGGGGGCAAGGAAAGCTCTATAAATGAGCCCGAGGAGTTCAGACGATCCGTTACCTGCGATCACCTGATCCTTGGAGACGCCGTAGGCATTGGAGGCCGCCTCCCTCAAGCTGATGTTGCCGTCTTCTGGATACAGTTATTGGCGTTCGATGGCTGCAACCGCACTTTCCATTATGCGTGCCGGCAATGGAAATGGGTTCTCATTTGTGTTTTAGTTTGACGCAACCTAAATCCGGTGCTGGTCCGTTGGACGGCAGAGCTTCTAATTGTCTCGTCACTTGCAAAAGGGACGGAAGAACACTTTGCAGTTTTGCATCGCCTTAACACCTTGGTCAGGGCCCGACCGCCGTGAGGTCGGTCGGGCTGTCCTCGATCGGATGGACTGTACGTCGCGGCCGATCGGGCCCTGGTCACGGTCAAGCGCGAGAAACGGCCTGACGTATCACGTCGCAGACATTGCCGTTCCAATTCCATCTGCCGGGAAATTTCTGATGGAATGCTATCATAGACGGCTGGTTTCCTTTCACAAATGAAAGAGAGTTCGATTGGCTCTCCTCCCTCATTCCGGTCTCCTAAATCAACGGGTGGTTGTTGGGCGGCAGAAGCCAGACAGCCAAGAACGACGGCCGCGCGTCATGGAAGGAAGGTCTGCCCAGCGCCTCCGCGGTCCCCGGCACGCGCTGACGGCCGAGCGCATACGCCTATTGAAGTAATGGCGGAACAGGTTATCGCTGCCGACGAGACTGGTGGGCTCACTGGCGTTGCTTGCGGCAACCGCCATTCCCCTCGTCATTGATGACGGAGAAGATACAGCAGGCGGTTTCGCGTGCGACGGCACGAAGTCGTCGAGCGCGGCGTCCTTGGGAGCGCGACGACTGCGAAGCCTCTTTTGAACCGCACCATCGCGGGTCGGGAACCAGCGGTCTCTGCTTCTCGACGTCCTATTTCAAAGTGTCGATTGCAGCGCGAGCGCGGCAAGGACACGGTCGCGTAAGGAATACGCCCTTTGCTGGTGCCAACGATGCGGCTCGTCGCAAAGACGACAAAAGCGAGGGGCGAGCAAAACCGCAAGCCCAAGAGGTCGACCGACGGCCGATCTGCCAGGGAACAAAAAGACCTGCTTGAAGGCGCGCCCTTATCAATCTTATGCATTCTTCAGACCGACCGTTGGCGAATCTTCGTGCGAGATTCCGCTAGGGGTGAAGGCAGACAGTGCGATTATCCGCACAAGGCCGCTTGCGCGGCGTGACAAAAGCTCGGGAGAGGACGTTGTGACACAGGTCTTCCATTTGGCACGGCACTTGCGGCGAGATGGCAGCAGCGTTCGACCGGCGCCGCGATGGGAGAAGCCTGTGAAGGGCATGAACAGCCCGCCCCAATCCGGTCAGGGAGAGAAACAGTGTCAGCCCCACAAGTCCCCAGCGCGAGTCCCGCGCCCCGCAAACCCTTCTATGCCAGGCTTTACGCGCAGGTGCTTGCTGCCATCATCCTCGGCGTCGCAATTGGCCATTTCTATCCGGAACTCGGCGAGAGCCTGAAGCCGCTCGGCGATGCCTTCATCAAGCTCGTCAAGATGATCATCGCCCCTGTCATCTTCCTGACAATTGCGACCGGCATCGCCGGCATGAACGATCTCCAGCAGGTCGGCCGCGTTGTCGGCAAGGCGATGGTCTATTTCCTCACCTTTTCGACGCTCGCATTGATCGTCGGCCTTATCGTCGCCAATGTCGTTCAGCCTGGCGCCGGCCTCAACATCGATCCGGCCTCGCTCGATGTCCAGGCCGTGAATACCTATACCGCAAAAGCCCACGAGCAGTCCGTGACCGACTTCCTGATGAATATCATCCCGTCAACGATCGTCGGTGCCTTCACGGACGGCGACATCCTGCAGGTCCTGTTCTTCTCGGTTCTGTTCGGCATTGCTCTGGCGATGGCCGGAGAGACGGCCACGCCGGTCACTTGCTTTTTCCAGGCGCTGATCGCGCCCGTCTTCAAGCTGGTCGGCATTCTGATGAAGGCTGCGCCGATCGGCGCTTTCGGCGCCATGGCCTTCACGGTCGGCAAATATGGCGTCGGTTCGGTCGTGAACCTGGCGATGCTGGTCGGGACGTTCTATTTCACCGCCTTCCTCTTCGTGTTCGGGGTTCTCGGCGCGGTCTGCCGTTACAACGGCTTTTCGATCTTTTCTCTCATCCGCTACATCAAGGAAGAGCTGCTGCTTGTCCTGGGAACATCCTCCTCGGAGGCCGCGCTGCCCTCGCTCATTGAAAAGATGGAAAAGGCTGGCGCCAAGCGCTCCGTGGTTGGTCTGGTCATCCCGGCCGGATATTCCTTCAATCTGGACGGCACCAACATCTACATGACGCTTGCGGCCCTTTTCATCGCGCAGGCGACGAATACGGATCTCTCGATCGGCGATCAGGTCCTCCTGCTGCTCGTCGCGATGCTCTCCTCGAAGGGTGCTGCAGGTGTCACCGGCGCGGGCTTCATCACGCTAGCCGCTACGCTCTCCGTAGTACCGAGTGTTCCCGTTGCCGGCATGGCTCTGATCCTTGGCGTCGACCGCTTCATGTCCGAATGCCGGGCGCTCACGAATTTCGTCGGTAACGCAGTGGCATCGCTCGTCGTGGCCCGCTGGGAAGGCGAATTGGACCAAGTGCAGTTGCAAGCCGCCTTCCGCGGTCACCAGATTGTCGAGACATTAAACCGGCCAACCGATCAAACGCCCATCGACCTGTTAGGTCGTCGCACTCGTCACAAGAAATAAACATCGAACCGCAGGCTCCAAACGGCGCTTCGCGAGCTCATGGAATCAGAGCGCTAATGCGGTGAGCGCAAAATTATGAGTGCCACAAGCAAACGAATCGTATGTTGATAGGCGCCCGGCTACGCTTGCAGTCCTGTTTGTCGATCACGGAGCATGCGCACGCCTTCATTTTTGCCGCCCGTGATCGTGGCCGAGGCGCGCTGGTCGATAGAGAGCCAACGGCATAAAACAAATCAGAATTGGAACATGGCCAAGCGTCCCACAATTGCCGATCTTGCCCGCGAAGCCGGGGTCAGCGTCGCAACAGTCGATCGGGTGCTGAACGCCCGCCATCCCGTGCGAGAGGAAACCGCGCGGCGGGTCCACGAGGCCGCCCGCGCCATCGGCTATCATGCTGCCGGTCTCATCAAGCAACGCCTGCAGCGGGACTTGCCGCACTATCGGCTGGGCTTCATCTTGAGAAAACCCGCCCAGAAATTCTACCAAGACCTCGCGCGCGAGCTCGAAGCCTCGGTCAGCACGGCCCAGTCCTTCCATGGTATTCCGCTCATCGAATTCGCGCCGTCACATGTGCCGGGCGACCTGGTCGCGCTCCTCAAGGATTTGGGCGCACGCTGCCACGCCATCGCCATGGTGGCGCCGGACCACCCGAAGATTACGGCTGCGGTCGAGGAGCTCAAGGCAAAAGGCATTCCGGTTTTCTCACTGCTTTCCGATTTCGCCACCGGCGTGCGCCAGGGCTATATCGGCCTCAACAACCGTAAGGTGGGGCGGACGGCCGCTTGGATGTTTTCCCGGGTCGCAAAACGGCCCGGTAAGGTGGCGGTGTTTGTCGGCAGCCATCGTTTCCAGGGGCACGAGCTCCGCGATGTTGGCTTTCGCTCCTATTTCCGTGAGAACGCGCCGACATTCGAGGTGCTCGATACGTTCATGAACCTCGAGAAACGGCAGATCACCTACGAAGCAACGCTGGATCTCATGCAGAGGGAACCTGAACTCGCCGGCTTCTATCTGGCCGGCGGGGGCATGGAGGGCGCCATCTCCGCGCTTCGTGAAGAGGGCCAAGGTCAGGATCTCGTGGCGATCGTGAATGAAATCACGCCGGAGTCACGGGCGGCGCTCGCAGATAACATCATCACGATGGCGGTCGCCACGCCACTTAGCCGGCTTTGCCAGGAGCTGATGACATTGGTAGTCCGGGCCATCGAGACCGGCACCGCGGAGACACCGGGGCAGACATTTCTGCCGTTCGACATCTATCTGCGGGAAAATATATGACCTGATGGAATTCTATCATCTGAGCTTCCTTTCACAAATGAAAGAAAGGTCGATTGACTATCCTCATTGCGGTCTCGTGAACCAACGGGCGGTTGGGGCGCGGCACAAGCCCAGACAGCCGACAACGGCGGCCGCGCGTTATGGAAAGGAAGGCCGAGCCATGCGCCAGGCATCGCCCTGCCCTGCACCCGATCACATGGCGGCGCATTTTTCACACAGCAGATTCTCGAAATCTCGCGGATGTGGTCTGGACAAAGTGTGCCGCTGCGTAAAGTCCGTTGCAAGTTCGATATCACGCCGGATCGCGTGATCGCCGAGGTGAACGCCTTAATGGATCATTGTAAAAAGGTCCGGGACAAACTTATCGTCGCCAGCGCTCACGACAATCACGATAGCCCAGTTCTGGGTCGCTGATGCATGTGTCAAACTCGCAACCTCGCAGCCTCAATTAGAAAAACACCAGTTCGCACCAAGGAGCGAAAGCATATGGACCGTCGTAGTCTGATCAAAGGGTTCGGCGCATGCCCGATTTGCGCTCAGGCCGCGGATGCGGCGAGCACCCATTGGGGATATGCTGGCCCGGTCGGACCCGAGTACTGGGCCGATCTGGATATGAAAAATTTCGTCTGCTCGGCGGGCACGCAGCAATCACCGATCGATATCAAGAGCGCGGTCAAGGCGGATATTCCGCACATCTCTATTGGTTGGCACAAGGGCGGCGGCAAGATGGTGAGGCGCGACAAATGCCGGCTTTGCCGGCCTTGCCGAAGCTTTTCCCATGCGGCTAGGCGAGGAGATGGCGGTCGACGAGGTCGATCCCAACGGGCTTCTGCCGGCCTCGCTTGGCTACTGGACCTATGAGGGATCATTGACGACGACGCCCTGCACCGAAAACGTCGAGTGGATGGTGGCGATGGAACCGGTCCAGGTCGGCGCTGCAGATATCAAGCGATTTACCTCACTCTACCCGTCGAATGCGCGGCCGATCCATTCACCCAATCGGCGCCTTATCCTGGGCCTCTACCCCATGACTCTTGGTATAAGGTGGCCCGCGACGGTTCCGAACCGTCCGGCGGCAAGCCCGCAGCGTCCGCGGCGACGCTGGTCGGCAGAAGCTACGGCACGGTTTGAAGTAGCCGGGTGCGGACGTGTTGGCGAGCGCGCGAGAGGCTGGTCTGGCGGCCTCACTGTTGGACTGGCGGCCCAAGATGATCAAGCGCGATGCGTCACGACATCCGAGCGGGCGATGATGCCGATAGCTGTTGCCATCAATCAGCGTTCCGGCTTGTCGTCCCGTTCGATGAGAATCCGCTCGGCAGCTCCATCAAGATCCTCGTATTGGCCACTCCTCAGAGCCCAAAGAAAGCCAGAGAGCCCAAGCGCTCCGAGGAACAGAGCCACGGGTATGAGGTAGACGAGCGTCGTCATGACATTCGTGCCCATTCGCCGATGCGGGAGCGTCTGTTGTGCGGAGCAATTCTGGCCGGAGCGTTCGACGCAAATCCTTGCAAGCGCAACGCATTTCCGATGACCAGGAGCGACGAGGCGGACATCGCGACCGCCGCGATCAGCGGCGTGACATGTCCCAGAATGGCGATCGGCACCGCGACGGTGTTGTAGACGATCGCTATGGCGATGTTCTGGCGGATCAGCTGACCTGCCTTCCTGGAAATATCCAGCGCGAGGGGTACTGCCAGAAGGCTATCGCGCAAGAAGACAAAATCCGCCGCGTTGCGGCCAATGTCGGCGGCGGTCGCCGGAGCAATCGAGACATGCGCCGCGCCCAGCGCAGGCGTATCGTTAAGCCCGTCGCCGACCATCAGAACCTTATGTCCGCCTTTCGCCAGCGTCTCGATCCGTTCGACCTTGCCGGAGGGAAGCATCGCGGGAACGAAACGATCGACACCCAATGTTTCGGCCACCTCGCCGCAGGCCCTTGCCGTATCGCCCGACAGCATTTCCACCGACAGGCCGGTATCTTTCAGTTGCTTAACGGCTGCGCTGGCATCGGGGCGCAGCGCATCCTCGAAAGCAAAGGATGCGGTGATGATCCCATTCTTCGAGAGGACTGTCGCACCGAACCCGCCTAATTTGCCTTCGCCGCCGGTTCGGGCTTTCCATCCAGCCCATCCGCGCCGGCCAAGACGCCAAGTGTTTCCGGCGGCGCTGGCTTCGATCCCGAAGCCCGGATATTCGCTGACGGATTCGAGCTTGGGCTGGCCGGAAAACCCCGCAAAGCCGGCCATCGCCCTTGAAAACGGATGGCGGGAATGCGCGGCCATGTCGGCTGCGATCGCCAGCATCGTTGGATCGATGGACGATGCATTGACGAGCCGCGGCTGGCCGAGCGTGAGTGTCCCCGTCTTGTCGAATACCGCTGCGTCGATCGTCGCCAGGCGCTCCATGGCCGAACCATCCTTGACCATCACGCCGTTCTCGAACAGACGCCGCGCCGCAACGACCTCCACGATCGGCACTGCGAGCCCGAGAGCGCATGGGCAAGTGATGATGAGAACGGCGATGGCAATCGTGATCGCCCGGTGCCAGTCGCCAGTGGCCAGCATCCAGCCGATGAAGGTCACAAGGGCCGTCAGATGGACGACCGGCGCGTACAGCGCCGAGACGCGATCGGCGATGCGGCGGTACCGTGCGCGGCCACCCTCGGCGGCTTCCATCAGCCGAACCATCTCCGCCAGGAAGGAATCCTTCGCAGCAGCGGTCGCCTCGATCGTAAGTGGACCAGTAAGATTAAGGGTTCCCGCCTGAACCACACCGCCCGGTGCCACTGTGTTTGGCGTGCTCTCGCCGGAGACCAGCGAGCAGTCGAGATCCGATGTCCCGTAGATGATGGTGCCATCAACCGGAATCCTTTCGCCGGCCGCGATCAGCATTTTCATGCCGGGTTCGATCTCGCCGACCGGCAGGTAGTCGCGCGTGCCGTCGTCGCCCAGCACCATAGCCCCGCGCGCGGCCAGCCGCGACAGGCCTTTGACGGCGGTCCGGGCCCGCTCGCGCATCACGTGGTCCAGGGTGCGGCCGATCAGGAGGAAGAACAGCAGTGAGACAGAAGCGTCGAAATAGGCATGGTCGCCATGGTTGATCGTCTCGTAGAGGCTCATGGCATAGGCGAGCGACACACCGACGGCGATCGGCACGTCCATGTTCATCCGGCCATGGCGAAGCGCGTTCCAGGCCGAGCGGAAGTAGATGCCGCCGGCAAAAGCCAAAGCAGGGATGGCAATCAGCGCCGAGACCCAATGGAACAGGTCGCGCGTGGCACCTTCGGCGCCGGACCAGACCGACACTGAAAGCAGCATGATGTTGCCCGCGGCAAATCCAGCGACCGCGACGGCGCGGATCAGTTCAGAGAGCGTCTTGTCCTTCTCTTCGACCTCTGGATCGAACAAATGCGCCTGGTAGCCAAGCCGGCCAAGGGTGGCTACGAATGGCGGGACCTCTTCTCCATGCCAGCGGATCGAAACCCGTTTCGTCGACAGGTTGACGCGAGCAGCATCGACATTGTCGAGCTTGCCGATCGCCGTCTCGATCGACTGTATGCAGGCGCCGCAATGTACCATTGGCACCGACAGGTCGATCTGGCGGAGCTCTCCGCCGAGGGAGCGGCTTGCCAATTTTATTTCCTGGCTCGAGGGCAGGACGGATGTCACACCGTCCAGGTCCAATGCCATTTCGGCATCCGGTGCGCAGCAGTTCATTGAATCGCCCCTTTGGAAATGATAATGCGGCGAACGTCGCGATAGGGTTCGGCGAGGCCGGCATCGGCATCGATTTGAACAATCCAGACGCCGTCCTTTGGCGTGTGTCGTGTGCTGAATTCCTGGTCCCGGCCTGACGCCAGGGTGATGGCCTTGTCCTCGGCCTCGTAGGCAGGATGGCGAAACAGAACCTTGACGCCATTCATTAGAACAGACTTGCCGGCAGCGTCGCTCAACGAGTAGCGCACATTGCCCGATGCGATCGTCAGCTTGCCGGTCCAGCCCAACGCCGCTTGCGCGCGCCCTTCCTTGGCCTTCTCGTTGAACTGCTGGCTGGCCACATAGGTGTTTTCCACGACCAGGCCTGTCCAGCTCGTGCTGGCGAGCGTTGCCATGGTGAGGTTGACGCCGATGACCACGCCGAAGAAGCCGAGGATGGTGAGCAGCATGTGCCTGCCGGTGAACTCGCGGGATTTCTGCGATTGGGCACTCATCTGGCAGTCTCCGGTGCATTGAACGTGGCGGTGTATTCGGCGGACTCGAGGCCTGCCTTGTCCTCTATCCGGAATTTGAAGCTCCGCGCGGTGCCCTCGACCTGGCCCGCCGGCTGGCGCACGAAGACCTTGAGCACCTTCAACCGATCGGGCTCGACAAGCGTCTCGAATGACCGTGCCGGAGGAAGCTCGATGCCGACCGCGCTCATCTCGGCGCCCGGCAAGCCTTGCAAGGTGACGACGATCGCCCTCGGTTCGGGGATCATGTTCAGCAGCTTGACGGTGTAGCCGTTGCGGATAGAGCCGTCGGAGAGCGAGACGAATTGCGGGTTGCGATCATGCAAGACATTCAACTCGAGCCTCTCGCGTGTGAGCAGCGAAATGAGCAGCGCCAGTCCGACCGCCGACCATGCGCCGAGGTAGATGAAGGTGCGCAGACGGAAGATGTTGCGAAGTTGGAAGTGTGCCAGGCCGTCGGAAAATGCGCCTGTGACAGTCCGGACGAGTGCCGGGTTCACCGGGACGGTGCCGCCGGCAGTCGCAAGCGCCATGTTGGCATTGTAGTCCGAAAGCCTCGCATAGGAGATCAGCCCGCGTTCCCTGCCAAGCTTGTCCATGATGCCGTCGCAGGCGTCGATGCAAAGCGCACAGGTTATGCATTCGAGCTGCTGGCCGTCGCGAATGTCGACGCCCATCGGGCAAACGGCGACGCAGGCATTGCAGTCGACGCAATCGCCGACCGGCTGCCCGGCGGCAATAGCCTTCTTGGCATGACGCGAGCGCGGTTCGCCGCGCCAGTCATTGTAGGTGACGGTTAGCGAATTCTCATCCAGCATCGCCGCCTGAATGCGCGGCCACGGGCACATATAGGTGCAGACCTGCTCGCGCATCAGTCCGCCGAACGTGTAGGTGGTCGCCATTAGTACGGCGATGGTCACATAGGCCACAGGAGCGGCGGTGCCTTCTACGACGTCCAAAGCCAGCGTCGGGGCATCGGCGAAATAGAAAATCCAGGCGCCACCCGTTGCAACCGCGATGACCAGCCAGATAGCGTGCTTGGAGACCCGCAACACCAGCTTGCGCATTGTCCATGGCCCTGCATCGAGCTTCATGCGGGCGTTGCGATCGCCTTCGATCGCTCGCTCCACCACCAGGAACAGGTCGACCCAAACGGTCTGCGGGCAGGTATAGCCGCACCAGGCCCGGCCAACCGTCGATGTGATCAGGAAGAGACCGATTCCGGCCATCATCAGAAGGCCGGCGACATAATAGAATTCCTGCGGCCATATCTCGACGAAGAAGAAGTAGAATCGCCGATGGGCGAGATCGAGCAGCACGGCCTGATCCGGGGCGTATGACCCGCGGTCCCATCGAAGCCAGGGTGTCAGGTAGTAGATGCCCAGCGTAATCGCCATCACCAGCCACTTGAAGCGGCGAAAGTTGCCGGAGGCGCGTTTCGGGAAGATCTTCTTGCGCGCGGCATAGAGCGGCTGCCGCGTCTTGGCGGAATTGACCGCCTCGGCTGCGTGGGGCGCTACCTGCGTTTTCTTTAGCACGGGCATCTCCTCGCGCGCCGCCGATGGTATTGGCGTGCAACCGCACTCGTCTGCTTTGGGTAACGTCCAAGATGCTGAGCTAAGCATGTTTTGCCGCATCGACACGGAGCGCCCCATTAATCAGAACAATCGCCGCACGCCCGAATGTGTCGAGGCCCGGCGCGCCGGGCCTCGTCGCTTGGCGGGGAGGGCCGAGAATAGGCTTCCGATCCTATTCTCCGCCGCCAAGCGAATGGACATAGACTGTGAGTTCCTTGACTGCGGTCTGGCCGAGGCGCCCGGCCCATGCCGGCATGATGCCATGCTTCGGCTCGCGGACCTGGGCGGCGATGGCGGTCTCGCCGGATCTGTAGAGCCAAATCGCATCGGTCAGATTGGGCGCGCCGAGCTCCCTGTTGCCTTGTGCCTTGTCGCCATGACAGGCCACGCAGTTCTCGGCGAAGACCTTGGCGCCGGGCTCGACCAGGCTCGCGTCTTTGACAGCCCCCGATAGGCTGGCGACATAGGCGCTGACCTGAGTGATCTGCTCGGGCGTTATGATGTCGCCAAAAGCGGGCATTTCCGAAACGCGTGTATCCAGGTCGGACGCAAAGCGAATGCCATGCATAATCGTTTGCTGAATCTGCTCCGCCTTGCCGCCCCACAGCCAGTCGTCGTCGTTGAGGTTGGGAAAGCCCGCGGAACCTTGCCCGCCGGAGCCGTGGCACTGCACACAATTGACCTTGAAGGCGGCGCCACCGGCTGCGACGGCGAATTCGCGCAGTGCATCGTCGGCAACAATTTCGGATACGCTTTTCTGCTCGATGGCTGCGACGTAAGTGCCTTTGGCTGCTTCGGCAGCCGCAAGTTCGTTCTTGACGTCGTTTCGGCTGGAAAAGCCCAGAACGCCCTTGGTGGCGGAGCTGAGCATCGGCCAGGCGGGGTAGGCAATCGTATAGGCGGCTGCCCAGGCGATGGTGACGTAGAAGGTGATCACCCACCAGCGCGGAAGTGGGTTGTTAAGTTCCTTGATCCCGTCCCACTCATGGCCGGTCGTCGCGATCCCTGAGATTTCGTCGACTTGCTCGTTGCTCATCATCAATCCTCCTCGAGAGGAATCCGGGCGGCTTCATCGGCCAGCCCGCGGCTGCCGGGTCGGAGCGCAAATGCAATGCAGCCAATGAAGAACAGAGCCATGGCGAGCAGGCCCCAACTGTCGGCAAACTCCCGCATCAAATTGTAATCCATCGACATTCTCCTCAGCGGTAGCCGGCGGCTTCGTCGTAGTTTTTGAAATCAACAAGCGTGCCGAGCATCTGCAGGTAAGCGACAAGGGCATCCATTTCGGTGACCTGTTGGGGGTTGCCGTCGAAGTCGCCAAGCTTGGCCTTGGGGTAGCGGCCTTCCAGACCGGACGTGTCGGCATTGGGATCAGCCTGTGCCATCAGATCGGCATTTGCCTGGGCGATCATCTCGTCTGTGTAGGGGACGCCGACTCGCCTGTTCGCGATCAGATGCGTCGAGAAATCCTTCACCTCGATCGGTGTGCCCTTCAGGAAGGCATAGCTCGGCATGATCGATTCCGGTACCACCGAGCGTGGCGCGTTGAGATGCTGGACGTGCCATTCGTTGGAGTAGCGGTCGCCAACGCGCGCGAGGTCCGGGCCGGTTCGCTTCGATCCCCACTGGAACGGATGATCGTACATCGACTCGGCCGCCAAGCTGTAGTGGCCGTAGCGCTCGACTTCGTCGCGGAACGGCCTGATCATCTGGCTGTGACAGAGGTAGCAGCCCTCGCGCACATAGATGTTGCGTCCGGCGAGCTCGAGCGGCGAGTAAGGCCGCATGCCTTCGACCTTCTCGATCGTGTTGTCGAGATAGAAGAGCGGTGCGATCTCAACGATGCCGCCGACCGTCACGACCAGCAAGGACCCGACGAGAAGGAGCGTGGCGTTCTTCTCGATGACTGCGTGTTTGTCCATCAAGCCCATTTCTGGCTCCTTATTCGCCGGGCTGGAGGGCGGGCACGGAACCCGGCAATGGCTGTTCTTTGCGCTGGTAACCGCGAATGGTCATGGCGACATTCCATGCCATGATCAGGGCACCGGACAGATACATCGCACCGCCGATGGCTCGCATGACATAGTAGGGATGCATGGCGGCGACGGTTTCGGCGAAAGAGTAGACCAGGAAGCCCTGCTCGTCGTATTCGCGCCACATCAGGCCCTGCATGATGCCGGACACCCACATCACCGCCGCGTAGACCACGATCCCGAGCGTCGCCAGCCAGAAATGCCAGGTAACGAGCCGCAGCGAATACAGTCGATCGCGGTTCCACAGCTTCGGCACCATGTAATAGATCGCACCGAACGAGATCATGCCCACCCAACCGAGCGCTCCGGAATGGACATGGCCGATCGTCCAGTCGGTATAGTGTGATAGCGAGTTGACGGTCTTGATCGACATCATCGGGCCTTCGAAGGTCGACATGCCGTAGAAGGCGACGGCCATCAGCATCATGCGGATGATCGGATCGGTGCGGAGCTTGTCCCAGGCGCCGGAGAGCGTCATCACGCCGTTGATCATGCCGCCCCACGACGGCATCCACAGCATGATCGAAAACGCCATGCCGAGCGTCTGCGCCCAGTCGGGCAAGGCGGTGTAGTGCAGGTGATGCGGGCCGGCCCAGATATAGAGAAAGATGATCGCCCAGAAATGGATAACCGACAGCCGGTACGAATAGACCGGACGGTTCGCCTGCTTCGGCACGAAGTAATACATCATGCCAAGAAAGCCGGCCGTGAGGAAGAAGCCGACGGCGTTGTGGCCGTACCACCATTGCGTCAGCGCGTCCTGGACACCGGAAAACGCGGAATAGCTCTTGGAGCCCAGGAAGGAGGCCGGCATCGACAGGTTGTTGACCACATGCAGCATCGCGATGGTCACGATGAAGGACAGGTAAAACCAGTTGGCGACGTAGATATGCGGTTCCTTGCGCTTCAGGATCGTGCCGAGGAACAGGACGAGATAGGCGACCCAGACGATGGTCAGCCAGATGTCCACATACCATTCGGGTTCGGCGTATTCGCGGCTCTCGGTGATGCCGAGCAGATAGCCGGTCGCCGCCATGACGATGAAGAGCTGGTAACCCCAGAACACGAACCAGGCGAGATCGCCGCCGAACAGCCGCGCGCGGCAGGTGCGCTGTACGACATATAGAGACGTGCAAAGCAGCGCGTTGCCGCCGAAAGCGAAGACCACGCCCGACGTATGCAGCGGCCGCAAACGGCCGAAATTGAACCAGGGCTGGATGTTGAGATCGGGGTAGGCGAGCTGCAGCGCGATGACCACGCCGACCAGCATGCCGACAACACCCCAAAACATGGTGGCGATGGCGCCATAGCGGACCGGACCGTCCATGTAGGCCGTGGGGTCGATCGGAGCGGCGGGCTTGAACTCCGTGTTGCGCATCAGGATCACGGTGAAGCCAGCCACGGTGAAGAACAAAACCCACATGTGCTGGCGAAAAGTTTCATCCACGCCGAAGCCGGCGGCCACAAGGGCGGCAAAAGCAAACAGGCTCAAAAGGGCGATCTCTGTGCCGAATTTCATCGCAAGTCCCGATCTCGAATTCCCGCGGACGCCAAATCCGCGGTGCATTACTTGCCGAGCCGCCGCGTGCCCGCCATGATCCAGGTCAAAGCCGCACGAATTTACTGGGCAGCATTGAGCTCGGTGCAATCAGAAGGTGGCGATTGACTGAGAAAACGCAGCACGAGCCGCCTGTTCGTGAGAGAGTCCGACGTCCCCGGCCCGGCCCGGCTTGGAGGCGATTCCGTACGATGTGATGAGAGGCGGCGTATCGGGAAAACTGAGGCTCTGCGACGCGCGCTGGAAAGCGTCAACAATGCCTTTCCGAACGTCTCAAATGTCTTGGCATAGGCAACGCGGGTCGTTCACTTCTCCGTGACGTTTATAGGTTCGAAGAGACGGTTCATTTTCCCGGCGTATGAGGCGTGCTTGACCTCGGCCGGAGTCGATCTTGCCTCCACCAGCCGGTTGCTCGTCGAGTATGTCGAGGATCAATGCTTCGCCGACGAAGTGGTCGAAACACTCCTGGCGATCGGCCATGGACCCAATAGACAATGCGGAAGCTGTCGGGTTCATGCTACGCGGCTCCTTCAAAGGCTTGCGGCGGGAGATCGCGATCGAAGAAGAGGCATGTCCCGCCGCGGCTCGGAGTATCGGACGTAGGTTCCGTCACTTAGGTCTTATTGAAAGAGCGGTTGTCGCGCGCCTCAGCCGCCGCAGCGCTGTTCCAGCCGGCTCATGTTGTCCACCGTCACATGGCGATTGTTCTCGATCCGGATTATGCCGTCAGCCCGCAATCGCGTCAGCTGTCGGCTCACGGTCTCGAACCTCAGTGCCAGGAAGTCAGCAATGTCGACACGCGTCAGCGGCAGATCGAAGCGCGCCGACCTGGCCGCCGGATCAACAGTCCGATCGATATTCCGGGCGATCGTGAGCAGAAAGCTCGCCACCTTTTCTGGTGCCGTCCTGCGCCCCACAGTCACCATCCATTCGCGGGCTGCGTCGAGTTCGATCAACGTCTGCTTGAATAGGCGATGCTCGAGTTCCGGTGCTTCCTTCATAATCCGCTCGACCGCCGCCTTCGGAAACGAGCACAAGGAGACAACTGTAGCCGCTTCCGCGTTGATCGGGCTTTCCACCTTGAAGGGCCGTCCCAGAAAATCCGGTGCGAACTGGAGGCCGACGATCTGCTGCCGACCGTCCGAAAGGCTTTTCGTCAGCTTGACCACACCTGAAAGCACGTTCGAATAGCTGTCGACGGCCTCGGCGTCGCCGATCAGTTTGACCCCGGGCTCGATTTTGTGACGCCACGAGGTCTTGGCGAGCCCGACCAAATGGTCTGGGTCGAGCGCACCGCAGGCACCGCGATGCCGTGCCTCGCAAGACAGGCAAAGGACGGGAATACCGGAACTGTGAATGTCCTGCTGTACCGTCATTACGCTCGCTTTTATTGATCCCAAATGCCGGCAGGATAACAATCGGTGCGAGAGAAATCCTGCGGCAGTTTGTCCATGCCGAGGGTTGACCGAAATCAATGCTTTGGCTCAGCGATGCATCTAGGGTCCCGCGATGCAAACACGGTGGACCGCGATATGCGACCGGAATTAGCTGCCAGACTTGGCGAGAACGTCCCGCGCTATACCAGTTATCCGACCGCGCCGCATTTCCATGCGGGCGTCGATGCTGCCGTTTACCGCGTCTGGTCGCAGGCGCTCGGAAGCGGTGACGAGATATCGCTCTATCTTCATATCCCCTATTGCGACAAGCTGTGCTGGTTCTGTGCGTGCCATACCAAGCAGACGCGTCATTACGAGCCGGTGGCCGCTTATCTGCGATCGCTGCATGGGGAGATCACCACGGTTGCCGGTCTTGTCAGCGGCAAGGGTCGTGTCCGAGCGGTCCATTTCGGTGGCGGTTCGCCGACGATGGTGAAGCCCGAAGATCTAGTCGCATTGGGGGTTCGCCTACGGGACAGCTTCGATTTTCTCCCGGACGCGAAAATCAGCGTCGAAATCGAACCCAATGACATGGATGAAGCACACCTGGATGCACTCGCCGAAATTGGCATGACGCGGGCGAGCCTGGGCGTGCAGGATTTCGATTCGAAAGTGCAAAAGGTGATCAACCGCGAGCAAAGCTTTTTGCAGACCAAGGCAGTCGTCGACGGAGTTCGTTCACGTGGCGTCGAATCGGTCAATCTCGATCTGCTCTACGGCTTGCCGCACCAGACCAGGGGGAGCGTCTGTTCCACCGTAGCGCAGGCGCTGACCCTGGAACCGGACAGGATGGCGCTTTTCGGCTACGCTCACGTGCCCTGGTTCAAGAAGCATCAAACGATGATCGAAGAGGCATGGCTCCCCGGTCCCACGGAGCGGTTCGCACAATCGCAACTTGCCGCACGAGCGATTGTGGACAAGGGATACGAAGCAATCGGGCTCGACCATTTCGCCAAACCGGGCGATGCGCTGGCGGTGGCTGCCCGCACAGGGGCCCTGCATCGTAACTTCCAAGGCTATACAGAGGATCGCTGCGAGACATTGATCGGTCTCGGTCCTTCGTCCATCGGCCGTTTTCGTCAGGGCTACGTCCAGAACATGGCCTCGCCCGCCGAGTACGGACGCATGGTCGCGGATGGCGGGCTGGCCGCCGTCCGCGGCATCGCGCTTTCCGACGACGATCGCGTCCGTGGCTGGATCATCGAGCGGCTGATGTGCGACTTCGCCTTCTCGGCGATCGATCTGGTAGAACGCTTCGGCGAAGCCGGCCAGAGGCTCCTTCAGCAGTCGAGTTCCATGGCCCTCCACGGTCCGGTTCGATTGCTTGAACTTGATGGCGACAAATTCGTTGTGCCGGCCGCAAGTCGCCCTTTCGTGCGAAGCATCGCGGCCAAGTTCGACAAATATTTCGAAAGTAGTACAGCCAGGCACTCGGTGGCAGTCTGAGCACCGCAGACGAACGGTCATCGTTTTCAGTCGATCGCGAACCGATTGCCCTACGTTTGTGACCCTCCATCGGCGACCGTCGCATCAAGATAGGGTTTTGAGAACGGACTAGATGCGAGGGTCTTTGGCATAGGGCGACGATATCGCCGGGTCGTGTCTTCCTTTCGAAGCTCCTCAGTCGCCCGTGAAGAAAGCCATTCGGCACCGGCGTTGTAGGCGAGCCCCGTTTCAGAGGCTATTCCGGTTGAGCTGCGGAGGTCAGGCTGATCGTGGCTGGACCGGTGACGCCGCAGCGGTTGCAGCAGCGCCAAGAGGTAGGCAAACAAAAGCCTCAGCCAGTTGAGCAAGAGGCTGAAGTTGTAGCCGACGCCGGCGAGCATGGCGTTGTTGGCGTCGCTTCGGTGAAGGCCAGGAAGTTGCGGCCCATGCGGTGGTCCTGCTTGAGATGGCCGATGACCGGTTCGACAGCGGCCCGGCGTCGCAGTGCCCGCTTGATGGCCTTGGTGATGCCGCCCCTGGTAGCCGGCGACATGGACCTTGAACATCTTGTCCTTCGGCGCGTTGTGGCCGCGATAGCCGGCATCGGCGACGATCTTGCCGAGATTGGCACCGATAGCGGTTTCGATGGCGGGAATGACGGTGGCCAGTGTGTGGCCGTCATAGCGATTGCCGGGCAGCGCCTTGACATGGGCCGACGAACTGGCCGCCGCGGTTGCGCTGCAGCGTGGTGGCGACCGAGACCTCGACGCCGAACTCATAGGCTTGTGGGCCTACCCTTGCCGATGCATTCCACCTCGGGAGCGTGCAGGGAATAGACCTTGCGGCCGCGCTCGCGCTGCCGCTGGTCCCTGACGCGCCGGGCAAGCCAGCGGCAGGGCGAAGACCTGGGCAGTTCGGGCTGCCCGGCGAGCTTGCGGGTAATGTCGCGGATCACCGCGCCGAGCATGGTGCGCAGCCGCTTAAGCGCCCGGTTTGCGCGCTTGGACTGCTTGGCATGGGCATAACGCTGATGCTTGATCAGCGCGAACTTGCCGACCCGCGCATAGGACTGGCGCAGGCCGATGCCGCTTTTTTGGCCAACTTCACCAGCCACTCGCGGGCCCGATGCATCAGCTTGGCGTCGGTCGGAAAGGTGATGGCCTTCTCCTGCACTGTGGTGTCAACGATCACCGCACGGACGTCGGCCGGTTTGGCCGCCCCCCAGCCGCGTCGCTGCCGCAAGGCTCTCCTGGAGCAAGGCCATCAGCCGCTCCTCGCCCATGCGCAGACGTCAGCGAGCTGCGGTCGAAGGGGCAGGCGGTGCTGGAAGAACTCCTCGCCGCAGAACAGCTGGTAATAGGGGTTCTCAAGCCAGCGCTCGCACAGCGCCTAGTCGGATAGGTTGTGCATCGACTTGAGGATGGCCAGGCCCGCCATCAACCCGGTTGGCAGCGGCGGCCGGCCGGGGTCGTCGTCATAGACCGCGCCGAGCCGTTCTTCGAGGAAACGCCAGTCGATCGACCGGGCCAGTTTCACCAGCGCATGATCCATGTTGAGGATCTGGTCGAGCCGGGATCGCAACAGGTCGGTCTGTCCTCTTTCGCGTCGTTCCTTCGGCCGCATCGCTCGCTCCCTCGCAGCTTCGCATCAACCGTCGAATCACGCGTACGGGTACGCTTTCAATTTGCCGGAAATCGCAGCTCAAAGCCACGATTTTCGGCAAAATCAAACGCAAAGCTGTAGCAGAATCCTAATTGAATCAAAGCCTTCCGAGTTCGACAATGCGGCGCTTTCCGGACAGGTCGCCTAGTTGGGCCGATTGCGGACAGGCCGCTAAAGGCTTGGATACACGAGAAAGCGGGCAAACATCGTTATTGCAGCCTGCCCATCCTTGACGTTAAGCCTGAGGCACCTTGATGGCGCGCTTGGTCGAAGTTGAGAACTCGACGCGGATACGAGTTCTCAAACTGCTGGCCAACCAGCCGACCTAAAGGCATTCCTCCAAAAGGCGTATTTCCGTTCTCCCTGTCGATTCGACAACAACCACCCAATATCCCATAGTCAAGGACCGGTGTCGGGGGATGCCTTAATGCGTTGGGGTTTAGTGTCGATCGCGGTTGCCGCCTCTGTTATTTCGGGCTGTGCTGCCGACTATTTGAACAACTACGAGACGGTGACGCTGGCAGCGGGCGACTCGCTCAATCAGAACGAGTTGCTGCAAACGGTCGATCCGTTCAATCCGAACAGCAACAACACCAAGATCGAAGGCGATGGCCAGCGCATGACGACGGTTGTCCAGCGGTATCACGGCGTGGCGCCGCCTGCGGCCGCGCTCGGCCAGGTTCCAAACAGCAGCGTCGATCTGGACTGCGCTGGCGGCAAGGGGAACAACCCGGTTGTGCAAGGCCCGGTCGCGGTAGGCCCATCCGACCCAAATGGTCTCGATCGAGATCATGACGGCGTTGGGTGCGAGCGATAAGAATGCGCTCGAAACCGAATAGGTCGAAACATCCCCATAGGGGCAGAGTCCACCAATTAGCAGATAACCGGTACAATCGGCGAAGGTATGACCGTGGGCGCGGCGGTGACCGCGTGTCGTGGTGGGGAGTTGTTTTGTTTTTGATGATGCTAGCACTACTTTGGCAGATTTTTAGCAGCGGGCGCGTTTTTGGAATTCCCAAGAGAGAGTTTGCGTGATTCATGGGAGGTCGGCTTGTGGAGGGCCGATCAATGGATGTGGACTGGCAAGCCGATCTCGAGCACTGGCTTCAACCGTTTTTGGCAGGTCTTTCGCATCCAGCTCGGCGCCGGATGTGTCCGCTGTACATTGCTGGTCTGATCGGGCCGGGCGACCGTAAGAGCGTACAACCGATCAAGATGCTCGGAGAGATGCTCTGAGAGCCAACTTCCGATACTTCCTTCCGTCGAGGAGGTCTAACTGCCATCCGTACGAGGTCCTATGCGACGGGCGAAGGCGAAGATACGTATCCACGCCGCCAGCAGACATATCCATCGCGTTGAGGAGAGCCCCTTTTGCCCATTTTTCAGCCGATGATCCGCTACCTCAAGTCTCGCGAGCTGTTCGCTGGCATCGACCGTATGCCGGCATTGGGCACGCCGGTTAGCGCGCGGACGTTCGAGGTCACTAGTCCATCGACCGGCGAATTGCTGGCCGAACTCCCCGACATGGGTGTCGAAGAAACGCGCGCCGCCATTGACAAGGCCCATTGCGCACAGCCTGGGTGGGCAGCCCTGACGGCCCGGGAGCGCAGCGATATACTCTGGCGCTGGCACCAACTAATCGTGGATCACGCCGACGACCTCGCTGCCATTCTCACCGCAGAGATGGGCAAGCCACTCGCCGAAGCGAAGTCGGAGGTAACCCATGCGGCTGCGTATCTGCAATGGTACGCTGAAGAGGCCAATCGCATCTACGGGGAAACGATCTCTGCACCATCAACAGACCGCCGCATGCTGGTGATCAAGCAGCCGATCGGCGTCGTTGGTACGATCACGCCATGGAATTTTCCCGCCTCCATGGTTGCGCGCAAGATTTCGCCGGCTCTCGCCGCCGGCTGCACAATCGTGCTGAAACCTGCTGAACAGACGCCACTCGTGGCAGGCGCTATGTTCGCCCTGGCCCAGCTGGCCGGTTTTCCCGAAGGCGTGGTCAACCTTATCTACGCTTCCGAAGGCGACGCTATCGGCCGCGAACTCTGCTCCAACGCCAAGGTCCGCAAGATCAGCTTCACGGGCTCGACCGAGGTCGGCCGGCTCCTCATGCGTCAATGCTCGGACCAGATCAAGAAAGTCAGCCTTGAGCTCGGCGGAAATGCGCCTTTCATCGTCTTTGACGATGCAGATATCGATGCTGCCGTTGACGGTGCGATCCAGGCGAAATTCCGCAATGCCGGCCAGACTTGCGTTTCTGCAAATCGCCTTTACGTCCAATCCGGCGTCCACGATGAGTTCGTCGAAAAGCTCGCCGAAAAGGTTTGCCAGCTTTCAGTCGGTGACGGCTTCGATCCGGGGGTGTCCATTGGGCCGCTCATCGACAAACGCGCTCTGGCAAAGATCGAATCCCATATCGCCGATGCCGTTGCGAAAGGCGGAATCGTTCGATGCGGGGGCGATCGCGTCGGTATGGAAGGCACACTTTTTCAACCGACTGTCCTCACCGAGGTTTCTCGCGCGATGACAGTGGCGCAGGAGGAGACCTTCGGACCCCTAGCACCTATCATTCGCTTCCAAGATGCGGATCAGGTTGTCCGCGAGGCCAATGACACAATCTACGGGCTCGCAGCCTACTTTTATGCCTCCAACCTGAAACGCGTGTGGCGCGTGGCCGAAGCTTTGGAATATGGCATGGTGGGCATCAATACAGGACGAATGTCCTCGGAAGCAGCTCCTTTCGGAGGAATGAAGCAATCCGGCATCGGGCGGGAGGGGTCCCGCCATGGGCTCGAGGACTACCTCGAAATGAAATATCTCTGTATGGGCGGAATTTGAAGCAGGGCACGCGCCGGCCGAAACAGGGGTCGGAGCCGGGCTCGTCTTCGGCCGCGAGGGGACGGGGGCTTTGTAGAGCTGAACGGAAAAAGCAGACTCACCTGTTACGTGATAACCACATACTGGTGATAAGAAAGCTTAGCGGTAGGCAAGGCCGGCTCTGAAACAGGAAGCCAGATTGGCAAACAACCAACATATTTCGTACGATTTGTATCAGCCCGGCCAGAACTACGACGGGGTAACATCCAAGTTCAAAGAGCTTGGGAACTGGGCCAAAATCCACAAGTCTTTCTGTATGTGAACCCGTCCTATACGGCCAGCCATGCGGCGGCGCACGTCTGGTCCGCTATGCATACTCGCAATACGTATATGTCGTCGACGCCATGAACAACGAAGCGGCATGCACAATCTGTCGGACGATGCTACCAACTATATTAAGAACCAGTGGTACAAGTAGTCCTTTTCGTCATTTCGCCCTTGTAACGAACCTCATTTTTCTTCACGTTCTCGGCATCGACAGAGGGGCCGCAGAACGAACCCATAGCGGAGATCCGCGCCAAGAGCTCGGATCGATGAAGTAGTCGCTCAAACGTGCGCTTCACCGGCAAGACGCGCAACGGATCGCCCGATGCAAACCCGTGTTAACGGGGTCGAAATGGTAGCAGCGGTCGTAGCAATGGGGGTAGAAGTACACTGGCGCGGCGGCCCGGCGGCTGACACCACGCCGGCGCCCGGACCGCTTGTGCGACGTGGGGCCGGCCACCCCGGTAATAGAGCTACAGGGCGACCAGCTCGGCGAGCTTGGCCGCGACGTCTGCCATCAGACTTTCTGCAGTACTCAGCCCGCTTCGCGAACCGAGCAGGGGGCTGACTTCGCGGAGAGCTTCGTACGTCGTGTCGTGCACAATGGGGACGAGCAGGTCACGCGCTAGGAGTGCCGATAATTCTTTGTCGGCGATGCCCTCTCCTTGGAGGCGGCGCAGCAGCGCAGGGGTCACCAGCACGATCCCGACTCGCGACTTCGTCGCCCTTGTCGATTTCGCGGAGCAACCGCGTGCCGAGGGCGACGTCCTTCTCGCTGAACCAGACCGAGACACCGCGCAACTCGAGCAGATCGTGCAGTTCCGTGGCGGCCCCTCTCCGGTCGTCCCACGCATGGCAGAGAAAGACGTCCCGAAGGTCAGGCCGGGGCGCTCGCTTTTCGACGCTGTCGCGGACCGGCGTGAGTGCCCGCACCTCGGCAAGCGTGTACGCCACGGGCGAACCGGCTCGCGACCATCTCGGCCAAGGAGCCGCTTGCCGCCCTTTTAGGCCTTCGATCCGTTTGCGATGAATGGCGGCTTTCGAAAGTCAGAGAAAGACTTGGTAACGGCCGATTATAGGCGCGAAGCGGGCCAAATGGGTTCATCCAAACCGCGGTTCTTGCAAAAACCCTCTCGGCAATATAGCCCCACAAACGGCACAAACGGGACGTTAATGGAAAATGAAAGCACGATGACTGCATCCGACGAGCAGCACGACAACGCCGACTTGGTATCACTCTCCGCCGACATAGTTTCTGCATACGTGTCGAATAATCTGATACCAGTCCCGGAAAACGTAACCCGTCGTTGTTGGTACAATCCTCGCGTTCCGCCAGACATGGAGGCATGTCTCCATCGATAGATTCAACTCATCAGCCATCCGCCAGCTAGGCCAATGAACGCGTCTCGGTCCCTGGCCGCTTGGGGTATTTCCAACCGCATCGCACCGAGAAGCATGCGCATGTTGGTAGCGATCAAGTCCGCCAAACTCTTCACCTGACGCTTTTCAAGAGCACCGAGACAGTCCGCGAGGCCTAATGCAATCTCGGACGGATAACGCTGGTGCATGCGTTTGCGTGCCGCAGCACTTTCTATTCCCAGCGCCAGGAGAAACGCATTAAGCTGTTCTGGGGTAACTTCATCGAGCGTTTCCGCCTCACCGATCCTGTAAGCGAGCTCGTCGGTCAGAGTGTCGTCGAGCCTGGTCGGCAAGATATCGTAACGCGGCGCAAAGTGGATTCTGCCTCCAGGTTCATAGAGCAGGGCGAAGTTTTTGCATGTCCATCGTTATTGCCTATCAGGAGATCAAATATCGTGGCCCTGATGAAGGTTTCCTTCGCCTGGGCGGGATCGACCGTCGCCTCAAGTATCCTGCGGATGCCCGAAACGTCGAAGCGCCGGCCTGCCTTGCCACGCCTTTCGTACTTCATCGAGACCGGCAAACCGAGGGCCTGCGCGAAATCCTCCTGATGAAGACGCACGATCCTGTTCTGTCGGTCTCTGCCTCGGTCGAAGCGGGTCACGAGTAGGGTCTCGATCCCGCCAATCGGCACTACAGAGACTTCGGCCGTGTCGAACCCCAGCGCCCCGGAAAGCCTCATCGCCTCGGCCTCATACCGGGCATCCTGCTGATGATCGCGATCGGGCACTTTCAGGATGTGTGTCGTCGGGCCCCCCGATCCCCGCTTCGGCTCGGCAAACCTACCGTCCGGCAGAACAGTCAGGGCTATCTTGCTTTGCACGCCTGCCAAAGGGGACGGATCTTCAGTTCCGTCCGGCAGGCGTTTGCGCTGATGGAGTGCTTCGACGATCGCGATCATGCGATCCTGCGGAATGGGTACATAGTCGCTTTCGTAGTCGCCCGGGACTTTTGTCGGCGGCGATCCTGACGGAAGAACGGAAAGTGCTCCGGCACAGTCTTTTCCAAGGTGATATAGCAGGCCAGCTATGTCATCGCGGGTCAGGCCTTCTCGTGCCAGCACGTCGGTGAGCACGCCGTTGCGCTCCTGCAGAAGGTTGTCGAAGAATGCTCGCGCTATAACGTCACGGTAAGGTTCTTCGGCAAGCGGAAGGGATAGCGATAAGGCGGTCGCATCTGATCTTCGAAGGTAGTCTGCCTTGTAGACGAAGGCGACTGAGCCGTTTTCGTCACGCACGAGGGCGCCGATCGGATCGACGAAACCGTCCAACCGCACATCAAGGGCAAGCACCTCCATTGTATCAGCGCACCTGAGCAAGCAGCGATATGCCGGCTGCTTGCGCGACCTTCAGGACCTTACCCAATTCAAGTGTGGGTTTGCCGTTTTCCAGTTCGGATAAAAACCTGCGCCCCACTCCAGCAAGGTCAGCGAAACTTTGCTGCGAGAGATGTCGGGCCTCGCGGGCGCGCCGGACTAGCCGCCCAATATCTGAGGCAGAGACGATCTCCAGTCCTAAGGTATCCGTCCCGCTATGGCGCGGTGAGGCCGCGCCGGCGTCCTCGTCCTCGTCGTTAGTCTCGCTGCCGCGCAGCAGATAAGCGTCGGGAAGCGTTCTGGGCAGGGCAACCGTGATGAGTTGTGAAACACCAGGAAGCTTCAGGTTGACCTGCGGTATTGCGCCGGTCAGTTGTTTGGTCAGGTCCCCCAGAGCGTTGACGCGGGAAAGTGCCTCGACGGTCCCCGTCGCATTGACTGATTTCCTGATCGTCTCATTACGATGCAACAAGTCCTTGCTGGCCGCTTCGAGCGCTTCACTGGAAGCATTGATGTGTGCGATGTGTTTCGCCAGGTCTTGAGAAGAGGGAATCTGGGAAAGCGCCTTAGCGATCTCTCCCGCCTGCAAAGAGTTCTTGATCGTGGCATTGTGGCGCGACAGGGCCCGAGTGGCGTTTCTAAAGGTATCGTCAGACGATTTGAGATCCGTGAGAAGCTTCGTCAGATTCTGGGCAGGACCCGCCTGCGCAAGCAGCTTTGCGATGTCTGTCGCGCTGCCAGCGCCCGTAAATTGCATTCTTTTGGCCATGCTTTGCTCCCGAGCGGGAACATAGCCTTGCTTCTTCAGACTTTCAAGAAGATTCGCTCCCGAACGGTATCATAGCTCATATTGATCCCGAACGGGTTCAGGCGCTTTTAGTGAGAACATTCTAACGCCGTCTGATACCGTTCGGGTGCATAAGTAGTCGAGGGCCGATTGTCCATGCCTGCGGGCCGACCGTCCGATGTCGGACTGGAGCACGTCGGCGATATTCCTAAAATGTGGGATCGATTTGTCTGGCAGGCTACCAATACATGGTGCATAACAAGTAGAAAGCTCAATTTTTTCAACGGCATGGCGAGAAATCGAAAGACGCTTCCCCCGCCAGTCAATCCCTAAAAAAGGCCGGGAACCATGGGGTTTGGCGATTTTCGCTTAGTGACCAACTAACCAATCTACTAATCAACCGTTCAGGCAGCACAATCACTTCCGATTGTCGCCGTGGGCGGTATTTAATCCGCGCGGGTTTGGGAAAGGGTGTCGGATGATGCGTGGGCGATTTGGCACGATCCCAGCAACATGTTTAGCCAATATGTCGAGGCACGATTGTTCCTAAGACGTTTCTCCCGGCTATCGGCTACGTGATCGTTGAAAAGTCGCGACGGCGCTGGGTGCGAGGTACCATCCCCACCAAGCCCATCCAGTCGTGCAATTGAGGATTGGGGCCGTTTGTGCTTGGATGATCGATGGGCATATGGGAGGGCGACATGAGCGCAAACCAGCAGTCACCTTGGGAACGGTTAGACGCGGCTGCCACGGATCGATTGATCGAGCGGCTTCTCATGGGAGTTGGCCTTGCCGGTATTGTTGCGGTCGTTGCAGTAGCAGTCTGGCTGTACAGCGGCGTTGGTTTCGGCCATTGGTTTGGCTATGTCGTGGCGGTTTTGGTCGCCGCCGGCCTTGCATCAATCCGCATTGGGGGGATAGGCATAGGCCTTTTGGTGACAGCGCTGGCAGCGTTCCTCTTTGGCGTGCTGGGGTTGATTGGCGGTTTGATTTTTACCGTCCTGTTCTTGTTGGCCAGACGGTAGCCCGCAATGCGAATTTCGGATGCTGACTATTACACCTTGGGCCATTTTATCTCCGCAGTCCTAACAAGGGTGCGAGACGGCCAACTGTTCTGCCGGCGAAGGTCGCTCCGCAATAATGCACACGTTGACAGCGTGGGATCGCGAGAACTGGCAAGAATTCGGGCCGTGGATGACGATGATGATGGAACAATGGAAATCCGACGACACCAACCGGACCTAGGATCAGGACCCATTAAATTGCTTGCGGAGGTGGCGATCGCTTGATTCAATGGCAGCGCGAGGAGGCGCTGCCATGAGTGATCTGATCTGGTTGTCGCAGGCGCAGATGCGTCGGATTGAGCCATATTTTCCGCTGTCGCACGGCGTGCCCCGGGTGGATGATCGTCGGGTGATTAGCGGCATCATCTTCGTGATCAGGAACGGGCTGCGCTGGCGGGATGCGCCGCCGGATTACGGCCCGCCGAAGACGATCTACAACCGCTTCATCCGCTGGAGCCGGCTGGGCGTGTTCAACAAGATCTTCTCCGCGCTCGCGGCCAAGGGTGGCAGGCCCGACCAACTCATGATCGACGCCACCCACCTCAAGGCGCATCGGACAGCAGCCAGCCTTTTAAAAAAGGGCCTGTTCCCCGACGTATCGGGCGCACCAAGGGTGGATTGAACTCGAAGCTCCACGCCGTGTGCGATGGCCAGGGGCGACCGCTGATCATGTTGCTCAGCGAAGGCCAGATGAGCGATTACAAGGGCGCGGCCTTGATGCTCGGCACTTTACCCAAAGCCCAATCGCTGCTCGGCGACAAAGGTTACGACGCCGACTGGTTCCGCACCGCGCTGGCCGAGCGCGACATCACTGCTTGCATCCCCTCCAAGACCAACCGCAAAGTGCCGATCCCCCATGACAAGGCGCTCTACCGCCAGAGGCACAAGATCGAGAACATGTTCGGCAGGCTCAAGGACTGGCGGCGCATCCACACCCGCTACGATCGCTGCGCCCACACCTTCTTGTCCGCCATCTGCATCGCGGCAACCGTCATCTTCTGGCTCTGATCAATGAGTCCTGAGCGTAGAAGGCCAGAATTCCTTTGCCGATTTGCGATTGCGGCTAATTCGAATATCTGTTGCTCACTTTAGTCTGGTCATTGAACCACTTTCGGCGAAGCCGATGCCGCGTATGTTGCGGCCAACGCCGCAAACCCATCCGGGTCGGACGCTCTAGCCGTCGCGATAAAGTAAAGTTCCTCGCCCTGCGCCTAATCTAACCCACATCCTCAGCTCGGCTTTGTACGTTCTGGTCAGGTCCAGCTCCAGAAAAGGCTGTTGGTTGCGATGTGGCTGAGCGCCTGATCGAGGGGCAGGACACAGCCGCCCATATCGTCGATGTCTTCCCATTTTC
>NZ_JBHLYT010000042.1:0-86903 GCF_042431665.1 Mesorhizobium kowhaii
GGAGAAAGCCAGAACCTTGACCCTCAACCCCGAACCGAAACATACATGAAAGGCGGGTCAAATCTCGGTGGAAATGCCGGGTCAGTTCTCAGTGAAAATCAACACAGCGATGGCCGAATGGCGCGAAGGCTGATACTGGCAAAGCGATATTCATTGACGGGCTGTCGTTGACGTATCTGATGACCGTCGACCTCCTGGCGCCATTCCTTGATGCGTTCAACCAAGCCTACATCGATGTTGCCACTGAACAGCAAGCCAAGTCACTTATCGATGCCGAAGAAGGCATCCAGCGGATAGTCGAATTCATTAATCTGATCCGGCACGCTATTCGCGGGGCTTATTTGCAAGGGAAAATTGTGTTCGGCGCGAGAAATCCGGGCCGACACGAACAAGACGACGACATGCCGTCGTCCACCTTCCACCTGCTGCATGATCTGCGCGACGTAGATGCGGTCGTAATCGACGATCGGGCAATAAACAAAGAGGGATTCGCGGCCGACAGGCAGGGAAACAGGAGTCCTGTCGCGACGACGCTCGATATTCTAGCGGATTTGGAACGGCGGGGCGCGATCAGCGATCGGGAGCGCCGCCTGTGCCGACACAGACTTCGCCAGGCAGGAGTCGGTCTCGTGCCGGTCGATACCGAGGAGCTGGTGATTGCGGTCCAGCACGGCAGGCCCGGTCACGGCGCGGAGTTCAGAGCGATCCGGGAAAGCCTTGACCTTGCCATTCTGCGCGAGTTGCCGCAGTTCCCTGCCGAGATCCGTTGGCTCGCAAGCTGCTGGTCAGCAATCAAGCACGCGATCATCCAGGTATGGGAAGTGGAGCCAGATCCAACTCGCGCTTCATCGTACGCGGACGCTCTGCTGGCGACCTTGCCGGTTCCGGATGATTGGATCGGCAGGTGGAAAGATCCCCCGCCGGGGTGGAGCACGGCTGTCGAGACGGCCATGATGAGCGGGCTCCTGATTCCCGTCGAGTTGTCGGACACGGCACTCAACAATTATCTCAACTGGGTTGACAAGAAAGTTGTTGGCGGCCTGCACGAAAGGTCACCGCGCACTTATAACGCCATCGTCGAGCACGTTAAGACATTCGTGATGGCCATTTCGGAGGAGAGTAATGATATCGATCTCTCCGAGTAAACTCCGGCGCATGAAGGCGATGTACGCCCTTCAAAAGCTTCCAACCTCAATTCGCTCTGCCGTCCTGGCCGATGGCGAACTCGCCCGCGTCTTCGGTATTTCCCTTGAGCGGCCTGTTCATCTCGGCGACGTGGAAGTTGTAAGCTTCGAACAGCTTGTTGGCGCGTTTCGAAAGATCGTGGACGGGAAGAAGGGCGTGAAGCTGACAAACCAGTCGGGAACGGAGGTCGACGCGAAACTCAACCTTGCGAGTGACGGCGCGATGATCGTTGAGTTGCCGCAGCATCGCTTCCGTTTCAATTTCGCCAGTCTTCTTGCGACAAAAAAGGTACGGCGCCTGGCCGCCTTCGACGAATTTGCGTCGAGATTCTCACTCCCCGCCGGTGGGCAAGCCCAGGCTCGAGCTCGATTATCCCGCTCGAAGCTTGATGAGAAAGCTTTTGTCGAAACGGTCGATCTGTTCTCGGCAAGCCCGGAGCTTTTTGCGGAAGAACTGCGGGTGAAGGCTGAAGCGAGAGAAGATATTACCCGAGAAGATTTTTTTCCTGAGCATTGCGGCTATTGGGATGCTCTGATCCCAGCGCCTCGGGAAGCGGGCAATTTGAGTGAATACGTTGCAGCGGAACTGACAGACGAGTGGCGGCGTCGTCTTGGCGTTAGTCCTGGTCGGGCCATTCAGTCGTTGATCGGAACGTGCGCATCTGTGCGACTGACGCCGGTGGGGTTACTTAGTCTCGCCGACCCGGATGACGTTGCCGTCGCCATAACGGACAACATCCCTGGGTCGAGTCCGTACGCGTTGGTCGGGATGTTTGAGGTCTGCGCTTCACTGTCAGCTTCGCAAGGCCGGTTTGCCGATCTTGGTGAAAGGCTTCTCGTCGAGCTGGTTGGCGATATGAACCGGTTGGAGAATTCGTGTCGGGTCTATGCGGCTGCGTTCGTCGTCACCACTGCCTACCTGGCGCAGCATGAGATACTCAGAGAACGGCCTGCCTATTGGCGTAAGATCGCCGCCGCAGCACATGCGAGCGCGATCTTTATGGCCTTCGCCAAAATGGAGTTGCGTTACGATCAAATTGTGCCTTGGGCTATGAGGCTGTCCGGAAATGAGTTTGTCGTCTCAGTATTCTTGGGCTTTTTTGAGCAGCCTTTGTGGCGGCCAGAGTGGATCAATCCACGCTACCTCGTGGCCGACATAGTCGGTCGAACTCTCAATGCTGTTCACACTGTGCGTGACCATGTGGCCACAGAATGGAAGCCGCATACAGAGAAGGCCCGCGCGGCGATTTCGGAGCGCGGGATGGAATTTGCCATGTTTTTTCCTTCACTGCTGGAGGGAGAGCGGAAGGCAGCCTACATGGACATGCCCGCGGAAAGTGGCATCGGGGAGAAGTTCCATCAGTTTTGCGAGGAGCCGAGCATGGAAAGGTTCCACCCGCTGACGGATGTGCTTATGCACTTTAACATTCCCCGTCGGGGGCATGAGGCGATCAAATCGTTGCTAGAGGGGTTGCAAGGCGGGAGCCTAACGTCGGACAAACGTCCCGTGATCAACGGCTTGTCGACGCTTTCTCAAATCGCCGCTCGCGACCATGACACGAGCCTTGCCGAATCTATAGCCAATGCGGTGATTGAACTCTCTGCCGATGAGGCCAATAGCAGCCACCCCAGCGAGGCCGCGTGGCGGATCATTGAGTGCGCAGGTGCGCAGCCAACGAAGCAGGCGCTCCGTGCTTGGCTTGCGGAGAAGCTGGAACGACTAGCCTTCGCTATTCCGGCTCCCCCGTCCATCAGTGAATTGCCTGAGCTGATATTGATGATGCGAGCCTTTGATCCGGCACTCGGGATTTTATTAGCGCGAGCCGGAGCAGCAGCCCGGTTGGCTCGGTCCTAAATTTCGCGACGGATGGAGCCTAAAATTCGCCTTGGACCGACCCATATTGCCAAGCGTACTATGACATCCAGCCGAAGTTGTCACTGTGCCACCGCCATGCTCGCGGCCCGACGAGGTCCGGGTACGAATGCGGCCATCAGTTTCAAACTGACTCACTGCCACCGCCATCGCTGAACCCATGCCACGATTCAGGTTCGTTGTGGGACCAAGCTGTTGCCGCCGGCGAAAAAGCTTCCGGGACCATAGAAATCACAAGTTAAGGTGTGAGCGGCCGGTAATTGTCTGCCGACGCGCCATCTCGTCAGCCGTCTTAGAGCGACATGGTGTAATTGCTTCCCCTTCCCTGTACTTTATTGTCATTTTCCAGTTGTGAGACGACAAACTCCGGCCTACAGCTGATTCTGGCAATGGCAAGGGGGAGTCAGGGGTGCCAATAGTCTTTGTTCATGGCGTCAACAACCGCAAAGAGGACGCCGGCTTTCTAGACGATCAAGCGCGCAAACAAGAATATTTGAAGACGCTGCTTGCTGGGCCGCTCGGCCTCGATGTCGAAAAAACTGCGATCAGTTTTCCCTATTGGGGAGGCGACGGGGTGAAGTTCTTATGGAACCAGGCCTCCCTTCCTGGTGGTGGTGGTGTGGAGGCCCTTGCCGTCGGACAAGCGAATGCCGAAATAGACTTGCGACTTCAGGAGGCCCGCGAACAGGCCGGAACTGACATGGTCAATCTCGGCGATCTCAGTCGCGCCAAAGGATTCGCGGAGGCAGTCGACTTGGTGTGGGACACTGCTTCTGCCACATCAAACTCCTCGCAAAATGTCGAAAGGATCGCCGCTGCATATGAAGCCTCGCAGCGCTATCTGCAATCGAACCCCGCGCCTGCATGGGCGATGAAAACCCCGCCCCTATCGAACGCCGAGTTTGTTGACGAACTCATGAAGGGGATAAAAGCACATCCAGACGGCGATCCAAAACTCGAAACGCTCAGCTTGAGTGTCTGGCTTCAGTCGACTCGGGAAGCTTTGGCACGTCTGGGCTCGGCTCCCGGCGACGCGATCACGGCTGCCACCCTCTCGCTCGCAAGGAAGTCACTGCACACAAAGGCTTCTCGGTTCTTGGGGGATGTGTTCGTCTACCTCAGAAACCGCGGCACGGCTGCTGTGCCCGGACCGATCGTCAATGAGGTCCTTGGGGCGCTGCGAACAGCCGAAGCAGCAAAGAAGTCTGGCGATGACAAGCTGATAATTATAGGTCATAGCCTCGGGGGTGTCATCGTCTACGACATCCTGACTTATTTTGCGCCAGACCTTAAGGTCGACTACCTCGTAACGGTCGGCTCGCAAGTCGGCCTTTTCGAAGAAATGTCACTCTTCGGCAGGGTGCTTCCGGCGGGAATGCCCACAGAACCGAAGAAAGATCGGATTTCGCCCAACCCGAATGTCGCGGTGTGGCTGAACGTCTTCGATACAAACGACGTATTTTCATTCTGTGCCGAAGGCATCTATCAGGGTGTGCAAGATTTTCAGTACGACACCGGCTATGGGATGCTCGAGGCACATGGCGGGTACTTTGCCCGGCCGAGCTTCTACAAACGCTTGCGGATGCGTCTCGCGCAGTAGAGAAACCTAGATGAGCCTGGTTTTTGAATCGCAAGCTATCAAAGGTGACCCTACTGCCGCCGCAACGCATGTACTGTTGATTGGCTGTGGAGAGTACCCAAGCATCGCCAAGGCCGGATACGGAAGCCTCAAGCCGCTGTCGTCGCCGAGGCTCTCGGTGGACGCCATCGCGAATTGGTTTTTAACCGGCGTTGATGCCTTGCCCGCAGGTCAAGCCAAAGATTCGAGCGAGGCATTCTTCAATAGCGAGGCGCCCCTTGGATCCCTGGCGATGCTTACATCACCAAACAATGCGTTTGCGACGCCGTTTGGCAGCTCCATCACGCCCACCAGACCGACAATCGCCAATATCAGAGCAGCGTACCTAGCCTGGCTAGAACGGGTCGCGCTCAATCCAGGCAGCCGCGGCGTATTTTATTATTGCGGTCACGGCGTCAGCGACGGATTGACACAATATCTCGTGGCAGACGATCTCGGCGAAGATCTTAACAATACCTGGGATGCCGTATTCCACTTGACGAATACGCTCCAAGCCTCCATTCGAAAGGCTAGGGCGAGTCTTTTCTATTTCATCGACGCTTGCATGGAACTCAGCGAAGAGATGATCAACCAGATCGACTCACCACGAGCTCTTTTAGGTGGGAAAAGGACCGGTACCCCCACGACGAATGAATGGGCGATCCTCCGCGCCACCACTGCCAACCGCGTAGCCTACGCACCCGAAGGCGGTGTCGCCAAGTTTACGGCAGCTCTTCTTGCGGCACTTAAAGGGCATTGTGGCCTTCAACATCCAAGTGGCAACGGCTATGGTGTCGGGATTGCAAGTCTGCGAGAAGCTATCTCAGCATTCTTGGAGTTTGAGCAGCCGGACGCCGGCGACGATCGTCAAAAGGTTGGAGCCACCGAGGGTGACGGCACTTGGACTGTCCCAATGCACATCCAAGCCAAGCGTCCTTCCATTTTGCTGGAATTGGACGTCGTGCCGCTAGGTTTTCGGCCCGTGGCGCAGGCCTTCATGGAAGATACCGCGCAAGCTCGCGATATTAAGCCACTTGCAGTCGGTCCCGCCCAATTTGTTCGGGAGCAAGGAGAGTGGACTTATGGCGCGAACTCAACTGATTCCACTTCGTTTCCAGAGCAGGTCCTGAGTAAGCAATTTCTGACGCAGGCCGCATTCCGGCGCCGCTTTACGGTCTCGTCCTGAGAGGATCACGTGACAGATCTGACAGTTTACATCACCGCCTATAGCCAGGACGATCGGTTTCTAACTTTCCCGGTCGACGTTTATTCTCCCGTCGGTGACCTTGTCGCTTCGGGAATTGCCTCGCCAAACCGGCCTGGCAGTTTGACATTCGCAGACGGCAAACGCGGCCCGCTAGACAGAGTGCACGTCTTTATAACGCCGCCTAGCGGGGAAACCGCCCAGCAGATTGTGGAGCTAAAGAGCGGCAAAGGCGAAGCCCATTTCGACATTAGGGGCACAGTGCCTACGAAATGGCTTGAATGGGTCACGCCATTTCATCCGTTGGATCACCTGGTCAGCAACACGCAGGCTGTTATTGCGAGACGCCGCCCGATCGGCAAGGTTTGGATGACCTTATGGTCGTTGTTGGATGGACGATGGCAGAGCAGGTCACTTCATGCCGAAAATCGCCTGAGTGATCGCAGCGGCGTTCAGCAGATCACTGTTGCCGTACCTGACAACCCACATTTGCTTCAAATCGGCGGAGACGAGTTCGGCTGGCGGTTGGTGACCCTACCGCCAGCCCAGCGGGTGCGCGTTGCGTTGACACGAAGCGCACGCGAGAAAGGTGACACGATTGATGTCACGGTATCCCGTGAACAGCCGGACAATGAGATTCTTCTGGCGTACCTTTCGGGGGGCGCGGTCACTGAGGCGAACCGGCTTGCTGACATACCGGAGATGGCGGACCGCCTCTTGGAAGAGAAAATCAATGATCCCATCTCGGCGGTTGCAGCGGGATATTTCCTTCTGCGAATCAACAAACTGGCCCAACGCACAGACTGGGTCAGGAACCTGATGAACTGGTTTCCTGCAATTGCCGACGGCGCAATCCTTTCAGCGACGCTGGCGGCACAGACAACAGGTGCAAAGGACACCGAAATTCGTAAAAGCATAGGTGTTGCTCTCGACCGTGGCCTGCCGATCTTCGCGATCGGCGCAGCACTTCTTCACCGCACAATGTCTGCGGTTCACCGCGGGCGCCATGAGACGAAGACGTTTCACCAATCTTACTTGGCCCTGCAAGCTTATGTCAGAGCCGCATCCCCTTTGGGCCCGTATTTTGCTTTTCGGGGGTTGAGTCCCGCGGAGCCGACATGGGTCTCAATTTTTGGCCAAGAAGACAATCCTGGCTTCGGTCTGAGCAGCGATGGCACACCGCTTCAGCGCCTCGTCTATGCGCGACCTGCCACGGTTCGCGGGCGTTACGGTCGAACCGCTGTCCAGCTGCCCCTAGCCCCCGTGAGCGCCAGTGCAGAAACCGAAGTCCAGACGCAGGCGGTGTTGGGGCCTCTACCGTCTTCAGGAACCCCCGGCGTGCAGATACGTCCTCTGGGTCGACAACGGAACGGCCGTGGGCTTCCATTTCGCGAGACCACCTTTCTGTCTCACCTCTCTTTGCCGACTGAGCGTTCAGTCACACCGGACCGCCCATCGTCTGGTTCAAGGAAATTCGCAGCGCCGATTGGTTTGAGGGACGAGGCTATCCCTGACGGGATTGGCCCTCCTCCGCCACCAAGGCAATCGGAGCGTTATTGGAGGGAACAGCGCGAAGCGAACGCCGTCACTGTCTTTGAGGACTAGAGGGGCTAGCAGGCACCGCGCTTTGCACCGACACGTTGCGAGATTAGCGGATGCGAATGCGTCTGCAGGTCTAAACAATTGTCGCCCGCCGAGATAGGCCCATGTCATCCGCAAACCTGACCGCCATTATCGATCTGTGTGATGAAATAGCTAAGGATGACCGGTGACAAAACCTGGCTTCCGCGGCGCCCATCTGCGATGGCCCTTCGACCGGGATAGGCGGCCGTTCAGCGTACGTCTGGTCGAACCAACGGCCTACCACCCCAGTTCACATGCCGCAATTTTCAATGCTGCATTGACTGCAATGCTAGAGCCAGTTCGTCGACCGCTTGACACCTATGACGCGGGAGCTCCGACCTTCAATAGCCGTCACTTTGACCTTATCATGATAAAATTGGTTGCGGGGACTGGATTTAAGCCTGCTTGCATCGTCTCCGACATGCCTGGAGTAGGAGGAAATGCCCGGGATAATTCCCCAGCCGGGAACGTCGCGGAGGTTGCAGCCAAGTGCAAGGGCTACGGCTGCCATTGATGGTATGGCTATTGAAACGGCACATCCCGATGCTGCTGCTGACGTGTCAGAACGCCGGTAATCTAACTGCGGCCTGCTTGAGTGCTCGGCGTGCTGGTGAAGATCGTCGTAGGAAATTTGCTGAAGAGCGCTGGTTCACCGTACTCGCCGCTAGCCAACCTCACATTGCTTTCAATCAAGTCAGGCTTCCCGACTCCAAGGGCACGGGGGTAAAGGCGCACGAGAACCGATATCGGTACCCGGATGGATGCCGCGTGTTCCCATGCTTTCAGTCTGTCCATCAAATTCCGGCTTCGCCTGTCCGCGATTTCCTCGCGCGCACCCTCGTGGTAGGCGAGGTAGACAATGCCGAACTCGCCCGGTGGAATTTGGCCCATCGCGCCGCCAAAAAGATCAACAGGACTCCATGCACGTTTGACAATGGCTTTCGGGGCATCGTTTCTCCAGACCAGAGCCAGCGGTGACCGCCACGCGTCAATCAATTCGCCGTTCATTTCGACGGTCCGGACGATCAGGCCATCCCACTCGGGCAGGTCAGGATTCCAACCAAAGGCTGTTTCAAGTAGGTCGGGGCTACGTGCCCTCATTTGGTTTCCAAAAAATATCGTCTGCGGCATCGGATGATAGGCAACCGATCCCCAAGGATATGCCAAGGCGCGCTCCGGATTGGGCGCCAAGCGCTGGCTGACCAGCCGGGCTACCACCTCGTCTTTCGGGCATGCCTTCGCTTCCACAGTCAGAGTCAGATCAAAGCGGCCTCTAAGTCCCTTCTTTCTGGCTTCCGTTTCTAAACGGCCGAAAATGTCTTTCATGTCCGCCTCTTCGTTCAGCTCATAGTCCGAAAGCGACCTCTTTCGCTTGCATTCGATAACCATGGGATAGGGATCGTGACACCGGATGTCGGGGCTGGCTTCCGATGTCTCGGGCAAGAACTCGACCCTCCTGCCCATTTCCGCGCATCGCGCGGCGACCAGCAGCTCAAATGCGGTCGAGTCTACTTGGTCGCTCGGTCCTGTCCAAAGGCGCGGCAGTCTCGTCGCGTGCCCGCCTACTTCCCCAAGCCAGCCGAGATATCTGCCAAGTTGCACCGCTTGCGGCACCAGGGTAGCCCCAGCAAAATGATCGAAGCTCGGGCGTTCGAGTAGGAAATCATTGGCCGTGGTGATCATCTGAGCCAGACGGTGCTGGTCCGGAAACTCGCTCTCCCGGCGAAGGCCTTTTGTGATCGACAGAAGGTCAGATTGGCTCGCGCGTGTTCGCGGGTGCGCTGCCAACCAGTGTAGGGGAAGAAGGCCTTGGAGACTCTCGAGTGACCGCGCCAAGTCATTTTCGATCCAGTCGGTGACGCGGGTTTCTTCAGCCCGGAGACGGTTGCGCCGAAGGTCTTCGATGTCACCGATAGGATACTCTTCATCCTCGGTGATCGCCTCCAGAACCTCATCCGGCAGCCCACTTGCTTCCCGCAACGCGGGTCCGAGCGAAGAGAATTGCCGGTGCAAGTCCTGGGCTACCCCCTCGACCCGCTCCATTTCCACCCGGTCAGCGTCACTGCGGCTTTTCATATATGCACGCCGCGCTTTGACGACTAAAGGCATTACTGCCTCGAGCTGGCTGTTGATCTCGTCAGCTTGCGCGAGAATTTCGCGGAATCGGGGATTGAGTTCATCGGACATGGCCGACGATATCACGCGGCGAAGACCTTGCTTAAGCTATATGGACTGGCCCTTTCGAGTCTGAGTGCCAAACCAGTTCGAAAGCGGCTAGATTTATTGCACCGGATTGTGAATGCTCCACCGCCTAAAAGGCGGTGGCTTCCCTCAATGACCCACATTAGGCGATAAGCGGGCGTACAAAACGTGGTGCGCTTATAAGTTCGTGCTGACGCGCTATCTGGCGCAGAGGCCCAGAAGTCGGTGTCTTCGAAGCAATAAAAGAACCGACTCTAGTATCCCGCTTTGTCCATAAGCACCCGCAATTCGGGCTGAGGCGCGACCCAGAAAGTTCGAAAAGCTTCCAAGAACCCCAGTCGATGGCCAATTGTAGAACCGTCTGTCGACGGCTTGGGGCCGTTTATGGACGGCTCTCCGTTGGCAAGGGGTTCGTTGAGCACTGCCGTTGCTGGTTGGTGCGGCCATGTATCCGACCTGTAGGTGCGGCCTTTCATGTGCCGCTGGCCATAATGCCATTCGCGCGGCCCTGGTCCCGATCGGTGCCGCGGTTTGGATTACCCCTCCCCCGCGCCCAAGGCTGGGACAGCGGAAAGCCTGCTATCCTTCTATTGTTATATCGTAGGCTCGTCCAAATGGTGGACCGTTGTCACACTCAATCTGCAGGCCTCCAATGGTTCGGCGGGCGATACCATTTTCCATGGTCTTGTCCTCGCGCAAACAGGCCTTTGCTTCGGACAGTATTGCATCGGCTTTAAGGCCACTGAGAGAGGCCACGATTTTCGAGATGACGCTAAAGTAGGAATACGTGGGCGGGCGGATCGGCTCTGGTGTAGAACGATATGCCCCCAACCTTTCCGCTCCCTAGCGTGGCAGAGCTCCTGCCGTCTGCGCAAAATAGGTCAATCTCTGACGCGTCGGGGTGGACAACGGAGACTATCCCGACGGCCGAGATTGGCCCAGTAGTTGCACCCACCTGCCAGACGGCATTGGCAGCCACGTCCTCGCAGGTCGCTGGTACTGTTTGCTTGCCAGCCGTAGGAAGCACGTTTGGATTTAGAGTATCGGCAGCGCTGGACGCTGTCAGCCTTTTGCCAATGAAGTTCGTTGCTGCGAATGACAAGGGCGCGGCCAAGCCGACTAACAGAACGACAGCAACTGTTTTGGGACGCACCCTCAAGCCCATCACTCTTTTCCACTTTAATTTAGCGGCAATGAATGTAGCACCTCAGCTACAAGCCCACCAGCGTGCGTCGCGGCGGCACGGTGTTCCTACAACGTGTGAGGGCCGTGCGTGTCCTGACGCCTCGCTGCGGCCTGCAGGCAGCGTTTCTGAACCCGCTCGCGGAATAGGTCGAGCTCGCGCTGCTTCTCGTCTTCTCGGGCGAGCCTGTAGACCTCTGGAAGCGGTTGCCAGTCGGCCGGCGCGGAAACCCCAGTGCCAGATGCCGACGACTTCCGAGCCGTCAAACCAAGTCGAAACGTTGAGCTTGGCAAAATGCAGCACGCGGGCCGCCCACCGAACTTTTTCGATGTCGTGATCGCCGGGGCTCCTTCACCTACGGGGTCCAGCCCTTGCCAGGCCTCTTAGTCAACTCGCTGTCGCGCACGCCGCGCCTCGTCGTTGGGAACGTCGCGGGTATTGCATAAGTCTCGGCTTATACGCAAGCTGCGCTGACCGACCACTCGCTCGGGATGAATAACCCTGTATATCTCTTGAGGCTGTCGATCCTATACATTTCGGATCAACGTCCACCGAAATTTACCAGAACAACCGTCATCACTTGCAGAAATATTCACTTTAGGGGATGCTGATTTAAAGCCTTGGGAGGGCTGGGGGATGAACAGAAAAATGATGATGGCACTCGTTGCCATTGCGCCGCTGTGCGGCTGCCAAACAAGCAATCAAGCCGACTACATGCAAATTGGGTACGGGCCGAGTTTCGACGTCGCCCATGCTCAGTGCGAAATGCAAAAGGGATCGGCAGACCAAGGTTATCTTGCCATCGGGTCGCCAGCCTTTGTTGCGGGAGCCGGAATCGGCAATGCCCTGGGCAACTTGGCTGCAGAAGATCAGTACATGAAGAATTGCCTTATCATAAGCGGTTGGAAGCGCTCGCCGCACGGACAGGGCGCTGCGGCTACAGCAGCCGTAGCTGCCGGAGCGCAGCCGACACCCTATGGGGTCCAGCGCGCACCTGGCAGCTGGATCAATACGGCGCTGCTGGACTGGTCGGACGCGAACAACAAGTGTGTCACCGGCGACAAAGCGGCGTGTGGAACTCGAGCAAAACTTGGTGCCCGACTAAGAGCCGCTGGCGTCAATCCGGCGCCCGTATGACAATTGAAGGCAGTCTCCAGTGCGCCTGGTTCGCTTAGGTCCATTTACGATAACCCTTTGCCTGCTCGCCGGCCAGGCGCTTGCGGGTCGGGCATACGACCTCGTGGCCCGCCTGCCAGAGGCTGATCGGCTTAGCGCCCTCCAATCCATCATCGTGAACGCTGACGCCTGCACGGACGCCAGTAGGATGATCTACATGGGGGATTCAACGGAGTCTGAGGCCGGCTACTGGACAATACGCTGCGCCGAGGGCGACTACATGCTTGAAATCATGAATGCAGGGGATATGCAAACGAGGGTTCTCAAGTGCTCGTTGGCGGAGGCTCTAGGCCTTCGTTGCTGGCAGCCATTCTAGTGAAAAAACTTTTTGGGGATGGTCGTGGACAAATACCGATACGACAATCGCTCTGATCACTGGCGAAAGCGAACGGGTGCCAAGCATAGTCGTGCGCGCCGATGGGCAAGCGTGCCGCTACGTCTGATCTTGGTGACTGCGGTTGCGGTTGGCGCTCTGGCCGCGCAGACCGCCATCCAGCACAGCGAAAGTTTGCCAGAGATCAATGCATCAAACTTGTTCGGCTCGAAGCCGGCGCCGATCGCCGGTGTTGCGTCTGTGATCGACGGCGACACGATCGAGATTCACGGGCAGCGCATCCGCTTAAATGGCATAGACGCTCCCGAGAGCAAGCAATATTGCGATGGCGCCAAAGGGTTCGAATATGCTTGCGGCCGACGAGCAGCCGAGGCGCTCGACGGGTTCCTTGCGACCTCCAAGCCCGTGCAGTGCTCCTTTGTCTCCTGGGACCGCTACGGCCGCTTCGTAGGCAATTGCAGGCGTGCTGACGGCGCCAGTGTGGCATCTTGGATGGTCGAGCACGGTCAGGCCTTGGATTGGCCCCGCTTTAGCCACGGGGCCTATGCCGGGCAACAAGCGAAGGCTAAGGCGGCTAAGATCGGGCTCTGGGTCGGAAGGTTTCAAGCGCCTTGGGACTGGCGTGCGGGGCATGCGGACAAGGCACCTGCGGTCAGTCAACCGCTCGGGATCATCAACAACCAAGTCGCGCAGAGCTATTCCTGCCAGCCGCGACGAACCTGCCCTCAAATCAGTTCGTGCCAGGAGGCGAATTGGTATCTGGCGAACTGCCCGTGGGGTGGGAAGCTCGATCGCGACAACGACGGCATACCGTGTGAGAGTTTATGCTGAGCGTCGCACGAACGAGAGCAATGCGAGCGCTATTTCTATGCGCCGGAAGTTGCGCCACGGCTACCGTCAGCATGGCAGGCGAACCCACCGTGATATCGTGCCAATTTGAGCATTTGCCGCCGATGCTGATGATCGTCCGCGGCGGGATGGGTGCGAATGACAACTCCCTGCAAATCGGCCAAAAGCCGCCTATCCCATTAAGCATTGGTTCGAGCTTGATGCTAGCCGAAGTTGGAGTTCAAGAGTTTACATTCTCATTGCGGTTGCCCGCATCGGTGTCGATTTCGGCGTCCGGAAACGATACCCTCACGTACTATGGAGAGTGCATCAGTTCGCTTCAGCCATGAGAAGCCAAGAGGGAAAAAACCATGCTGACGGAGCGCGAGCGCAGAATGGCACTGGGTCTATGGGGCGAAAGCAAGGCGTTGACCCTATTGAAGAGAGCCGGGTTTTCAAATGTTCGCGACATGAACGCGGAGAGTTTCAATCATCCCTTTGGAGACATTTACGCAGAACGTGACGGCGAGCCTCACATGATTGGCGTGAAGACCCGCAACAAGTATCAGGTCACTGGACTCCTTAACTCGACTTACAATGTCCGAAAGAAGGGAGCCGACGTGCGGGGCATCGCAGGCCGCCACAACGCACAACTCGCGTGGGTAACCATCCAGGTTATCCCAGAGATACAGGTGATTTGGAGCTACTTTGGAACGATCGCTCAAATTGAAGATTGCGGCGAACGCTTTTCAATCCCCATGAGTGCATCGGCGACAACAAGATACGTGTGCCTCACGAATGAGGAAAACGATTCCGCAATTAACCCCGAGTGGTCGAACGGTGGCTACGGACGGAGCCGCGAAGCGGGTACGGGCAGCAGTCGGTAGGATGATGAAACGAATAAAAAGGGGGAAAATCTGTGGCTTTCAAGACACCTTCAATTCCACCGTCGGTTGGCAAAATCTATCATCCACTTTACAGGAACATATTCTCCTACAGCCTGGGCAATAGACACCTCTGGGGAACGGAGACGTTGCTCGGCGATTGGGACGGCGAGCACCTTTTAATCGCGAAGGACTTCTACCCGGCGCAATACATCGATGAGCGCCTAGAAGCTGGTGATCCAAACCCCTACAGCCACAACCCCAAGGCACCGACGAACAAAAACCTTATTAAGACGCTTCGTCATTTTGGCCAGCTACGGGATGGTTTTCAGAATACATCGTGCAATTTCCTGTACGTCTCGGCCTGCTTTCTCCTCCGCAACGACGGATTGAAGCGCGGCGAGTTGCCGGACGCACAGCAAGTGCTTTCGATTTCCGCGCCAGTTGTTCGATTGACGATGGATCATATGCCGAAGCTGCGGAAAGTTGTTGCGATGGGAGGCGACGCCGCGCGCGCGCTCGGTGCCTCCGGGCTCTACAGCGAGATCAAATCACGGAAGCTGTCTTATTTCGAAGTCAGCCACCCCGCGCGTGCGTTATCGAACGTCGATCGATTTGCCGAGTGGTCGGCTGTTTTTGGGAAGCACTAGCGAGGCCCGGGCGGCCTAGGGGGGGGCGGGCACAAAGCTGCCTCAACCGAAGCGGTCGGCAAGATCACGGTCGCATACGTCGGCAAGGACAAACGTAGCGCGATCATCGCAGTGCTCCCGCGAGCCAGTTGCTCAACAGCCGTCGGGATCGCTTCGAGCTCCAATCCAATCAGGTAGGTCTGATCGATCGCGACCTTGTATTCGCCTCGATCGATGAAGTCCCCCATTTCCTCATAACTGATGTCATCGCGGATTGGGGCGCCATTTGCTCGTGCCTGCTTCACCGAACCGTCGAAGCGATCCTTGTCCTCCAGATCATTTTCATCACGCCTTTGACGACTTTCAAATGAAAATTCTCGGTCATTGACCTGAAACGTGGATGTTCAGCTTATGGTGAAGTTGTAGGGCCATGCTTAGCGACCGATTTCAGGCGCCAAGCTGCCACTCACATTTGGATACCTGCTGACGCGCACTATGAGGAGGCACCAGGAAGTCGATGTCTCCCAAAGCCGTCATAAACCGAATTTAGTATCCCGCTTTGTCCATAAGCACCCGCAATTCGGGCTGAGGCGCGACCCAGAAAGTTCGAAAAGCTTCCAGGAACCCAGGCAAATTAGACGCCGTATCGGACAACAAGCGGCACGGATATCGCAGCGAACGTACGCGATGGAACGGTCAATATCATCGGCAAAAGAGCGTCCAAATAGGCTATCGGCGGCTCCGTCGTGGGAACGAAAAAAGAAGAGAAGCAGAACTTTCGTGTGCGATTTTTGCACACAGTCTCTCGCAACTATCTGATATTACTTATCTATCTGCCCCATCCATCATTTTCATGACTTGCGGCACGAAGGGACCAGCCGCCTATTCGAGGCGGGATTCACGATCGAACAGGTAGCTCTGGTGACCGGGCACAAGGACTGGAAGATGTTAAAGCGCTACACCCATCTCAAGCCGGAAATGCTTCACAGTATCCCAGTTGCAAGGGTTGCGTAGCTGCCTCAAGTGAGATTGGTTGCAATAGTAAAGGCTGCGATCACCGGCGGCCATGACCGCCCACCTGAGGACCTAAGGTTTTGGAGACCGAGTAGCCTTCACTCATCTCGTTGTTTTACAAGCGATTTATGGCATGCAGTTATATGATGTGCAAGGATTTGTGTAAGGCAAGATAACCGTTTCCACCGGTTTCCAGTGATTTCTGTACCGCGCGGGGATCTCCCGAAATGAGGATGACGTGCTTAAGACGCCCGAATCTGTCTATGCAGTGGACGTGTCAAACACGGCGGAATATTCGGCAAGCCGCTCTTACGAGTAGCATCCATGTATCCAAGCCGAGAACGGCAGTTACTACCGTTGCCAGATGTCCGAGTTCACGGTACCGTACACGATATGTTCCGCAAGAAGTGTGCCCTATGAAATCTCCCGTTCGCCAGGTCGGAAGACCACGAAAGGCCGTCGCAGCGTACGCCGCAGTGACGGACGCGCCCCTGAGCCTGCAAAGTGGGCGGGTGATGGCGCGTGCCTGGAGTGAGCAGCTGGATATTCGACGGCGGCAGCCAGCGGCTTGGTCGTTCATCATGGTCTTGCCGTTGTTCGTCGGGCCGACCAGCAGCAGATTCGGCATCCGCATCCGCTTCGGGAACGTCAGCAGGTCCTCCATAGCCGCCAGGGCGGCGTTCGCCCGTGCATAGGCGATCCAACGATCCGTGCGGATGCGCCGGACGCGCACCTCTGTCGCCTCGTCCACGAACGGCCGGACCGCAGGGTGGAGGTGCGGATAGTCCCCGCTCACGACCACTCGACTGGCCACCTCGATTAATTCCTGCGCGCCACAGATGAGATGATTCCGCTTTAGCTAACCGCACGCTTTTCCGCGCGAGGGTTGGGAACGATGTCTATGGGGGCGACCATCTGAGGCTGTGAGCTACCTCTTAACGCCGAAGGAGACGACTGCGGACTGTATTGTTACCGTCGCTTATTTGGGCACAAGTTTCCATCAATAGAAATTTAGCTTGATCTAAAGTTCAAAACGGGCCAATACTACCCATATACGCGAGGGTCAGGTCATGGACTTCATCGAGCGAATATTCGGCATATCCCCCGACGGCGGTTCCGGCTCCTTCGAGGTGGCGCTGATTATGGTCCCTATCGTGATCGCGGGCCTTGTGCTGGTGGCATGGAAGCGCGCAAGGTCCGGCTGAGGCGCCTTCGAATAGACGCGGCGGTCCAGCCGCCCCGGGGCGCTATCGGCCACTCCAACGAACAGGAGGCCCGCCATGCCCGACAAGGGTTCGAAGGATTCAAAAGGCGATCCCGGCAAGGCGCGCGACGACGGTAAGCCGGGGACGAGCAAGCCCGAGCGATTGCGTCCACAGGGCGAGTATCAAGTGCCGTTGCAGCCGATGCCTCCGCCGCCGAGCGAAGAGCGATCCATTCACCAGCGCCGACCGCTGCCGCCGGTTCCGGAAAAGAAATGAAAGCCTGAATGGAGAGGGCCAGCACCGAATAGCTCCCGTGAGATTTACGAGCCGCCGAATGGAGGAACGAGATGGCCAAGGCAAGCAGCAGCCGCAGAGGTTCAGGTAGAGGCACGCGTGCCGCCGCGGCCGGCCGATTGCCGGTTCAGGCGGTTCCGCTACTTGAGGCCCCGCCCGCGATCGAGAGGCCGAAGCGGATTCACCCCCGGCATCTGCTGCCGCTGATCAGCGAGGGCGCCGAGCGCGACGTTCACAGCGTATCAAAGGAGATCAGGCTTGCGCCCGCCTTCATGGCGGCGCGCGCCGCAGGTGACGAGATAGCGGTGTGGCGCAACACCGAGCTGGCCGGCCCGGCGGCCAATAGCACCGCATCCAACGTCGGCGAGCCAAGCTGCGCGATCAACGGCGACGTCGTGCTCTACACCGGCAACTGGTACGCCGCAGTCTCCACCGACGGCGGCGCGACCTTCCAATACATGGATCCAGAAAGCGCATTCCCGCGGCCGGGCGCCAACATCCGCTTCTGCTGCGACCAGGTCGTCCAGTACGTGTCTGAGCTGGATATGTTCGTATGGCTTCTGCAGTATGGTCCTGATTCGGGCGACAATATCCAGCGGCTGGCCTTCGCCAAATCAGCCGATGTTGCGAAGGGCCGCTGGAAGGTGTTCGACATAACCACCGCCATGCTCGGCGTGCCCGGCGCTTTCCTGGACTTTCCCGACCTCGCCGTCGGCCAGAACTTTCTCTATATGACCACCAATATCTTCGCGGCGAACGACGTCGGCTCGGCGGTCGTGCGCATCAGCCTGGCCAGCATCCGTGCCGGCAATCCGACAGAAACCCATTTCGTCTCGATGGAATTGCAGAGCTTCCGCGTCGCGCAAAACACTGGCAATGTCGGCTATTTCGCCGCTCACCAGGACACAAGCACGCTCGCCGTGTTTGCGTGGCCGGAGAATGCGGCGGCTCCCACCAAGACGCAGGTTGCCGTAGCGCGCTGGCTGGGCGGCAACGGCTACATCTCGCGCACACCGGACAACCGCAGATGGCTGGATCGTGCCGATCCCCGCATCACGGGCGCCACTCGTTCCGGCAACGAGCTGTGGTTTGCATGGAGCGTCGATGCCCGGTCCAATCGAAGGGCGCGACCGTTCATCCAGATAGCCCGGATTGGCCTTCCCGGCTTCAACCTGATCGACAACGTCAACGTGTTTGATCCCGACGCCGCCACCTGCTACGGCGCGCTGTCGACCAACGTGGACGGCGAGATCGGTATCTCCTACATGATCGGCGGTGCTCAGCAGTTCCCGAGCCATGTCGTGGGATTGCTCACCGGTTCCGAAAAACATCTCATCGTTGCCAATGGCGAGCGCAGCCCGATCGGTGATCCTTCTACCGGCAAGGGGGAGTGGGGCGACTATCTGGCGGTGCGGCCGGTGCATCCTGGCGGCAAGCTGTTCGCGGCCACCGGCTACACGATGAAGGGGCCGGGTAACGGATCAAACCGCGACGTCACCCCACGCTTCGTGACGTTCGGACGCGCGCGCGATGGCGCAGGAGGGATGGGCATCCCGCCGGTGCCGCCTGCGCCGCCCCCGGCGCTGCCACCTCCGGGGATCGACGACCTCAAGGCGCCGTTCGGCGATGTCAACACTCTCGCCGCGGTGCCGGTGGCGGTCGCGTTGGCGGTCAAGGCTGCGTGTGCCGCCGAGGGGCAACAGCCCATGCCGGCCGATCAGGAGATGGTCGTCGGACTGAAGATGGTCACCAAGCCCGGCGTGGAGCGCTGGTCGATCAAGACCGGCACTGATCGCGACATCGCGCTTGTCGGCAAGAATGTCATCGGCGGCCAGAAGCTCGCCACCGGCATCGTCGAGACGACTATCGAGGAACTCAACCTGATCGGCCGGCCGGCGGACATGCGTCCGCCGACCATGCTCTTCCCGCGTTACCAGGAACGTCGGCGCGGGCCGGTGGAGTTCACGGTGTGGCGCATCGAATGCGACGTGATCGGCGTCAAGCTGGAAAAGGACGGCGACTATCACCTGGTCCTGCAAGGGGCGAGCGGCAAGATGATGGTCGGCGAAGTGCCAACGCCGAGTCCGCCCTTTATCGACTCGACCGCGCCGTGGCTGCAGAACATCAAGGACGTCAGGCGGGCGGTTGACGACAAGCTGATCGCGCCGCTGTCACCGCACGACTTCGTGCAACTCAACGACACGCTGGTGCCGCGGAACGCTGTCAGCGACGATCAATTCCTGATGCAGCCGATGGCCATGGAGAGGCTACCGGTCTCGTTCCGCACGCCGGTGGACGATGCCCTAGAGATGCCGACCTTCGAGGCGAAGGTGAAGCCGACCGCCGCGCGCATAACCGGCGTCGGGTTCTTTGACCGCATCCATGGCGCCACCGGCGCCTCGCCGCTTAACGGCATCGAGTTGCATCCGATCCTGAAAATCGAGTGGCTGTAGGCGGGAAAGACACTGGCGCGGCATGCCAAGGCGCTGCTTAGGCGGGCGGCGCCTCGTTGCGGACTAGATTTGTCCTGCTTGTGATCACAGTCTGGTGAGGGTTGTACGAGACTCCACCGCGGTAAGTCTTGGGATCACTCGCGCCCTCGCCTGACGTCTCGCACAATGCCTCGATTGTGCGGCACAAGATGTCTCATCCAGACTGATTGCGTCGAGCCACTATAATCCCTGCTTTGCGATCGCCTGGTTGACATTCTGCGCAAAGGTCGGATCGTCGCGGTACTCAACGCTCTGCCTGAGCGCCAGAAGCGCCTGTTGGTGTACCGGATCTTTCAAGGCTCCAGATGCCATACGGGTGAACGCCACCGCGACATAGAGGTTGACCCGATAGCGTCGTTCCGGATCCTCTTTCTGAGGGATGATCGCATCGACAACGGCTTTCACGAGTGCCGCTCGGCCGGGCTCATCGGATTTGTCATAGAGCATCGCTAGATGAGTGGCATACTCTCGCCGCTGATCGCTGAACAATCGCTGCCGGATCAGGTCTGTGGTGAGATCGGCTATCGTCTCCTGGAAGAGAGGCGCAACGTCCTGCTCGCCGGTAAACGCGGCGGGCAGCTCGGCAACACACCCCTTGAAGCTCGGCTCATTGAAGCTGCGCAGGGTCAACAGCTGACCGTTTGTCCGCTTGCCGAGGGCATCCTTTATGCGGTCGAGCAATCGCGCGGTATTCTCGACATCCGACTGGGCCTTGAGCTGCCCTTCCTTCAACTCGACCAGTTCTTGGATCCAGGCCGCGGTATCGCTGAAAGCGTAGCCCGCTACTTGCCGGATCACCTGCAGCAGATTGTACTGGCCGTCCGCGCCTACGTCAGGCGTATTGGCAAGATAGGCGATTACATAACATACGTTGGTATTGTCGACTACGTTGCCAAGGACCAATGTTGCCGGGCTACGGGTCTCCGACCTCAACCCGGCGGCCAGTGGAATGAGTCCGCGCACGATCTCGTCGTCGTTCTTCCACTCCCTGAACCGGCGGATGTCGTCCTGTGTACGGATCCAGTCATTAAGGGCACTGAGGTGCGTTACAAGCGCCAGGTTAAGTCCACCGGTAGAGCTCTCGTTGTTGATTTCCTTAAAGGTGGTCAACCAGCCTGCAAGCGCCTCGTCCGAGAGCGGCGGCTGGCCGCTCACGGTCTGCCCGCGCGCGAGGCCTGTGCACAGCATCAGCGCCATCGACAGGCAGATCGCTATCTTGCAAATTTTCATCGTGGTACCACCGGGTCCTCGCTTTGAACCACTAGCGATTGAGCACTAAGCACCGCGCGAATAACGACGCGGGGCACTCGATTGACGTCGACCGCATCCCTTACCGTTATGATGAAAAGACAGGAATCCTGCGACACACGAACGAGGCATTGGTCGTTTTGCTCACCGTTGCCGGCAAGGTCGCGGAAGCTGAAGTAGCTGAGGTCGGCTGCGTACTTGGTGTTACCCTGTTCCGCTGAGGCTCCGTGAAGCTTGATTCTGCCGCTATCTCCCAGGTCACGGTCGAATACAATGAACTCCAACCCGTTGTCGTCCGCTTTGCCGTAAGCGCGCTCGCCAAGCCCGGTCTCGAGATAGGCGCTCTGGACAATTTTTCGCAGCGTTTCATCCGTCAACTCCGACCGGCCCGGCTCCGGCGCCTTGAGAGCGACATTGTCAAGCACGTTGGGATCGGTGCATTCGCTCACCGCAGCGTCGCAGAACTCAAGCCTGACCCTGGTGTATTGATCATAGTCCCGGAAGACTTGCCGAATCTGATTCTGGTAGGTGATCACCCCCCAACCGAAGAATGCCGTCAGCACAGCCGCGCCGCCGGCGACCACCAGGTTCGCCGCGCCGGGGGAAATCGCCGTCGGGAGCGCACCTGGCGGTGGGTCAGGCGCCTTGGGCTGAGGAGCCTCGTCCCCCTCAGCGGGTTCCACAAGCTTTTTCGCAGAAGGCTTTTCCTCCTCGCGAGCCTGAAGCAACCGCGCCGCCAGTTCCGGGTTCGGTCCAAAGGTTCCGACGGCCTGCGACCCTGTGCCATACAACAGGATTGCCACGCCCAGCATTGCCACAAGGAACGTCAGCGAGGTATTCAGCCCTTCTTGCGATGTCAAAAAGGCCAGGGCGAGAAGCAGACATCCAAAGAAAAAATAGAACGGCGGCGACTGCAATATGTCGAGCCCCACTCTCCACCGTCCCGGGGCTGGCGTGCCAGGGACCAGTGCCTGCGACTGCGACACGATAGCTTTCAGAACTTTCTGCGCCTCGGCCGCACTGAGTGCGTTCTCATCGAGTTTGCGAACGAACTGCTCAATGTTGGCGCGCTCTTCGTCAGATACGCCAGCCAGCAATACGGCAAGGGCGCGTTCTCTTAAACGGCCGAATGTCGCATCTTCTGAACTGTCACCGTTGACCACGTCGAGCCTCTCCCCAGCGGCCATTGTCCCAAGTCTCCTTCACTGGATCATGTCAATGAAGTCCACCCAAAAGTTGCCACATGCGCCTCTTGAGCAATCGCAGGAGTTCAGCTTGCTTCACGCTATCCGGAACCATCCGGGATCGAAACGCAGCCACTGCGCTTCAGGTCGTAAGTTTTTCCTACGTTAATTATCAGACTACTGCCACGTGCGCGGGTTTGACAAGCCAGTCGCACGCAAAGCCTGAGTCCACCTAAAGCTATGTTTCCAGGCACCTCATGCAAGTGACTAAGGGATTTCGCTCCTAAACCTTAACTGCAAAATGTATATGATTTCCATGCTCGTTGATTGTAGCTTCGTCAAAAGCGAAGGGCTGGCCCTCATTGAAGTTGTATCGATTCGTCTTGCTGCCAATTTTGCGGGAATCGAAGATGATCTCGTCGATCTCGAAACGATTCACAACTGATTGTATTGCGACCTTCGGCAACAGGGACCCCGCAACATCCTCATTGCCAATGTCCACGGCTTGCCCCGTTTGATGGAAGCTGCCGCCGCCAGGCCGAACGATCGAACTTATTTCGATGAATGTATCGACAACGCTTGCCAGATGAAGAACCAGCCGCCGGAGAAGTGGAGTTGCCGAACCATCGTTTCCGGTGCCGAGCAGCATGCCCCTGAGCTTGTCTTTCGGAGGCTGGAAGCGAATCTTGCCATTGGCGATATGTTCGCGCAGAAGCTTGGTTACGTCGTCGTCGACCATCGGCGCTGACAGAGCGGCCATTGCAGAACCATCGCCGTTGAATGCATGGCCCCTGCCCGCATGAAAGATCACGTAGGATCCCGGGGGCTTGTAGAAGGATCCGTCCGGTTTTTTCGGAAAGCCGTGATAGTGCACAAAGTCGGTATCGGGATTGCCGCCTATAAATGTCGGATGGGCCTTTACCTCTGGCCCCCAGTCCGGGTTTGATGCGTGAGGATTGAAGAAATGCATCGCGCCCAAAACGACGCTTGAGCCCCCCAAAGCGCGCCGTTTCAGATGCGCGTCGACGATCGCGGACACACCCTCAGAACGCGGCAGCTCGCGCCAGGTTTTGTTTGGTGTCGCCAATACTGGTGAAAACTGAGACCTTTCGTCAATGACCGCCTGGATGGTGTTCTCGAATTCGGTGGAGTTATCGACAATCCGGTTTATCACTGTGTCGACGACTGCGCCCACCCCGTCGGTAAGCACCTGTTCCCCAAACTTCTTGAAGATCCCAACCTCCTCGCTGCACAAGCGACCAAGCGCATCGACGTCGTCAGGCTCGACCTTGATCACCACACCTTTGAAGTCGGCGGGGATATCGTTGAAACTGGCATCGGAACTTTCGGGCAGCTCGATCGAAAAATCGCGCAGGAGCGTTGCCGCCCGATCCAAACCTGCCTGCAGCGCGACCCTACAACGCTCCAAGAGCGTGGCCACAACTGCGTCGGCGCCCGCATTCAAGGTCAGAAACCCACGATTGGCCAAGAGGTCCTGCAACTCGCTTGCGCTGAGGCCAAGCTTGCCCAACTGGTCGCTTAACTTCTTATCCTGCGCAGAAGGCTCTCTAAGCGCAATCGCAGCCGTCACACCGAAGATGTGGGCCAGATAAAGGTCTAGCGATGTGACGAAGCGTTCCAGCCTTTTTGCAAGAACCTCGGCATCCTGCTTGCTCCTAAATCCCACCGCGAGTGATTGCTGATCGGGGAAGCTAAGTCCCGCTTCACGCAATCCCAATTCCCGCCCTGTGTCGGTTTCCGCGATCACTTTCCAGCTATCTTTCGTGAAGCGATAGGGCGCAAAGGCGCCTTTGTCGTCCACATTCGCCGTTATGACTCCGTTTCGCCAGTCCTCCCGGCTCTCCACGTGGGCGACCGCCAACAAGTAGCCGGCGTTCGTCTGGAGGTCTTTCGCAACGGCGACGCTTGCGGCCGCGAGTTCCTTTTCACCTATCGAGCGGACGAGCGCCGTTCCACGCAGATTGTCCGGACGCGTCCACCCGGCTGTGCCATGGTCGTCAACATTGAACCACTGCTTGCCGTCTGCAGACTTCGCCTCGCCGAGTACCGTCAATTCTGTTTCGGCAAGAACACGATGATCGGTAAGCTGGCCACCAGGAGCCGATCTAAGAAAGAACGCAAACTTCGCAATTGCGGTCGTCATGAACGTGCCCCCACTATCAGCTCATAGGTCTTGTCATCCACTATTCCTGTAAGCGGCAAGTTCTTGCTTTTCTGGAAAGCCTTGATCGCTTCACGCAAATTTGGTCCGAATTGATCATCTTTTTCGATCTTTGCCACCAAATCGGGAGAAATTTTCTCCTCGTTCATTATCGATATAAGGCTTTCCTTGAACTCGCGGACGTTCTGAGCTTCTGGAAAGAGGAACATCTCAAAGGTATGGTTGTGCCACGTATTGCAAAGCGCCTGCGATCCCTTCGACAAGATAGCCAGGCGCTGATCTGGACTATTGATGGTTCTCGGAGCATCACCGCTCGGTATTGTGACGGTGTTGGCCCAAGCAAGCTTGAACTGCGCTATTGCTAGCCTTGTCTTACTCTCCAGACCGCCGAAATCTCCGTCATCCGGCACGCAAAGCGCCTGCTGGATGAGCTTGCCGTCCGATAGATCGATTTGCCTTTCGAAATTGGTTATTGCTCCGCTGATCTTCTTGTTTCCTCTCGGCACTACGACGACGGGTGCTTCGGGGCTTTTCGGTACGAAACTTGCCTGCCCTCGCTCGTTCTCTCTCAGAACCGCATTCGGGGAAACTTGCATGCCGCCCACGGTTAGAAGCTGCGGCGCAGCCAAGTTGCTCGAGGTATCGGCGACAAAGTTAGTATTGTCGACTGCCTTGTCGATCAGCGATACGATCGTAGGCACGCGGCAAAGATCGAGGTATCCGGCGACCGCATTCATGGCCGACACCTGATTGGTGTACTCGCCGGCGCGTCTTATCGTCTGCTCTCTATAGGCAGACTGAGCCCGGTTCACCAGTTGCAGAACGCGTGATGGTCCAAGATCTACCAGACGAACGATTTGGTAGTTGTCTATAGTCGATTTGGCCAGGCCAAGGGAGGCAGCGACATAACCTATCGCTTCCAATGATGTCCCTGCGATCGACATTATGGCCATGGCCGCCGTGCCAACATCTGAGATCTGGTTGCGTGTGGCGCGCAAATTCCGTTCGGCAACAAACAGGTTGTTCAAAAAGGGTTTGCAAAGGTCCTCGTCGACATAGTCGTAGCCCCCCAGGACGACCAGTTTCCACTCAGGCGATTCCAGACCCGGCCTTTCCGGGAGGCCTGAGTACTGGACTATCGAAGCTACCACGTCGGCCCTGTTGCTAGCTGCAGCCTTCACCCGATCGGCCCGAAGGACCATCGAAGAGTCAGGGTCCGTCGTACACGAGCTGGCAAATATGATCGGCAGCACTGTCAAGATCGAACGAATTCTTTGCGTGCGGTTGAGAAGCCGTATCATTCCGTCCCTCTGTGGTCGCACTTTTAATTTGCAAAGCAAATGCTTCGCCGCCGCGGACAAAGACGACGAAATAATAGGCATTACCGCGCCGATTCGATCCGCAATGCAACGCCCGACGCTCTCTGTGCACAAAAAACTACGACCCAGAACGATAATTTAGATTGCAGGCACCCGAGAGACTATGGCTCGAGGAGGTCCTTCTTAGTTTCGTTGCCTATGGGCCTGACCTCATTACAGACGCCTTGTTCGACACCAGCACCTGCCAAGATATCCGGTCATGTAATTCTTGCATTTAGACCGTCGTCGACTGTGGGCACATGCGCGGGCGACGACGAAGCTAAAAAGGGGCTCACGGACAAGGCCAAGCATACGGTGCAAGTTCGTTTCTTCAGTGGTGACTGGATCGATACTGCCCCATGGTCATCGCAGATCGCATCGAGAGCCTGGCTTCTATACAATCGGTATCAAAAGTTGCGGCCGGGCGCGCCGACGTTCCTGGTGCTGATCGGCTACGAGGAGGCCCCTCGCTGGTGGTGGCTATTGCCGGGGGACCTGGCATCCGCCAACGTGGTGCATCTCGCGCTGCCCGACACCGAGGTCTGCACAACCACCAGATTGATTTCCTCAATCTCTGCCGCCTCGAAAGTCTGTTGTGGCGGCTCGGCGCCAAAAGAAATGGACGCCCGCTGCGTTGCCGACGCGGAAGCGAAAGCTGTTGGCAAGGGCGGTTGCGGCTGCGGGCGTCGCCGTGTCACTTCGCCGTCGCAAGCAGCCAGCGCACCGAAGCACGGTCTCATCATGACCGTGCCCGGCTTGACCCAGATCATGGCCTGGGGGTCTTCCTACTACCTACCGGCGGTCATCACGCCTCGAGTGGTGGCCGACACCGGCTGGCCGCTGGGTTGAGTGGGCGGCCGCCTTTCCCTGAGACGCTGCGTCAGTGATCGAGGCATTGTCAGGCCTCATGTATTCAGAGACTAGATTTCTCACCACGATATGCGACGCTGCCGTTTACAAAACGTACCGTGACGGCTCTCGTCACGCTGTCGGAACTCGTGTGGGAGTGAGGTTGGCAGGGTAGGACAGTCCATGGCTGATAGCTTTGACAGCATTGTGGGTGGAGCGACCTCCTTTGGGCCGAGGTATCTTCTGTTTCTGAGCCATTCGGGCATCGACACCGAAGAGGCGCGCGAGCTGAAGCGACGGCTGGAGGAGAGCTCATCGGGCCGGGAGGCGGGGCTCAAGGTCTGGTTCGACAAGGACGACCTTCAGCCGGGGCAGACGTGGCAGAGCCAACTCGAGGCGGTGCTGACTAAGGGCTGCACCGCCTTCGCCGTCTATGTCGGCTCGAAAGGGGTGGTGAATTGGGTCGAGAGTGAGGTTCGGCTGGGGCTGTCGCGGGCGGTCGGGAATGATCGCTTCCCCTTCATTCCGGTGCTGGCCGCCAAGATCTCATCGTCGGGCTTGCCGCCCTTTGCGGCCCAGTATCACGCCGTACGTGATCCGCTTTGTGATCCGGCCGAGATGACGAAGCTCCTGACATCTGTGCTGGGTGGCCAGGACAGGGCGATCGACTGGAAGATCAAGCTTCTGGCCGAGCCGTTTATCGGGCTCAGGGCGATGACGGAAGCGGATGCGGACCGCTTCTTCGGACGCAAGGCCGAGCTCGATGATCTGGTAACGAAGCTACGCCGGAGTCGTCTTGTGGCGGTGGTGGCCGACAGCGGCTCGGGCAAGTCGTCTCTGGTGCAGGCGGGGCTGATCCCGCGCTTCCGAGGTGGTGCCTTCCGCAGTGAGCAGGGTCTCGAGCCGGACGGACGGATCTGGCATGTCGTGGTGATGCGGCCGGGAACCTCGCCGATAGAAAGGCTGCGCACGGCGGTGACGGCGGCAGCAGAAAAGCTAGGGCTGCTGCTGGTGGAGAAGACACACCTGCGAGAATCGATAGACCCGGCCAAGCCAACGGAGATGGCCTATGCCCTTCAGTGCGGCTTGCCGGCTCAGACGACCGAGACGCTTCTGATTATCGACCAGTTCGAGGAGTTGTTCACGCAGACGCCGGAGGATCAACGCACGCCGTTCCTCGACTGGTTGTTGAGCCTGGTGATGCCGGGAGCGACGCTCGGCTTCCGGGTGGTTCTGACCATCCGCAACGATTACTTCAATCTATGCTCGGGCCATGCGGCCCTATTTGCCCTCTTACAGACGGAGGCGGCGCAGTTCCGTCTTAAGCAGGTCACGCCGGAAGGGCTGAAGGCGATCGTCTCTGAACCGCTGAAGCTTGCCGGACATATCAAGGGCGCCGAGCATGCGGCGCTGGTCTCTCAGATCCGCAGCGACGTCAGTGACCGGCCGGGCGATCTCGCTCTTGTTCAGATGGCCCTCTATGAGACCTGGCTGAACCGCAGGGCACATGGGGACGACCTTATCGATACCTATATTGCCATCGGCAAGGTCCAGGGGGCTCTCGCCCATGCGGCGGAGGACGTGCGTACCAACAAGCTCAGTCCCAACGAGCAGCGGCTTCTAGAAGCGGTTCTGGTTCGGCTCATCACGCTCGGCGACACGGGCGGTGCCACCCGCCGCGTTGCCCGCATAGTGGAGTTCGACGAAGCGCATCAGAACCTGATCAAGAAGCTGGCTGACGACACCTTCTCGCGCCTAGTGCTTACGGGAGGTGGCGACAAAAGCGCCGAGGCAGGTTCGGCAAAAGCAAACGAGCTGACTTCTGACGAAACCACAATTGAGATCTGCCACGAGCAACTCGTCACTCAATGGCCCTGGTGGCAGACCTGGATCCGCGCCAACTCGCTCAACATGCGCCGCCTCGCCCGGCTGATGGATAAGGCTCGCGACTGGGCGGCTGCACCGACCGACAAGCGTGCCGGGTTCCTCGCCACCGGCGCCGATCTCGAAATCTTCAGCGCGCTCCTCGCCAACCACACCGACTGGCTGTCAAAGGAAGAGCAGGTCTTCGTCGGAGACAGCGTCGGGCAGCATGACGAGGCCAACCGTAAGGATGAAGAGGCCCGGGAGACTGAGCGCCGACTGAGACAGGAGGCGGAAGACAAGCGAAAGGAGGCCGAGGCAAGTCGGGCGGAGGCCGAGGAGAGACGACAGGAGGCGGAGGCTAGCCGTAAAGAAGCAGAGGTTAGCCGAGAAGAGGCCGAGAGGAGACAGCACGAGGCAGAGGAGAGTCGCAAAGACGCAGAGGTCGGGCGCGAGGACGCACAGAAGAACGCAGCGCTGGCAAGGTATAGACTAAGATGGGCCGCCGGTTTGGCCATCCTGCTTGCGATTGCTGCGCTGGCCGCGGCGTTGGAAATGATAAACGCTGGGCAACAAACGACAATCGCCCAGGAACAGAGGAATCGAGCAGTTAGATCAAGCGCTCTACTTTTAGCAGGACAAAGCGCAATTCAACTGCAAAAGGGCGATGCTATGACAGCGCTGCTTCTTGCAATTGAGGGCTTGCGCGACGTTCCTGCTGCCGTTCCCGCCGAAGCAACTGAACCGGCCGCAAAAGCGGCCGTGGAAGCCTACGATCAACTCCGTGAAATTCGAATCTTTCAAAATGTGAGTGACTTCGCGTTTTCGAGCGATGAAGCAACCGTCGTTCTCATTCAAGATGGAAGTATATCGGCCCGATCTATCGCAAACGGGAACGAGCTATGGCGAAAGCCTTTAGGAGAGCACGTGCTCAAACAAATGTGGCCTTTGGAACGTAACTCCATGCGGATCATTTGGACAGATGGCACCATGGAGACACTTTCGCTGCTCGATGGCTCCTCTTCTCCCACAACTTTGTCGGCCGATCCAAAAACGGAGTGCTCTACCGAAACTCCTCGATTCCGGTCATTTTTGAACGCTGATGGTTCAATTGCCATCATTGATCTGAACGACATGTCGTCCCTCTCCCTTGTCCCGCCAAAACGATCTACCCGACGCGACGGTTCAAATTGTAGTGTGGATGTTCGAGCGTCCAACGTGGCCATTAGAGTAGCCAATCCGCCCGATCCGTCGTCGTTCTGGTTGACTACGAAAACCAGTTCGGGATGGACACCCATCAAAGATCTCGGAGACGAGGAATTCGCTTTGCATCCAACGAATCGAATCGTTGTTACCCTCAATTCCATTGATGGAAGTGCTTCGTTGGCATTTAGAGATCTTTCGCAAGGATTAACCAAAAGACAGAATTTCGAAACGCCGGTCGCGGGGGGCGTGACCTTCTCTAACGACGGAGCGTTCGTCGCGATAAACAATGGAAACCGTAGCTTCGAGATATATTCGAACAACGGGGAAAGACTGAATTGGCCATCTGACAAGGCAATTCGTGACCTTGCCGATGAACGTGGACATACGAGATACCTCGATCTTCGAGACCTCAACGGCTTTGACGGCTATCCTAGCTGGGATAGGTCAGATGACTATGGACCACTTGCAGTTGGAGATGTTCATGAATACGCGGGTATTGCTGGCGGGATGATTTTTGGCTCTCAAGCAGGTGTCTTCTTCAGCGCTTACGTCGATCCAAGTGACCCCGGAGTTTTGACTGCTGACGGAAGTTCACTTTTCCGCTTTCCCGTGACTGATCATATTGCGCAGGTAGCCGAGGGTATGGGGGGACGAATTATCGGGTCTATCATTGATGGTGCCCTTGTTATCTGGGCCCGGGGCGAATTTCGACCAACGGAAGATTCAACCTGGGCGAAATCTTCGATAAATGATTCTGAAAATAATAGAGACTCAATACTGAATGTCGTTTGCCATGTCGTGACGCGTGATCTGACTGATGCGCAGAGAGAGGAATTTTCTCTAGTGAATTTGGCCAATGAAGTTAAATTGACATTGCCTTCAACATGCCCCCGATGATGGTCATATAGATCGGACGAGAGAGCGTCCGACAGCCCTTCAAGAGAGAGAGTACCGGTCGCTGCGGCCTAAAGCGGCTGTCCAACTTGACGGGCTCTGAACAACGCAGTGCGACGGGTGAATGTAGTCGGCGCTCTCATACGAAGCAACGATCCCAAGGCTCACGGCAAAACTTCCCCGAAACTAGAGAAAAATGCTCGACGGGCTTGTCATTGGCGCGCGGCCGCCGCTTTTGACTTCTATAGTGGCATGACGTAGCATTCGCCGCGATGCCTGAAACGCTTCCATTTTTCCTGAGCTATGCGCGCAAGGACGCAAAGGTCGGAGCCACACAGCAACCCGATTCGCATTTCGAGGCATTTCTTCAGCGGCTCGTTCAGCGCGTGGACCAATGGACCGGGAGGTCCGGATTCGTCGATCGTACCGACATCCAGCCCGGACAGGAATGGCCCGATACGCTCGCTGAGGCGCTGCGCACCGCCCATACTCTCGTGTGCCTGTATTCGCCCGCCTATTTCCAGAGCGAGTATTGCGGTAAGGAGATGCAGGTGTTTCTCGACCGGCGCCGCAACTACATCCGCACCAACGCTGGGCAGAAACCGGCGAACATCATTCCGGTGGTGTGGCAGCCGGTCCCGTTCCGGATTCCCAAGACGCTTCCTGACATTCAGTACAAGGATGTCAGCCTAGATCCGGACACTACGGGAGTCTGGGACCTCGGCGATCAGGGACAGGTTCAGGACCTCAACAGGGTCGCTGATCAGATCGCCGTCCGGGTGCGCGATGCTATTGACCTGACCCCACTGGCGCCGCTGGCTCAGCGCCCGCAAATGCTCGCGGTGCGCAGTGCCTTTCTTCCGCCGCCGCTGCCTTTGCCGAAGTTCGACACGCCCGGCACGCCGGCGGGTCCTGATGCGGTCACTTTCATCTATCCGTCGTCGACGCTCTGGAGCGCATGGCCATGGTCGCCTCCCGAGGACCAGGCCATGTTGTACCTCGCTGCGGCCGTTGCGAAAGGCAGGGACATGGAGGCCTCCGAGCTCGCGTTCGACTTGGCGGATGCCGGCCTGCTGGCTCGTCTGCAGACGCTACGCCAGCGCAACAATGTCGTGGTCCTGTTTGTCGACGGGGCCAATCTGGATCTTGACGGTCTGCACGCCCGCGTCCACGACTACGATCGTCCTGAGCATTCAAATTTCGCGATCGTCATATTAGTGAACGGCCCTTGCCCGACCGATCTTCGCAAAAGAATCGAGGGGCTGTTTCCTTACTTCGCCTCCCGCGCCCGGCCGCATTTCCAGATCATCGAGACACCCGGGTCGTTTAACAGCTTGATGCGCGAGAATTTCAGCAAGACCGTTGCCGAGGCGCTTGAGCAGCTCAGGATCACCGTGGTCAACAATCCTCATGCGTCGAATGTCGCCGCTAATGCGACCGATTTTCCCAGCCTGCCGTCGGTCGGCGGTCCCGGGGGGGCTGAATGAGCCGCGTCATTACTTTTTACTCCTACAAAGGCGGCACCGGCCGCTCGATGGCGCTGGCTAACATCGCATGGGTTCTGGCGAGCGCCGGCAAGCGCGTGCTGACGATCGACTGGGACCTCGAGGCACCGGGCCTGCATCGCTATTTTCAGCCGTTTCTAAGCGACAAGGAGTTGAACGGACAGCAGTCGCAGGGCGTCATCGACATGGCGATCGATTTCGCCGTACGCGCCGCGACACCGCCAAAGCCTGGCGAGAAGCGCGACAGCGCGTGGTATGACGCGCAAGCGGATTTTTCTAAATGGCGTCAAAAACTGCGCTGGCCATCAGGCGAGGCGATAGGACTCGGTGCGGACCACAAGGGCGAGATCGATTTCGTGCCCGCCGGCCGGCAGGGCGCCGACTACGCCAAGCGAGTGAATCATTTCGATTGGCACAATTTCTACGAAATGCTCGGCGGCGGCGCCTTCTTCGACGCCGCCAAACGCAAGTTCGCCGCATATGACTACGTGCTGATCGATAGTCGAACAGGCGTGAGCGATACGTCGGGCATTTGCACCGTTCATATGCCGGACATTCTGGTGGTCTGTTTCACGCTCAACTACCAGAGCATCAAGGGCGCGCTGGCCGTCGCCCAATCGGTGCGGAAGCAGCGTCCCGACATCCGCATCTTCCCGGTGCCGATGCGTATCGACGCCAGCGAGACGCCGTTGCTCAATCGCATGAAGACCTACGCGGCGGGCGTCTTCCGGCCGTTGCTCGATAGCCGGGTCGACGCGACGGATTACTGGTACCTTATGGAGGTCCCCTACTTCGCGCGCTACGCCTATGCGGAGAAGCTCACCCTGTTCGAGGAGCGCGCCTCGATTACCGCGTCGACCTTGCCCGCGATGGAGCGCCTGAGCGGATATCTCACCGACGGCGCGGTGGCGAAGGCGGGGCCATTGCCCGAGACCGAGCGCAAGCTGGCGCTGGCCGAGTTCGAAGCCGACGCAACCGCAAAGCCGCGTGTCGCGAATCAACCTCCGGACAGAGCCAGCTTTCCGGATAGGTTGAGAGCTGCCGTTGGACGAACTGCATACGCTTTTAGTACCCCACGCACTTTTGCGGTTGCGGTATCACTAACGTTTGTAGCGTTTACGGTCTTGCTTCTTTTTTTCCAGTTAAACTTGCAAAGGGCCCAAGCTAACTTGGAAATGGCGCAAGTCAGTTCGGTGGAGATGAATAGGCGCGCACAGGCTGCAGAGGAAGAGTTGAGACGTGCACAGGAACAAATAAGGCAGCAATTGGAAATTATCAACAGGCTTAGTACAGGAAATGCGATTTCTTCGGCTATAGCGGATCCGGCAAATGCAGCTTTTACAGTGTCAATACATTACGATCCGAGCGATGAGTTCTCTGCTCGATTCCTACCAAGTGCGAAAGACGCAATTGAGCAAGCACACTTTAAGTTAGATCTAACACGCGAAAATCTGACGGCCGGTAACCTGCGTATCGAATATTTCAGAGATTCACAGGACCCCACCGGACAATCACAAAGGGCGGCCGCCGGAAGGGTTGCTCTGATCCTAAATTCGGTACTGTCAGGAACTGAACCGGGGCATGGCAATTTCGCGATTAAGTCACGAGAAGACGTCGCGCAGCCTGATCATCCACGTCTGGGTGTTTATTTCTAGATAGACACTTGAGTTAAGAGACGAAGATCGTCTCGGGCGAGTCCTCCGTCTTCACAAAGCTGCCTGCAGCACGGCTCGATCGAGAGCCATTGAATGCAGTCATAGCATACGGTTGTCTCACAGTGGATTGCGAAATGCAGCACAAAGAGAAAGCCAACGTCGAAGCTCAGTTGGCGAACGTACCAACCACGATGCGCGTCGGTCGAAAGTTCTAGCTGGTCCGCTTAGTGTAAATCCCACAGCGGGCTCCAGAGATGGAAATAAAGCTTTTGGACGGATGGGGTGTGGGTACTCGTTTGGTAAGCGTAAAACGATATGATGGTGAGCAGAGGCGCTACGAATGGCTCGCTTTTTGACTAGCTTCGGAGCGCCTTCTTTAACATTGCAAGGGCGTCGTCAGCGTTGCCGAGCGCCTCTGCAATTTTCTCAGCGCCGCGAATGATGCTAGTCACTTCCTCCGAAGTGGGACCAAAGTCTTTAAGTTCGCCCACGAACTCGCGCATCCTCTCCCCGTCATCGAGCAGCAATGACGCGTTGAAACCGGTAGCGGCCGTCCAGATGTTACGATCGCGAAGCTTTGAGAGAAATGCCAGGACCGACCGATAGGTCAATTTAGCGTCGTCGAGCCGACCATCCTCGAGTTGGGCCTGACCCAGCAGGTCAAAAACGTAGTAGGAATCCGGATTGTTTTCCGCCGCTGCCTTCAGAATGTCGATCGCAGCAGCATGGCCCCCCTGCGCCGTATGCCAGCGTGCCTTGAGTGCCGCATTTTCGGCATTGCGCACAAAGGCCCTGCTGTCGAGCTCGCTGATCGCATCGAGAAGTTCGCCGGCGTTGTCGAGCCGCCGCTGGTCGAGGTACGCCTTGCCTAGCCGGCGCAATACATACACGTCGCGAGGGGCCATCTGACGAGCTAGCTCGAATTCCATCGCCGCCCGCTCCGCGCGACCGGCGCGAGCGTACAGTTCACCAAGGCGCCGATGGATGCGGAGATCGAGCGGTCTTTGCCCCGCCGAATTATCGCGTCCGAAGGCGAGATTCAGCCAGTCGTGCAATTCCTCGATCTCCGAAAAACGACTAGATCGCTCTAGCCGCTCGATCCTTTCCAACCACTCCTGCACCGCAGCCTCTGTGACCAGGATGGGCGCCATCTTCAGCGCGGCCTCGGCTTTGGAAAGATAATCCGCGCAGATTTGTGGAACCATCTGAGCGACTCTGATCATCGCTGTTGTAGAGATCCCATCAGAAAAATTGCTGATAAGATCTTCGAAGAGCCGCTTTATATCAGCAAGGTTGAGCCCGTCCGAGACCTGTTCGCGCCCAAAAACGGTTGGGAGTTCCGATCCCTTGAGCTTGTAGGTAATTGGACGAAGCTTCCGTTGGTTTTCCGTCTCGCCCGCCAATGCCACTCCGGCCACCGCGCCCGCTTCCCATAACAGCCAAGGCTTCTGGATCGAAGATGGGGTCAGAAGGATGAATGCCACATCAGATTCCCGAACGCGATCACCAATCCAGCGAAACCAGTCTTCGCCTGGCCTGATGCCGCCCTCAAGTTCCTTGTTCGTCGAATAGTGAACTGTGATCCTCTCGCCGAACAGTGCTTGCGTAGCAATGCGGATCGCATCGGCGAGAGCCCTATCCGAATGTGTATGGCTGATGAAAATTCCGCTCATCGTTCAGGGCCGCCCAATTTACTGCCAAACTCGGCAGAAAATGAAGGAAGTTATGATGCATAGCAATGTCGTATGCCCTCGAGCTAATCGCAATGAGTATTTGAAGACGTTTCAGCGCTTCAGGCGGCTTGGCTTCCCTCCAATTCCAAGCCTGATGTCTATCAAATCACCAAGAAGCACCGGCTTTTGTCACCAAGCAATGCGTTAATGCGCCAGCCATGGCATGAAGCAACGGAAAGGCCTTTACAAACGTGCCTTGCCGATATCCCTTACAACGATTGACGCAAAGCTGCGGCGATGACCTTCGGGATCATCAACGCGATCAGCCGTTGCCGATCGGCTGGGAAGGGAAACATCGTTATGGAGCCTCTCGCTTCAGCCTCCGTGTTGCAGTCAACTTGGTCCAGAACCGCCAACCGGCTCAAGCTGACGATCGATCGCACACGCTGGATCGCCCTTGCATTGTCTGCGGTCGCTGCCCTGCTCGCAGCGGTCGCCAGCCAGATCCAAGCACCCCAGCCACCGGCCCAGGATCATCTGCGTCTGTCCCTCGCCGTTGGCAGTGCCGTACTCCTCGGCGTCGTCAGCTTCCTGAGTGCCCGACTGCTCGGGGGCACCCAGGTCGCTGCCTGGACGCGGATCCGCGCGGCTTCGGAGGCCCTGAAGCGCGAGATTTACAAATATGCAGCATCAACAGCGCCCTATGACGATCCCGCGCAGGCGAAGGGGCGCTTCAACGCTGAGCGGGAGGAGATTGCAAACGACATCGACGACCTGATCGGACTGCTGGAGCGTGAAGAAGGCCCGGGCTCCGCGCCCACCGCGGCCTTCCAATCTCCAGACGAATACGTCCAAAAGCGCGTCCACAGCCAAATCAAATGGTACAACGACCGAGCTGCCAAATACGGCGGCTTAGCGAAGTCACTTCGCTGGATCGAATTCACGTTGTCCCTGGTCGCCGCGATCGTCACAGCGGTTGTCGGCGTGGCGGGAAAAACCGATCTCTTCGGCTTTTCGTTCGATTTTGTGGCGTTGACAGCGGTGTTGACCACGATCGGCGGTGCCATCCTCGCCCATATCGAAGCCTCGCGTTACGACTTTCTCGTTGCGACCTTCCGCGCGGCTTCCCGCAGGCTCGGCCACGAACTCAGCCAGGCGCCTTCGGTATTCGCCATGCCGTCGTCCGACTGGTCGAGCTTCGTCGAGCGGTGCGAGACTATCTTCTCCACCGAGAACAGCAGCTGGATCGCCAAATTCGGCAAGGCTTGATCAATTGGTTGCAGTTCGTTTGACGATATCTTAGGTGCAGACAAGTTTGTAGCGGCTTGATGGCAGCCGCGGGGCTCGATGCTTGACAACCGCCTGACCGCGTGGCGCGACGCCGGTGCGGCCAGCGACTATCGATCGTGGCGTTCGAAAGTTCGCCCTACCGATGCATAGGGCGTCTACTACGAAGAATATCCAAGAACATGCGTACTTTTTCAAAACGCTCGCTTGGGGCGCTATGGTACGAATAGAATTCAAGACCGTCCAAGTCAGACGGAACTTGGACGCCTCCCTTATGAAGAAGCATGACCCGACTTCGTCCTAGCCGCCCCCAGAACCATCCATACTCAATCCAGACATTCTCGCGGGCCCGTAGCGCCAATCCATCGGCAGACTGGGCAGCGAAGGCACCGACATCATCCGGTGTGGCGAGGCCGATTGCACCGTCCGCGCCTTCGGCAAGCTGCTCGAATTTCTCAGGCAATGCTCTGCCGTCACCAAATTCATCTTTCATTACAACGACGTTGACCATCATCGTGTCGGACAGCCAGTGTCTGACATCCTGCCAGTCGGGACTTCGGCCGTGGATCAACAGTATTGTTAGGGGTTTCTCGTTCCGACTAATGCCTTCGCTGCGAAATGCAGAATCCAGCAGATGTCGGCTCCACGGGCCGCCAAGAGTATCCAACTCGGTGTTAAGCCCCACATTTCCTCAGAGTTCTCTCAGAGCGCTTATGAGGTCGTTGGAAGCACCTCCAAATGACCCAACGGGAATGAGTGGCTTCTTGCCCAACGCAGCGCCGAGGCCGGCCATATAGGTTCCATCCGCACCGCCGATAGTAAGCACGACATCTGCCTCTTTGACCGCTAGGGCTTTCATTCCCTCGGACCGGAGATTGCTGCGATCGACAAATTGGAAGTATCCCGGGTGACTCCGGCTGCGCTCAGCATAGTTGCGACATTCGCGGAAGGGTCGAAGCACAATTATCGATCCTACTAATTTTCTCGTCACGCAGGTTTCCAAATAGCTATCGGCGATATGCCTGTCTGCTGTGTTATTGTTCTCGCTACCCACGATGATTGCATGCCCCAACTCAGCTATCCGTTCACCGATCTCTCGGCAAGCCACCTCAAATTGCTCGCGCTCACCAAATGTTTTCCACGCGCGATCATCTTTACCAATCCAACTTCCGAATGTGGCGATCTTCATGCGGCAACCTCCCTGAGCCGATCTGAACTAGCATTTCCACTAGGTCTGGCGGCCATTTCTTCCGTAAGCTCGAATTGCGTTGCGGGTCGGATTTGCTAGACAGTACATTGCACCTATTCAAAGTGAACTACTACTACGATTCCACGTCGCGGGAGCTCAGGGCAAGATGGACCAGTTGGAGCGGAGCATCCGCGATGACAGCGTAAACTGCCTGCGCAATCATTCGCTGCTCTCTTGAGGCGCGACCAGTGGGATCTCGCCCGGCGAGCGCCGGCAGAAAGCGCTGAACAACGCGACGGGCCGCTGCCAGGCCGTGGCAGGCCGGTCGTCATCATCACATCCCGAGGCACGTTTCAGTTGCCGGAGCTCGTGAGGGCAGGCCGTCAGCGTCGGCTCGTCCCATTTACGCCAGATGTGCCTCAGGCGCGCAAAAGGGGCTTGGTTGCCCAGCTACTTCCCACTGGTGCATACTGGCGCTCGGCGTCTCAAGTAGCACTTCCTCCGCTTTCGCCGCGAACCCTGGAGCAAACGCATGCCGATCACACGCCGTATCTACGTCAGCATGCCAGCCGATCAATGGCTGCCTGACAACCTCAATGAGCTCAAATGGGGCATTGTCGACGAGATTGAAAAACTCGGCTACTCACCTGAGATATTTACCAATCCAAGGGGCAAGGCGGGACTTGCCTCCAGCATGCCATGGACAGCGAATAATGCAGAGCGGATCGCAAGACGATGCGTTGGAGCCGTACTGATCGGAATGCCGCGCTGGACTTTTCTTGATCCTGACGTTCAAACCGTCCGGTTAGGAACTGAATATGCCCATTATGAAGGGGCTCTCGCTCGCACGCTCGGGCTACCCATACTCGTTTTGGCTCAGGAAAACCTGTCGCGCCGTGTTGTTTTTGATGATGGCTTCGCCGGGTATGTCGGGCAGTTTTCTCCGATGGCGGATCAGAGGTGGTTAATGCAGAAAGAGTTCTCTGTCCCCTTCGGCTACTGGCAGACTGAACTTCTAAAGCGGAAAGATATTTTCCTCGGTTATTGCGGCAGTTCTAAAGGAACCGCAGCCAATCTGAAGCGCTACATGGTCGGCCTTGGCGCGACTGTATTGGACTGGCAAACCGATTTCAGGCCGGGCCGGTCGATACTCGAACAGATCGAAGGGGCCGCTGCGCAATGCAGCGCTGGCGTCTTCCTGTTCACGAAGGATGACGATCTGTCTGACATTGCGCAGATCGAAAAGGCTGCCCCAAGGGACAATGTCGTATTCGAAGCGGGATACTTCATTGCCCAAAAAGGCAAGCATAACGTTCTCATCGTACGCGAGACTGGCTCCAAAATGCCAGCAGACCTCGGCGGCGATGTGTATGCGGCACTAAATGATAGGTCCGATATTGGCCCGATTGAAGACAGCGTGAAGTCATTCGTCGAGGCGCTTTGAAAAAGGTGTAAATGGTCTTGCGAGATGGCGCTAGCTAGCCACTCAGCGAGCATCTGGGACGCTGCCAGCGGCGCGCGGCCTCGACAAGCTCCATTGGCGGGCGCCGCATTCCTTGGAGAGGGTTGGATTTCGGCTCCTCCCCCTCTGCCACTTATGCCCCGAAAAGCGCAGATCTCTGCGGTTCTTGCCTAGCCGGGGCGTTCTTTCCCACCAACCCGTTCAAAGCCGCCGTCGCGCACGTCATTCCTTGCTACGTGAAGCGCGTCCGCCGCTCTCTCCAACTCAGACATTGTGAACAGGCGATGGCCCTGACCTGGTGCCGCCGGCGAAGTCGCCTTCCATCTTCGGGTTGCCGGGAATTTCGCTGGCATAGCCACCGAAGCCACCGATGTAGAAACCCGTCCAGTTGTAGATCGCCGCCGGTGGTGGCGTTGTCTGGTAGGCCTTGGCCGAGAGATCAGCTGCTGATGCGACACCGGATCCGGCGGCCAAGAGACTTGGGATCAGCACGAACAAGACGGAAAGGTGACATTTGCAAGGAGCGGATGTTTTCATGACTCTCTCGAGGACTTGGGCTGCGCGGATGCTTTCGGCGTGCGGAGCAACGTATCCGGCGGCGCACATCGCGGAACTCCCAATTGGGAGGCGTGATCCAGCTTCGAACAACATCAATCGAACATGGCCAAGTGGCATGCTGCTGAACGTTGGATACGCAGGCGTAATAACTCGCGGAATTGGCGGTATCGAGCGACAAAAATGCGCTCAGCGGAGCCTAAACAGCCTTCTCATCGCAGGATCGAAAATAGAAGAGAAGCAGAACTTTCGTGTGCATTTTTTGCACACAGTCTCCCACAACTATCTGATATTACTTATCTATCCGTCCAGTCCATCAGAGCTGATCGTCCCACGCATGCTATCGGATGGGCCACGCTGCGCACCTACGGGTCGATCGCATCGGCCATTTCGAGATAGCGGCAGAAGCCATTGGCGAGCTGCATCTGGCGCGGCGTCCGGCATTCCGGCTCGAACACTTCCGGATTGGCCACGAGAATGCACAGTGCTTTTGCGCGGGAGGTGGCGACATTGAGCCGGTTCGCGCTGTAGAGGAACTCCATACCACGCGGTGCATCGGCATGACTGGAAGTCGTGATGGAATAGATCACGACGGGCGCCTCTTGGCCCTGGAACTTGTCAACCGTCCCTACCCTCGCACCGGGGAGGCGCGCCTGGATTTCAAAGACCTGCGCGTTGTAGGGCGCAATAACCAGGATGTCGTCCAGGGTGAGCGGCGCCTCGTTGCCATCGCGGTCGCGCCAACCTGCGCCTGACGCAAGTATCCCCAGCACAATATTGCGGATACGGCCAGCCTCCTCCGGGCTCGAATTCTGGTTGCCGCTGTGCTGCACCGCGACATAGCGCAGGCCGCTCCCGCCAAGCGGGCCGTCCATCAGGATCGCCTGGGTCTCGAGACCGGGACGGGGAAGGAGGCGGCTCTCGTAGAACAGCTCGGAGGTGAAACGGCAGATGTCGGGGTGGAGGCGCCAGGTCTGGTCGAGGAACAGGCCCTCGTCCTCGGCGATGGTCTGCCGTCCGCCGAGAAGGTGGTCGAGGGCCGAGAGCTCCGTGCCCTCGGGGTGCGAGCCCTGCATCGGCTGCTCAAGCTGCTGCGGATCGCCAAGCAGGACAAGGCTGGCTGCGGCCGGCGATATGGCAAGCACATTGGCGAGCGACATCTGCGCGGCCTCATCCACGAACAGCACGTCGACGAGGCCAGCCGCGTCGGGCCGGGCCCACAGGAACCCCGTACCGCCGAGGACGTGGTACCCGCTTGCAAAGGCGCCGAGGGCCTCGGGGTTCTTCGTCGTGAAGGTGAGGTGCGGGACATTGTCTTCGGCATCCGTGACCTTGTGCAGGCACTGCAGGTCGAAGTCTTCCTTCGCTGCTTCCTCGGCGGCTTTCGCGAGCAGGTTGCGAATGACCTTGTGGCTGTTGGCGGTCACCCCGACGCGAAGGCCAGCCCTCACCAGAGCAAGGATCGCATGGGCGCCGGTGTGGGTCTTGCCCGCGCCAGGCGGTCCCTGGATGGCGAGCACGCCCTGCAAGGCCGGGACGAGGCGGCAGGCGGCGTCGACCGCGCTCTCGCTCGGCTGGCGCAGCGCCGCGCCGCCGGCATCGGGCGGGAGCCGCAGCAGCAGATCGCGCGCCGCCTTGTAGGCACCGGGACCGCCGATGCCATGATCGGCCACGTACTCGCCGATCTGCACCAGGCACTCTGCCAGGACAGCCGTTTCGATGTAGGTATGGGCGAAGATCGCTTCGGGGTGAAAAGCGGCAGTGTCGCCCCGCTTCTTGATGTCGATGAAGCGATGCTCCAGGTCGACGCCCTCGACTTTGCCGAACCGCTCGCCGCCGACCCTGCGCAAATCCTCACCGCCGCGAAACTCTGCGTCCTGCGGGGGAAATCGATAGCGGTGGATAGGCGCCTTGGCGGTTCCGCCAACGGTATCCACGAACTCGAGGCCGGCGATGCCTGCCCGCTCGTCCTCCAGCTCGTCTGCGGACAGCGCCGCCAGCCGGAAATATTCCCACCAGATCGCCTTCTCTTCCCGGCGATGCCAGTCGAGCACGTTCGCTAGCATGTAGAGCGCCTGCTGCTCGGCGCTGCGCTCCGTAGAGTCCACCGGAATGCCATCAGTCAGCACGGCGACTACTGCGTCGATCCGCGCCTGCCAGGCCGTAATATCAGGCGAAGCATCCTCCCCAGGCGGAGCCGGCCGGGGAATCTCCGCGCCTGAGGCGACCGTGCCAGTCCGCAGGCCCTCCAGCCAGTCCCGAAGCCGCTCCGTCGAGACGCAGTCATCTTGGTTGTAGCCCGCCACGACGGCCCGATCATCCGCATTGATGCCGCCTGCATTCCCGAGCTCCAGGTGGGCCTGGACCCTGCTCAAGGCATAGTTGGCATCGGGCAGCAATACCGCGCGTACGAATTCGTAGAGCGGCTCCAGCTTCTTGATGGAATAGCTCTCGACGCTGGCGCGGATGGCGTGGCGGACCACCGCGTAGAGATCGACCAGGACCTGCCCGCGCAGCAGCGTGTCGATCTCGTCCTCGCGCGTGGCGTAGCGCCCCATCAGGCGTTTGAGCGCGCCCACCTCATAGGCCGCGTAGTGATAAATGTGCATGCCGGGATGGTGCGCTCGCCGCTCGATGACGAAATCGACGAAGCGCTCAAAGGCTGCCTTTTCATCGGCCTGCGTGAGACACCAGTCGGCGACGTAGGTAAGCGCGCCCTCCGCGTCCTTGAAGGCACAACCGAAGAGATATTCGAGGCCGCCAACGCCGACGAATGGGTCGCCTTCGAGGTCGAAGAAGATGTCGCCGTCGTCGGGCTCCGGCAGGCGGCACAGACCAAAGCCCGGTTCTATCGGCAGCGCTTCATGGAGCACCTGCCCGGCCGCGCGCCCCTCGACCTGGATCCGGGCCTGCTCCCGGATGCGATTGTAGGACGAAGCGGCGCCGCGCGCGGGCTTCCACGGCAGCGGAAGGGGGAGCTCGGCCAGCGCTGTCATGGTCGCGACGTCGTGGCCGGCGAGCTCACCGCGCTGCACGGCCGTGATCCCGGCTACGAGGGAGAGGTGATCGTCCTGATGGCGCTGGTCGTCGCATCGGCCCCGCCAGCGGCAGATGTCGCAGTGGGCGACCGGCTCCGGATAGGTGCCGCCGTTTCCGTTCAAGGACGCGGTGAATCGTTCCCGGACATTGCGGTAGTAGGCGGCATAGTCGCTGATCCGAAAGACTTCCGGCTCGAAGCCTGTCAGGGGCGCGACAACGTAGGCGTATTCTGGCACGAGGCCCTGCACTTGTCCGACGAGGTCAGAATAGAGGCAGAGCTGTAGTACCGTCCCGCCCTTGGTCTCGCGGGCGAGCTTGGTGTCGACGACTTCATAGGACCAGGCGCCGAGATCGCTTGGCTTTTCGACGCGCCGGAGGATGTCGGCCCGGCCCGTGAAGGGTGGCGCGCGCAGCGCGGCCTGCACGATGATCTGCGCGCCGGCCCGCATCGCCGCGATTGTGGCGGCCACCGAGCCGTCATCGATGCCCTTGCCCCCGATGGCCGCGACCGTAAAGCCAGACGCGCGCAGGTGATCGACATAGGCCGCCTCGTGCGCGGCGCCGCGCTGCTGCAGGATCTCGATCAACGGGTCCCAGATCTTCGGCTTTTCGAGCGCGCCGTCTGCCACCTGAAGGTCAAGCGCCGTCAGGTGGTCGCAATTCAAGTAGCCGACCAGGTCGGAGGCGCTCAACTGTAACTCGGAGCCGATTCTCAGCATCAACAAAGTCTACGCGAGTTAGCGACAGTCCGGCAATTGCGAGCGTGCCGAGCAACACTTTTCTCTTTACGAAATCTTCCCCATAGTGCCCTTACATTGCGCTAATGACGCTCGATGAACGCAAATATCCTGGTGAGCTTGCATCCCCACAGCAGATTCACGCCCTAGCTGAAGAATACCGCAGAGCAGCAAGCCTTCTCCTTCAGCTCGGCCTACCCGGCAAGCCGCTTACACGAGCACCGTTCAGAATGGCGGCGATCCATGCGATCGAACTCTATCTGACTGCGCTTCTGCTCCACTTTGGGCTCAATCACAATCAGATCCGCAAGATGCAGCACGACCTGTCAGCGAGGACGGAACACGCCTTAGAGGCCGGGCTGAGCCTTCGCGTCAAAACGGCAAAGCATCTCCAGTCCCTCAGCCAGAACCGAGAATATCTCGTCACCCGCTACGGACCGGAACTCGCAGCAACGGCCTCGCAGATAAACCGTCTCACCGCTACCCTTGATGAGGTAGCGACAAAGGTCACTGCATTGACCACGCTTCCGCCGAGAAGGCCGAAGCAATCACACCCGGCTACCGACGAGCTTCAAGGCCAGAACCCAGCAGCCCCCTATCCGAATCCATCGCCAACTCGATGACATGCTTGCAAGCGCCGAATCCGACGGACATGACAAATGCGCGCCCGTAGCAACGGATCACGCTCCAGCGACCGCTGAGAAATACCCAGGCACTATTCAGCATGAGTACCGGGATAATTTGGAACATCTCAATCTGTTCATGATAGTCGGCTCCTCGGCACCATTTGCTTACTGGGCGCACGAGACGTGGCTTTGACTAAATTGCTATCTGGCCGCTCGCGCACCTACCGCCCTGGCTTCTTTGCGCGGTTGTTTCCGGCGGGAAAATGGAAGCTGACCCTGGACCCCAAACTGTCGGGACATTTCCGGCTGGCTCAAGATAGCGAAGTCGAGCTTAGCTGCCTTGATGTCGTGTCGATTTCGACCAGCAAGGCCCTCTTGTGGCACACAGTCGAGATACGCGCTCGCGGCAGAACAGACACGCTGTCGGCACTATCGGGCGACGCGGCCACACAGCTGGCCGCGGACCTTCATGCCTTCATTAACACTCACCTTTTCGGGCTGATCGCCACCGAGAAGAAGCGCCTGATCGAGGTCGACGACAGGCTTCGGGAGATTACCGAAGGCGAGAGACAGTATCTTGCGCAGGCCGATCTCGGCAGGGCTATCGCGAGCGTTCCTGGCGCCGCGGCAGCGGCCCTCTCTCATCCACTTCTCGACCCAAACTTGATGCCTGCGGGGCTCAAAGCATCCCTGCCGGCTTCATTCGCCATGATAACCGACCCAAGCGTTCGACACGCCTACAATGAGGCTTTCGTCAGCTCGGAATTGACCAAGTTCCAGTGGTTCTTCGATGATCTCGACCGGCGTTCCTTTTCCGACCAGCAGCGCAAGGCCTGCATCCGCCTGGAGGACAACAACCTGCTCGTCGCCTCGGCAGGGTCCGGCAAATCCGCGACTATAGTGGGCAAGGTCGCCTACGTCCTGGAGAAGCAGCTCTACCGGCCTGACGAGATCCTGCTGCTAGCCTTCAACAGAAACGCAGCGGATGAACTCAGGACGAGGATCGCCGCCCAGCTGCGGGTCGCGGAGGACGCCTTGGAGTGTCGCGTCACGACATTTCATGCGCTTGGGCGCGGGATCATCGAGGATGTCGAGGGCCGACCACCCCAGCTCGCCAACTGGGTGGATCATCCCGCTGGCGAAACCAAGGTCATCGAGGCGATTATCCAGAACCTGGTGGAGAGTGATCCAGAATTCTCGCGGTTGTGGAGCGACCTTCTCGTTGTGCATCCCAAGGCCGACATCCCCGTCGATGTGTTCGACGGGCAGGCCGACTATCAGCGCTACGTGTCGGACAGCCTTCGAAAGGGTAGCGCCACGATCGGTTCCCTGTCCGGCGTGGTCGTAAAGTCGTTGCAGGAGCAGAAGATCGCCAACTGGCTTTGGCTGCATTCCGTCACCTTCGAATACGAACGGCAGATTGCGGTAGAGGAAGACGGTGGCACGGTCCGCCATCTGCATCCCGACTTCTACTATCCGCAGACCGAAACCGTGCATGAGCATTTCGCGCTCAATGCGGACGGAAGCTCACCCTTTGCGGACTATGCCGACCACGCCGAAAAAAAGCGGCTCGCATATCGCCGCAATGAAATCGATTTCTTCGAGACCACTTCCGCTCAGGCCAGTAACGACACGTTGCTTACCACGCTCGAATCCGAACTGGCGCGGCGCTCCATTCCTTTCGAGCGCAAGACCTACGCCCAAATCACGAAGGCGCTCGATCCTGTGGTGATCAAGCACTATCACCAGCTGATCGGCACATGCTTGAAGCATATACGCGCCAGCCACCTCACTCCCGACATGCTGCTCGAACGTGCCAAGACCTTGCACGACAAGGAGCGTGCGAGGCTATTCGCGCGCGTAGTTTGGATGATCACTCAGGGATATTCCCGAAAGCTAGAGGAAACCAGGCGGATTGACTTTGATTCGATGATCGCCGATGCGGTGCGGCTGGTTGAGACGGGCCGATATCGAAGCCCATACTCCCTGATTCTCGTGGATGAGTTTCAGGACATTTCCGAGCCGCGCGCTAACCTCATCAAGGCGCTCAAGCAGCAGAAAGCGTTCAGCAAGGTATTCGCGGTCGGAGACGACTGGCAGTCGATCTATCGCTTTGCCGGATCGGACATCACGATCTTTACGCGGTTCGAAGCGAATTTCGGGACCAGTTGGCAGGGGCGCCTGGAGCAGACGTATCGCTGTAACCAGCTCATTGCCGAAACGGCCGCTAGGTTCGTCCAGCGCAATCCCGAACAGATCAAGAAGTCCGTCCGCTCGACGCGCCCGGCCGTCTCGCGATCGATCCGGGTCATTCCCATCGACGACAAACGCGACAAGCCGGACTTCGCGGAGGCTTGTTTGCGCCTGCTCGAACGGCTTGATGCCGCTTTGGGTGGCATTGCCGACCGGTGGCGCGACGAAAACCGCGACAAGCTCAAGGTTCTGGTTTTGTGGCGCTACAACGTCCTTGATCCTTTCGAAGGAAAGGCACCGTCCTTTGCCAACATTGAGGTGGCCGGGCTATCGTTTCACCGAGCCAAGGGCCTTGAGGCCGACTATACGGTCCTGCTCGATGTCAGCGAGGGCAACTATGGCGTGCCAAGCCGCATCGAAGACGATGAACTGCTGAACCTGGTCATTCCCCGCCCCGAGACCTTCGCCTACGCGGAAGAACGACGCCTGTTCTACGTCGCGCTTACGCGTGCCAGCAGAGGCGTCTACATGTTCACCAGCCTCCGTCAGCCATCCCGCTATATCCGTGAACTTTGCGAGATCGCCGGCGATGACGTTCGCTTCGAGACGATCGACGGCGTCAATCTAAGGCAATGTCCAACTTGCCTCGTGGGCCAATTGGTTGAGCGGCGAAGCAAAAGCGGATCGATGTTTTGTGCCTGCAATCAGTTCCCAGATTGCAAACACACCGAACCGGCAAGTGTGGTGCAAGGGCGGTAACTGCCCGCAGTCTTGGTGATGGCGAGCTTGAACACCTCTACGGATCTCACGTTCAAACGAACATTGACGAACTGCACTTGGGCATGACCGGGGATCGAAGAGGCTGGTAGATTTATCTCGGCACAGTTCGAAATTGCGATATACGACAAATGGGCGAAGCGGGCTCTGACCCATATCAGGAGCGAATACTTGAGCGATCAAAACGAAGCCGCGACGGCCGACCTGGTCGGGCTGACGGCAGACATTGTCTCTGCCTATGTCAGCCAAAATCCTCTGCCCGTCGCTGGGTTGCCAGACCTCATCGCGTCGATCCATTCGTCGTTGACAGGCCTTGGGCAGCCGAATGTGGCCGAGCTGCCCACACAGGAACCCGCCATCAATCCGAAAAGGTCGGTAACGCCGGACTACATCGTCTGCCTGGAAGACGGGAAGAAATTCAAATCACTCAAACGGCATCTCGCGGTCCACTACGGGCTCACGCCGGACGAATACCGCGAGAAGTGGGGATTGAAGCCGGAATACCCGATGGTTGCGCCGAATTACGCGGCTCAAAGATCGACGCTCGCAAAGGCGGCAGGGCTCGGGCGCAAACCGCAGCCAACGCCGGCCAAAAAGGCTCCTGCTAAACGCAAACCCAGGGCCTAGTGAGGCCAAGCTGTCGGAACCATCTTCGGCGACGTTTGCGCTTTAGACTGAGCGTCGCCGATAGCAGAAGAGTGCTTCGTCGATAGTGGGTCGCGCGATGTAGCGGTCTACCGACTCGAACCCCCATAGATGCTTAGATCAAGGTTTCATCACAGCGGATCCAGACAGCCCCACCTCCTTCAGAAGCGCGCTCATCTCAACGGGAGTCGCACGACAGAAAGTTCGAAAAGCTTCCAGGAACCCCAGCCAATCCGGATCCTGGGCAGGCAAGTTCATTCCACGAGCCTCTTTAGTTCTACGGTCGCGAATACTTCTGAAATAACTTCAAGAGGTTGTCCGAAGACCGTGCGAATTCTGCGTCGGCTCCACTGCAGTTCGATAGTCCAGGATCAGGAGAGCGGTTGCGTCGTTGATCATCAACCAATAGAGAGGGGATAAGTCAGATAAAAGGACCACCAATGACCAACCGAACCGATACCCGCTCTGCCGAACTAGCAGAGTTAACCGCCGACATTGTCTCAGCATATGTCAGCAACAATCCATTGCCGGTGTCTAGCTTGCCGGAAGCGATAGCATCGGTTCATGCTTCGCTGTCCGGACTTGGCACGCCGATCTCGCCTGTCGTTGAACCGCAAACTCCCGCGGTCAACCCGAAGAGGTCGGTGACGCCGGACTTCATTATCTGTCTCGAGGACGGCAAGAAGTTCAAATCCCTGAAGCGGCATCTTAGCACGGACTTTGGCCTGACACCGGACGCCTACCGCGCCAAATGGAACTTACCGCACGACTACCCTATGACAGCTCCGAATTACGCCGCTCAGCGCTCGCAACTAGCGAAGTCTATCGGGCTTGGTCGCAAGGCTAAACCCGTCGCACCAGTCAAGAAAGCACCCGCGAAGCGGAAAGCCAAAGCGTAGTCCGCAACCACCTGGCGCAGCGGAAAGACTCAGCTATATCTAGAGAGCGGCGGACCTGAAAGGGACCGTCTGGCCGGCGCCATTCGGGCAACCTCCCAGCGAGGGCGCCGGTCATTTTTCGTCTGGAATGCCTTAAATTTCGATCGCCTCATTCCAATTCGTCGTCTCTCACATCAACGCGAAGCGGACGCGTCGAGGCGATGGTGCAGGAGAAGATCACCCTCTCATTTTCCGGCCGGCCGGGGTTCACCGACCTTGCACATTTTGCTGGCAGTTGATCCGATTTCTATCCTGGCATATCCCCTGCTCGTACTCCCTAGCTCAGCGGCTTACATTTCCCCCGAACATATCCACTCATGGCCGCGTAACTACATGATCCAAGGTTCGGGAGCGTGCTTAAGCCCGCTCACATGCTCCCGACTCCGGACATTTGGAGAGCCTGATGGACACCAGGAAGTTTTTGACTGCTGAGGAAGTGTCGGAACGCTATCGTGGCAGCATCTCTCTTGGAACGCTGCGAAATTGGCGAGCGAAGAGGATTGGACCGGCGTACGTCAAGCTTGGCAAAGCTGTGTTGTACCCAATTGAGGAACTCGAGACGTGGGATCGAAAGAATACAGTGGCCTGCCGAGCGTCAAAGGGATTCAGCATGAAAGGCGGTGAGTGAGTGTGATTCGTGACTAAGGAGCATTCGATACCGCCCCCAGAAGCCGATCCTCATACTATGGTAGATATGTATTTTTTCGTTATATTTCAACCAGATAGCTCACGACGAGAGGAAGTTGCACAACCATCCGTCAGGCGATCCGACGCCGTCGCGCGCGGACATCGAGATGACGAAGGAGATTATCGACGCGGCCAAGCGGCTGGGCATCGCCGTGCATGACCACATCATCATCGGGCGGAAAGGCCATTCCAGCATGAAGGGCCTGCTGCTGATCTAATGCATGTCGCCCAAAAGTGGCCCCGGTTTTGGGAGGACGACATGCATAAAACAAAGACCTAAAGCGCGTCGCTTGAATCCGCTCAAACGCGACGCGCTTTAGGTCTTGTTGCTGCCCTGAATGAACCGGGCTAATGCGGCAGTCCCCCGGGATGCGCTATTGCTGCCACGTCTGAAGAGCATGCGTTCGAGCAGCTGTTCCTTCAGCACGAAATGATGCACCAGCGCGGCCGCGGGAATGGCCGAAGGCGGGGGACGATCGCCCAGTCGACCCAATCGTGCCAGTCAAACGCCGGGTCTGACATTTAGCTGGCCGCGCGTAGACGCCGAGATCGAACAAAGGCCTTTAGACCGTCGGAATCCAACGCCTGCCCGAAGGCATAGCCTTGCAGTATGTCGCAGCCCAAGCCCTTGAGTACCCGTGCGTGCTCCATCGTCTCGACGCCTTCCGCAATGACCTCGATACCCAGGGACTTGCCGATTTCAATGATCGACGAGACAACCTGCCTTCGTTGCGGCGAGTTGACAATTGGAATGACCAGCTGCCGATCTATCTTCAGTCGGCGAGGCTGCAGCTTGAGCAGGCTGACTATGGAGGCATAGCCCGTACCAAAATCGTCTATCTCTATATCAATGCCGAGTTGCTTAATCTGATCGACATTCCAAGTTACCAAATCATCGTTTTCGTCAAGAAAAATGGACTCAACAAGCTCGAACGAAACTGTTCCCTTCTTGATATTTAGTTCTGCCAAGCTCTTTATAAGCTCTTCGTCTTGGAGGCGTCGCGCCGAAACGTTAACTGATACACGCGGTATATGAAGATTAGCAGCAGACCAGTCCTCAAAATCCGAAAGCGATTGGTTCAGTATGGTTCGATCGATCATCGAGACGACATTTAGTTCTTCTGCAATCCTTAGGAATACATCCGGTGCTAAAATACCCTTCTTTGGATGTCTCCATCGCGCAAGCGCTTCGACTCCGACAATTTCGAGCGTTTTTGCGCTAAATTGGGGCTGGTAGAAGGCTATGAACTCGTTGCGCTCAAGGCCGCCGAGAACTTCGTCGGCAATCCGCTTTGTGTCGACGATTTCGCTTTGCATCGCCTCAGTGAAGAATTCGTGTCGATTGCGCCCACGACTCTTGGCTTGGTAAAGCGCGATGTCGGCGTTCACCAGCAGGTGCTTGGCTTCGGCGTCTTTTCCGTTGTCGACTGCAATTCCCACGCTAACACCAAAACGGCATCGATGGCCCTGGTAGTAAACGGGTTCGCTCATCTGGCTGATGACGCGGTCAGCCAGCAGCGCCAGTTGCTTGATATCGTCATACACCGTGCACAGGACGACGAATTCGTCTCCTCCGATCCGAGCGACGAATCCCCCATCCTCGACCTTGGATCGGAGGACGGCAGATGCGTGAACCAACATCGCGTCACCCGCAGCATGGCCAAGCGTATCGTTGATGTGCTTAAACCGATCCAGGTCGATGTGAAGCAGGGCCGCATAACCGCCGTCGCGCCTGGCGTTTGCTGCGTACTCTTCCAACAGCTGGTCGAGGTAACGACGATTGGGCAAACCGGTCAGCGAATCGTGAAGCGCGATATGCTCTATGCGCGCCTTGGCCGCCTCGAGTTCTGCATTTTTCGACTCGGACAATTGTTTCGCGCGAACCAGATCGCTGTTTAGCAGGACGTCAGCTGTCACGTCCCATTCCGCACCAATCATTTTGGGCGTCTCGTTTGGGGCTTGGTATATGGTCGCCTTGGATCGGACATGACGAATCTCGCCATCCGGACGAACAATCCGGTACTCCGACGAATATGTTCCGCGGCTGGCCACGGCACTGTCGAAATCTGCGTTGGCGCCGGCTAAATCCAAGGGGTGAATTGCGCCCGCCCAATCCGAGTAGCCGCGACGTCCTCCATCGCTGGGTTTGCCATATATTTCATTGACGCGGTCGTCCCACGACAGGTCATTGGTCGCGAGATCGTGTTCCCAAACGCCAATAGCCGACGCCTCCAAAGCGAGTTCTAGGCGTCTCGACAATCGACGCAGTTCCGCATAGTTGCGCTGTCTCTCGCCAATCAGACGACCTGTGACCAAGAATGGGATCACAACCAGCGCCCCTGCCGCGGCCATGATCGCGCGCAAGAACCACGCGTTGCCGGGCGTCGAAGGCCAGCCATTTTTGGGGATGGCTGCGATCTGCCACGAACCTGACGGGAGCAGAACTTCGGCCGTCACTGGATTGCTTTTGCGGACGCCCGCATCGCCGTAGAATTGATCTCCGCTTGGGCCGAGGGCGTCTTTACCGATGAGCGCGATGTCAATCCCGAGATCATCGTCAAACAGGCCGCTCGCCTTGTAAAGGCGCTGCACGTCGACAACGGCGGAAATGATGCCCCAGAACCTTTCCGTGTTGCCCGCACTCCGCACGAAAACCGGAAAACGGCCGACGAAGCCTTGGCCTCCCTGCTTCAGGTCGACGGGACCGGCAAGAATCAACTTGCGCTCGTCTCGCGCCCGTAGCGCGGCCTCACGCTGCCGATCGTCCTTTCGGTAATCGAGGCCCACCGCTTTCTCGTTGCCCTTTAGCGGGTACATCAAGGAAACGACCAGATCGGGCGCGCCGGCAATATTGTTCAATTGCGAGTCCCCGCCAAACAGGTTGCTCGCGAGCGAAGCGAAGCGTTGCTGTCCCATATAGGGTTCTGTCACGACCGTCGCGACTAGCCCATGCACGAGTTGAAGGTTTCCGTTGATGTTCCCTTCTAGCTTGGCGCGGATCAGATTGACCTTGACCAGGACATCCGCGCGGGCGGCTTGGTCCGAGACGATTTTGTTCTGATGGTCGGCATACGCTGCGCTGATGACAATAACCAAAACCGCCACTGCGGCCGGAATATTTGCCGAGGAAAAAACGGCATCCTTTATGCCGCCGAACCTAGCGCCGAAAAAAGCCAATAGGGTGAAACTCCCCTGTGTTATTCAGGTTCTCGGATCGACCCGCCGATGGAACATTAGCTTTCATTAATTAATTTTGAACTTCACAGTCCGGAAAACTTTGCACTTTCCGACCGTTGATGTCGTTCCTGGTCCCTCCGGAATGGTTGGAACTAATGCATGTCGCTCAAAAGTGGCCTCGGTTTTGAGGCAACGACATGCATAGAAACAAAGACTTAAAGCGAGTCGCATGAATCCGTTTCGACGCGACGCGCTTTAGCCGCCGGCTCCACTTGACATCTTCACGCTGCTTACGCCCACTGACGCAGCTATGTTGTCGGCACCATAGCTGCGCGATACTGAAGGACTACGGGCTGCACTTCAGAGGATCGATGGGATCACCGTTCAGACGAGAAGTCTCGGCGATGGTTGCTTGTCAGGAGTTTCTGTCGGTTGTCCAGCCGCTTCTGACCATTCACGAGCAGGTCTGCCTCAAGCAGAGAAGCTCAGGCGACGGGTCTGTCGTCCATGCTCAACAGTGCGGCTAGTGGCCCTCAATCGCTTTAGGAGCAACAAGATATGGTACCTTGCCGACGCTACGCTTCGTCGCGCCAATAGAATAGGCCATTGGGATCTTGGGAGAGGTCTTTGGCAAGCCGTACATATCCTTGCCGGCCCTCACTGCAAATGAAAAGTGCTGCCACGAAACCGTGTCATGCTCATTCAGAAAATCGAGCGTCAGCCCCGCTGAAATCAGCGCGTTCACCACGTCACTGATCGGATGAATCCACTCATAATAGCGAGGATGTTTCAAGATGCGGTCGTCGCCGGTATAGGTCCGTTCCTCGTTCCAGGCGAGTGGTCGAGCTGTTGGCGTCCGCCAGTCGTGCTTCAACTCCAGCGCCGCAGCTTTGCGATCGCACTGGAACATCAACGGATGGCCCTCGGCCATATAGAGCCGGCCTCCTGGTCGCAGGAGATCGGCAACAACCCGCGCCCAGCGGAACACGTCATCCAGCCAGTTTACCGAACCCCAGGTAACGTAAGCGATGTCAAAGGTCCGGCCGAGCGCTTCGACCGCCTCGAATAATGGCGCTTCCACGAAGCGTACGTCAGTGCCTGCCTTCGCAGCGAAATCCCGCGCAGCTGCGATCGCCATCGGTGAAAAGTCGAGGCCAGTCACGCTGCCCGCGCCGAGATTCTTCAAGCTGATCGTGTCGAGCCCGATATGACATTGCAAATGGACGACATCCTTGCCGACAATATCACCGACCTCACCCGTTTCCAGTTCATAGAGATTGGAGCCGCCTGCCAGCACATTTTCGATCTGGTAGCTGCCTGTTGTGTCGGTCGAATGCAGTTCGGCCCGATCATCCCAATTGAGGCGGTTGACACCCAGAAACGGTTCCAAATTTCCCCCAATTCCCAGCCGTGACTGACGCTTGGTAAACAAATCGTTAATATACCTTTGCAGCGAAAGAGTCGCGCGTCAATCCGAGGCCGGCGAGCGGTGCGCCTACGTCGCAAAGCCGATACCCCGAAGAGGGTGGCGCCGGTTTCTAAGGTGAGTGGCGCCGCGCTGGATCGCGCCCACCGACTTCCTTATTTCAACGCCTTTCCGACAGACCACTCGACGATCGTTACCGTGCCGCTGGTTGGCAGCTAGGACTATGGTCTGGCAGGCATGGGACTTCGGTGCCGCAGCGGTCGATTTGTATGGAATATCAAATGATTATGGCGCATGCAGGCTGCCAGATCGCAGATTGAAACCGCTTTTGTCTAAAGTTTACTCCGCACAATTAGCGATTTCTCATACGACGCTGCTTTAGCGGTTGGGCGGAGGTGGCGATTCCCGAGGAGACACCATGACAAATCGAAAAACTCTGTTCGCGGCGCTTGCCGCATTGGCGCTTCTGGCGTCTCCGGCGCTCGCTGGCAACGGGCACGGCGGTGGCAATGGCAACGGTGGTGGCAACGGCAATGGCGGCGGTGGCAATGCCGGCGGCAATGGCAATGGCAAGAGTGGGGCTTCGCATAGCAAGAGCGGGGCGTCGCATGGCAAGTCCGCATCGGCCCCAGGGCATGTGGCCAAGGCGGACACCACGGTCGATACGACTACCAAGGTCGCGTCCGTACCCAAGGACAAGAACATCCATGCCAAGCTCGGCCGGCTGAACTCGCTGCAGCGCAACATCAACGCCTATATGAACTCCAAGAGCAAGAAGTTCGCTGCCATTCAGGCCTTCGTGACGCAGTCCGCGAAAGCCAAGAACGCCCAGGCCGCGGCTGACGCGGCAGCCGCCACAGCGGCCGCCGCCCAGGCCCAACTGGATGCCCTGAAGGCGGATCTGACCGCGCTGCAGGCGGACCCGTCCGCCACGCCTGCACAAATCCAGGCTCTGAACGATCAGATCACGGCTCAGCAGGCCGTTGTCGACGCCGACAACGCGACGGCCGACGAGGCCCAGGCGACCGCTGACGCGGCAACGGTCGGCACCGATCCGGCATCGCTCGACGCGGCGCTGACGGACATGGCCAACAAGCCCGTCGACGCCGATGTCACGGCTTGGGCCGAGGGTGTCCTTGCCGACAAGATCGACCAAATGGCCGCCGCGCTTCAAGCGGCGGAGACGCCGTAGCCATCGCGACCAAACGGCAGTAGCAGTCAAAGAAGATGCCGCCGGGCTTCGCCCGGCGGCATTGCTGTTTCCAGGCCATTGACGCGACCCGGCGTGATCCATTGCGCGATAAATAGGACCTGCGCCGAACGCCCGATCGGGCCCCGCCGATCGAATAAGATGCAGAAAATTCGTATGCACAATTTTTTGCCGAAAATTTGAAAATTGTTCAATTTCGGAAAGAGTGATCCGAAAATCAACTTCACTTCGGGACAATCTTCCAACCATGAAGAATAATCTCCCATTCTTTAGAAGATAATTTCGTTGAGGGGCGGGATTTCCGCTGCTACCGTTTGAAACGCTTCAATCGGAACCAGGCAATTGCAGCGCAAGCGCCCAACCATAGCGGATGTCGCACGAACCGCCGGTGTTTCCATCGGAACGGTGTCGAACTTCATCAATGGGACGGCCGGCCTCAAGGAAGGCACGCGCGACCGCATCGAGAAGGCGGTTGCCGCACTGATGTACCGGCCGAGCTCGTTTGCGCGCTCGCTGCCGGGCCGCGCGCCACGCAGGCCAAAAAATCTGGACCATCTGCCAAGGCTTCTCGTCGCTGGCCGGGTGAGCGTCGACTTCCTGTGCCGGGTCGACGTATTGCCGCATCGCGACGACCGGATCACCGCCAGCCACATCGAAAAGGCGTTGGGCGGGCCAGCGGCCAATCTCGCGGTTGCTGCCGCCGGCGTCGGAGCGCCCTACGCTCTTGACGTGGAGTTGGCGACAGCGGTCGGCGAGGATGCCGAGAGCGACTGGGCGCTCGGCGCGCTTTCGAAACTGGGCGTCCATGCCTTGCCGATCCGCAGCACGCCCAACAACCGCCTCTCGCAGGCGATCGTGATTATCGAGCGCAATGGCAGCCGCACGATCATCAGCGAACCGTTTGAGCTTGGCGAGGTCGATTTGACCGCCAATCTCGATATCCAGCCCGAGCAACGTCCCGCCTGCCTTCACATCGAGGGCTTTCACTATGAAACGATGACCGCTTCCATCGCGCGCTTTCATCAGGCCGGATGGAAGGTGAGCCTGCATTCTGCCGGCCTGCCCAAAAGCGCGCGCACGCCGGAAACCTTCACGCAGATGATCAGACAGATCGACCTGACCTTCATCAACGACGTGATGATGCGGGAGATTTTCGACTTTCGCACCCGGATGGCGACAATGATCGAAGAGGTGCGGCTGATGCTGTCACGCATCAAGCGGCGCGGAACGGTTGTGCTCACCCTCGGCGAATTTGGCGCGGTCGTATTTCCGGCAAACGGCGGCCCGCAGATCGAGGTGCCGGCACTGCCCGTCAATCGCGTCGATGCGACGGGCGCCGGCGACAGCTTTGCCGGTATCTTCCTCAGCCTCTGGCTGCACGGCGCGTCGCTGGACAATGCCGCCCGCTATGCGGCGATTGGCGCGAGCCTGACGACAACGGTCGAAGGCGCGCAAGGATATATCGCGGACTTTGCAACATTGAAGGCTGCCGCCCTGGCGAACAGCGCCATGATGGCAAGCTGAATCAACGGCTTATCGACTTTTCGACCTATAGCAGACAAGCCGTCCCATCTGGCGACATCAGGAGAAGATGATCATGGCGAAAACAAAGGTCCTTCTGGTCGGCGAAAGCTGGGTGAGTTCGGCGACCCACTACAAGGGGTTCGATCAGTTCGGCAGCGTCACCTTTCATCTCGGGGCAACGCCTCTGGTCGACGCCTTGAAAGACAGTGAATTCGATCTCGACTACATGCCGGCCCACGAGGCTGTCGAGAAGCTGCCTTTCACCATGGAGGGCCTGTCGCAATACAAGGCGATCATCCTGTCCGACATTGGCGCGAACTCGCTCCTGCTCCATCCCGATGTCTGGCTGCACGGCAAGACGGTCCCCAACCGGCTCAAACTCTTGCGCGACTGGACGCTGGCTGGCGGCGGCCTGATCATGATCGGCGGCTATTTCAGCTTCCAGGGCATCGACGGCAAGGCCCGCTGGCATCGCACGGCTGTCGAGGATGCCTTGCCGGTGACCTGCCTTCCCAACGATGACCGGCTTGAAATTCCCGAAGGGTTTCGGCCTTCGATCATTGGCCCCAGGGATCATCCGATTTTTGCCGGCATCGAAGGCGACTGGCCGCTGCTGCTCGGCGCCAACGAGGTCGTTGCTCGCGATCGGGACGATGTCGAGGTTCTGGCGCGGCTGCCGCAGGACCAGGGCAGCCATCCCTTGCTGGTCACCGGACGTCATGGCGAAGGGCGCACGCTGGTCTGGACGTCGGATATCGGCCCGCACTGGCTGCCGAACAGTTTTGTCGAATGGCCCGGCTACGCGCGCCTTTGGACCAACGTGCTCCGCTGGGTCAGCAAGGCCGTCTAGCCAACCGCAGTCGCCGGGGGAACCGCCATGACAGAACCGTTTCTTGTGGCCAGGAACATCGCCAAACGCTTTGGCGCGCTGACCGCGCTTGCCAATGTCGACCTGGAAATCCGCTCCGGCGAGGTGCTGGCGCTGCTCGGCGACAACGGCGCGGGCAAATCGACTTTCATCAAGATCCTGGCGGGCGCCCATCCGCCCAGCGATGGCGAACTGGTCATCGAGGGCAGTCCGGTGGCTTTTTCTTCGCCCAAGGACGCGGCGTCATCGGGGATCGCGACGATCTTCCAGGAACTGGCGCTCTCGGAGAATCTGTCGATTGCCGAAAACGTCTTTCTCGGCCGTGAATTGAAACGCTACATTTTGGGCATACCCTTTCTCAAGCGCAAGGAAATGCGCCAGCGCGTCGATGGCCTGCTGAAAGAACTCGACGCCCATATTTCCGATCCGGAAGCACCGGTGGGCAGCCTGTCGGGTGGCCAACGCCAGGCCGTGGCCATCTGCCGGGCGCTCAATCTCAATGCCAGGTTGGTCATCATGGATGAGCCGACGGCAGCCCTTGCCGTCGCCGAGACCCGCAAGGTCCTGACGCTGACGCGGCGGCTCGCCGCGCGTGGCTGTGCCGTCGTCCTCATCAGCCACAACATTTCCGAAGTTTTCGAAGTTGCCGACCGGATCGTGGTGTTCAGGCGCGGCCGCAAGGTGGCCGAACGGCTGGCGGCCGAGACCAATCACGAGGAAGTCGTTTCGCTCATAACAGGCGCTCATCCCGACGTGCGGGCGCTTGAAAAACCAAACTGAAACGCACGTCATTTCCAGAGAGGATCAAACCACAATGCTTTCACAGTTCAAGAAAGTGCTCGCAGCCTCCGCACTGTCACTCGTCGTTGCGACGGCAGCGCACGCCGCGGACAAACACAAGGTCGCCTTCGTCCCGCAGCTGATCGGCATTCCCTATTTCAACGCCATGGAAGCCGGCGGCAATCGCGCCGCCAAGGATCTGGGCGTCGATTTCATCTATTCCGGTCCCGTCGACACCAATCCGGTCGACCAGTTGCAGATCGTCCAGAACCTGATCGATCAGGGCGTCGAGGCGATCTCGGTCAGCGTCCTTGATGCCTCCAGCATCGCCCCTGTTGTCGAGAGCGCCAAGGCGAAGGGCATCAAGCTGTTCACCAGCGACAGCGATGCACCCGATAGCGGCCGCGCGGTCTATGTGGCCCAGGCGACCGACGAAGGCCTCGGCACGACGATCGTCGACGAACTCGTCAAGCGCGTTGGCGAGGACGCGACGATCGGCATCGTCTCCGGCGAAGCGACGGCGTCCAATCTTAACGCCTGGATCGGCTTCATGCAGAAAGAAGCCGCCGCCAAATATCCGAAGTTGAAGCTGCTCGCGCCGCAATTCGCCGGTGGCACCGCTGAGCGCGCCGCGCAGATCTCCGGCGATCTCATGGCCGCCAACCCCGATATCAAGGCCATCATCGCAGTCGCATCCTCGACATGCCCGGGTGTTGCCCAGGCAATCGAGACCGCCGGCAAGATCGGCTCCGTCATCGGCGCGGGCTACTGCAGCCCGAACACGGCACGCTCCTACCTGAAGAGCGGCGCCTTCGGCTTCACCGTGCTGTGGGATCCCGAGCAGCTTGGCTATCTCACCGTCTGGGCCGGCAAGCAGCTGATCGACGGCAAGGCCTTCGAGGCGGAAAACAAGATTGCCGGCCTCGACAAGCCGGTCACCTACGATGCCGCGAAGGGCATTCTGCTGCTCGGACCGCCGGCTGTCTTTACCAAGGACAACGTCGACAAGTTCAACTTCTGAGCTCCGGCATGTACGCGGTGCGACAGTTTGGAAACGGTATCTTCTCCATGAACGGGCGGGAGTGGTCTCTGCTTGTCGCCTGTTTGCTGGCGATCATCCTCTTTTCTGTCGTATCGCCCCATTACGCGACCTCTGGCAATGCAGCCACGGTCCTGCGCAACAGCGTTGAACTGCTGCTGATCGGCCTTGGCATGACCTTGTTGCTCGCCATGGGCGGCATCGATGTGTCGATCGGCATCGTCATGGGGCTCGCGGCGATCGCCATCGGTCGCGTGCTTGGTGCCGGCGGCAATCCGCTGCTGGCGCTTGTTGCAGGCCCCATGGTCGGCGCGCTGCTGGGGTGTGTTACAGCCACCGTCGTCGTCCTCGGCCGCGTTCCGGCGATTGTCGGAACGCTTGGCCTGCTCGGCGTCTACCGCACCGCTGTCTTCGTCCTTCTCGGCGGGCAATGGCTTTCCGGCCTGCCCTCGAGCCTCACCGATCTGCTTGCAACCACCGTGCTTGGCGTCCCCGTCCCCGCCCTGGTGATTGCGATTGCCTATCTGGCCGTTTGGCTGGCGTTGCGGCGAACCCCTTATGGGCTGCACTTGCTGGCGATCGGCAATTCGGAGGAAAAGGCGCGGCTGTCAGGCATCCCCGTGATCAAGACCCGCTTCATGACCTTCGTCATCAGCGGCGTTCTGACCGGCATTGCCGCCACTTTCTATGTCGCCACCTACCGCAATGTGGAAATGACGATCGGCAGCACGCTGGCGCTCGATGCCATTGCCGCGGTCATTCTCGGCGGCACAAGCATATTGGGCGGTAGATGCAGCCTGATCGGCACCGTGCTCGGTGTGCTTCTCCTGCGAATTCTCCAGAACGGATTGCTTCTGATTGGTGTCCCTTCTCTCTGGCAGCCCGTCGTCACCGGCATTCTCATCATTGGCGTGCTTGGCTTCGAAGCCGTTTCCAATCGCTTCCCTCTGGTCCCGCTCCTGCGAGCCCGCGCATGAAGACGCTCAGGAATCTGCAGGGCCCGGCCCTCACCCTGGCCTTGCTGTGCGGGCTGTGGTTGATCGTGATCTTGGGCCTGCTGGTGCTCAAGCCTTCGGTCTACAATCTCGGCACCGTCACCACCATCCTGCAATTCTCGACGATCCTGGCCTTGGTTGGACTTGGACAGGGGTTGGTCATCCTGGCCGGCGGCGCGGGCATCGACCTGTCGGTCGGCGGCGCGGTCTCGCTCTCCGCCATCGTTGCAATGCTTTCCGTCAAGCTGGGCTTGCCGCCCGTTCTGCTGCCTGTCGTCTGCATTCTTGCCGGCGCGATGCTGGGCGCCTTGAACGGATGGCTGGTGAACGGGCTCGCCCTCCTGCCCTTCATTGCGACACTGGGCACATTCTTTGTCTATTCCGGCGTTGCAGTTGCCGTCACCGGCGGCGCGGCGCAGGCGGGCGTGCCCTCCTGGCTGCTCCTGTGGGGGCGCGGCGTCGTCATGGGCATCCCGGTGCCCTTTCTCACCCTTGCGATCCCGTGCTTCGCGCTTGCCGGCCTGGTGCTGCTCTCGACCGCCTGGGGGCGCTGGATCTACGCGATGGGCTTCAACGAACGCTCGGCTAGACTGGTCGGCATTCCGGTCGACCGGGTTCGCTTCATTCTCTACTCCTTGAGTGGCGCACTTGCCGGCGCCGCCGGTCTCGTCTCGATCGCCTGGCTCGGCAGCGGCAGGCCCAATATCGGCCAGAACCTCGAGCTCGAATCGCTGACTGCCGCCATGCTCGGGGGCATCGCCATCACCGGCGGACGTGGGGGCGTTGGCGGCGTGTTCGCGGCCGTCCTGCTGCTGGTCACGCTGAAGACCGGTCTTCTGCAATTGAACATCAACACGGTTTGGCAGGTGGGAATAGTCGGCGCCCTTCTTGTTTTCGTCCTTCTCGCCGACCGACTTTCCCAACGTTGGAGATCATAATGCCGTCCATGGAAGAGATCATTGCCGCGCGCGTCGAGGCAACCGCCGATCGCATCGTCGAAACACTGAGCGATCTCGTCGCCTTCCCCTCGATCGTGAAATCGAATCCCAGGGATGCCGGCCCCGGCGAGCGTGATTGCCAGCTGTATCTGCAAAAGCGCCTGGAGGCGCTCGGCTTCTCGACCGATCTGTGGGATCCGGACGGCCCGGCGCTCTACGAAAAATACAAGGGGCGCGCCGGCGCCAACAAGGGCCGGACGTTCGAGGGCAGACCCAATCTCGGCGGCGTCTTGAAGGGCACGGGCGGCGGACGTTCCATCATGCTTACCGGCCATATCGACGTCGTCCCGCCGGGCGCCGCCAGCCATTGGACGACCGACCCGTTCCAGCCAGTCCTCAAGGACGGATTTCTGCACGGCCGCGGCACGGTCGACATGAAAGGCGGCGTCGCCTGCATGCTGATGGCCGTCGAGATCCTGAAGGAGCTCGACATTCCCCTGTCCGGCGACGTCGTCTTCACCACCGTCGTCGATGAGGAAATCGGTGGCATGGGCTCGCTCGCCATGGTCGATCGCGGCTTTCACGCCGACGCTGGCATCATGACCGAACCGACGGCAAACAAGATCGCACCGCTTTGCCACGGCATTCTGTGGGGAAGGATCATCATCGACGGCATAGGCGGGCACGCGGAACTGACGCCGAATGCCTGGTATTCGAGCGGCCCGGTCGATGCTGTCCAGCTTTGCCGGCAAATCCTCGACGGCATCGATATTCTCAACCGGCGCTGGATGTTCGATCCGAAGAAGAACCATCCTTTGATGGACCTGCCGAACCAGATCATCGTCACCCAGATGAGTGCCGGCGAACATCCCTCCTCCATGGCGGGCCGCGGCGAGATCATCATCGACGCGCAGTATCTGCCGAGCGAGCATGACGAGTTCAAGCTGGGCGGCAACGTCAAGCGCGAAATCGAAGAGCATATCGCCAATGTCTGCCAGGCTGATCCCTATCTGCGCCAGCACCCTGCCCGGGTCGAATGGATCCTCGATGCGGATTGCGCCGAGATCCCGTCGGACAATCCCTTCGTCGGCGTCTTCCAGCAGGCCGTCAAGCAAGCCAATCTGTCGCCGGTCCTGAGTGGCTTTGGCGCGCATAGCGACATCGGCCTGCCGACCGGCCTTGGCAACACCCCGACCGTCAACTTCGGTCCTGGCGATCCGGCGCAGGCGCATCAGCCGAACGAGCGCGTTTCGGTGCGCGATCTCGTCGATTGCACAAAGGCGATTGTAATCGCCGTCGAGAAATGGTGCCGCTAGCCGCGGCAACATCACCATCGGGGCCAATCCGGCATGAGAGCCTGCTGCTGATCCAGGAACGGCCCTTCTCGAAGGGTCGCGGCGGCAAAAAGGCGGCATTTTTCCGGCCAAAATAGTCGGCTCTAGAATTGCGACCCCAAATCAAGCTATGATGCGGTTGGCTTTTCCTGGGACAGCTTTGCGCCCCCTCGAATGCCGGGAGGACGGGACATGGCCGTAGCGCTTGTACTCGTTTTGATCGTCGTGGGCTCGGTGTTGTTTCACCTCCTGAGCCCATGGTGGTGGACGCCGATTGCCTCGAACTGGAGCTATATCGACAACACCATCATCATCACCTTCTGGATTACCGGCGTCGTCTTCGCCGCCGTGGTTCTATTCATGGCCTATTGCGTCTTCCGCTTCCGTCATCGGGAAGGGAACCGGGCTGCCTACGAACCGGAGAACAAGCGGCTCGAATCGTGGCTGACGATCGTCACCGCGGTTGGGGTCACGGCGTTGCTGGTTCCCGGCCTGTTCGTCTGGAGCCGGTTTGTCAACGTCCCGAGCGATGCAACCGACGTCGAAGTCGTCGGCCAGCAGTGGCAGTGGAGTTTCCGCCTGCCCGGCAAGGACGGCAAGCTTGGCACATCCGACACCCGCGACGTCACCGCTGACAATCCGCTGGGCGTCATCGCCAGCGATCCCAATGGTCAGGACGATGTCGTGGTCGCAGCGGCCGATCTGCATCTGCCGGTCGGCAAACCGGTCAAGATGCTGCTGCGCTCGATCGATGTGCTGCATGATTTCTATGTGCCGGAATTCCGCGCCAAGATGGACATGATCCCGGGCTCGGTCACCTATTTCTGGTTCACCCCGACCAAGACCGGAACCTTTCAGGTCTTGTGCGCCGAACTTTGCGGCCAAGGCCATCCTTTGATGCATGGTGTGGTCATGGTCGACACCCAGCAAGACTACCTGGCCTGGCTTGGCCAGCAGCAGACTTTCGCCCAGTTGTCGGCACCCCAGCAAACGGGCTCGGCAGACCAGGCGCCGGGCAACACGGCGGCGTCAGGTTTGAAAATTGCAGCAAAGCTCGAAACGGTCGGGTCTCGCTGAAAAGGACACGGAGGTGTTCCTATGGTCGACATCACGCCTGCAGATGGCATCCCGCCGGCCGAAGTCGCGGAAGTCGAACTGTACCATCCGCACAGTTGGTGGACGAAGTACGTCTTCTCGCAGGACGCCAAGGTCATCGCCATACAGTATTCGGCGACGGCGACGGGAATAGGCCTGGTCGCCCTGGTGCTGTCCTGGCTGATGCGGCTGCAGCTCGGCTTCCCCGGTACGTTCGACTTCATCACACCGGAAGCCTACTACCAGTTCATCACCATGCACGGCATGATCATGGTGATCTACCTGCTCACCGCCCTCTTCCTCGGCGGCTTTGGCAACTATCTGATCCCATTGATGGTCGGCGCGCGTGACATGGTCTTTCCCTATGTCAACATGCTGAGCTACTGGATCTACCTGCTCGCCGTGCTGGTTCTGGTGTCGAGCTTCTTTGCGCCCGGCGGACCGACCGGGGCCGGCTGGACGCTCTACCCGCCACAAGCCATCATGAGCGGCACACCAGGCGGCCAGGACTGGGGCATCATCCTGATGCTCTCCTCGCTGATCCTGTTCATCATCGGCTTCACGATGGGCGGCCTGAACTATGTGGTGACTGTGCTGCAGGGCCGCACGCGCGGCATGACAATGATGCGCCTGCCGCTGACCGTCTGGGGCATCTTCACCGCGACCGTCATGGCGCTGCTCGCCTTCCCGGCGCTGTTCGTCGCTTGCGTGATGATGCTGCTCGACCGCGCCCTCGGCACCAGCTTCTTCATGCCGGCGATCTCCGAGATGGGCGAGCAACTGCAGCACAATGGCGGCAGTCCGATCCTGTTCCAGCACCTGTTCTGGTTCTTCGGCCATCCCGAGGTCTACATCGTGGCGCTGCCGGCGTTCGGCATCGTATCCGACCTGATCAGCACCCATGCACGCAAGAACATCTTCGGCTACCGCATGATGGTCTGGGCCATCGTCGGCATTGGCGCGCTGAGCTTCGTTGTCTGGGCGCACCACATGTATGTCAGCGGCATGGACCCCTATTTTGGCTTCTTCTTCGCCACCACGACGCTGATCATCGCCGTTCCGACCGCCATCAAGGTCTACAATTGGGTGCTGACCCTATGGCGTGGCGACATCCATCTCACCATACCCATGCTCTTTGCCCTGGCGTTCATCGTCACCTTTGTAAATGGCGGGCTGACCGGGTTGTTTCTCGGCAATGTCGTCGTCGATGTTCCGCTGTCCGACACGATGTTCGTCGTCGCCCACTTCCATATGGTCATGGGTGTCGCCCCGATCCTCGTGGTTTTTGGCGCGATCTACCACTGGTACCCGAAGGTCACCGGCCGGATGCTCAACGAGACGTTGGGCCGGTTCCATTTCTGGGTCACGTTCCTCGGCGCCTACCTGATTTTCTTCCCCATGCACTACCTCGGCCTGATGGGCGTGCCGCGGCGCTACGCTGAACTGACCGACATGACTATCATGACGGAGTCGGCCCACCATCTGAACTCGTTCATCAGCATCATGGCCTTCATCGTCGGCTTTGCCCAAATGGTGTTCCTGTTCAATCTGATCTGGAGCATCCGCCATGGTCGCGAGGCCGGCGGCAATCCGTGGCGGGCCACGACTCTCGAATGGCAGACGCCGCAAACACCGCCGGCCCACGGCAATTTTGGCAAGGATCTGCCGATCGTCTATCGCTGGGCCTATGATTATAGCGTACCGGGCGCCAAGGAGGATTTCATCCCGCAGAACATGCCGGGCTCCTTCGCCCCCTCGAGGGAGCCGGCATGAGCGTCATCCTGGTCTTCCTGCTCGTCATTGTCGGCTTTGCCGGTTGGTGGCTTTCGCACCAGCGACTGATGACCAAGCCATGGCTCGAACAAGGTGTGGCCGGCGATTTTGTCGGCCTCGACCGGTCGGCGCTGCCCACCGCCAAGATCGGCCTCGGCGTCTTCCTCGCCGTCGTCGGCTGCCTGTTTTCGCTGTTCACCAGCGCCTACTTCATGCGCATGGGCCTGTCAGACTGGCGGCCTCTGCCGCTGCCGCGCCTGCTCTGGCTGAACACGGGCGTGCTGGTCCTGAGCAGCATCGCGCTGCAATGCGCCGTGGTGGCGGCACGCAACGGTCAGATCGACATGGTCAGGCTTGGCCTTGCCACGGCCGGGCTCACGGCGCTTGCCTTCCTGATCGGACAGCTCATGGCATGGCGGCAGATGACCGAAGATGGCTATCTGCTAAGCTCTAATCCGGCCAACAGCTTTTTCTACCTGATCACTGGCATGCATGGCCTGCATATACTGGGCGGGCTGGTGGGCCTGGGCAGAACAACCGTCGGCGCATGGAACGGAGCACGACCCGAGCGGCTTTGCCTCGGCGTCGAACTGTGCGCCATGTACTGGCATTTCCTGCTCTTCGTCTGGCTCGCCATCTTTGCCCTGCTGGCCGGTTGGGCCGCTACGTTCATCGACATTTGCCGACAGTTGCTGACCTGAAGGGATCAAGCGGATGGCAGAGACACTGACGCATATCGGCAAGACGGAGCCACGGCCCTCAGGCTGGCAAGGCATTGCCGCCGACTGGTCCTCGGATCAGCGTGCGTTCAAGAACGTGTCCTGGGGCAAGGCCATGATGTGGATCTTCCTGCTCAGCGACACCTTCATCTTCGGCTGCTTTCTGCTCTCCTACATGACCGCGCGAATGTCGACACGCGTGCCGTGGCCCAATCCGAGCGAAGTCTTTGCGCTTCGCATCGGCGGCTCGGATATCCCGCTGATCCTGATTGCCATCATGACCTTCGTGCTGATCTCAAGCAGCGGAACGATGGCCATGGCGGTCAATTTCGGCTATCGCCGCGACCGCCGCAAGACGGCAATCCTCATGCTTCTGACCGCGGCACTCGGCGCGACGTTTGTCGGCATGCAGGCCTTCGAATGGACCAAGCTCATCACTGAAGGGGTACGGCCCTGGGGCAATCCCTGGGGCGCCGCACAATTCGGTTCGTCCTTCTTCATGATCACCGGTTTCCACGGCACTCATGTGACGATCGGGGTGATCTTCCTGATCATCGTGGCGCGAAAGGTCTGGCGCGGCGATTTCGACACCGGACGACGCGGCTTCTTCACCAGCCGGACGGGCCGTTACGAGAATGTCGAGATCATGGGGCTGTACTGGCACTTCGTCGACCTGGTCTGGGTGTTCATCTTCGCATTCTTCTATCTTTGGTGAGAGGCAGACATGGCAGAAGCAACCGCAAACGGCCTCGGACAACACGCGCTACACGCTAGTCATGCACATGAGGCGCCGGCGGCCGTCGCCCACGCCGACGAGCATCAGGAACATCCCATCAAGCTCTATCTGGTGGTCTGGGCTTGGCTGTTCATCCTCAGCACCTGCTCCTACCTGGTCGATTATTTCGGCCTGCAAGGCTATCTCAGATGGTCGCTGATCCTGATCTTCATGATCCTCAAGGCAGGGCTGATCGTCGCCGTCTTCATGCACATGGCCTGGGAGCGGCTGGCGCTGGCCTATGCGATCATCCTGCCGCCGATACTGGTGCTGGTGTTCACGACAATGATGGTCTTCGAAGCCGACTACACCCTTTTCACCAGGCTGGCGTTTTTCGGATCCGGGCACTGACGCGCAAACCCGTGCGTCGCTCACTCCGGCAAGGGAGGCCAAGATGACGATCGCAACGAGACTGAAGGACTTCATCGACGGCAAGGGAATTTCCTATGACACCGTCGCTCATCATCGCACTTCAACAAGCCGGCAGTCGGCGATAGCCGCGCATGTGCCCGGCAGCATAATGGCGAAATCCGTGGTTGTTCACCACGAGCTCGGCTACACGCTGGCCGTGGTTCCCAGCACCCACAGGATCGAACTTGGCAGGTTGCAAGACGTTATGGACAAGCGTCTCGGGCTCGCCTCCGAAGACGAGGTGATTTTGCTCTTCGCTGATTGCGACACCGGCGCCATCCCGCCGATCGGCGCAGCCTATGATGTGCCGGTGATTGTCGATGAAAGCCTTGGCGATGCCGCCGACGTCTACTTCGAAGGCGGCGACCATAGAACGCTGGTGCATGTCAGCGGCAAGGATTTCCGAAACCTGACCATGGGTGCATACCAGGCCCGTTTCAGTCACCCGGCCTACTGACGGCTTCGATCAGACTTGCACCGGCATCCTCGCCGGTGCGGTGAGGCAGAATTCCTCAACTCGCCGGTCTGGCGGGCGACTCCACGACCTTGCGGTAGACATGCCAGGTGGCGTGACCGAGGATCGGCAACACGACGGCCAGCCCGGCGAACACCGGCAGCGAGCCGATGATCAGGGCTACGGCGACAATCAGTCCCCAGACAGCCATGGTGATCGGGTTCGCCAGCACCGCACGCACCGAGGTGTGGATGGCTTCGTAGGCGCCGACGTCGCGGTCGAGCAACAATGGGAAGGCGACGACCGTTGTGCACAACACCACCACGGCGAAGACGAAGCCGATGACGTGCCCCAGGATAATCAGCGTCCAGCCGCGTCCGGTGGCAAATATTTCATTGATGAAGCCGGATATCGATTCCGGCGGCGCCGGGCCGAAGAGAAACTGGTAAAATAGCTGAGCGGTCAAAAGCCAGGCGATGAAGATTGCAAACAGCATGATCCCGACCGCCGCGATGGCCGGCAGGGCCGGAGAATTCCTGACCTCTAAAGCGTGCCTCCAGGAGGTGTCGAGCCCGGCTTCCCGTCTGCGGCTGATTTCATAGAGGCCGATCGCCGCGAATGGACCGATCAGCGCAAAGCCGGACACCAGCGGAAACAACAATGGCAACGCATTGTTGCCCGACGTCCACGCGGCGAGAACGACGCCCACGAGCGGATAGATCAGGCAGAGAAAAACGATGTGCGACGGTTTGACCATGAAATCGTCGACGCCCCGCTTGAGCGCATCGAAAAGGTCGGAAACACCGATTTTTCGAATTTTGGTATGTTCCAGCGTCTCGCTGGCGCCTGCTATCACGTGAAAGCTTGCCATGACCATTCCCTCCAGACCAGGTCCGGTAAGGTCGCGGTTTCGCGGTGCTGTCGTTCTGCGTGACTGGCCACGCAAAACCGCGACCTGCACCGGAATCAGCATACTCTCTTGCCAGAGACTTGTCGCCCTTTGTCAGAAGAGCTCCGGCGTCTGGCTAGCTCTGGTGGTCTTTTTTCGATATTCTCCTGAGATCAAAGGTGAAGGTCATGGACGGAAGGACGCTTCTCATACTCGGCCTTGGCATAGTCGCTCTGCTGATCCTGGGATTCTGTGCAATACCATCGTGATGTTCGAGCCGATCCTGGTCTGCAACGTCTTCAATGCAGCAATTACAGACCGGCCGTCCCGGCCAGCAATCCGACAACAGCGGTCATGCCGTCAACCTCCGGTTGACGTGAACGCCCGCATTGCAATGGTGTCGGCAAGCAGTATGGCAAAGATCGCGAAAAGATAGAAAATCGAGAAGGCAAACAGTGCCTTTGCAGGCTTCATCTCCTTGTCTGGAACAACCAGAACCTTCCAGGCGTGCCAGATGAAACCCGCGCCCAATGCAGCCGAAACAATTCCATAGAACCCGCTCGCGAATCCGAACGCCCAGGGCAGCACGCCGATTGGCGCCAGGAGCAGTGAATAGGCGAATATCTGTTTTCTGGTCGAGGCCTGGCCGGCCACGTTCGGCATCATCGGGATGCCGGCAGCGGCGTAGTCGCCGACCTTGAACAGCGCGAGTGCCCAGAAATGCGGCGGCGTCCACAGAAAGATGATCAGAAACAGGATGAGGCTTTCAACGCCGATGGCGCCAGTTGCGGCCGCCCAGCCAATCATCGGAGGAAGGGCACCCGCCGCACCGCCGATGACGATGTTCTGCGGCGTCGAGCGCTTCAGCCACATCGTATAGATGACGACATAGAAGAAGATGGTGAAGGCCAGCAGCGATGCGGCGAGCCAGCCCACCAGCACGCCGAGTGTCATGACCGAAAGCGCGGAAAGCACGAGGCCGAAGCCGAGAGCTTCACCGGGCGTGACGCGGCCCGACGGAACCGGCCGCTTTGATGTGCGCGACATCAGCGCGTCGATGTCCGCGTCGTACCACATGTTGAGGGCCCCGGCCGCTCCTGCTCCAATCGCAATCGCACCGATTGCAATCACGGCGATGAACGGATTCATCGCGCCAGGCGCCGCCATCAGGCCGACGAAAGCAGTGAACACAGCAAGCGCCATGACCCTCGGCTTCAAAAGCGCGAAGAAATCACCCGCCGTCGCTTCCGAGAGGCGAATGCCGGTATCCTTGAGGCGGTTTTCCCTAGTCGACATCTCAGACCGATGGAAGCAGGCAACCTAGGCCATGATCCCGAAGTGAAGGCGCGCGAGCGAAAACTGAAACCCGGTTTTGCCCACGCTGCCCTTCGGTTCGGATAAGATCACGGTAAAACAAGAGGCTAGACGCATGGCGGAGGAGCCAGGTCACTTGGAGAACGTTTTCAAATAGGCAATGACGTTGGCCACGTCCGCATCGTTCTTGAGGCCGGGAAACGCCATCTTGGTCCCTTTGACCATGGCCTTGGGATCGTGAAGATAGGCCGTCAGTGTTGGTTCGTCCCATTTGACGCCGGATTTGCCAGCCGCAATCATGGCATCGGAATATTTGAAATCCGGATGCGTACCGGCGGTGCGGCCGATGACGCCGTGCAGCGATGGACCGATCTTGTTCTTATCCTCGTCTGCGATGTGGCAGACCTTGCATTTGGTGAAGACCTTCTCGCCAGCCGCAGTATCCTGAGCCTGCGATGGATTGGCGACGAAGCTTGCAAAAGACACGACGGCGAAAAACGCGACTAGGCGCATGACTTTCCTCCCTGATCGTCAAATGTGCCTGAGACGATCTGCGCATGCCGGTATCACCGGCAATGCGCCTTGCACGGCAGAACAGATTATCCGCTTCTCCCCCCAAATCGAATTGCGGCACCTGTATACCACTGAATCTGGCCGGCAGATAGAAGAAGTCGACTGTACAAAGGTTTAGGCGGTCCGCAGTGGCTCAAGGTACGTCGGTGTTGCAGCTGCCGGCAACCTGGTTGACCGCTTCACCGAACCCGGCGAGGTTGAAATCGGCCTCGCCGCGCCCCGACAGCAGCCCGAACCGCCAGGAAAGCCGGAGCCGGTTGGCTGCAACAAGCCGTTTGATGCCGTCGGCGCCGTCGCGCACCAGCATCCGGCCGCGCGTGCCGACCGACCAGCTTTCATCGAACTTGTTGCCCTGGTCGAGCGTGACCGACATGGTGATCTTGCGGCTGGCCGAGACGGCGTCGTTCAGTTGCAGCCATTCGGTCCAATGCGGTTCGCTGTTTGCCCGGCAGGCGATGGTCAGGACCGGGCTGTAGCTCAACGCGCCACCACCGGTGATCAACTTGTTGGTGGCATAAAGCGACGCCGTGACGAGGCCGTCTTCGGCCGTTTCGAACCGCCAATTGTCAAGCGTATCGGCTCGGGCAATGCCGCAGACCGAGACAAGGACCAGCGCCATTGCCGCAGCGTGTCCCACTTCGACGAACAGTCTCAACACGCCCTCCAACAACCCAAGCGGCTTGCGATAGAAACGCAGATAGTGATCAAAGTTTCGTATCGCTACTGGCCGTCGCTCGCGAAGCGTGCCGGCTGTTGCAGTTTCGCAACGAAAAAGGCCGCCTTGAGGGCGGCCTTTCCTGTTTCAACGAAATGCTCGTGTTATTCGGCGTCCTTGGCGGCCTTCTTTTTCGGCGCTGCCTTTTTCTTGGGCTCTTCCGCGTCGTCGGCCTTCTGGTCGTCAGCCTTCTTGGCAGCGGCTTTCTTCGCCGGCTTCGCCTTGACCGCGGTCTCGGCCTCCTCGTCGTCGGCCATCAGCTCTTCCTTGCTGACCTTGACGTCGGTGACCGAGATCTGGCCGAGCAGATGGTCGACCACCTTCTCCTCGAACATCGGCGCCCGCAGCGTGTTCAACGCTTCCGGGTTGCTGCGGTAGAACTCGAAGACTTCCTGCTGCTGGTTGCCCGGATAGCGGCGCACCTGCTCGAACAGGCCGCGCTGCAACTCCTCGTCCGATACCGTGACGCCGGCCTTCTCGCCGATTTCAGCCAGCACCAGGCCAAGACGCACGCGGCGCTCGGCAAGACGCAGATATTCGGCGCGTGCCTCTTCTTCCGTCGTCTCTTCGTCGGCGAAGGTGCGGCCGGCTGCTTCCAGGTCGCGATTGACCTGAGCCCAGATGTTGTTGAACTCGGCGTCGACGAGCTTCGACGGCGCCTCGAACGAGTAGGACGCGTCGAGCTGGTCGAGCAGCTGGCGCTTGACCTTCTGGCGCGTCATGGCGCCGAACTGGCTTTCGATCTGGCCACGCACGACGTCGCGCAGGCGCTCAAGCGACTCCAGCCCAAGGTTCTTGGCGGTCTCGTCGTTGATTTCCAGTTCGCCGGGCTGGGACACTTCCTTGACGGTGACGTCGAAGGTCGCTTCCTTGCCGGCAAGATGCGCCGCCTGGTAGTTTTCCGGGAAGGTTACGGTGACCTGCTTTTCGTCACCGGCCTTGGCGCCGACCAGCTGATCCTCGAAGCCGGGGATGAACTCCTTCGAACCCAGCACCAGCGGCTGATCGGTACCGGCGCCGCCATTGAAGGCCTCGCCGTCGATCTTGCCGACATAGTCGATGGTCACGCGGTCGCCAGTGGCGGCCTTGCCGGTTTTCGGCTCGTAGCTGCGTGCCGATTCGGCGACGCGCTGGACCTGCTCGTCGATCTCGGTGTCCGGCACGTCGAACACCTGGCGCGTCACCTTGATGTCGGAGAAATCCTTGATCTCGATCGTCGGAATAATCTCGTAGTTGAGACGGAATTCGAAGTCGGCGCCGCCGGCCAGGATCTTCTCGGCTTCCTTCTCGTCTTCGGTCATGATGACTTCGGGCTGCATGGCAGCTTTTTCGCCACGCCCGGTAATGATCGTGCGGGTCGAATCATTGAGGATTTCGTTGACCACTTCAGCCATGAACGACTTGCCGTAGACCTTGCGCAGGTGCTGCACCGGCACCTTGCCGGGACGGAAGCCGTTGATGCGGACCTTGTTCCTGGCGTCCGAAAGCCGCGCCATCAGCTTGGCTTCCATGTCACCGGCCGGCACGGTGATCTTGATCTCGCGCTTGAGACCGGAGTTGAGCGTTTCGGTGACCTGCATCGTAAAACCTTTGTTTTCACCAATGAGACTGCCACGGCCTCTGCCGTTCACAGCCTGCCGGTATAATCTTGCCGGGAATGGCTTTTGGTACGGAACCTGGCAATTTGACCGAAAATACGGCTCAAATTCTCCCAAACTGCGTTCCAAAATGTGAATAAGTTCTTGTTTTTCCTACTTCTTATCACATTTTGCAGAAGCGGATCGTCGCGTCCCGTCACATTCGACACGCCTTTTGTCACAGGCGGGGCTAATTTTCAACCATCTTCGCATTTCGGCGAACAACCAACATTTTGGCCCCGACATTGACAGAATGATGGCTACATGGGATTGCCGGTCCATGCGGATGTGGCGGAACTGGTAGACGCCCTGGATTTAGGTTCCAGTGCCGAAAGGCGTGGGGGTTCGAGTCCCTTCATCCGCACCAATTCACCGGCCACGACTTTCTTCCTGGCATCGGTGCCTACGCCTCGAACGCTCTCCCTGTGAACCACGCGGCCAGGTTCGCCAGTTCAGGTCCCAGCACGCGATCGTCGCCGACAGGCGGCACGATAGCTCTGATTTCATCGACGAAGACCTGAAGCGCTGGCGGCGGCGCGCGTTCGGTAACGTGCAGCGCCTGCGAGGCCATCATCGCCAGCATCGCCATTGCCGCATCGACGCAGCGGCCGGCGGTCGCCTCCTTGGTCCATGCGAAGAACGCCGTGGTGGCGACATCGTCCTGTCCGGCACCGGCTGATTCCGTTCCCGGAATGAAGGTACGCTGCGCGGCGAGCTTGGCCTGCTCGAGATAGCCTGTGATCGCCATCGGCACATAGCCGACACTGCCGTGGCCATCGCTGTCGGCCCAATGCCGCCCGGTCATCAAAAGATCGGGTAGCAGCGACACCTTGCCGTTCAGGAGCTTGGAGGCATGACGGTCGCAGAGAAGGCAGATATCGGCCCATATCGCCGCCAGATCGTCCAGTGCCGGTGTCGCCATGGCATTGTGATAGCCGCCGGTGCTGATGCAGCGGCCGAGCGGATGTGCATCGTCCGGCGGGATATAGACCGGATTGTCCGATATCGAGGCCAGCGACACGGTGGCCGCCCGCTCGGCAGACGACAGCGCACGATGCGCCTGGCCGAGAACGCGCGGCACGATCCGGTAGCTGACCGGCGCCTGATAGTTGCGCCGCCCGTCTCCGGCACCGACGAGAAATTCCCGCAACCCCTGGAGGGCCGCGGCTTCATGTTGATCACCCCAGAGCGTGTCAAGCGCCGCGTCATAGTGCTCGAGCGGGGCGCGAAACGCTTCGATCGACAGCGCGAACACCTTGTGCGCCATCCGGATGCGGCGGCGCGCCGCAAGCGCCGCGTCGGCCACCAAAGCGGCGGCGCAGGGCGAGCCGTTGATCAACGAGCCCCGTTCCTTGACTTCCAGATCGAAGCGCGCCGAAAGCTCGGCGAACAACGGATAAAGCGCCAGGATCTCGCCGGCGCCGCCCTGGCCGCAGGCCGGTACCGTTGGCATCGGGCCGCCGTCGAGCATCGCGGCAACAGCGAGCGCGATGCGTGGCGTGGTGGCTGCGTTGCCTTCGATGAAGTTCGTCAGTCGGGCAAGCGTGATCGCCCGGACCACCCGATCGGGCAATGGATCGCCGAACGAGGTCGCGGCGGCGAACGCCTTGATGCGCGCATGGCGATCCCGCTCGTCAAGTTCGAGCTTGCGGCTCGCCAGCTCCCCCATGGCAGTGGTTACGCCATAGATGACCGGCGGCGGGTCGGATTCGATGAGCTTCAGGAACGAGGCTCGGCATTCGGCGATGCGCTGCAAGGCCTTCTCGCCGATCTCCACGGTGTCCTTCTTCCAGGCGACGCGGAAAACGGTGTCGAGGTTGATGTCTTCACGCGTCGACAGGGTGATTGGCATGCTTCTTACCGGGCTGAGGGCTTCCGTCGACCATCACGGTCGACGTCATTGGTCTAATAAAGCGGTTCCTCGAACAGCGTCTTGTCGCCGTCCACCAGCGCCTTGATCTGCGCGGTGCCGTCGCCCGCAAGTGCGATGCGAATGCCGAACGGGCGCACCCGCATGTCGTTCTGGATCGCCATCCCCTCGCCTTCCGGCAGATAGAAGCGCTCGATGCCATAATCCGGCGCAATAGTCATGCCTTCGCTGCGAAGATCCCAGCCCTCGGCGACATGGCCTGATATGTCGGCCTCGTCGGCAGCGGCCGGCGTCGGCGCCTTGCCGAACCAGGCGGTGGTCGGCTGCCAATAGCCGTCGGCACCCTTCTTCAAGCGGACGACAATCGACGTGTCGTCGCTGGAGAGCTTGTCGGCCGGGACGTTGGCGATCATTTTCACCGGTATCCGCGAAATCCCATAGCCGAGGATAATGTAGTCGCCGCGCAGGAGATCGCGGGGATCGACGGGTTCGATCTTCAGCAGGACTTCCTTGCCGTTGCGCAGGATCGCTGCCCGGCCGGCGATGATCCAGCTCAGGAAACCTATCTGGACGAGCGCCAGCACCAGCGCCGATATGATCAGCCTCTTTCCGGTCATCATGCCGTGGCTCCCTTGGCGACTGGGCTCTTCATGCGTTTTTCGATGCGGATGATGACGATCGCAAGGATGCCGAGCAGCACCGCGGCGGCAAGGAAGAAGCCGGCCGTATCGAGCATCGATTGCAACGTCACCACATAGATGACGGCAAGTTCGAAAGCGAAGCCGGCATAGGCAAGCCAGCGCAACCCGCGGCTTTCCCGCCCTGCCAGCACGATTGCAGCGACGATGCCTGCCAACGCAATCACCGAAGCGATGGCGAATCCGCTGTTGTAGGTGCTTTCATCGGCCAGTTCGAACTGGACCATCGCCAGGCCGGTGAGGAAGCCGAGCAGCGCATGCAAGGGCAAGCGGCCGCCGAGCTGCACGATCTTGTCGACCGGCTCCGGCGCAAAGACGGAAGCCGCAAACAGCAGCGCTGAGACGATGACCAGGGGGATCGCCACCTGCAGTGTCGCGTGATCCATGGCAAACAGCACGAGGTAGAAGAGCAGCGACAGGATGATCAGGTGCCGCGCCGGCTGGCTGCGGGTCCAGAACGAGACGGCAAACAGCACGATCGCCATGACCACGAAGAGATGCGGAAATTCGCTGCGGCCGTAATAATCGAAGCCTTTGAGGAACAGCCAGGCATCGGCAATGCCGACCGCAGCCACGGTCAGCGGGTTCGAACGCAGGGCGACCGCCGCCAATGCCGTGCCCGCGCCCCAGGTGACCAAGGCGGACGCCTCGTCGCCGGAGAGATGATACATCTGCCCGATCAGCGCGATCGAGCCGCCGAAGGCCGCTGCGGCCACGATCCACAGCGCCTCGCCGATCGCCGCATGGTCGCGCGTCTTCAGCAGCGCACCGCCGACATAGCCGCCAAGGATGATGGCAAAGAGTGCCACGACCCGCGCCAGCCGCGGGATGGCGTCCCAGTTGGCAGCGACGAAAATCAGGATGGCGGCGCCGAACAGCAAGGCAGCCATCATCGCCAGGATAGAGCCGAAGCTGAGCGATTTGCGCTCGTTGGCCTCGACATCGCGCGTCAGGGAATCGGCGGTGGCGGCATCGATCAGGCCGGCCTGCCGCCAGCGCGCGATATCCGCCCTCACTCGTGACGAATAGCCCGCCATCACGCTTCTCCCCAGTTTGGTCTTTTTTTCAGCCGACCCGGTCAAACCGTTGGCGCAACGGCATTTTCCGATTCGGGTTTCTTTGTGTCAGGTCCGTGAACGCGCGTTAATGCTGCATTGCACAATTTGCATTGCTGCCATGCAGCCATAGCGCTTTTAAATCGATATAGGCCCGCCTATCTGTGGTTCGTACACAAAGACGGAATGATCCGAAAGAAAGACGAAACGAGAAATACCATGAACCTGATCCGCAACTACCGCAACTGGCGCCGCTACAGGGACACCGTGTCCGAGCTGAGCCGCCTGAGCAACCGTGAACTGACCGACCTCGGCATCAGCCGCAGCGACATTCCTTACGTCGCTCGCAAGGCGGTCTAATTCTTCGGACCGCAAATGGTCCGAACAAGTTTTGAAAAGAGAACGACAATGAACCTGATCCGCAACTATCGTAACTGGCGCGTTTATCGCGAGACGGTTACCGAGCTGGGTCGCCTTTCGAACCGCCAGCTGCATGATCTCGGTATCGTCCGCGACGAAATCAAGATCGTCGCTCGCCGGGCGATCTAAATAACAGAATTTCGCCAGGGTCGACCTCCTCCCCGACCCTGACGGATCCGGTCAACCTTCACCTCCTCCCGAGGGTTGACCACCAAAACGGCGCCCGCCGCACCTCCTCCCGCGGCGGGCGTTGTTTCCCAAAAGGGTTTCGCCCCTTTCAAAAATGGCGAAAGAGATTTCGTCAAAGCCGACCTCCTCCCCGGCGATGACGAATACGGTCGGCCTTCACCTCCTCCCGAGGGTCGACCCCAAAAACGACACCCGCCGGACCTCCTCCCCCGGCGGGTGTTGTTGTTTTCAGGGTTTGGTTGCGCCCGCAGCCGTTTGCCCCGCGCCACGCACGGCAATTGCAATCACGGCTCCAAGCGATTATTCCGGCGCTCATGAGCAAAAATCCAATCCACATCATCGGCGGCGGCCTCGCCGGTTGCGAAGCCGCCTGGCAGGCAGCCGAGGCTGGCGTGCCCGTCATCCTGCATGAAATGCGGCCCGTCCGCGGCACCGATGCGCACAAGACCGACTGTCTGGCCGAACTGGTCTGCTCGAATTCCTTCCGCTCCGACGACGCCGAAAACAACGCCGTCGGCCTGTTGCATGCCGAAATGCGGCTGGCCGGCTCATTGATCATGAGCGCCGGCGACGCCAACCAGGTGCCGGCCGGCGGCGCGCTTGCCGTCGATCGCGACGGATTTTCCGACGCGGTGACGAAAAGGCTCGAAGCGCATCCGCGGATCGCCATCCAGCGCGAGGAAGTGCCGGGCTTGCCGCCGGCGGACTGGGATCAGGCGATCATCGCCACGGGCCCGCTGACCGCACCTTCGCTTGCCCAGTCGATCGCGGAGGCGACCGGCGCCGATGCGCTGGCCTTCTTCGACGCCATCGCGCCGATCGTCCATTTCGACACGATCGATATGGACACCTGCTGGTTCCAGTCGCGCTATGACAAGGTCGGGCCCGGCGGCACCGGCAAGGACTACATCAATTGCCCGATGGACAAGGAGCAATATCTCGCCTTCGTGCAGGCGCTGGTCGACGGCCAGAAAACCGAATTCAAACAATGGGAAGGCACGCCCTATTTCGACGGCTGCCTGCCGATCGAGATCATGGCCGAACGCGGCGTCGAGACGCTGCGCTACGGGCCGATGAAGCCGATGGGGCTGACCAATGCGCACAATCCGACGGTGAAGGCCTATGCCGTCGTCCAGCTGCGGCAGGACAACGCGCTGGGCACGCTCTACAACATGGTCGGCTTTCAGACCAAGCTGAAGCATGCCGAGCAGGTGCGCGTGTTCCGCACCATTCCGGGCCTCGAAAACGCCGACTTCGCCCGCCTCGGCGGCCTGCATCGCAACACCTACATCAACTCGCCGACCTTGCTCGACGCCTCGCTGCAGCTGAAGTCGCGCCCCGGCCTGCGTTTTGCCGGCCAGATCACCGGCTGCGAGGGTTATGTCGAAAGCGCTGCGATCGGCCTGCTCGCCGGGCGCTTCGCCGCCGCCGAAAGGCTCGGCCATGCACCATCCCTGCCACCGCTCACCACAGCCTTCGGCGCCCTGCTCAATCACATCACCGGCGGCCACATCGTGTCCGATGACGAACCGGGAAAACGCTCCTTCCAGCCGATGAATGTCAATTTCGGCCTGTTCCCGCCGATGGAAGCGCCGAAAATCGAAGGCAAGCGCCTGCGCGGCAAGGACAAGACCGTCGCCAAGCGACAAGGGATAACCGCACGTGCACGCGCCGACTGCCGGCAATGGCTGGGATTGGCGGCGCAAACGGCCGAAGCAGCGGAATAAACAATCTTTCCGTCCCTGGTTGGACCTCAGGTATAAAGTAGGATAGTATCCCACTTCAGCCTGAGAGAGACACAGTCATGGAATCCGCCGAGAAACTGTCCGTCACCGTCACGCCTGCCATGGCGCGTATGATCCGCGAGAAAGTCGAGGACGGCTCCTTCGGATCGGCCAGTGAAGTCATCCGCGCCGCGCTTCGCGCTTTCCAGCGCGAAGAGGAAGAGCACGCCGAGCGCATGGCATCGATTAGGGCGCGAGTGAAGGCGTCGATCGAGGACACGAGGCCAAACCTTTCAATGGAAGAAGTTGATACCCGGCTACGGGAACTCATCGCCCAGAGGTCAAGCGCAAGTGGTTCTCCAACTGGCGGTTCGAGCGAGCCAACCTGACGACAAGGCTACTCCGCTGGCTCGGCACTCGCCGCCGGCAGCCCAGGCTTGCCGGCCTCGTCAGGATTTCTCCTGACATAGGCAGCTTTCAGGCTCTCCGAGGTTTCGCGCGAGCCGTCGTGACTCCAGCCCGGCGGCTTGATCAGGTAGTTCAGACGATCGCTCAAGGTCAGCCCCGGTGCAAAGGCATCGCTGAACATGCCGATCCATTCGTGGAACGCCACTTTCAGTGGATTGAAGGTGCCGAGATTCCTGACGATGCCGTAGCGCGGCCGGTCCTCTTCCAGCTCCTCGACGAAGGTGCCGAACATGCGATCCCAGATGATCAGCGTGCCGGCATAATTGGCGTCGAGATAGCGCGGGTTGGTGGCGTGATGGACGCGGTGGTGTGACGGCGTGTTGAAGACGAATTCGAACCAGCCCCACATCTTGCCGATCGTCTCGGTGTGGATCCAGAACTGCCAGACCAGATTGAAGCCGAAGGTGAAGGCAATGACCGCCGGATGGAAGCCGAGCAGCACCAGCGGCGCCTGCAGCACGAACATGAAGGTGAACAGGCCGGTCCAGCTTTGTCTCAGCGCTGTCGACAGATTGTAGTGCTGGCTGGAATGGTGGTTGACATGTTCGGCCCACACCCAGCGCACCCTGTGCGCGATGCGGTGATAGACATAGTAGCGCAGGTCATCGAGCAGGAAGGCGGCCAGGAACACCCAGACCGACAGGCCGAGATTGAAGACGCGGAACTGCCACAGCCACAGCAGCGCCCAGTAGGACACCACGCCCAGCAGCAACCCGGCGATGACATTGCCAGTGCGATCATCAAGCTGGTCAGCGTGTCGCGCGTCTCGAACGAGCCCTTGGCGCGGCCGCTGCGCACCAGCCAGAGCTCGATCAGGATCGCGGCAACGAAGAACGGGATGGCAAGCTGGGTGACCTGCGGAAAGTTGTAGCTGTCCATCACGCCGCCTCCCCAGTGGAATTTGAACGGTGCGGCTCAAGCGCGTTCAGCAAGCCTTGCGCATCTGTTGAGCTGGCAAAGTAGAAGCGGCCGCCCTTCCAAGTGAAATCGGCAAGCTGAAACGAGACCGTGTTTGCGTCGCCGGCAGTCAAAGCCGTGACGTCCCGAGGCGTGACGATGCGGGTCAAAAAACAGCCGCCGATACTGTGAACGATCCCGATGCGCCCTCGCCCGAGATCGAGGAACGCCGTCCTGGCATCCGCCGTCAGGCGCACCATCGTCGCCATTTCATCAGGAAAATCCTCGGCGAAACGGCTCTGCGCCTGACCTGCGCTAGTAAGCGTGGACGTCTTGCTGCCACCGGTGAAATGCACCGCGGCAACCGACAGCGCAATGCCAAGGGCGACGATCGCGACCAGCAAAGGCAAGCTCATGGATGGGTATCTCCTCCGGCCGGTCTGTTGTCTATGGCAACAGTTTTGGCTCGGAGACTCCTAGCATGATTGACGTTTACGTCAAAGTGCCGGCCAGCCCTTGCTCGCGCGACGCAGCAGCAGCCAATGCCGGCGCAAGGCCGACAGCCGCGCCACACCATCGAGCGGCGAGCCACTTTCCATTTTCGTGAGATAGGCACGCGACAGGGTCAGCGGCAGGAATGCCGGATACAACGAGACCGGCAAAGCCGATGCGCCTTGTTCGAAGGCTGAAAGATGATCCCGCGCCAGCGCGATCATTGCCGCCATCGCGCGTTTGGCGCCAGGACCGCCGTCGCCGGTGACGAACTCCTGCGGCGACGATCCGGCCGCGGCAAGGATATCGGCCGGGACAAAACACTGTCCGCGCTTGCGGTGCCGCGGCAGCAGAAGCAGCAGGCCGGTCACCGCCTGTGCGCAGCCTGCCCTGCCCGAAAGCTCGGCAAAACGCGACGCCTCGACGGGATCGAGCACCATCGCCGCAAGCTGGATGAGTGCGGCAGCCGTTTCGCCGCAATAGCCTTCCAGATCGGTGCGCGACGGCATCGGATCATCGTAGAGGTCGAAAATGCGGGCTTCGAGCATGTTGTCGAGGGCCAGTTTCGGCAGATTGTACCTTGCTATCGTGGCATTCAACGCTTCGGCGACAGGATGGCCGGCGCCGGCCTCCCCGCCGGCGGCAATGACATCGCGCCACCATTGCAGCCGCACTTCGCCCGGCAGCGCTTCGTGGATGCGATCGCGAATGCCTGCGATCTCGGCATTGAAGGCGTAGAGCGAAAACAGCGCGTCGCGTTTGTCAGCCGGCGCGTAGAGCGCGGTGAGATAGCGGTCGTGGTCGGCGGCGCGCACCGTGTCCATGACGATTTTGGCATTCTCGGACATGTCAATCGACGGCGATGAGCGCGGCGGCCACGGCGCGGTCTTCCGCCAGCAGGACATTGTAGGTCCGCACCGCGGCACCCGTCGACATCGGGTCGGACGCAACGCCTGCCGCCTTCAGCGCGGCCCGCAGTGCTGCCGGCAATGGCCTGAGGTCCCTGCCCATGCCGACCAGAAGGATTTCGACCTTGTCGGCTTCGGCCAGCAGTCTGTCGAAATCGGCCACCGTCAGCGCCAGAGGATCCGCCGGCTCCCAGCCATGGATGCCGGATGGCAGGCAGAGCAGTGAGCCGCGATGCGACATGTCGGCGAAGCGGAACCCGCCATTGCCATAGGCCTCGATCGGCGCGCGGCCGGGGAAATGCGCCTCGCGGATGACGATGCCTTTGCCGGTCACCGTTCTGTCACCCCTTCGGGGCCGCGCTTCAGGTCGCGACCGTCTTGCCGCCGCCGACCGGCTTTTCCTCATCCGAGGTCGAGGCCTGCGGCCGCAACTTGAACAGGATGAGCAGCGGTGCCGCGATGAAGATCGACGAATACGTTCCGAACACGACGCCGAACAGCATGGCCATGGTGAACGAGCGGATCACCTCGCCGCCGAACAGCACCAGCGCCAGCAGCGCCAGGATTGTCGTCACCGAGGTCAGCGTCGTTCTCGACAGCGTCTCGTTGATGGCGTTGTTCAAGAGTTGCGGCAGCGGCATCCGCTTGTATTTTCGCAAATCCTCGCGAACGCGGTCATAGACGACGATCGTATCGTTCAGCGAATAGCCTATGATGGTCAGGATCGCCGCCAGCGAGGACTGGTTGAACTCAAGCCCGGTGATGACGAAGAAGCCAATGGTCATGACCACATCGTGCACCGTCGCAATGATGGCGCCGACGGCGAACTGCCATTCGAAGCGGAACCAGACATAGACCAGAATGCCGAGCAGCGCGATCACCATGGCGATCGTGCCTTGCTTGGCCAACTCCCCGGAAACCGTTGGCCCCACCACTTCGACGCGGCGGAAATCATAATTGTCCTGCAGTTCGCCGCGCACCTTGTCGATGACCGTCTGCTCGGCATTCTCGCCGCCATCCTGTGTACCGACGCGGATCAGCACATCGTTTGGCGCACCGAACTGCTGCACCTGGACCTCACCGATGTTGAGGTCCGAAAGTCGGCCTCTGATGTCGGCGATATCGGCGTTGCCACTTTTGGCCTGCACCTCGATCAGCGAACCGCCCTTGAAATCGATGCCGTAATTGATGCCGACGGTTGTGAACAGCACCACCGACAGGATCGAAAGTGCGCTCGAGAGCGTGAAAGTCCAGCGACGGATGCCCATGAAGGGAATCTTGGTGCCCGGCGGAACGAATGTGACCGGAGCACGCGGCAGTTCCTTCGGGCGCGCCCGACGCAGCCAGATCGACACCAGCATCCGGGTGAAGGTGAAAGCGGTGAAGACAGTCGTCAGGATGCCGATGGCGTAGGTGATGGCAAAGCCCTTGACCGGTCCCGTACCGAGATAGAACAGCACCACCGTGGCGATCAGCGAGGTGACGTTGGAATCGACGATGGTCGCCAGCGCCTTGGTGAAACCGGTGTCGATCGCCTGGATCACGGAGCGGCCGTTTCGTCGCTCCTCGCGGATACGTTCGTAGATCAGCACGTTGGAATCGACCGCCATGCCGATGGTCAGCACGATACCGGCGATACCCGGTAGGGTCAGCGTTGCGCCAAGCAGCGACAACAGCCCGACGATCATCGCCACGTGCACCGCCAGCGCGATGTTGGCGAGGAAGCCGAGGAAGCCGTAGGCAACGAACATGAAGGCCACGACGAGGATCGAGCCGATGATGCCGGCGACCTTGCCGGCATGGATGGAATCCTGGCCGAGCCCCGGACCAACGGTACGCTCTTCGATCACCGTCAGCGTCGCGGGCAATGCGCCGGCGCGCAGCAGCACGGCGAGGTCGTTGGCACTCTGGGCGGTGAAATTACCCGAGATCTGGCCGGTGCCGCCGAGGATCGGCTCGCGGATCTGCGGCGCCGAAATCACCTGATTGTCGAGGATGATGGCAAACAGCTTGCCGACATTCTGCGCAGTGGCTTGGCCGAAGCGCGCCGCACCTTTCGAATCGAAGCGGAACGAAACTACCGGCTCGTTGTTCTGCGAATTGTATGTCGCCTGGGCATCGACGAGATTTTCGCCCGAAACGATGACGCGGTTTTCGATCAGATAGGGAACCGGCGGATCGTCCTGCGAATACAGCACCGACGAACCGGCGGGCGGACGGCCGTTGAGCGCGTCCTGCACCGGCATCGACTGGTCGACCATCTGGAAGGTCAGCTTGGCGGTCTGGCCAAGGATCTCCTTCAGCCTTTGCGGGTCCTGCAGACCCGGCACCTGGACAAGGATACGGTCGTCGCCCTGCCGCTGCACAATGGGTTCAGTCGTGCCAAGCTCGTTGACGCGGCGCTCGACCACCTCGATCGACTGCGTCAATGCGGTCGATGTGCGGTATTTAATGCCAGCGTCGGTGACGTTGAACTTGAGCAGGCCGGGCTCGGAATCATCGAGCGTCATTTCCTGGATGGAGCCGCCGGTGAACAGGCCGGCAGCGACCGGATCGGTCAGCGGCTTCAGCGCTTTCTTGGCGGCATCGAGCTGGGCAGGATCGGTGATGCGGACCTGCAAGGTCCGCCCCGTGCCGGCAAGGCCGGTATAGCCGATCTTGGCGTCACGCAGCAGCGTGCGGATTTCGTCGCGCGTCGTCTCCAGCCGGTCCTTGATCAGGTCGTTCTGATTCATCTCCAGCAGGATGTGCGAGCCGCCCTGCAGGTCGAGGCCGAGCGTCATCTGCCGCTTCGGCACCCAGCTGGGGAGTTGCGCCAACGTGGAGGCGGGAATGAGATTGGGCGCGGCGAGGATCACTGTGATGGCCACTGCCACCCAGATCAGGATCATCTTGAAGCGCGAAAAATACAGCATATGGCGTCGTCCGTCAGAGCGTGTCCGCGGATCGCTCCGCCTGAAATTCGGTTATTTCTTGGCGTTCTGGTTCGCCACCGGCTCGCCCTTGACGCGCACATCGGCGATCGTCGAACGCAATGCGGTCACCTTGGTGCCACCGCCGAGGTCGATCTCGAGCTCATTGTCGTCGATCACCTTGGTCACCTTGCCGACGAAGCCGCCGCCAGTGACGACCGTGTCGCCGCGACGAACCGCGGCCAGCATCTCGCCGCGCTTCTTCAGCTGCGTGCGCTGCGGCCGGATGATCAGAAAATACATGATTACGAAAATCAGGACAAACGGCAAAATGCTGATGAACATATCGGGAGAGGCGCCGCCGATGCCTTGGGCGTATGCCGGTGTCACGAACATCGAGGTACTCCTGAATTTTGAAAACAGCCGCCAACCGTCCTGTGGAGTTTGGCGGCCCCTTGAAATTTGGCCGGAATATAGTCGGTAAAGTTGTCAATGCAACTGCGTGGCCGGCCAAATCGGCTGCTTTTCCGGCCTGTTGAGCCGTGTTAGAGCATGATCGCGAATAGCACGAGCTGGTTTTCGGAAAAGATCACGCTCGAACAAAAGGTTGCAACCGGTTTCGAACCCGACGGAATCGGCACGCTCCCCACTTCAGAACGCGAAAAACAAAAGACTGACATGACCGACAGCAGCATTGACGCCCTCAACAAGAAGCTCGACAGCCTGATCGAGGCGGTTAGCCGCCTCGCCCCACCGCCAGTGCCTGAAACGGACATCGGCGAGGCCGACTGCTTCGTCTGGCAGGCCGATCCGGGCTATCTGGAGCCGGTGCGCAAGGTCAACCGCGTCGACATCGGCCTGATCCGTGGCGTCGACCGCGTCCGCGACATCCTTGTCGACAACACCGAACGCTTCGCTGCCGGCTATGCGGCCAACAACGTGTTGTTGTGGGGCGCGCGCGGCATGGGCAAATCGTCGCTGGTCAAGGCCGTGCATGCGGAGATCAATGCCAAGGCCAAGTCCGACCTGCCGCTGAAGCTGATCGAAATCCACCGCGAGGACATCGACACGCTGCCGAAACTGATGGGCCTGCTCAAGGCAGCCCCCTTCCGCTTCATCCTGTTTTGCGACGACCTCTCCTTCGACCACGACGACACCTCCTACAAGTCGCTGAAGGCAGCGCTCGAAGGCGGCGTCGAGGGCCGCCCGGCCAATGTCATCTTCTATGCTACCTCGAACCGGCGTCATCTGTTGCCGCGCGACATGATCGACAATGAGCGCTCGACCGCCATCAACCCGTCCGAGGCGGTCGAGGAAAAGGTCTCGCTGTCCGACCGGTTCGGCCTGTGGCTCGGCTTCCACAAATGTTCGCAGGACGAATATCTCGACATGATCGACGGCTATATCAGCCATCACGACCTCGCCATCGACCCCGAGCAGCTGCGCGCCGAAGCGCTGGAATGGGCGACGACGCGCGGCAGCCGCTCTGGCCGCGTCGCCTGGCAGTTCACCCAGGACCTGGCTGGCCGTCTCGGCAAGCCGCTGAAGGACTAGGATCAAAGCTCAATCAGCTGGTCGCGGCAAATGGCTGTGGAAAGCGGAGTTTAGGCAATGGCCATGGCGGCCGACGGGTCGCGGTCGTCGGGCGGTAGCGGAACAGGGGCGTATCCGGCATAGCTGGCACTCAAGCGTGCCTGTCCTTTTGAATGCGAACGAAGTGCATCCTCCAGCTTGGACAGGTTCGCGAGCGGCACCGTCGCGTTGATGATGACGGTTAGGTCTCGGCTTTCCTGACCCCGGATCTGGCCACGACGGCTGTGCAGTTCGCCGATGACGCTGTCGACGTAGTCTTCCGGCGTCGCCACTTCGACCTTCATGATCGGCTCAAGCAACTGCACGCCGAGGCGCGGCGCGGCTTCGCGAACGCAGGCACGGCCGGCGATTTCGAAGGCCAGAACGCTGGAGTCAACATCGTGGTAAGCGCCGTCGATCAGCGTCGCGTTGACGCCGATCATCGGGAAGCCAGCGAACGGACCCGAGGTCATGACGCTGTTGATGCCCTTTTCGACGCCGGGGATGTATTCCTTCGGAACGGCACCGCCGACGATCTTGGTTTCGAACTCGAATTC
>NZ_JBHLYT010000043.1:0-2945 GCF_042431665.1 Mesorhizobium kowhaii
CCGAGGAGGCCGTTGATGATGTTCGCGCCACTGTTGCCAGCGATGGTGTTGGCGATCGAATTGCCGGTGCCATTGATGGAAGCCGCGCTGCGCAGCGCCAGGTTCTCGATCTCCTGACCGGAGAGGTTGAAGGAGACGAAGGCCTGCACATTGTCGGTGCCGCCGCCGTTCGCTTCGATGACATGGTCGCCGGCATTGTCGACATAATAGGTGTCGCTGCCCTGTGCGCCGCTCATCGTATCGGCGCCGCCGAGCCCGTCGATGACGTTGTTGCCGCTGTTGCCGGTGATGATGTTGGCGATCGAATTGCCGGTGCCGTTGATATTGCCTGCGCCGGTCAGCGTCAGGTTCTCCAGCTCCTGACCGGACAGGTTGAAGGAGACATAGGCCTGCACATTGTCGGTGCCCTGGCCGTTGACCTCGATGACATGGTCGCCGGCATTGTCGACATAGTAGGTGTCGTTGCCCTGCGCCCCGCTCATCGTGTCGGCGCCGCCGAGCCCGTTGATGATATTGTTGCCGGAATTGCCGGCGATGACATTGGCAATGGAATTGCCGGTGCCGTTGATCGAGGCGCCGGTCCGCAGCGCCAGGTTCTCGATCTCCTGGCCGGAAAGGTTGAAGGAGATGGTGCTCTGCACATTGTCGATGCCCTGGCCATTCACTTCGATCACATGGTCGCCGGCATTGTCGACCCAGTAGGTGTCGTTGCCGGTGCCGCCGCTCATCGTGTCGGCGCCGGCGCCACCGTTGAGTGTATCGTTATCGGCTCCGCCAAACAGCTTATCACTGCCGGCGCCACCGTTGAGGATGTCGTTGCCGGCATCGCCGCTGATCGTATCGTCACCACCAAGACCCGACAGCGTATCGGCGCCGGCGCCGCCGTTGATATGGTCGGCAAAGACATTGCTGCCCTGCCAGATGTCCGCGCTGGCCGTGCCGACGAAGATGGTCGGGTCGAAGATCTGGGCGCGGATGCAGCCGCTACTGCCGTCGCCGGCATCAGTGGACTCCCAGGTGGCCACGAAACGGCCATCGGCCAGCGCCGTGATTGCCGGGTCATATTGAAGGCCAGTTGCCGTCGAATTGACGATGAAGTCGCTGCCGGCCGCTGACCCGTCGGCGTTGTAGACGCGGGCGCGGATGCAGCTGCCGTCGCCGTCGCTGGTATCATCGGACTGCCAGGAGGCCACGAAGCGGCCATCGGCCAGCACCGTGATCGCGGGGCTATCCTGATTGCCCGCTGCCGTAGAATTGACGATGAAGTCGCTGCCGGCCGCTGAACCGTCGGCGTTGTAGACGCGGGCGCGGATGCAGGTGCCGTCGCCGTCGCCAAGGTCATAGGACTGCCAGGTGGCCACAAAGCGGCCATCGGCCAGCGCCGTGATCGCGGGGTCGTACTGATTGCTCGTTGCCGTCGAATTGACGATGAAGTCGCTGCCGGCCGCTGAACCGTTGGCGTTGTAGACGCGGGCGCGGATGCAGTTGCCACCGCCGTCGCCGGTGTCAAGCGACTGCCAGGTGGCCACGAAGCGGCCATCGGCCAGCGCCGTGATCGCGGGGCTAACCTGATTGTTCGCTGTCGTCGAATTGACGATGAAGTCGCTGCCGGCCGCTGATCCGTCGGCGTTGTAGATGTGGGCACGGATGCAGCTGTTACTGCCGTCGCCGGGGTCATTGGATTCCCAGGTGGCCACGAAGCGGCCATCGGCCAGCGCCGTGATCGCGGGGGTATACTGAAAGTCCGTTGCCGTCGAATTGACGATGAAGTCGCTGCCGGCCGCTGAACCGTCGGCGTTGTAGACGCGGGCGCGGATGCAGATGCCGTCGCCGTCGCCGGTGTCGACGGACTGCCAGGTGGCCACGAAACGGCCATCGGCCAGCGCCGTGATTGCCGGATCATACTGATCGCCAGTTGCCGTCGAATTGACGATGAAGTCGCTGCCGGCCGCTGAACCGTTGGCGTTGTAGATACGGGCGCGGATGCAGCTGCTGTCGCCGTCGCCGGTGTCATAGGACCGCCAGGTGGCCACGAAGCGGCCATCGGCCAGCGCCGTGATCGCGGGGGTATACTGACTGTCTATTGTCGTCGAATTGACGATGAAGTCCTGTCCGATGCGTCCGATAGGCATGGCTTGTTCCCTTTCGCTGCCGGCGTGGTGGAGAATGGCCAGCAGCCGGCATCGCCTACTGGCATTGGAATTCGGTGAGCGCGGTGAAGATCGTTACAAACTCATAAGGCAGCATGGCGCCGACATGGAGATCGGTCTGGCCCGGCTGTTGGGACTGCGCACAAGCCGTGTTCAGATCACCACGAAGTCGGCGTTGGTGAGTGCCAGGTTGGCGGCAAGCGTGGCGAAGTGGGTTGAGCCGCCCGCGGCATTGCCGTTGCTGTCATAGGTGAGCCAGCCGGTGTCGGTCTCGTAGATGATGTGGTCGTTGCCGTCGCCGGCAAGACCGGTGGTGTTCTTGACGAACTGTGCGGCGGTCAGCGTGCCGTTGGCGCCAAGCGCTGCGAAGATCGCATTGTCCACCTGGATGGTATCTTCGACCACCGAGAAGTCGGTGATGTGGTCGACATTGGTCGAGGCGTTCAGCGCCGTGGTGAAGACGAAGGTGTCGTTGCCGGTGCTGCCGCTCAGCGTGTCGTTGCCAAGGAGGCCGTTGATAACATTCGCTCCCGAATTGCCAGTGATGATGTTGGCAATGGAATTGCCGGTGCCGTTGATCGAGGCGCCGGTGCGCAGCGCCAGGTTCTCCAGCTCCTGGCCGGAGAGATTGAAGGAGACGTAGGCCTGGACATTGTCGGTGCCCTGGCCGTTCGCTTCGATCACGTGATCACCGGCATTGTCGACATAATAGGTGTCGTTGCCTTGCGCGCCGCTCATCGTGTCGGCGCCGAGAAGGCCATCGATGATGTTGTTGCCACTGTTGCCATTGATGAT
>NZ_JBHLYT010000044.1:0-302006 GCF_042431665.1 Mesorhizobium kowhaii
TCTGCCGCTGCCGAACCCCGCTCAATGCAGGCGCAACGACCGGTTCTTGATCTCTACCTCAACCGCAGGCGCCCTCCCGCGCAGCGGGTTCGTTCTCCGGCCCAAAACGCGACGTCCGAATAGTGGCTTGGCGATGTCCGTAGTTGGCGCTTGGCCGACCACGACACACACCTGCATTCCGCCTCTCCCACCCGCGCAAGCCTGCCACAAGCTTGTTGAGGCATGGTCTGGCTAGGAAAACCGATAACAGGCGGACTTTCTTGGCGATTTCTCCACCCAGCGACATCGTTATGGATGTGGCCCGAGCCGTCGACCCGACGGACATCGAGGCCGCCCGCGCCGCGCTGACCAGGCGCGCCGGTGGTGCTGCCGGGACGTTTTCGGTCGACACCGCGGCTTCGGTCGATGCCGGCTCGATCCTGTCGCGCGCCACCGCCGACAAGGCCGCCGCAGCGACCGACCCGGCCAAGAAGTTCAAGAAGTTCGAGGCGATGGTGCTGCAGACCTTCATACAGAACATGCTGCCCAAGGACACCGAAGGCGTCTACGGCAAGGGCCTGGCCGGTGACATGTGGAAATCGCAGCTTGCCGAGCGGGTGGCCGACGTGATGGCCGAACGCGGCGGCATCGGCATCGCCAAGTCGATGCTCGCCGACCACTATCTCGAAGGCAAGCGCGTCGTGCCGGTCGGTCCGGTTTCGGGCGGGCCGGAAAAGACCGAGATCGATCAACAGAACAGCCTGTCGACCTCGCTGGTCCACGAATTGCAACGCAAGGCGGCCCGGTCGATCACCGGTGACGAGACCGCCATCAAGACAGACATCAAGATCTAGGGCATGCCCCAAAACCGGGAACCGGTTTTGGGAAAGATCACGCTAAAACACTGAGATAGTGCGTATCCGAGTTCAATCTAACCAGACCGGGATTCTCATGGCCGACTTTTCGGAATTCACCGCCAACCTGCCAGCACGCACGACCGCGTCGGAAGCGCCGATCCCGTTCGCGCGGCCTGGCAACCTCGCCGCCATCATCGGCCGCATCGAGGAAGTGGTCGAGGAAGAGACGGCCGGCATCCGCAACGCCACCAACTATGATCTCAAGGCCTCGAACGCCCGCAAGAGCCGCTATCTCTACGAGTTGACCCGCGCCATGAAGGGCGGCAGCGAAGCCGAATTCCTCGAACAGCACCGCGAAGGCCTGACCCGGCTGCGCCAGAAGCTGGCGAAGAACGAGGCGGCGATCCTGGCTCACCTCAGCGCGGTCAACGAGGTCGCCAGCCTGCTGCGGCACGCCATCCAGCGCGCGGAAACCGACGGCACCTATTCCGCCGGCGAGTTCGGCTGGATGAAGGCATGATGCCGAACACAATGCCCAGGCAAAAAAATAGTGCCGCGTTCCCATCACCAGGGAATGACAAGGTCTGATGATCAAGGTCATCGCCATCGCCGTCTGGATCTGCGCCGCCACGCTCGGCGCCGTGTTCTATTCGTTCCAGGCAGCCGGCGAGCGTGGTGTCGGCGAGACGCCGAAGCCGATGCTGGGCGGCCTCGACTACGTCAAGACCGATATCATCTCCGTGCCGCTGATCCGCGATTCCGAGATCGGCGGCTATTTCCTGACCAAGCTTGTCTACACGGTCGAGCCCGAGCAGATAAAGAAGCTGTCCATTCCGGCCGAAGCGCTCATCACCGACCAGGTCTATACCTACCTCTATTCCAATCCGCAGATCGACTTCACCAAGAAGGCGACGATCGATCTCGATGCCTTCCGCGCCGCGATCCGCGACACTGTCAACACCCGTGTCGGCGCCACTTTGGTGCATGAGGTTCTGATCGATCAGGTCAATTTCCTCAGCAAGGACGAAATCCGCGACAACTGGCTGCGCCGCAAGAAAAGCGAGACGGCGGCGGAAATGACCAAGGCATTCAAGGAACATTGATCTGCCCGGCGTGCCGTTGCCCGCAGCCCGATCACATCGGACGTCATCCGCTGCGGCGATAGGAACCAGCCACCGGAATTCGCGTTGACGTAAACGTCAACCCAAAGCTATATGCGGCAGCGGCCGTGATCGCAAAAAACGCGGCATGGCGACTTAAGCCGGGTCGAAGCGCCGTTGCGCGACCAACCAGACAAGGAGAACAGCGTGAGCGTTCAGGAGATTGCCGAGAAGATCAAGTCGCGCGTGGCGAGCAGCGGGTTCGATCGTTCCGTGAAATTCGACACCGGCGCCGACGGCGTCATCGTCATCGACGGCGCAACCATCTCGACATCAGACGGACCCGCCGATTGCACCATCAAACTCTCGCTCGACGATCTGGATTCGCTGATTTCTGGCGACCTGAATCCGACCATGGCGTTCATGACCGGCAAGATAAAGGTCGAAGGCGACATGACCGTCGCCATGGCACTCAGCCAGTTGATCGGCTGACCGCTTGTGAGACGCGCAAAACGCCGCCCGATGGGCGGCGTTTTCGTTTTGGGGCCGGACCCGGGTGGCCGCATCACGCAGCCCTTGCAGCTCAGGCCGCCGACGTCAGCTGCTGCGCCTTCAGCTTGCGTCCCGCCGCCTTCAGTGTGCCCTGCGCGCCATCAAGCGCGCCGTCGACCAGTTCCAGCGCCAAAAGGCGGTGCCGCTCATAGGGGCCGGGCATGGCGAGCGAACCGGTCCTGGCGGCCGAGAATCCGAAGCGTCCGTAATAGGGCGCGTCGCCGACCAGCAGGATCGCCGCATGGCCAAGCCGCGCCGCCTCGGCGATGGCATGACGCATCAGCGCCGAGCCGATGCCGGCACTCTTGAGCAACGGGTCGACGGCGAGCGGACCAAGCAGCAGCGCTGCCGGACCGCCCTCGCCCAATCTGACATCCCACAGCCGCACGGTGCCAGCGACGGCGCCCGACGCATCGCGGGCGATAAAGGCCAGGCCTTCCGAAGGCCGGCGGCCACGCCGCAGCTTCTCCGACGATTTCTTCTTGCGCTTCGGCCCCATGGCGTCGTCGAGCAGCGCTTCACGCGCTGCAACGTCGGCTGAGGTTTCGGCGACGATGGCAATGACGCGGCCACTCTTCCCCTCAAGGGGGGAGATCACCCAGGCGCCCTCATCGATGAAATTTGCAATGTCCATTTCCGCGATCCCTAGCGAGCGGAGATCTGTTCCACAGGCGAGCCCGGGTGGACGCAAGACGCCCACCTGGGATGATCTGACCAGTTCTTGCGAACCGTCAGATCACGTAGGATCGGAGAGGCTCGAAGCCGTTGAAAGCGACCGCCGAGTAGGTGGTCGTGTATGCTCCGGTGCCTTCGATCAGCACCTCGTCGCCGATGGTCAGCGACAAGGGCAGCGGATACGGCGTCTTCTCGTACATCACGTCGGCCGAATCGCAGGTCGGGCCGGCGAGCACGCAGGGTGCGGTCTCCGTGCCGTCATGCGCGGTGACGATCGGGTAGCGGATCGCCTCGTCCATCGTCTCGGCCAGACCGCCGAACTTGCCGATGTCGAGGAACACCCAGCGCACATTGTCGTTGGCGGCCTTCTTCGAGATCAGCACGACTTCCGACTTGATGACACCGGCATTGCCGACCATGCCACGGCCCGGCTCGATGATGGTTTCCGGAATGGCATTGCCGAAATGCTTGCGCAGCGCCGAGAAGATCGCCTGGCCATAGGCCTGCGCCGCCGGCACGTCACGCAGATAGCGCGTCGGGAAACCGCCGCCCATATTGACCATCTTGAGCACGATCCCTTCGTCGGCGAGCGTCGCGAACACCGTCTTGGCGTCGGCGAGAGCACGGTCCCAGGCGGTCAGGTCGGTCTGCTGCGAGCCGACATGGAACGACACGCCATAGGCGTCGAGGCCGAGCCCCTTGGCATGGCGCAGCACGTCGACGGCCATCGCCGGCACGCAGCCGAACTTGCGCGACAGCGGCCATTCGGCGCCCTCGCCATCGGTCAGCACACGGCAGAACACGCGCGCGCCGGGAGCGACGCGGGCGATCTTCTCGACCTCTTCGACGCAATCCACCGCGAACAGGCGGATGCCGAGCTGGTAGGCGCGTGCGATATCACGCTCCTTCTTGATGGTGTTGCCGAAGGAGATGCGGTCCGCCGGCGCACCGGCGTCCATCGCCATCTCGACTTCGGCAACGGAAGCGGTGTCGAAGGACGAGCCCATCGCAGCAAGGAGGCGCAGGATTTCCGGCGCCGGGTTTGCTTTCACCGCATAGTAGATCTTGGAATCGGGCAGCGCCTTCTCGAAGGCGCGGAAATTGTCGCGCACGACATCGAGGTCGACGACGAGGCAGGGGCCGGTCGGACGTCGGGTGGCGAGGAAGTCAAGGATACGCTGGGTAGCCATCGGGGTCTCTCCATCAGCGCCTTTCGGCGCGCAATAAGGCTGCGGACGCGGGCTGTCAGCCTCGCGAACACGCGGTGGACAAAGGCGGGACGGAAATCCATGGAACCAGCCGGTGGAGACCCCGGAACCATGAAACGCCGTCTCGCGGCGGTGAACCTTGGCCTTGCCCGGCCTCGGTTCGCTTTGTCTGCCTTGGCTTGGATGGGAGACCCGTCCGCACTGCCGGCAATGAAGGTGTGCCTCTTCAGTAACCCCGGTCTTTGGACAACCGGCAGAACACCAGAAAGGCCCGCACCGTCGTTGCTTCAAGGTGTCCTCGGTCTGGCGGTTGGCCGCTAAACCGACTGGAGGGGTTGGCTCCAGTTACCTTACCGATTTCCCTCACCATTCGAGGATCGGCGGACACCCACAGGCACGTGCGACTTTGGGCAAACGCGATATAAGAGCGAAGGCTTTCACAATCAATAAAAATCGCATCCAAGGTTGTAAAATTTCTGGCATCGAACAATGTTGGTGCAATCGTATCCGGATATCGAACGATGCCAGGCACACACGGCCCCCTCAACGCCTTTCTCGATGTCAGCCAGATGCCGGTGGCACATGCCGAGCTCGGACCGCTGGCCGGCCTGCGGCTGGCCGTCAAGGACATCTACGACGTCGCCGGCTACCGCACCGGTTGCGGCAATTTGCAGAAGTTCGCTGAAAGCCCCACCGCCTCGCGCACCGCGCCGGCCGTGCAGATGATTCTCGATGCCGGCGCGCGCTTCGTCGGCAAGACCCAGACCGACGAGCTTGCCTTCGCGCTGTTCGGTCAGAATGCGCATTTTTCGTTTCCGGTGAACCCGGCAGCGCCCGACCGCGTCACCGGCGGCTCGTCATCGGGGTCGGCGGCGGCGGTGGCGGGCAGGCTGGCCGATATCGCCACGGGCTCGGACACCGGCGGCTCGATCCGCGCGCCGGCGAGCTTTTGCGGACTGATCGGGCTGCGCACCACGCATGGCCGCATTTCGCTCGATGGTACGATGAAGCTGGCGCCAAGCTTCGACACGTTCGGCTGGTTCGCCGACGACATCGAGACCTACGAGACCGTGGGCAAGCTGCTGCTTGGCCGCGACCCGCACCAGCACGTGTTGGAACGCCCGCTGGCGCTGGACTGGCTGGACGAACTGGTCGCCCGCCCGGCGCTTGCCGAATATGCTGGAATGAAGGCGCTGGCGAGCGCGGTTTTCGGTACGCCGGCGACGCCGGCTGCGCCCTTCACCTCGTCTCCGGACGAACTTTACTGGTGCTTTCGCCAACTGCAGGCCAAGGAGGCCTGGGCGGTGCATGGCGCATGGATCACCAGTGGCGAGCGCGATCTCGGCCCCGGCGTCGATGAGCGTTTCGGCTTTGGCCGTGCCGTCGACGACCGCACGGCACAGGCCGAGACGGTGCGCCGGCTGACCTTTCGCGGCGAACTGGGCGCCCTGCTCGGCAAGGACGGCTTTCTTGTCCTGCCGACGGTGCCGGGCCCGGCACCCTACGTGGACAGCACGCCGGAGCAATTCAAGGCCTATCGCGAGCGGGCGTTGCAGCTTCTGTGCCTGGCCGGCCTGTCGGGCTTTCCGCAAATCACCTTGCCCGTCGGCTCGGTCGCCGGCGCCCCGTTCGGCCTGTCGCTGCTTGGCCCTTCCGGCAGCGACATTGCCCTGATACGGCTCGGCCGGAAACTTCTCGACGCCGCACGAAAGGCCTGACCATGGATACACTGACCCGCATGCGTGCTTTCATCGATGTGGTCGAGGCCGAGGGCTTTTCGGCGGCGGCGCGCAAGATCGGCCGCTCCAAGGCATTGCTGTCGAAATATGTGCGCGAGCTGGAGGATGAACTCGGCGCGCTGCTGCTCAACCGCACCACAAGGCAGTTCTCGATGACGGAGGCCGGCCACACCTACTACCGGCGCGCCTCCGAGATCGTGCGCGAGGTCGACAGCCTGGCTGATGCGGTGCGCGAATCGTCGGGCGACGTACGCGGCCGGATCAAGCTGTCGGCGCCACGCACCTTCGCCGATGCGCCGATCGGCCAGTCGCTGATCGACTTCGCCAAGCAATATCCCGACATCGTGCTCGATATCCAGCTCGACGACCGCTTCGTCGACCTTGTCGAGGAAGGCTTCGATCTCGCGGTGCGCATCTCGCGGCTGGAGAACTCGTCGCTGATCGCCAGGCGGCTGGCGCCGTTTTCGATAAAGCTCTGCGCCTCTCCCGAACTGATCGCCAAGCACGGCATGCCGACACGGCCGCAGGACCTTGGCCGCATGCCTTGCATCGTCGACACCAATGGCCGCGGACTGAACAACTGGCCGTTCAAGGGCGACAATGGCGATCCGGTGAGCGTTGCGGTGTCGGGTCCGATCGAGGTCAACAGCCCGATGGCGGCGCGGGCCGCAGCCGTGGCGGCGCTCGGATTTTCCATCCTGCCGGATTTCATCGCCGCGCCCGACCTCGAAAGCGGGCGGCTGGTTACGGTGCTCGATGACCGCATCCTGTCGGGCGGCGGCATTTTTGCCGTTTACCCGCACCGCCGCTATCTGCCGGCGAAAGTTCGCGTTTTCGTCGACTTTTTGGTGCAGTGGTTCAAGACACGTGAAGCTGCCTGACCGGGTTTGGCCGTCAAAGCGCATCGCGCCGCGACGCGCTTTGAGTTTTTGTTGAGTGCGTGTCGTTGTCCAAACCGCTGTCCACTTCTGGGCGACACGCACCAGCGGTCCCAATTTCGCCCCCTTTCTGGTAACTCTCGACATATCTCCGAGGCCGATGGAATCGCGACCGAGAATGCACCTGAAACGGCACGCAATCATGCTGGCTTCGGCCTTGGCGGCGACCTTTGCCGCCACTGGACCGGCTTATGTGCATCCACATGTCTTCGCCGAGGCTCGCCTCGACGTGATCCTCTCCCCGGATCACCAAAGTGTGAAGGCGCTGCGTCATCTCTGGCGCTTCGACGATCTGTTTTCCAGCACGGTGATGATGGAGTTCGACAAGAACTCCGACCTGAAGCTCGACGACAAGGAGCTGAAGGAGGTCGCCGACACCGTCCACGCCTCGCTGGCCGAGTTCAACTACTTCCAGCTCGTCACTGTCGACGGCAAGGACGTGGCGATGACGCCGCCGCCGCATCTGATGGCCAATTTTGACAATGACCAGCTGATCATCCTGTTCGAGTCCGAGCCGAAGGTGCCGATCAAGCTCGCCGGCAAGATCGACATCGGCGTCTACGATCCGACCTTCTACACGGCGATCGATTTTACCGAGGACTCCAACATCACGGTTGAAGGCCTGCCGTCGAATTGCACCAGCAAGGTGATCCGTCCGGATCCGGACGAAGCGATCAAAGAAAACCAGAAGACCCTGACGGATGCCTTCTTCAACGATCCGACGGGCACCGACATGAGCAAGATCTTCGCCACCAAGCTCGAACTGACCTGTCAGCCAGAAGGATGAACCCGGTGACGAAACCGTCCCTGCGTTTGGCATTCGGCCTGTTGGCCATCACCTTTGTCATGATGCATTTCGCCAATTCCGCCCATGCCCAGAGTTCGCTCGGCATCGGCGTCAATGACGGCATGGCGCCCACCACCGGCCCGTTCGCCCATATCCTGATGTGGATCAATCTCAGGCAGCAGGAATTCTATCGCGCGCTGGCGACGGCGATGAAGGCGATGCGCCAGGACGGCAGCAAGCTGTGGGTGCTCATCGGCCTGTCTTTCGCCTACGGCATTTTCCACGCCGCCGGCCCCGGTCACGGCAAGGCAGTGATATCGTCCTACATGGTGGCCAATGAAGTGGCGCTGCGGCGCGGCATCCTGTTGTCCTTCGTCTCGGCACTGCTGCAGGGCCTGACCGCGGTCGTGGTGATGGCGGTTGCTTATTTCGTCCTGCGCGGCACCGCCGTCTCGATGACCGATGCGGCCTGGTTCATGGAAATCATGAGCTTTGTCTTCGTCACCCTGTTTGGCGCCTGGCTGCTGTGGCGCAAGCTCGGCCCCTCCGTCCTGCGCCTGTTTGGCAAAGGCCCCGCCTACAGCCTGTCAGCAGCTCACGCAGGTCATTCTCATGCGGGTCATTCGCACGCCGGCCATTCGCATGCCGCTCACAGCCATTCGGCGCCTGCCCATTCGCACGCCCTGCACGTGCATGACGATCACGACCATGCGCATGGCCATGCGCACGATCATCACGAGCATGGTGCGCACGATCACGACCATGATCACGCCACACACGACCATGCTCATCATGACCACGCGGCGGGCGAGGTCTGCGACACCTGCGGCCACTCGCATGCGCCCGATCCGGCGCTGCTGTCGGGCGACCGCTTCGACTGGCGCACGGCCTGGTCGGCGGTGGCGGCCGTCGGCATCCGCCCCTGCTCCGGCGCGTTGATCGTGCTGAGTTTCGCACTTCTCAACGGGCTCTGGCTCGGCGGCCTGCTGTCGGTGCTGGCGATGTCGCTGGGCACCGCCATCACCGTCTCGGCCCTGGCGACGCTTGCGGTGACCGCCAAGAACTGGGCGGTGTATTTCGCCGGCGACGGCCGCATGGGCAACCGCATCCACTCGATCGTCGAGATCGGCGGCGCCGCCTTCGTGTTCCTGTTCGGGCTGCTGCTCCTGTCGGCGAGTCTCGCGACCGGCGGATGATCTTGCGGGTCGCGACGCTCCGGGTTTAACCCGCGATCTTGCCGTCCAGCTCATCCTCGATATGCGCGCGGATGATTTCGTCAAAACTCTTTTCGGCGCTGAAGCCGAGCTCCCTTGACCGCCGGGCCTCGAACCTTGTCGGCCAGCCCTTGACGATCGCCCAGATCGTCTCGTCGGGCTCCTCGCGGATCAGTTTCACCGCCTTCGATCCGGCGATGCGTTCCAGTGCCTCGATCTGCTCGCCGACGGTGACGGCGACGCCGGGCATCGTCAGATTGCGGCGCGGCCCGACAGCGTTGCCGTCGATCCCGGCCGCATGGATCAGGAAATTGACCGCCGAGCGGGGACTGGCGTGGGTGTGCACGACCGAGCGCGGCACCGGCAGGATCGCCTCATGGCCGCTCAACGGTTCGCGAATGATGCCGGAGAAGAAGCCGGACGCCGCCTTGTTCGGCTTGCCTGGCCGCACGCAGATGGTTGGCAGCCGGATGCCGATGCCGTCGAAGAAGCCGCGCCTGGAATAATCGGCGAGCAGCGCTTCGCTCATCTGCTTCTGCGTGCCGTAGGAGGTCAGCGGCGTCGGGTGGAATTCATCCGGGATGACATCCGGAAAAGGCGCGCCGAACACCGCGATCGACGAGGTGAAGACGACGCGTGGTGCAAAGCCTGCCAGGCGGATGGCGTCGAACAGCGCCCGTGTGCCGTCGAGGTTGACGCGGTAGCCGAGATCGAAATTCGCCTCCGCCTCGCCGGACACGATGCCGGCGAGATGGAAGACGACATCGGGGCGCGATCCGACCAGGCTTTCGGCGGCACCCGCCTCGGTGAGATCGCCGGTGTGGATGGTGACGCTGACGCCGTCCATGCTAGGTGCCTGCGGCGGCACGATGTCGTGCAGGTCGAGTGCTTCGACCTTGCGGCCGCGCAGCGTACCGTCCTTGGCCAGCCGGGCAATGAGCTTGCGGCCGACCATGCCTGCCGCGCCAGTGATCAGAATGCGCATGTCAAAGAACCTTTACTTACCCTGGTTTTTGCGCTGGTTGCGGGCCCGCAGCCAGAACACCGAGAAAAACGCCAGCACGAAGACGATCCCAAATGCACCGGCCAGCACGGTCGAGAAACTGCCAAGTGCCAGCATCACGGTCGGCAGATAGAAGGCGGCGATACCGAACAGAAGCATGATCCACGCTGCCGCGATGGCCGCATTCCTGGTGTCTCGGTCCATCATGCTGCACCCGGGCAGCGGGTGTTCATCAAGCTGGTTTTCAAGGCTTTGGGACTCCTGAGGCAGGACCAATCGATATCAATCGATCAGGCCTGGTGATGATGGTCGTGATGCGCGGCCGCATCATGCTCGTGCTCGTGATCATGATCGTCGCCGTCGTCGGCGCATTGTCCGAATTCCGGTTCCACGGTGGCATGGCTGATGCCGTGCTCGCTGGCAAGCCGCTTCTTGATGGTGCTGACCGCCTGATAGGCATCGACGCCTTCGTCGAGACAGGCATGCAGCGTCGCCATGTTGCTTGTTCCGTCGAGCGACCAGACATGCATGTGGTGCACTTCGCGCACCCCCTGGACCGTCGCCTCGATATCCCTGGCGATCAGATCGCGGTCGAGGCTGGGCGGCACGCCCTCGAGCAGGACTTGGGCGGCGGCGCGCATCAGCGACCATGCCGTGGACAGGATCAGCAGCGAGACCAGGACCGACAGGATCGGGTCGATCGGCGTCCAGCCGGTCGCCAGGATGACCAGTGCGGCAACGATCGCCGCCGCCGAGCCGAGCAGGTCGCCGAGCACATGCAGCATGGCGCCGCGCATGTTCAGGCTCTCGCGGTCGCCGCCATGCAGCACGAAGAAGGAACTGATATTGACCAGCAGGCCGAGGATCGCCACCACCAGCATCGGCCCGCCAAGCACCGGCGCCGGCGCCTGCAGGCGCCCCCATGCCTCGTAGACGATCCACAGCGCAATGACGAAGATGGCAATGCCGTTGTTATAGGCCACCAGCGTCTTGACCCGGCCGAAGCCATAGGTGAGACGGCCGGTCGCCGGACGCCCGGCAAGGTGGAACGCATACCAGGCAAGGCCGAGCGCGATCGAATCGGCCAGCATGTGGCCGGCATCGGCCAGAAGTGCCAGCGACCCGGTAAGAAGGCCGCCGAGCGCTTCGGCGACCATGAAGCCGCCGGTCAGGCAGGCTGCGATCAGGACGCGTTTCTTATCGGTCGAGCCATGCACATGGCCGGCGCCGTGATCGTGTCCACTATGATCGTCGGAATGGGTATGTGCCAATGGCAACTCCCGTTGCACGCCGAATTCAGTTCACGCGCCGAACTCCGCGCGGAAATCCTCAAGCCGTCGCTTCTGTTGGCCGTCGCCATCGAAATTGGCCGGATCGAGCCACGCTTCATAGGCTTTGCGCAGATCAGGCCACTCCTTGTCGATGATCGAATACCATGCCGTATCGCGGTTTTCACCCTTGACGATGAGATGCTGGCGGAAAATGCCCTCGAACTTGAAGCCGAAGCGTTCGGCCGCCCGCTTCGATGGCTCGTTGCGGTTGTTGCATTTCCATTCGTAGCGGCGATAGCCGAGCCCGTCGAAGATGTATTTCATGAACAGGAACTGCGCTTCCGTCGCTCCCGGCTTGCGCGAGATGAGCGGTCCCCAATAGATGTTGCCGATCTCGATGACGCCATAGGCAGGATCGATGCGCATCAGCGTCTGGCGTCCGGCGACCTTGCCGCTGGCCTTGTCGATGACGGTGAAGAACAACGGATCCTCGCTGGCTTCCACCCTGTCCAGCCATGGTTGGAAGGCGGCACGGGTCTCCGGCGGATAATCGGGCAGCCAGGCGAAGCGGCCATCGACGTCGGATACGGAGGACGCCTCATAGAGGCCGTCGCCATGTTTTGCGGCGCTCAGCGGCTCGAGCCGGACGTACCGACCGTCGATGGCCTTGCGCTCAGGCCGCGGACGCGGTTGCCAGTCTTTGAGATTTTCCGACACCAAAAACTCCAATCCGTTTGACTTTTGCCAGCCGAAGCTCACAAAAACGCACGCCAACAGCAAGAACCACACGGACGGGAAAAATGCTCCACACGATTTCGGCCTTCGACCGTCTCGGCGAGGAAAACGCCTTTGCCGTGCTGGCGCGGGCGACAGCACTGGCGAGCCAAGGCCGCGACATCGTCAATCTCGGCATCGGCCAGCCCGACTTCAAGACGCCGCAGCATATCGTCGAGGCGGCGATCAAGGCGCTGCGTGACGGCCACCACGGCTACACGCCGGCCAATGGCCTGCTGGCGACGCGCGAAGCGGTGGTGCGGCGCACGCTGGCCACCACCGGCGTCGAGGTATCGCCTGAAACGGTGATGATCCTGCCCGGCGGCAAGCCGACCATGTTCGCCGCGATCCTGATGTTCGGCGAGCCGGGCGCCGAGATCCTCTATCCCGATCCCGGCTTTCCCATCTACCGCTCGATGATCGAGTTCACCGGCGCCGCACCGATCCCGGTGCCGATGCGCGAGGAAAACGGCTTTGCCTTCTCCGCCGAGGAGACGCTGGCGCTGATCACCTCGAAGACCAGGCTGTTGATCCTCAACTCGCCGGCCAACCCGACCGGCGGCGTGACGCCACGCGCCGAGATCGAGAAGCTGGTCAAGGGGCTGGAGAAGCATCCACAGGTCGCCATCCTCTCCGACGAGATCTACGACGTCATGACCTATGACGGCGAGACGCATTGCTCGCTGCTTGGCTTTCCCGAGATCCGCGACCGGCTGATCGTGCTCAACGGCTGGTCGAAGACCTGGGCGATGACCGGCTGGCGCATGGGCTGGTCGATCTGGCCGAATGGCGACAAGGGCGCCCATCTCTACGACAAGGTGCGCAAGCTGGCAGTCAATTGCTGGTCCTGTGTCAACGCGCCAAGCCAGTTCGCCGGCATCGCGGCAATAGACGGCCCACAGGACGATGTCGACAAGATGATGCGCGCCTTCGACCGCCGCCGGAAGGTCGTGGTCGAGGGGCTGAATGCCTTGCCCAACATTTCCTGCATCACGCCCAAGGGTGCGTTCTATGCCTTCCCCAACGTGTCGAAAACCGGCTGGAAAGCAAAGAAGCTTGCCTCGGCCTTGCTTGACGAGGCCGGCGTGGCGCTGATCGGCGGTCCCGATTTCGGCATTCTCGGCGAAGGCTATGTCAGGCTCTCCTACGCCAACTCCGAGGAGAACATTTTGCGGGCGCTGGAGCGGATCGGAACGTTCCTGGCGAAGTGAGGCTCAGCGCGCGCTGTCCAGGGATTCACGACCAGAGAGAGATGACATCAGATGTTCTATGCAATCCTCGCCTATCACGTGGAAGATGCGATCAAGGCGCTGACGCCGCAAGAAGATGCGGCGCTGATGGCCGACCTGCTGCAGATCAACGACAGGCTCCACGCCGACGGCAGCCTCGGGCCGTCGGCGCGGCTGGGCGCGACACAATCGGCCTTCACTCTGCGCGGGCCGGGCGACGGGACCGTCATTGACGGGCCGTTCGCCGAGACCAAGGAACAGCTTCTCGGCCTCTATGTCGTCGACTGCGCCACCCGCGACGATGCGATCGCCATCGCGCGCGACCTTCGCCGCGTCAATCCGACCGCCGTTTACGAAATCCGTCCGATCGCGCTCTATCTCCCCGGCGTGCCGTTGGCAGGGAAATGACTACCCACGCCCGACAAACGGCATCTTGGTGGCCATCACCGTCATGAACAGCACATTGGCGTCGAGCGGCAGGCTGGCCATGTGGACGACGGCGTCGGCAACGCGCTGGACGTCCATCACCGCCTCGGCGGCGATCGAGCCGTTGGCCTGCGGCACGCCGACCGTCATCGCCTGCGCCATGTCGGTCAGCGCGTTGCCGATGTCGATCTGGCCGCAGGCGATGTCATAGGGCCGGCCGTCGAGCGCCAGCGTCTTGGTTAGTCCGGTGATGGCATGCTTGGTCGCCGTGTAAGGCACCGAGCCCGGACGCGGCGCATAGGCCGACACCGAGCCGTTGTTGATGATGCGGCCACCCATCGGCCGCTGCTTGCGCATGGCGCCGAAGGCGGCGCGGGCGCACAGGAACGAACCGGTGAGATTGACGCCGACGATATCGTTCCACACCTCGACCGGGATCTCGTCGATCGGCGTCGATTTGTAGCCCATGCCGGCATTGTTGAACAGCAGGTCGACGCGGCCGAAAGCCTCCGCCACCGTCTCGAACAGATCATCGACCTCGCCGGCCTTGCTGATGTCGCAGGCAACCGCCAATGCCTTGGCCTCGGTCGGCCCGGCCTCGGCGACGGCGGTATCCAGCACGGATTTGCGGCGTCCGCAGAACACGGTGTTCCAGCCGGCCTTGAGCAACGCCGTGGCGACGCTCTTGCCGATGCCGGTGCCGGCGCCGGTGACGATGGCGGTTCTTTGCGCGGTCATAACTGTCCTCCGTGACGCCTCAGCCATCGCAAATGATGGTGACCGTGACAAGCCTGGGATCAGACTCAGTTGGGCGACGTTTCCCGGATCTCACGCCAGTATTCCTCTGCGACGTCAGCATCAATTGCACGGGTGCAGAACTTTCTGGATAGAGCCGATCTTTGCCGTCCTTCCGAGGACCAGAAATCCAAAACCTCTCGCCTGTCTCGATGTCGAAGTAATTTGCTTTGAATCCGCTGCCTTTCAGGCTTTGAACGGTCCGTCCCCGATAGCTCATCGATTTGCCAGTTTGTGAAAATATGACGCGGCCAATCCACGCCGGTCCATTCAGCGATGCGGACTTGTTTTCGATATACATTATGCGCGATTTTGGCATGCCGGCATGACCCTATGCGACATCGATGATGCGCAAGATACGGAGGCGGCCCTTCGACAAAAAGGGCGGTCATTGGCGACCGCCCTGATCTAAACCGGGCTTGGGAGGAGGAAAACCGGTCCGACTATATAGAATCATGCGCTTCCTGAGTTAACGGATGGTTAACCGTGGAAAGGTCGCCTGTGCCGATTTGGGCTACCAGCGCGGGTTGGGTGACGTCCCTGCCTTGGCCGGCACTTTCGCTGCCGAAACCGTCGCCTCGACATGGTCGACCAGCGCGTCCGGCAGGCCAAGCCGGCCGGCAAGCAGGTCGAGATAGCCGCGCTCGGCGCGCGTGTCGGGGTCGATGGTAAGGCGCGACGCGGTATAGAGTTCGAGCTTCTGTGCATCGGTCTTGGCGCCGGCCACCAGCGTGTCGAGGTCGAGCGGGCTCTCCAGCTCAGACATCAGGAATTTCTCGGCATCGGAGCCGATCCCCGCCAGGCTGAGCTTGCCGGCGATCTTCTGGCGTTCGTCATCGTCGATATGGCCATCGGCCTTGGCGGCCGAGATCATCGCCCGAACCAGGGTCAGCGTGAATTCGTCCTCGCCTTGCGGCGCCTGCGACGGGTGGAAAGCGGTGTCCTTGGGCGGCGGCAGCAATTCCGGTTCGCCGGCCACGGGCGCTTCCGCCGGCGCGTTGCCGGCCTTGTAGTTCTGGTAGGCCTTGTAAGCGAGGCCGCCGATCGCGGCCAGGCCGCCAAGCTTCACCGCGGCACCTGTCACCTCGCGGCCGGCACCGGTCCCGAGCAGCACGGCAGCCAGCGCGCCAGCGGCCAGGGGGTTGTCCTTGGCCATCTGCACGGCCTGACCCGCCTTGTCGCGGACGGTCCCGCTGGTGCCGGGGATTTGCGAGCCGAGCAGATCGTCGAGAAGCTTCTTGGGATCGAACATTCAATGCCTCCAGGATTTGCCCGGCCGAACGGGCAGGTTTCGAACGTCGGAGAGGTAGGTCCCGCACCTTGACATTACAATGACGGACCCTTCGGGGCAGACCCTTGGCGGCGAGCGGCCGATGCCGGGATCAGGATCCGATATGCCGGCCCCTGCCCCGTACTTGCGCGAGTTCAACCTGGCGCTGGCGCTCGGCATAACGCTGGCGGTCCTCGTCGGAACGCGCATCGAAGCAATGCGGACAAGACACGCCGGTGGCGAATTTCGGTGATGTCAGGTCGCTCGGCGTCAGCGGATGACGGCAGGCGCGGCAGAGTTCGGCCTCGCCCTCGGCAAGACCGTGCGACACGGAAACGCGTTCGTCGAAGACGAAGCACTCGCCTTGCCACAGGCTCTGTTCGGAGGGAATCTCCTCCAGGTATTTGAGGATGCCGCCCTTGAGGTGGAAGACATCTTCGAAACCGAGCGACTTGACGTAGGCGGTCGCCTTTTCGCAGCGTATGCCGCCGGTGCAGAACATCGCCACCTTGCGGCCCTCGAGTTCCGCCCTGTGTGCTTCCACCCAGGCCGGGAACTCGCGAAAGCTTGCCGTTGCCGGATCGACCGCGCCCTTGAAGGTGCCGATCGACACCTCATAGGCGTTGCGCGTGTCGATGACGATCGTATCGGGCTCGGAAATCAGCGCGTTCCAGTCGGCCGGCGCGACATAGGTGCCGGCGCTCGTCGCCGGGTCGATATCGCCGACGCCCATGGTGACGATCTCGCGCTTCAGCCGCACCTTCATGCGGTGGAACGGCATTTCCGCTGCACTGCTGTATTTGATCTCGAGGCCGGCCAGCCCGTCGATGGCTTCGAGATAATCGATCAGTTCGGCAATCGCCGTCTCGCGGCCGGCAACGGTGCCGTTGATGCCCTCATGCGCCAGAAGCAGCGTGCCCTTGATGCCGCGCCCGCAACAGAAAGCAGCGAGCGGCGCGCGCAATTCGTCGAAGGCGTCGAGCCGGGCAAACCGGTAGAGCGCGGCGACGCGGATACGGTCTGTTGGCGTGGACAATGTCATTGCCAAGGCAACTAGACGCTCGTCGCAGCCGATTCAAGGCGGAGCAGTTTCATCAGCCCGTCAATCGCGTTTGATAGTAGTGGCCGGTATGACCGCCCCACGGCGCGTGACATCGCGACACGCTTCGTTTCATGGACAGAAAAACACCCGTCTGCTAATCGGTTGAATTGTCCCACGATACGGAGAGACAGATGCCCAGCAAGACCGAAAAACTCCTGTCGCTCCTCAACGGCCAGCCGGTCATCCCGGTGCTGAAGATCGCCAATGTCAGTGATGCCGTGCCGCTGGCACGCGCTCTGGCCCGTGGCGGCCTACCGGCGATCGAGATCACGCTCAGAACCGCCGACGCGCTGGAAGCGATCCGGCGGGTGGCGGCTGAGGTCGAGGAAGCCATCGTCGGCGCCGGCACCATTCTCGATGCGCGTCAGTTCGAAGAGGCGGCGGCCGCGGGCTCGCGCTTCATCGTCAGCCCCGGCATCACCCGCGAGCTTCTGGCGGCAGCCGCCGACAGCGACGTTCCGCTGCTGCCCGGCGCCATCACGCCCGGCGAGATCATGGCCGCGCGGGAAGCCGGCTTGCGCTTTCTCAAATTCTTCCCGGCCGAGCAGTCGGGCGGCATCGCTTCGCTGAAGGCCTTCGCCTCGCCGCTCGCCGATGTGAAATTCTGTCCGACCGGCGGCATCACCGGCAAGAACGCGGCCGAGTATCTCAGCCTGCCCAACGTCGTCTGCGTCGGCGGCTCCTGGGTGGCGCCCGACGACATGGTCAAGGCCGGCAAGTGGGATGAGATCGAAGCCCTGGCGCGCGCGGCGAGCAAGCTCGCGAAATAGGGCTTTCGGCGTGGCATGAAAAAACCCGGCCGACTTGCGTCGACCGGGTTCTGCTGAATTAGTTCGAGCCGATCAGTTGCAGACCCTGATCTTTTCCACGACCTTGCGGTGGTGAGCCCAATGCGTGACCACCTTGGTCCGGCAGTGCTTCTTCATGTGCATATGGTCGTTGGTCTTGATGACAACGGTCGCTGCCTGCGTGGGAGCGATGGCCGCCGAAGCGGTTGCCAATGCAATGACCGATGCCAGTAGAATGTTCTTCATGGATTATCCCCGGGTTTGAACGAACAAGGGAGAAACCCTTGGAGGAATGAGCCGTTCCACGATCACCGCAATGTCAGACCGGCGTGATCGCGGCCAATGGCGGCGGCGCCATTGGCCCCAGCTACGCAACAAAAAGCCGCGCAGGTTGCCCGGCGCGGCTTCGTCGATTGACTGGTCGCTTACTTGGTCTGGAAGCGGGCGACCGACAGGAACTTGACGGCGTTGCCGGTGAAGCGGTTGGCATCGGCCATCTGGTCGCCGGACTGGAAGCCGGCCGTATAGACCTCGCTCGGCGGGGTATGCACGATGCTGTAGGCGTAGCCCGGTGCTGTCGTGGCGCTTGAAACGGTGGCGACATGCTCGCCACTGGTCAGCGCCCAGCGGGCGGCCTGCGGCGCTGCGGCAATCACCATGGCCTTGGGGCCGGGCTTCAGGTCGCGGGCGGTGGCTCTCGATTCCTTGCGCGTCGTCTTCACGCCAGCGCCGATCGCGGCGGCCGGATCGGAACCGGCCGGGCGGGCAACGACAGCCTCGCGCGGCGATGCGGCATCGGCGCCCGACGGATCGTTGAAGGCCGAACGCGGCTCGGACAAGGTCAAGGACGCGACATGGTACGCGTCGGCCGCACTGCCGATCTGGGCATTGGCCTCGTCAAGCACGGCCTTGACCGCATCCGGCTTGCTATCGGGCCGCGCGCTGGGCAGCACCGAGAAGGCGTCGGCCGCGGCGCTGCCGCGCTCAGCCGTATCCGCCAGCGCCATCAGCACGTCCTTGCTGGGCGGCGGAGCCAGAGCCGCCGGCAGCGAATTGTCGGGGCGCCATGTCGGCAACGGTATATTGTTGACAGCGACCTGGGCCGGGTCCGGTGCGGCCGACGAATCGGCCATGCCGAAAGGCACGTTCGCCGGCGCATGTGCGGTCGCCACGGCCTGCTCGGTGGTGGCTGTAGCATCCGCAGCCGCTGTCGCATCCGCCATGGCAAAAGGAGCATTCTCAGGCGGCTGGGCGCCGACATCGGCTTTCGGCCGCGGTGCAAAATCAGGCAGCGGAATGCTGCGGGCTGGCAGCGCCGCGATGATCGTCTCCGGCGTATCTTTTTCCGGCTCCGGAGCCTGCTCCTCGGCAACCTGCGGAACCTCGGCACGCTGTGCATTCTCCGGCGCCACGATGGCGATGCCCGGGAGGTTGCTGGTCTTGGCCGCCGCAGCCGGCTTCAGGTTTCTAGCCTTGGGCGGAGGTGCCGCCGAAGCGGTCTCGACATCGGCGCTGTCGTCGGCCTCGTCGTCGCCGCCGCCAAAGAAAGCCGACAGGAACCCACCTGATTTCTTGCTGCTGCCGCCGGCACTGGCCAGCTCGATGGCCGGCGCGCCTGAACCCTTGCGCGCCTTGTAGGAGGCGAGCGCCTGCTCAAAGCCGGGCAGCGGCCTGCCGTCGCTCGGCACATGCAGCGTCTTGCCATTGGGGAACAGACTGACCAGTTCCTGGCGGCTGATGCCGGGCCAATGGCGCACATTGCCGACATCCATATGGACGAACGGCGAACCGGACGTCGGGTAGTAGCCGACGCCGCCACCCTGCATCTTGAGTCCGATGTTGCGCAGCTTCTTCAGCGGCACGCCGGGAATGTAGAAGTCCATCGCCTTGCCGAGCATGTGCTGGCTCTTCTCGGCGACGCCCCTGCTGCGGCTGCGCAGCATCGAGTTCGTCGACGGCGAGCGATAGCCGCAGACGACCTGGATGTAGTCCGTGGCACCGCTTTCCCGATATGCTTCCCAGACCAGATCCAGCAGGCGCGGATCCATCTTGGTCGGTTCGTTGCGGCGCCAGTCGCGCAGAATGATGTTGATCTTCCTGAGACCCTCCGGAACGTAGCGGCCATTGCGCTTGTAGACGATCTCGGCCTTCTCGTGGGTGTGGAGGTGATAGAGCTTCAGCGAACGTGTTTCGGCGCTGGCGCCAGTTGCAGCCGCGGCAACAAAACCAAATGCGACAATCAACGCCGCCAGCCATTTCGGCCAGACGCTCACGTGATGGTGCCGCCCGTTTGTGTGTCGTTCGATTCTGTTCAAATCAAAAGGCCCTGCAGGCTGCCGTTTGTCCCCGGATTTGCCCAAACGGATGTGTCGTTTTCACATCCGAATATCGATCCTAATGGTTAATCATCGCTTATTGAAGCCAAAATGCGGTAACACCGTGGCGATATCCCGTCAAAAATTGTTCACCGGGTTTCTTGGTAAACCGCTGGTTTAGATCATGTTTCCGCCTTTTTCCGAAACACGATCTGTTACCGCCAGCCTTAATGCGTGAACAGGCCTGTCCATAGGCCCGCCACATTCCCGCCGAAACCCGATACAGGGCGCATTCTGGCATCGCAAGCTGGCTCCGGCCTTGCGGCCGAAGCATGAATCCCGAACCGAAGGTCGGCAAAGCAATGGTTGGAACTGGTTTTCGGAAGAGATTATGCGCTCTAAGGTGTGTTAAGATTCAGGTCAACACACCTTAGGAAGCGAGCCGATCGACGCGGCCGGTCTCCGGGTCGATGCCGTATTCCTTGAGCTTGCGATAAAGCGTCGAGCGGCCGATGCCGAGGCGGCGGGCGACTTCGCTCATCTGGCCGTTGTAGTGATCGATGGCAAGCTTGATCATCTCGAGTTCGACATCGGCCAGCGCACGCACATTGCCGCGTTCGTCGAGTGCCCGCAACGTGCCGAAGCGGGGCTGCAGCCTGGCCGGCGGATCGGGCTCGGTCGCCAAGACACCTTCACCCCGCAAGCCACCCTCGCCGTGCAAGGCTTCCTCGTCGCGCGGCTCCGTGTCCAGCGGCGCGGACGCAGACGGCGAAACGCCATCGGCGTCGAGATTGACGGTGCCTTCCACTTGCGCCCGGATCTGCGGGAAGTCCTCCGGGGTCAGCACATCGCCTTCGCAAAGCACCGAGGCCCGGAAGACGGCATTTTCGAGCTGCCGGATGTTTCCCGGCCAGTCATAGGCCTGCAGCACGGCAAGGGCTGCGGCCGAAATGCCTTGCAGGCGATGACGCGGGTCGGCTGGCGCCACCTTCTCCATGAAATGCGTGACCAGATAAGGGATGTCGTCGCGGCGGTCGCGCAGCGGCGGCACGAAGATCGGGTAGACGTTCAGCCGATAGAACAGATCCTCGCGGAACTTGCCGTCCTTGACCTGCTGCAGGAGGTTGCGGTGCGTCGCCGAAATCAGCCTGATGTCGACCCTGACGGTCGAGCGTCCGCCGACCGGGTCGACCTCGCCGTCCTGCACGGCGCGCAGCAGCTTGACCTGCACGTCGAGTGGCAGATCGCCGATCTCGTCGAGAAACAGCGTTCCCGAATGCGCCTCGACGAACTTGCCGGTGTGCTTATCGGTGGCGCCGGTGAACGAGCCCTTCTCGTGGCCGAACAGGATCGATTCGACGAGATTGTCGGGAATGGCGCCGCAATTGACGGTGACGAAGGGTTTCGAGCGGCGGTCGCCGCTGCCCTGGATGGCGCGCGCCACCAGTTCCTTGCCAACGCCGGACTCGCCCTCTATCAGGATCGGGATGTTGGATGCCGCCGCCTTCTGGCCAAGGCGGATCACCCTGTCCATGGCCGGGCTGTGCGTGACCATGTCCTTGAAGGTCAAAAGCCCGCCACGCCGGCGCGACGTGCGCTTGACCTCGCCCTCGACTGCCTCGACCTTGAGCGCATTGGCAATCGACGCCTGCAGCCTGTCGGGAGAGGCCGGCTTGACGACGAAATCGAAGGCGCCGTGACGCATTGCCGAAACCACGGTCTCGATGCCGCCCTGGGCGGTCTGCACGATCGTCGGGACATTTATGTCGCGCTCGCGCATCGCCTTCAGCACGCCGATGCCGTCGAGACCGGGCATGACCAGATCGAGGATGACCACCGAAACCTCGCGGGCGCTTGGCCCGTCGAGAACATCGAGCGCGGCCGCGCCGCCATCGACGACGGTTGCCGTATAACCGAACCGCGTCACGGCTGCTTCGAGCAGCCGGCGCTGCACGGGATCGTCATCGACTATGAGTATGGAACCTGTCATGACTGATACGACTGTGCCCGCCCGAGGAATTCTGCCCTGTGGGCCATCTTGGCACAGGGTTCTAAATAAGGTTTCAAAAAACCCGGTGAATGAATTCCTTAGGATTTGACCGGCTTCTCGTTTCCCCCTGAACCTCGGCCACGGAAGGTATCGGCAATGCACATGGTTTCTGGGCACATGGTTTCTGCTCGGCGGCTGACGGCGCGAGCGTCCGGTCAGGGCGCGGCCGAGCTTGGCGACCTGCCGGAGTGGAACCTTGCCGATCTCTATGCCGGCATGGATGCGCCGGAACTGAAGCGCGACATCGTCAAGGCCGCCGCCGATGCGATCAGCTTCGAGACCCGCTGGAAGGGTACGCTGGCCGCCGAGGCCGAGCGCGGCAGCGCCGGCAGGCTGGGCGAGGCGCTTGTCGCCTACGAGGCACTGGAGGAACTGATTGGCCGCATCGTCTCCTATGCGGGGCTGGTCTATGCCGGAAACACCGCCGATCCGCAGCGCGCCAAGCTCTATGGCGACATCCAGGAGAAGATGACCGACGCCAGCGCGCACCTTCTGTTCTTTGCGCTCGAACTCAACCTGATCGACGACGGCGCGATCGAAGGCGCGCTTGCCGCCGATCCCGCGTTCGGCCACTACCGGCCCTGGGTGCTCGATCTGCGCAAGGACAAACCCTACCAGCTCGAGGACCGCGTCGAGCAGCTTTTCCACGAAAAATCGATCACCGGACGCGGCGCCTGGAACCGGTTGTTCGACGAGACGATGACCGACCTTCGCTTCGACATCGACGGCGAGGAGCTGACGCTGGAGCCGGCGCTAAACCGCTTGCAGGATGCCGACGGCGAGGTGCGCCGCCGGGCTGCCGAGGCGCTGGCAGCGACCTTCCGCAAGAATTTGCGCACTTTCACGCTGATCACCAACACGCTGGCCAAGGACAAGGAGATTTCCGACCGCTGGCGTGGCTTCGAGGACATCGCCGATTCACGCCATCTCGCCAACCGCGTCGAGCGCGGTGTGGTCGATGCCCTCGCATCCGCCGTTCGCGACGCCTATCCGCGCCTGTCGCACCGCTATTATGCGATGAAGGCGCGCTGGCTGGGCATGGAGGTGATGAACCACTGGGACCGCAACGCGCCGTTGCCGGACACGCCCCAGGCGATCATCGGTTGGGACGAGGCCAGGAACACCGTCCTGTCCGCCTATCAGCGCTTTTCGCCCGACATGGCGGAGATCGCGCGGACCTTCTTCGACCGCAACTGGATCGACGCGCCGGTGCGTCCGGGCAAGTCGCCCGGCGCCTTCTCGCATCCGACCGTGCCGTCGGCGCACCCCTATGTCCTGCTCAACTACATGGGCAAGCCGCGCGATGTGATGACGCTGGCGCACGAGCTTGGCCACGGCGTGCATCAGGTGCTGGCCAGCGGCCAGGGCGCGCTGATGGCCTCGACGCCGCTGACGCTGGCCGAGACGGCATCCGTCTTCGGCGAGATGCTGACCTTCCGCTCGCTGCTCGACCAGACCACCGACAGGCGCGAGCGCAAGGCCATGCTCGCCCAGAAGGTCGAGGACATGATCAACACGGTCGTGCGCCAGATCGCCTTCTACGAATTCGAGCGCAAGGTGCATGCCGAGCGCAAGAATGGCGAACTGACCTCCGACAGGCTCGGCCAGTTCTGGCTGGAAGTGCAGGCCGAAAGCCTCGGGCCGGCGATCAAGCTGCGCGAAGGCTACGAGGTGTTCTGGACCTACATCCCGCACTTCATCCATTCGCCCTTCTACGTCTATGCCTATGCTTTCGGCGACTGCCTGGTGAACTCGCTTTACGCGGTCTACCAGAATGCCGAGCGCGGCTTCCAGGACAAGTATTTCGAAATGCTGCGCGCCGGCGGCACCAAACATCATTCCGAGCTTCTGGCGCCCTTCGGCCTTGATGCTACCGATCCCGCCTTCTGGCAGATCGGGCTTGGCGTCATCAGCGGCCTCATCGACGAGCTGGAAACACTCGACGCTTGAAACGCGCCCGTAGGTCTCATCTGCTCGCAGAACAGTTTAGCCGGGATGCATGTTGGGAACGGCTTATTCTGGCCTAAATATCTGTTCTTGAAGTACTCTCCATGGAAGTTTTTCCGATAGCTTTCCACAAGCTCTATGATAGCCTTCGTTCCAAGCTCAGCCGGAGCGCATGCGGATCGGCGAGGGAAAGTCTCAGCCGACTGCGGCGCTTTGGCGAACGCGACAACGGCCGTTGGCCATGGCAGGCAAAGCCGATCGCCGACAGCTCGAACCGAAGCCGGCTGTTCTGCGAACCGCGGAATACCATCGAGTAGTCCTTCGCCGAAGGTCATGAACCCATGCCACGGCAGACGGATCTGACTGGAGAGAGACAATGGGCACTTTTTTCTACATGCTCCTGGCATTCCTGGTAGGCGTGTTGGTGGGCTGGTTCCTCTGGGGACGCCAGCGCGGTGAACTCGACAGCTTGCGCGGCGACCTCGACCGCACGCGCAGCGAGCGCGACAGGCTGCGCGCCGACAGCGACCGCCTGACCGGTGAACTCGATGCATGCGGCAAGACCCGCGCCGACCTTGAGCGCCGGCTGCGCGAAGCGCAGGCAACGCCCGCTGCCGGAACCGGTGCGGCAAAGGCCGCGAGCCAGGCGCCGGCTGCCTTGATGTCAACGCCAGCCGCGGCCAAATCGGCACCGGCAGCGGCCAAACCGGCGCCAAAGAAGCCGGCGGCGGCCAAGGCAGCGCCCGCCGCGAAGACCAGCGCACCCAAAGCCAGCGTCCCAAAGGCGACCGCCGCGCCAAAAACGGCAGCACCGGCAAAAGCCACGGCGGCCAAACCAGCATCTGGCAAGCCGGACAATCTGCGCCGGCTGATCGGCATCGGTCCGGTCAACGAGAAGCTGCTCAAGGCACAAGGCGTCACCAGTTTCGCCCAGATCGCCGCCTGGACAGCCGCCGATATCAAGCGGATTGAGGATGTCATGAACTTCGACGGCCGCATCGCGCGCGAACGCTGGATCGAACAGGCCAAGCTGCTTGCCGCCGGCGACGAAACAGAGTTCGCCAAGCAGTTTCCGACAGCGGGAACCGCCAGCAACACCTGAGTGGCGGAAGCAAGATTATTACAAACGGCGGCGCCCAAGGCGCCGCCGTTTGTTTTTGGCCGCGATATCGACCCCAAGGTTGGTCCGGAGGTCGGCCCAAAGGTCGGCTTTGAGTGGCAGCGTGCCGTTCCCTCGATTGCGCGCGAGCGGCCCCCCATATAGAGCGGTCGACGGCTTCATTGACCGCAGCATCCGAGTCCCATGTCCCTGCCCGCCGCAATTTTCCGCAACGACGAAAGCGCGCACCAGCTCGTTTTCGACCGGCCGGCCGACATCATCGTGGCGCATGAGGCAAAGGATTTCCTGCCGGCGCTGGCGGCGGCGCAAGCCGCGCACGACGCCGGCAAATGGCTGGCCGGCTATTTCTCCTATGAAGCGGGCTACCTGCTCGAACCCAAGCTTGTTCCCTTGCTGCCGGGCGAACGCCGTGCCCCGCTGGTCTGCCTGGGGGTTTTCGATGCGCCGGTCGAAGAGGCGGTGCCGCCCCGCAACGCAGCGGCGACCAATGGCCCGATCTTCGATGCCCGGGCGACATGGTCGCTCGAGGACTACGAGAAGCGGTTCTCGCGGCTGCACCAGCACATCAGGCAAGGCGATTGCTACCAGGGCAACCTGACCTTTCCCATTCATGCGCAATGGTCGGGTGACCCGCTCGCCGCCTTCGATGCGCTGACCGAACGCCAGCCGGTGAAATATGGCGCGCTGGTCGCGCTCGGTGATCCCATCGTGCTGTCGCGCTCGCCCGAACTGTTCTTCGAGATCGACGCCTCAGACATGATCGAGACGCATCCGATGAAGGGTACCGCACCGCGCGGCGCCACCAAGGTCGAGGACGAGCGGCAGAAGATCTTCCTGCGCAACGACGAGAAGAACCAGGCCGAAAACCGGATGATCGTCGATCTCCTGCGCAACGATATCTCGCTGATCAGCGAGGTCGGTACGCTGGAGGTGCCGGCGCTGTTCCGCATCGAGACCTATCCGACCGTCCACCAGATGGTGAGCGACGTCAGGGCGAAGTTGCTGCCGGGTCTCAGCATCCGTCAGATCTTCGCGGCGCTGTTTCCGTGCGGCTCGATCACCGGCGCGCCAAAAATCCGTGCCATGGAAATCCTGCACGATCTGGAAGGCACGCCGCGCGACACCTATTGCGGCGCCATCGGCTGGATCGCGCCCGGCGGCACGATGCGCTTTTCCGTGGCGATCCGCACCATCTCGCTCTTTTCCGGCGGCGAGGCCGTCTACAATGTCGGCGGCGGCGTCGTCTTCGATTCGACGGCTGAGGAGGAGTATCAGGAGTGTCTGCTGAAAGCGCGCTTCGCGACGGGAACACCGCCGACTTCCAACTGATCGAGACCATGCGCTGGGAACCCGGCTCGGGCTTCCTGCGCTTCGATCGCCACCTTGCCCGCCTCTATGGCTCGGCAGCGGAACTCGGCTTTGCCTGCGACCCGCAAAGGATCGGCGAGGTGCTCGGCGATGCGGTCAGCGGATCCGGCATCGCGTTGCGCACGCGCCTCGCTTTGTCGCGCGACGGCGAAGCGACCGCCTCGGCACAGCCCTATGAACCGCTCGCCGCCGACAAGGTCTGGACGCTGCGGCTGGCGCGGACAAGGCTCGATTCGCACGACACGCTGCTGCGCCACAAGACCAGCCGGCGCCAGCTCTACAGCCACGCCCGCTCCGAATATCTCATCACCCAGGCCGACGAGGTGCTGCTGGCCAATGAGCGCGGCGAGATCTGCGAAGGCACCATCACCAATGTCTTCGCCGATCTTGGCGATGGCATGCTGGCGACGCCGCGGCTCGACTGCGGCTTGCTGCCTGGCGTATTGCGCGCCGAGCTTCTGGATGAAGGCCGCGCCCGCGAAGCGATCTACAGCTACGGCGATCTGCGGTCGGCCAAGGCGCTGTTCGTCGGCAATTCGCTGCGCGGCTTGATTCCCGCAAAATTGGCATGACCGGGAGAATGCTATGTTCGTCGTTTCGCTGAACTACAAGGTGCCGCTGACCGAGATCGATCGCTTGCAGGCGGCGCATGTCGAATGGCTGAAGGCCTGCTATGCGGACGGCATCTTCGTCGCCTCCGGGCCGAAGAAACCGAGAACCGGCGGCATCATCATCGCGCAATGCCCGCGCGAAGTCCTCGACGCCAGGCTGGCAGCGGATCCCTTCGCCATGGCAAACGCGGCCGACTATGAAGTCATCGAGTTCCTGGCGCGGATGACCACCGCCGGCCTGGACACATTCAGGGAAGCATGAGCTTGGCCGAGGCGCTGCCGACTCACACGCCCTATGACGACTCGTCAAAACTGTTCAGCATCGGGCTGAAGCCGCTCGATCCGGCAGACTGGATCGAGGTCGACGACCATCTGCTGCCGTATCTCGCCGAGAAGCGCCGGCTCTATGCCGAAATCCCCGAGCGGGTTTTCGTCGAGGAGGACGGCACGCGGGACGCCCAGCAGGAAGTGCTCGAATTGCTCGGCGCGCATCTGCCGGAAAGATTTCCCGACACCTATCGGCGCACCGCCGCGGGCGTCGAGGCCGTGGGCACGGAGAGCCATTTCACCATCCCTTCCGGTCTCGGCGACGCACCGCTCGTCGCCGCCTCCCTGCTCATCCAGGAAGACCTGATCCTGATGCGCCGCAACGACAGCGGCTGGCGGCTCGTCGCCGGCTCGCTGTGCTTTCCCTCATCCTGGCTGCTGGTCGAGAAATTCGGTCGGCCGCTGCAGGATATCCACGCGCCGGTGCCGGGTTTCGGTCCGGGCACCCGCCCGGCCGAACTGATCAACCGCATGTTCGACGGTCTTCAGGGCCAGGCGGTCGAGCGCTACAACTGGTCGATCCAGTCTGATAACGCGCTCTACCATCCGCTCTCCGATCTGCAGCGCACCGACCGCGCCACCAACCGCCCGTCGCGGTTTCCGGATGGCGACGTCGGCGCCCATGCCTTCATCCGCGTCGAACGGCAGACGCTGCGCAAACTGCCGGTCTCGTGCGATATCCTGTTCACCATTCGCATCCATCTCGACCCGCTCGCCGTGCTCGCGCGGCATCCGGATCGGGCGAAGCTCGCAGCGTCTTTCGCCGCGCAGCTCGAAGCGCTCGATCTCGCCCAGCTCGACTACAAGGGCCTGACATCGGACCGCGACCGGCTGATCGCCGTCCTTAACCACATGGCCAATGACGCGTAGCCTCCGGTTGGCGCTTTTCGCTGGTTTGTGACAATGATCTGTGATGTAGCGCATGGCCGCCGGGCAAAAATGCCCGGTTTTGTGTGTGTTTTCCCAGTTTCCTGGGTTTTGAAGGAGTGCTCGAAAAAATGGCGACCGAAAACTGGCCCGTTTACGGCGAGATCACCGGCCCTGTCGTGATGATCGGCTTCGGCTCGATCGGCCGGGGAACGCTGCCGCTGATCGAACGCCATTTCAAGTTCGACAAGTCGCGCATGACGGTCATCGACCCGCGCGACACCGATCGCAAGCTGCTCGACGAGCGCGGCATCGCCTTCGTCCAGGAAGCGGTGACCGAGAAGAACTACAAGAAGCTTTTGACGCCGCTTCTGACCGGTGGCGGCGGCCAGGGCTTTTGCATCAACCTGTCGGTCGATACCGGCTCGGTGGATCTGATGCGGCTGTGCCGCAAGCTCGGCGTGCTGTACATCGACACTGTCATCGAACCATGGCTTGGGTTCTATTTCGATGCCAAGGCCGACAATGCCAGCCGCACCAACTATGCGCTGCGCGAAGCGATGATCAAGGAAAAGCACGACAAGCCCGGCGGCGCGACGGCGGTCTCCACCTGCGGCGCCAATCCCGGCATGGTCTCGTGGTTCGTCAAGCAAGCGCTGGTCAACCTCGCCACCGATCTCGGCCTCGAGTTTTCGGAGCCCACGCAGGACGACCGCGAGGGCTGGGCCAAGCTGATGAAGAAGGCCGGGATCAAGGGCATCCACATCGCCGAGCGCGACACCCAGCGCACCAAGAAGCCGAAGCCGATGGATGTATTCTGGAACACCTGGTCGGTCGAAGGTTTTGTTTCGGAAGGTATGCAGCCGGCCGAGCTCGGCTGGGGCACGCATGAGAAATGGATGCCGAAGAACGCCAGGAAGCACAAGCATGGCTCGAAGGCCGCCATCTACCTGGAGCAGCCCGGCGCCAACACGCGTGTGCGCTCATGGTGCCCGACGCCCGGACCGCAATACGGCTTCCTGGTGACGCACAACGAGGCGATCTCGATCGCCGATTTCTTCACCGTGCGCTCCAAGAAGGGCAAGGTGCATTACCGCCCGACCTGCCACTATGCCTACCATCCCTGCAACGACGCCGTACTGTCGATGCACGAGATCTTCGGCGCCGCCGGCAAGGCACAGGCGGCTTATCACGTGCTCGACGAGAACGAGCTGGTTGACGGCGTCGACGAGCTTGGCGTTCTGCTCTACGGCCACGACAAGAACGCCTACTGGTACGGCTCGCATCTGTCGCTGGCCGACGCGCGCAAGCTGGCGCCCTATCAGAACGCCACTGGCATGCAGGTCACATCGGCGGTTCTCGCCGGCATGGTCTGGGCTCTGGAAAACCCCGAGGCCGGCATCGTCGAGGCCGACGAGATGGACTACAGGCGCTGCCTCGAAGTGCAGTCCCAATATCTGGGGCCGGTCAAGGGCCACTACACCGACTGGACGCCCCTCGACAATCGGCCCGGCCTGTTCGCGGAAGACCTCGACCGCAGCGATCCGTGGCAATTCCGCAACATCCTCGTCCGATAGCGGCCTGCTCGGGATACTCCATTGCCTTGCAATCGCCTGGAAATCGGGCGATTGAAGGGGTGCGGACTGAGGAGAGGATTTTCATATGACTATTGCGCGCAAAGTTCTTTCGATGAGTGTGGCGGGTGCCATTGCGACGATGCTTGCTGCCTGTGCGACCAGCGGCCCCGACGAACCGCCGATGGCGGCTTCGCCGAAAGGCGTCGAAGGCTCCTGGATCGATGCCAAGGGCACCGGCCTTTCGACCTTCGCCAGCGGCACCTTCACGACCGTCGCCACCGACACCGGCCAGAAGCTTGCCGATGGCAGCTACACCATGACCGGCGCCACGTCGGTGCAGATCAATGGCACGTCGCTGATCCGCCAGACCGCGGTCAGCTTCAACTGCCTGATGGTGTCGACAAGCCAGCTCAACTGCACCAGCTCCAGCGGGCAGAACTTCGTGCTGACACGGCGCACCTGAACCGGCGATCATTCGCTTCCCCAGGGACGGCGGCCAATGGCCGCCGTCCTTTTTTATGCCGGCAAAAGTCCCCGGATTTCCGCTTGCGTCATCTGGAGCGCGATGGGAACATGGCCAAAACGCCGACTGTTATGTTCCAGTCAAGCAAGAGCGCTAAACGCCTCTGATCAGCTTTCCGGGAGACGAAGATGAAGAAACTTGCTGCCATTGCCGCCCTCTCTGCCTCCACGCTCGGTCTGTCAGCCGGCGCATCCTTTGCCGACTACACTCTGAACATCCTGCACATCAACGACTGGCACAGCCGCATCGAAGGCAACAACAAATATGAATCGACCTGCTCGGCCGACGAGGAGACCAAGGGCGAGTGCATCGGCGGCGCGGGCCGGCTGATCACCGCGATCGCCCAGGAACGCAAGAAGCTGGAAGGCCAGAACGTGCTGCTGCTCAGCGCCGGCGACAACTTCCAGGGATCGCTGTTCTACACGACCTACAAAGGCAAGGTCGAAGGCGAATTCCTCAACGAGATGAAGTTCGACGCCATGGCGCTCGGCAACCATGAATTCGACGATGGCGAGACGGCGTTGGCGCCGTTCCTCGACATGATCAAGTTCCCGGTGCTCGGCGCCAATGTGAAGGCCAACGCGCAATCCAAGCTCGGCGATCGCGTCAAGCCGTCGATCGTCGTCGAGGTCGGCGGCCAGAAGATCGGCATCATCGGCGCGGTGACCAACGACACGCCCGAACTCGCTTCCCCCGGCCCCAACATCACCATCGAGGACGACGTCAAGTCGATCACCGCCGAGGTCGAGAAGCTGAAAGGCGAAGGCGTCAACAAGATCATCGCCGTGACCCATATCGGCTACAGGCGCGAGCGCGACGTCATTGCCAAGATCCCGGGCATCGATGTGGTTGTCGGCGGTCACAGCCATTCGCTTCTGTCGAACACCGACCCGAAGGCGGAAGGCCCCTATCCGACGATGGTCGACAATCCTGACGGCTACAAGGTGCCGGTCGTGCAGGCGGCGTCCTATTCCAAATATCTTGGCGAGTTCAAGGTGGTGTTCGACGACAATGGCGTTGTCAAATCGGCCAGCGGCGACCCGATTTATCTCGACAAGTCGATCACCCCCGACCCGGCTGCGCTCGCCCGCATCAAGGAGCTTGGCGCGCCGATCGAAGCGTTGAAGAACAAGGAAGTAGCCGAGACCACCGACGCGATCGACGGCAGCCGCGAGAACTGCCGCACCCGTGAATGCGCGATGGGCAACCTCGTCTCCGACGCCATCCTCGACCGCGTCAAGGGACAGGGCGTCGAGATCGTCATTTCCAATGGCGGCGGGCTGCGAGCCTCGATCGACAAGGGCACCGTCACCATGGGCGAGGTGCTGACCGTGCTGCCGTTCCAGAACACGCTGGCCACCTTCCAGATTTCCGGCAAGGACCTGGTGGCCGGCCTCGAGAACGGCCTCAGCCAGATCGAGGACGGCGCCGGCCGCTTCCCGCAGGTCGCCGGCCTGAAATATTCCTTCGACAAGTCGGTTGCGCCCAATGCAGGCCGCGTCAAGTCGGTCGAAGTGATGGAAGGCGGCACCTGGACGCCGATCAATCCGGACAAGGACTATCTCGTCGCCACCAACAACTATGTCCGCCAGGGCGGCGACGGCTACAAGATCTTCGCCGACAAGGCCAAGAACGCCTATGACTACGGTCCGGGCCTCGAACAGGTGGTTGCCGACTATCTCGGCGCGCACCGGCCCTACACGCCGAAGCTCGACGGCCGCATCACGGAGATCGCCGCGACCGTCGCGGCAGCGCCTGCGGCTCCGGCAGCGGAGCCTGCCAAGCCTGCCGAACCGGCAAAGCCCGCCGAGGCCGCCCCTGCACCGGCGGCGGAGCCTGCCAAGCCTGCGGAGGCGGCGCCTGCAATGCCTGAATTGCCGGCCAACTCGGGCGATATCGCCAACACGCCGCCGGCGATATCGACAGAGACAGCGCCAGCCCCACCCGCGCCACCTGCCGCGCCGGCCGAGCCTGCAAAGCCGGCCGAAGCTGCGCCTGCTCCCGCAGCACCTGCCCCCGCCGAACCGGCAAAGCCCGCCGAGGCCGCGCCCGCCGAAAGCAGCCATGTGATCGTTGCCGGTGATACCTATTGGGACCTGGCAAAGAAGGCCTATGGCGACGCGACCAAATGGAAACTGATCTATGAGGCCAACAAGGGCCAAAGGCCTCACCGGCTTGCGCTTGGCGCAACCCTGACCATCCCGGCAAAGTAACGTCGCTTCGCCCCTTTCGACGACAGCGCCCGCCCGGGAAACCGGGCGGGTTTTCTGCTTTCAGGCTAAGGTGCGGCCAGACGCTGCATTGAAAGCGCGCGCAAGATGGTTAGGTTCGCGTCTCCTGGAGAACCCTTATGACGCTTTCCACCCCTGCCGATCCCAAAGCCGCGAAGGCCGGCGGCCCGTTGCCCGCCGGGCATCCGCCGGTCAAGGCTGGCAAGATCGGTGTCATGCTGGTCAACCTCGGCACGCCGGACGGCACCGATTTCAAGCCAATGTGGCGCTATCTCCGGGAATTCCTGTCCGATCCGCGCGTCATCGAGCTCAACAGGGCGATCTGGTATCCGATCCTCTATGGGCTGGTGCTCACCAGGCGGCCGAAGACGTCGGGCGCGAACTACGCCCGGATATGGAACCGGGAGAGGAACGAGTCGCCGCTGCGCACTTACACCCGCGCCCAGGGCGAAAAGCTGGCCGAGGCGTTGCGCGACCTGCCCGATGTCGTCGTCGATTGGGCGATGCGCTACGGCAATCCTTCAACCGCGAGCGTCGCCCAGGGGCTGGTCGAAAAGGGCTGCGACCGCATTCTTTCGTTCCCGCTCTATCCGCAATATTCGGCGACGACGACGGCCACCGCCAACGATCAGCTGTTTCGCGCCTTGATGACAATGCGGGCAGCACCCGCCATCCGCAGCGTGCCGCCTTACTATGCCGAGCCGGTTTACATCGAAGCGCTCGCGTGTTCGATCGAGCGGCATCTGGCGACGCTGGATTTCGAACCGGAAGTGGTCATCACCTCCTATCACGGCATCCCGAAACCCTATTCCGACAAGGGCGATCCCTACCATGCGCATTGCCTCGAGACGACGCGTCTGCTGCGCGAAAAGCTCGGCTGGAGCGAGAACAGGCTGATCACCACTTTCCAGTCGCGCTTCGGCGCGCAGGAATGGCTGCAGCCCTACACCGACAAGACCGTGGAGAAACTGGGCAGGGACGGCGTCAAGTCGATCGCCATCGTCAATCCCGGCTTTTCGGTCGACTGCATCGAGACGCTGGACGAGATCGGTCGCGAGGCGGCCGAGACCTTTCACCACGCCGGCGGCAAGAACTTCGCCCACATTCCTTGCCTCAACGACAGCGCCGAGGGCATGGCGGTGATCGAGGCAATGGTGCGGCGCGAACTGTCCGGCTGGGTCTGAGACCGTTGAGCAGCACCTCCGGAGTCATGGGTTATGGCGGCAACGGCCTCATCTTCTCGCAGATCGCTTCCAAGATTGTCTCTGCTTCGATCAATGGGCCGGACGACACGGATGCAAGGCTGTTTGCCTTCAACCGCTGATCGCAAACCCACAAACAATCCCTCATCACCTGATTGTAACGCATCTGAAACAGACTTAAGTCTTTGGTGAAGCCGGCCGCGCGAGAATGGCTTTCGCAGCCTGCGTCTGAGGGAGAGCCAAATGGATTTCAGTGGTTTCGGCATTGCAATTGGTGCGCTTGCCCTTCTGGTATTGGTGCTTCTGATCAAAGGCATCAGGACAATCCCGCAAGGTTACAATTATACGGTGGAACGTTTTGGCCGTTACACCAAGACACTGAGCCCAGGCCTCAATCTCATCACGCCTTTCGTCGACCGCATCGGCGCCAAGATGAACATGATGGAGCAGGTGCTCGACGTTCCGAGCCAGGAAATCATCACCCGGGACAACGCCATCGTCGGCGTCGACGGCATCGCCTTCTACCAGATCCTCAATGCGGCACAGGCCGCCTACCAGGTTGCCGGCCTGCAGAACGCCATCCTCAACCTGACGATGACCAACATCCGTACCGTCATGGGCTCGATGGACCTCGACGAGCTGTTGTCGAACCGCGACGCCATCAACGAGCGCCTGCTGCGCGTCGTCGACGAAGCGGCGCATCCGTGGGGCATCAAGATCACCCGCGTCGAGATCAAGGACATCAACCCGCCGGCCAACCTCATCGAATCGATGGGCCGGCAGATGACCGCCGAGCGCAACAAGCGCGCACAGATCCTCGCCGCCGAAGGCCTCAAGCAGTCGCAGATCCTCGAGGCCGAGGGCCGCAAGGAAGCCGCCTTCCGCGACGCCGAGGCGCGCGAACGCTCGGCTGAAGCCGAAGCCCGGGCCACGCAGGTGGTGTCGGAAGCGATCTCCAAGGGCGATGTGCAAGCGCTGAACTACTTCGTGGCGCTGAAATACACCGAAGCGCTTGGCAAGATCGGCACGGCCACCAACAGCAAGATCGTGCTGATGCCGATGGAAGCCTCGTCGCTGATCGGCACGCTTGGCGGTATCGGCGAAATCGCCAAGGAAGTCTTCCGCAGCGAAGGCACGGCCGGTGCCGCCCGGCAAGCCGCCCGCCCGCCCGTGGTTCGCCCGAGCGAGAACTGAGGGACACACTCCCATGTTGGACCGCATCATTTCCGAACTCGGCCCGTGGAACTGGATGGTTCTGGGCTTCGTCCTGCTGGTGATGGAAATCATCGCGCCGGGCATCTTCATGCTGTGGATCGGCATCGCCGCCCTGATCATCGGCGCCGTGTCGCTGCTGATCTGGGATGCCGGTTTCTGGACCTGGCAGGTCCAGGTCCTTGCCTTCCTGGCGCTGTCGCTGGTCTCGGCCTATGTCGGCAAGAAACTGGTCGGTGGTCGCAATGACCCGACCGACCAACCGCTGCTCAACCGGCGCGGCGCGCAGATGGTCGGCAGGATGGCGACGCTTGCCGAACCGATCCGGGACGGGCGTGGCCGAATCAAGCTTGGCGATACGCTGTGGCGTGTCTCCGGCCCGGACCTGCCGGCCGGCACGCAGGTGCGGGTGACGGCTGCGGCCGACACGGATCTGGAATTGACCGTGGAGGCGGTCTGAACGTTCAGGCCGCGCCGATGCGCAGCAGGTCGTGCAGGTGGATCAATCCAACCGGCCGTCTGCCTTCCACCACCATCAGGCTGGTGATGGCTGAATCGTTGATCGTCTGCAGCGCCGTCGCCACCAACGTGTCCGGCGTTGCCGTCTTCGGCCCTTTTGTCATCACCTGATCCACCGTCATCGCCAGCAGATTGCTGCCGATGTGGCGGCGGATGTCACCATCGGTGATGATGCCGACCAGCGCGCCGTCAGCGTCGGTGATCGCCACGCAACCAAATCCCTTGCGCGACAGTTCCAGGATGGCGTCCTGCATGCCGGTGCCCGTGACCACCAGTGGCAGCCTGTCGCCGACATGCATGATCTCGTGGATCTGCGTCAGGTTGGCGCCGAGCTGGCCACCGGGATGGAAGGTACGGAAATGGTCCGGCGTGAAGCCGCGTGCTTCGAGCAGGGCGATCGCCAGCGCATCGCCCATCACCAATTGCAACAGCGTCGAGGTCGTCGGCGCCAGGCCGTGTGGACAGGCCTCAGGCGCGCGGGGCAGCAGCAGCACGACGTCCGCTGCCCGCGCAAGCGCCGATGTCTCTCCGGCGGTGATGGCGATAAGCGGAATGGAGAAGCGCCTGGAATAGGCGACAATGCCCATCAGTTCCCTGCTCTCGCCCGACCACGACATGGCGATGATGGCATCGTCCCTGGCAATCATACCGAGATCGCCGTGATTGGCTTCGGCGGGATGGACGAAAAAGGCTGGTGTGCCGGTCGAGGCCAGCGTCGCCGCGATCTTCGAACCGATATGGCCGCTTTTGCCGACGCCGGTGACGATGAGCCGGCCCTCGATCTTCGAGATCATCTCGACGGCCTGGGCGAAAGGCCCGGCCAGTCCGTTCTCGAGTGCCTCGGCAAGGGCCGCGACTCCGGCCTGCTCCGTTGCCACCGTTCTCAGCGCCGAAGCGATCGACGCTTGCCTGTCCAAAGGCTTCTTATTCAGGGATCCCGCATGCATGGCTGATGCGATTAGCGCGTTGCCGCCCGCCTGTCCAACAGAAATGGCCCCACTGTGGTTCGGGACAACGACAAGCATGCAAACAAAAGGCTTAACGCACGCCGCATGAAACCCTTTGCAAATCGGCACTTGAGGCCGCTGGCGGGCGGCGGCCTCAACGCTCCGTTAACCATCCCCGTTTACGGTTCGGTAAGTATGGCGCGCGTGCGCCGCGCAAGCAGTGGTGACGATGTCCGGGGGCCAGCCAGAAAAATCAGGAAGACGAAAGGGCAAGGCCGCCTGCGCCTTGCTGCTGGCGACCAGCATGCTTGCCTTGCTGCGCCCGACGGCGCTCCATGCCCAAGAAACGGAGCTGCGCGGCGAGGTCTCCGAAACGGCGATCCTGACCGACCAGCAGCGCAAGGCGAGACAGCTGGCTCTGGCAGCCCAAGGCCAGCAGGCGCCGACCAGCGCCGCCCAGGACAATGCGCCGGCACGAACCTACCTGCCGGCCAGCGCCGGCGCGGTGCCTGACGACACGGACGCCGCAACCGCGACCGGCAGCGTGTTCGATCCGCCTTCTGCCACCGACGATACCTCCGCCGACACCCCCACACCGCCAAAGCCTCGTCGCCGACCATCAACTGCCAGCCAAAATGCGGCGGATCAGGCCAAGGCCAAGGCGGCCGACAAGTCGAAGAAGAAAAAGTCGACTTCCACCACGGGCGCCACCGCGACCACGGGCGCAACCGCGACCACGGACACCACTGCGTCTACCACGGATGACGCCGACACCACCGAAGCGGATCAGGAGGCGGCCAACCGCCGCGCCGTCACCATCGACAGCGTCGACCGGCAGAAGCTCGACCCGGGCGCCGAGCGCACCGCCTCCATCGAAGGCCAGGACAAGAAGGCCGAGGACGATCCGTTTGCCGCCACCGGCGTCAAATGGGGTTCTTTCGTCATTCGGCCGACGATCGAACAGGGCCTGACCGCCACGTCGAACGGCGATTCGAGCAGTGCGGGCAAGTCGGCGCTGCTGTCCGAGACGGCGCTGCGCTTTTCCGCCGCCTCCGACTGGCGCGAGAACTCGGCGACGATCGACGGCTATGGCCTTTTCCGCGAAACCGTATCGGGCTACCCGGTCCATGATGAGCAGGGCCGCATCGAAGGCCAGTTCAACGTCGATCTCGACAACGAGCTGCGCGCCATCGCCAAGCTCGGCTACGAGGCCGTGCCGGAATCGGCCTCCTCCCCGGACGCCATTGCGGGCGTCAACACGCAGCCGCTACGGCAGACCGTCAATGGCAGCCTCGGCATCGAAAAGGAAGCCGGCAAGATGCACTATGCGTTGACCGGCGCGGTCACCCACGACTTTTATGGCGACGCCGAGCTCTCGGACGGCACCTCATTGTCGCAGAAGGATCGCGACTCCACGCTCTACACGGCGACCTTGCGCACCGGCTACGAGATTTCTCCCGCACTCACCCCCTTCACCGAAATCGAGATCGGCCGCCGGACCTATGATCAACGCATCGACAATGAAGGCTTCGAGCGCTCCTCGACGCGGCTCGGCGCACGCGCCGGCCTTGAGCTCGACATGGGCGAGAAGCTGGCGGGCGAGTTCTCCGCCGGCTGGCTGAGGGAGGCGATCGACGACAACAGCCTGGAGGCGATCTCAGGTGCGACAGTCAACGCCGACCTCAAATGGTCGCCGGAACGCGGCACCACGATCGGCCTGACCGGCCAGACCACCGTCGAGCCCACCACCACCGCCGACCAAAGCGGCGATATCCTTTATTCAGGCCGCTTGACGGGCGAGCGGCAGATCCGCGCCAACCTCACCGGAAATGCGGCTCTTGGCCTGGACTGGCGCGACTATATCGGCGTCGACGGCCATGACATGACCTTGAGCGCCGAGGCCGGCCTGACCTGGTGGCTGAACCGCTATGCCGGCCTGACCACCCGGGTGAGGACCGAGAAGCTGACCAGCAACCTGCCGGGCCGCGACTACACCGCCAACAGCATCTTCCTCGGCGTGAAGGTGCAGCGCTAAGGCCTGCACGCCAAGGATATGTTGAGATTCAGATCAGGCCGCGCCGAGAGCGATGGATTCCGAGAACCGGAGCGGAGCGTACGTTTGGGTAGGTGAGCAGGGAAGCGCAGGAAACCGTCGCTCGCAGGCCGGCATCACCTGAATGTCGACATAGCCTCTAGAAGGCTGCGCCGCGGCGCTCTGATGGCTTCAGCTCGTCGAGAAGCGTGCGGATGACGCCGGCCATGTTCTCGTTCATGTCGCTGCGCCACAGCGCGAAGGCGACATTGGCCTCGACGAACCCTTCCGGCGATCCGCAATCGAAGGTACGGCCCTGATAGTGGTAGCCATAGAAGGGCTGCTGCTTTTCCAGCTTCAGCATCGCGTCGGTGAGCTGGATCTCGTTGCCGGCGCCCTTTTCCTGGCCTTCGAGGATCTTGAAGATCTCGGGCTGCAGGATGTAGCGGCCGTTGATGTAGAGGTTGGATGGCGCGGTGCCGGTCTTCGGCTTTTCCACCATCTCGGTGATGCGGAAACCGTGATGCGTGTCCTCGCCGCGGCCGACGATGCCATATTTGTGGGCTTCGGCCGGGTCGCATTCCTGCACCGCGATGATGTTGTTGCCGGTTTCCTGGTAAAGCTCGACCATCTCCTTCATGCAGCTCTTTTCCGACTGCATGATCATGTCGGGCAACAAAAGGGCGAAGGGTTCGTCGCCGACCAGTTCGCGCGCGCACCAGACTGCATGTCCAAGCCCCATCGGCACCTGCTGACGGGTGAAGCTGGTCTGCCCCGGCGCCGGCTGCAGGCGCTGCAGGCGGGCGAGCTGGTCGTCCTTGCCGCGTTGGGCAAGCGTGTCATAGAGCTCGAACTGGACGTCGAAATGGTCCTCGATGACGGCCTTGTTGCGGCCGGTGACGAAGATGAAATGCTCGATGCCGGCCTCGCGCGCCTCATCCACCACATACTGGATGACTGGCCGGTCGACGACGGTCAGCATTTCCTTGGGGATGGCCTTGGTGGCCGGGAGAAACCGTGTGCCGAGACCGGCGACCGGGAAGACTGCCTTGCGAACTCTCTTCATGCTGTCAATTATCCGTTTGATGGCCTGCTCCGCAATCCCCCTTTTCAAGACATTTTCACGCCGGAATTGAGGATTACTGGACGAGTGAGGGGGGAACGTTCACCGGTAAAGCTTTGAGGCGTCTTTTCGTTCCCGGCGGCACCTATGGTAAACTAATTCCTAACCTGGTTCGGCGATGAATGGTCTTTCCTGACACAGAGAAGGAGGAAAAGATGTCCGTTCGCAGTGCCGCAAAACGTTTTACCAGCGTCATCGCGGCAGCCAGCCTCTCGCTCGCCCTGCTGATGCCTGCCGGCCCCGCTTTCGCCGATGCCGGTTTCCGGCAGTGGGTCGCCGGCTTCCGCGCCACCGCCGTGCAGAGCGGCGTTTCCGGTGCCCTCTACGACCAGGCCTTCAGGGACATCAAGGATATCGACCCGGTGGTGCTGGAAAAGGCACGTACGCAGCCTGAATTCACCGCACCTGCCTGGGACTATTTCGACAACCGCGTCCATGACCAGTCTGTCGCCGTCGGTCAGCAGATGGCCAAGAAATGGAAGCCGTGGCTGGACAGGATCGAGGCGAGGTTCGGCGTCGACCGCTACATCCTGCTCGCCATCTGGTCGATGGAATCGAACTATGGCGAGATCCTCAAGCGCGACGACATCATGCGCAACGTCGTGCGCTCGCTGGCGACCCTGGCCTATGCCGATCCGAAACGGGCGAAATTCGCCCGTACCCAGCTGATCGCCGCGCTGAAGATCCTGCAGACCGGCGACATCGACGAAAGCCATCTGAGTGGATCCTGGGCCGGCGCCATGGGCCACACCCAGTTCATCCCGACCAGCTATCTGCACTATGCCGTCGACATGGACGGCAACGGCAAGCGCGACATCTGGAATTCGATCCCCGATGCGCTGGCCACCGCCGCCAATTTGTTGAAGAAGAATGGCTGGCAGGCCGGCAAGACCTGGGGCTATGAGGTCACTCTGCCTGCCGGCAAACTTCCCGGCGGCTCGAAGACGCTGTCGCAATGGCAGGCGCTCGGCGTCGTCAGGGCCAACGGCAAGCCGTTCAAGAACGGCTCCGACAAGGCGACGCTGAAAGTGCCGGATGGCCGTGGCGGGCCAGCATTCCTGATGATCAAGAATTTCTCGGTCATCAAGGCCTACAACAATGCCGACAAATATGCGCTTGCCGTCGGTCTTCTTGCCGACGAAATCGCCGGTTCCAGCGGTCTCGTGCAGGACTGGAAGCGGCCTTTCACCAAGCTCACCTTCGAGGAAAGGCAGGAGCTGCAGAAACGGCTTTCCCAGCACGGCCTCTACGACGGCAAATTCGATGGCAAGATCGGCGACGGCTCGAAGACCGCCATCATGGCCTTCCAGGCCAAGGCTGGCTTGACCCAGGACGGCTATCCGAGCATGGAAGTGCTGAAGTGGCTCCGGCAGAAATAGAGCCACCTGCGGTGCCACGCGGCCTTTCGGACGCGCAACGGACACTGTAGCAATCTGGTTTGGCGCAATGTCCCTTCGAAAAGTCGACGCGACTCTTCAAAGAAGTGCGCCAAGGGATGGAGGAAACGATTGGCTTCGGCTGCGCGCATCGCAGGGCTAGTTCGTCGCATGCCGGTGCTGATTCTGGCCGTCGTCGTGCTCGCCGTCGGCGTGGCTGGCGCCTTCCATGCGCCGGCCATGGCGCAGGAGCAGCAAAACAGCGGCTGGTCGTTGCGCGACCTTTTGTTCCCGCGCCGCAGCGAGCGGATCGAGCCGCCGCTGAACATCCAGAAGGCGAAACCAAAGCCGCGCAAACCCCGCGTCCCGCGTGCACCGGCCGAACCGCAAACACCGATCGCCGAGAAAGTCCCGGATGCCCGCACCGTCCTGGTGGTCGGCGATTTCATGGCGTCCGGGCTTGCCGAAGGCCTCGACACCGCCTTTGCCGAAAACACCGGCATCAGGATCGTCGTTCGCAGCAATGGTTCATCCGGCTTCGTGCGCGACGACTTCTACAACTGGCCCGAGCAGATCAAGACGCTGATCGAGACCGAGAAACCGGCCGCCGTGGTCGTCATGCTGGGCTCCAACGACCGTCAGCAGATGAAGGTGGGGGATGTGCGCGAGCAGCCCCGGTCCGAGAACTGGACCAAGGAGTATGAGCGGCGCACCGATGCACTCGGCAAGGCCATCGCCGACGCCAAGGTGCCCTTCCTGTGGGTTGGCATGCCGGCGTTCCGGGTGCCGAAGATGACTTCGGACATGCTGGCCTTCAACGACATCTACCATCTGGCGGCTGAAAACCATGGCGGCGAATTCGTCGACGTCTGGGACGGCTTCGTCGACGAGAACGGCGCCTTCGTCACCAGCGGTCCCGACATGAACGGCCAGCCGGTGCGGCTGCGTGCCGATGACGGCATCAACGTGTCGAAGGCCGGCAAGCGCAAGCTCGCCTTCTATACCGAAAAGCCGCTGATGAAGATTCTCGGCCTCGCCGCGCCCGGGGGCGTGGCTCCGGCGACCGCGCCGGCGGGCGCGCCCGTCGAGGCGCCGGGGCCGGCTGCCGCGCCCATCGTCATCGACCGCACCGCGCCGATGCTGCTCAGCGATCCGGCGCTCGATGGCGGTTCCGAACTCCTGGGCGCAGCACCGCCGGCAAAGGCCAATCCGGATCTGCCCGGCGAAAAATTGGTGGTCGAGGGCAAGGCACCGAATGCCTCGCCCGGTCGCGCTGACGATTTCTCCTGGCCACCCCGGACGCAGCCTGCTGCGGCGGCAGCCGCACCCGACACGACAACAGCGATCAACCCTTAGGTATCGCAGAGCGCTCTGAGGCTCAGCTGGGCAGTACGGTCGACCCCATCAATGCTTCGTCGATCGAACGCGCTGCCTGGCGGCCCTCGCGGATCGCCCAGACGACCAGCGACTGGCCGCGACGCACGTCGCCGGCCGCATAGAGCCTGTCGACGCTGGTCCTGTAGTCGCGGTCATTGGCTTCGACATTCCTGGAACGGCGGCTGTCGGTGACGATCTTCATCTGGCCGTCCAATTCCTTAACCAGGCCGGCGGTCGTCGGGCCGGCAAAGCCGATGGCGATGAAAGCGAGATCGGCGCGGATGACGAATTCGGTGCCGAGGATCGGCTTGCGCTTCTCGTCGACCTCGCAGCACTTGACGCCGGTCAGCTGGCCTTCCTCGCCGATGAATTCGAGTGTCGCCACCTGGAATTCACGCTCCGCCCCTTCGGCCTGCGAGGACGAGGTGCGCATCTTGGTCGCCCAGTAGGGCCAGACCGAAAGCTTGTCTTCCTTCTCCGGCGGCTGCGGGCGGATGTCGAGCTGGGTGACGCGCACCGCACCCTGGCGGAAGGCAGTACCGACGCAGTCGGACGCGGTATCGCCGCCGCCGACGACGACGACATGCTGGCCGCCGGCGATGATCGGATGCGACGGCCAGGCGACCGACTGGATCGGCTCGCCGCCGACGCGTCTGTTCTGCTGCACCAGATAGGGCATCGCATCATGCACGCCGCCGAGATCGTCGCCGGGAATGCCGGCCGCGCGCGGCGTTTCGGAACCGCCGCAATAAAGCACGGCATCATGTTCGGCGAGCAGCTCGCTGACCTTCTTGTCGACACCGACATTGACGCCGCAATGGAAGGTCACGCCCTCGCCCTGCATCTGCTCGATGCGCCGGTCGATATAGTGCTTCTCGATCTTGAAGTCGGGAATGCCGTAGCGCATCAGCCCGCCCGGCCGGCTTTCGCGCTCATAGACATGGACGTCGTGGCCGGCGCGGCCAAGCTGCTGGGCAGCCGCCATGCCGGCCGGGCCGGAGCCGATGACGGCGACGCGCTTGCCGGTCTTCTTCTCCGGCGGATAGGGCCTGATATGGCCGGTCTCATAGGCCTTGTCGGCGATCGCCTGCTCGACCGTCTTGATGGCGACGGGAATGTCCTCGAGGTTCAGCGTGCAGGCTTCCTCGCAGGGCGCGGGGCAGATGCGGCCGGTGAACTCCGGGAAGTTGTTGGTCGAATGCAGGTTGCGGATCGCGTTGTCCCAGTCGCCATTGTAGACGAGGTCGTTCCAGTCCGGGATCTGGTTGTGGATCGGGCAGCCCGTCGGCCCATGGCAGAACGGAATGCCGCAATCCATGCAGCGCGCGGCCTGTTTCTCGACCTCCTTGTCCGACATCGGCAGCGTGAATTCGCGGAAATGCCGGATGCGGTCGGAGGCCGGCTGGTACTTGTGCACCTGCCGGTCGATTTCGAGAAAGCCTGTTACCTTGCCCATAGTCCAGTTCCTGCTGTCCAGATGGTGCGGTTTTCGCCGCACCCGTTAACCTCTTGAGGCAGCCATGGCAACCTTGCCTTCGAGGTCAAACTGTCGATGAAAGTGGCCGGGAAACCTGAGCCTCCCGGCAACGCATAAGTCTATTCCGCCGCCACGCCCATGCGCATGCGTTCCATCTCGATCAGTGCGCGGCGGTATTCGACCGGCATGATCTTGCGGAATTTCGGCCGGAAAGTCGTCCAGTCGTCGAGGATTTCGCGGCCACGCACCGAACCGGTGTAGTGCACATGGTTGGAGATCAGCTGGTAGAGCCGCTCCTCGTCATGGCTGGTCATGTCGCCTGACACGTCGACGCGACCCTTGTGGTCGAGATCGCCGCCATGGTGCAGCAGCCTTTCCATCAGGTCGTCTTCTTCCGGAACCGGTTCCAGCTCGACCATCGCCATGTTGCAGCGCTCGGCGAAATCGCCCGCCTCGTCCAGCACATAGGCGACGCCGCCCGACATGCCGGCGGCGAAGTTGCGGCCGGTTTTACCGATGACGACGACGATACCGCCGGTCATGTATTCGCAGCCATGGTCGCCGACGCCCTCGACAACGGCGGCAACACCCGAATTGCGCACGGCGAAGCGTTCGCCGGCGACGCCGGCGAAATAGGCCTCGCCCTCGGTCGCGCCATAAAGCACCGTGTTGCCGACGATGATGGACTCCGCCGCAACGATCTTGGCCTCTTCCGGTGGCCGGATGACGATACGCCCGCCCGACAGGCCCTTGCCGACATAGTCGTTGCCGGCGCCGACAAGCTCGAACGAGATACCGCGCGCCAGGAAGGCGCCGAAGGACTGGCCGGCGGTGCCGGTCAGCTTTACGGAGATCGTATCCTCGCGCAGGCCCTTGTGCTTGAAGCGCTTGGCCACTTCGCCCGACAGCATGGCGCCGGCCGAGCGATCGACATTGCGGATGTCGACCTCGATCTTGACCGGCTGCTTGCTTTCGAGCGCCGGCTTGGCCAGTTCGATCAGCTTGCGGTCGAGCACGTCGTCGATCGGATGCTTCTGGCGTTCGGTCCAGTGCACCGCTTCATGCGGCGCATCGGGCTTGAAGAACATCTTCGAGAAATCGAGCCCGCGCGCCTTCCAGTGCACGATCAGGTCGCGCTTTTCCAGAAGGTCGGTGTCGCCGATGATCTGGTCGATATGGGTGTAGCCCATTTCGGCGAGCAGCTCCCTCACCTCTTCCGCCACGTAGAAGAAGAAGTTGATGACATGCTCGGGCGTGCCCTTGAAGCGCTTGCGCAGCACCGGGTCCTGCGTCGCCACGCCGACCGGGCAGGTGTTGAGATGGCACTTGCGCATCATGATGCAGCCGGCCGCGATCAGCGGCGCGGTCGAGAAGCCGAACTCATCGGCGCCGAGCAGCGCGCCGACGATGACGTCGCGGCCGGTGCGCAGACCGCCATCGACCTGCAGCGCCACGCGCGAACGCAGACCGTTCAGCACCAGCGTCTGGTGCGTCTCGGCAAGGCCCATTTCCCATGGGCTGCCGGCGTGCTTGAGCGAAGTCAGCGGCGAGGCACCGGTGCCGCCATCATAGCCAGAGATGGTGATGTGGTCGGCGCGCGCCTTGGCGACGCCCGCCGCAACCGTGCCGACACCGACTTCCGACACCAGCTTGACCGACACGTCGGCCGCCGGGTTGACGTTCTTCAGATCGTAGATCAGCTGCGCCAGATCCTCGATCGAATAGATGTCGTGGTGCGGCGGCGGCGAGATCAGGCCGACACCCGGCGTCGAATGCCTGACCTTGGCGATGGTCGCGTCGACCTTGTGGCCAGGCAACTGTCCGCCCTCGCCGGGCTTGGCACCTTGCGCCACCTTGATCTGCATCATGTCGGAATTGACGAGATATTCGGCCGTCACGCCGAAACGGCCCGAGGCGATCTGCTTGATCGCCGAGCGTTCGGGGTTCTTGCCGCCACCGGGCAGCGGCAGATAGCGGTCAGCCTCTTCGCCGCCCTCGCCGGTGTTCGACTTGCCGCCGATGGCGTTCATGGCGCGCGCCAGCGTGGTGTGCGCCTCACGCGAGATCGAGCCGAAAGACATCGCCCCGGTCGAGAACCGCTTGACGATGTCGGCCGCCGACATGACGTCGTCGAGCGCAACCTTGTTGCGGCCGGTTTCTTCCGCCAGCTTGATCCTGAACAGGCCGCGAATGGTCTGGGCGCGGGCCGTCTCGCTGTCGATCTGGGCGGAATAGTCCTTGAACGTCTCCCACGAGCCCTGGCGCACGGCGTGCTGCAAGGTTGCGACCGCGTCCGGCGACCACATATGCGCCTCGCCGCGCATGCGGAACATGTATTCGCCGCCGACTTCGAGGCTGCTGCGCAGCACCGGATCGTTGCCGAAACCATCATTGTGGCGGCTGAGCGTCTCGGTTGCGATCTCGTCCAGCCCGACGCCTTCGATCAGCGTCGCGGTGCCGGTGAAATACTGCTGCACGAAATCGGTCTTCAGCCCGATGGCGTCGAAAATCTGCGCGCCGCAATAGGACTGGTAGGTCGAGATGCCCATCTTGGACATCACCTTCAGGATGCCCTTGCCGATCGACTTGATGTAGCGCGTGACGACTTCGTAGGCGTCCACCTCTTTCGGCAGTTCGCCGCGCTTGTGCATGTCGAGCAGCGTGTCGAAGGCGAGGTACGGGTTGATCGCCTCGGCGCCATAGCCGGCAAGGCAGCAGAAATGATGCACTTCGCGCGGCTCGCCGGATTCGACGACGAGGCCGACCGAGGTGCGCAACCCCTTGCGGATCAGGTGGTGATGCACCGCAGCTGTCGCCAGCAGCGCCGGGATAGCGATGCGGTCCGGCCCGACCTGGCGGTCGGACAGGATGATGATGTTGTAGCCACCGGCGACCGCCGCCTCCGCCCGCTCGCACAAGCGGTCGATGGCGCCCTGCATGCCCGCGGCCCCTTCATTCGAGCCGTAGGTGATGTCGATCGTCTTGGTGTCGAAGCGATCCTCGGTGTGGCCGATGGAGCGTATCTTCTCCAGATCGCCATTGGTCAGGATCGGCTGGCGCACCTCGAGCCGCTTGCGGCGCGAATTGCCGACCAGGTCGAAGATGTTCGGCCGCGGCCCGATGAAGGACACCAGGCTCATCACCAGTTCCTCGCGGATCGGGTCGATCGGCGGGTTGGTGACCTGGGCGAAGTTCTGCTTGAAATAGGTGTAGAGCAGCTTCGACTTGTCCGACATCGCCGAGATCGGCGTATCGGTGCCCATCGAGCCCACGGCTTCCTGGCCTGTCGTCGCCATCGGCGACATCAACAGCTTGGTGTCTTCCTGGGTGTAGCCGAACGCCTGCTGGCGATCGAGCAGGCTGACATCCTTGCGCAGCGCGCGCGGCTCGACCGGCTTCAGGTCTTCGAGGATGAGCTGCGTGTTGGCGAGCCAGGTCTTGTAGGGATGCTTGGTCGCGATCTCCGACTTGAGCTCCTCGTCGGAGACAATCCGCCCCTTTTCCAGGTCGATCAGCAGCATGCGGCCGGGCTGCAGCCGCCACTTCTTGACGATCTTCTCTTCCGGCACCGGCAGCACGCCGGCTTCCGAGGCCATGATGACGCGGTCATCGTCGGTGACGATGTAGCGCGCCGGGCGCAATCCGTTGCGGTCGAGCGTGGCGCCGATCTGGCGGCCATCGGTGAAGACGACCGCCGCCGGTCCGTCCCACGGCTCCATCAGCGCAGCATGGTATTCGTAGAAGGCCTTGCGGTCGGCATCCATGAGCTTGTTGCCGGCCCACGCTTCCGGGATCAGCATCATCATGGCGTGGCTGAGGCTGTACCCGCCCTGGAACAGAAACTCGAGCGCATTGTCGAAACATGCGGTGTCGGACTGGCCGTCATAGGAAATCGGCCACAGCTTCGAGATGTTGTTGCCGAACAGTTCGGAATCGACGGACGCCTGTCGCGCCGCCATCCAGTTGTTGTTGCCGCGCACGGTGTTGATCTCGCCATTGTGGGCGACCATGCGGTAGGGATGCGCCAGCTTCCACGACGGGAAGGTGTTGGTCGAGAAACGCTGGTGGACAAGGATCAGCGCGGTTTCGAAGCGCGGATCGATCAGGTCCTTGTAATAGGCACCGACCTGATAGGCCAGGAACATGCCCTTGTAGACGATGGTGCGCGCCGACAGCGACACGCAGTAGGAGCCGATGTCCTTGTTGTCGTTCTCGGCGTAGATGCGGCCCGATATGACCTTACGCAGCAGATAGAGCCTGGCCTCGTACTCCTCGTCGTCGGGAATGTCGGCTGTGCGGCCGATGAAGACCTGCCGATGGAACGGCTCGGACGCCACGATGTCGGGCGCCTTCGACAGCGACGAATTGTCGACGGGCACATCACGGAAACCGATGAGCGGAAGCCCCTCGGACTGCGCCGATTCGGCGATGATGTCCTCGATATGGGCGCGCAAGGCGGCGTCCTGCGGCATGAACCAGTGTCCGACGCCGTACTGACCCGCCGGCGGCAGTTCGATGCCCTGGGCTGCCATCTCCTCGCGGAAGAAACGGTCTGGAAGCTGCACCAGCACGCCGGCGCCATCGCCGACCAGCGGATCGGCGCCGACGGCGCCGCGATGCGTCAGGTTTTCGAGCACGGCAAGGCCGTCCTTGACGATCTGATGCGACTTCACGCCCTTCATGTTGACGATGAAGCCGACGCCGCAGGCATCATGCTCGTTGCGCGGATCGTAGAGGCCTTGGGCGGAAAAGCCGGTTCGGCCAATATTGGATCGGCTAGTATTGGTTCGGAGCGCGGTTTTGACGGTTGCCGCTTTCGTCTGCGCGGCCTGGCCGTTCGTCGCAGAGTGCGTCATGTCCGTCATCTCCTGTCCTCCATTCCCAGCCCTTCGGGCGCTGGTTTGCCCCGGCAAGCGCCTGGCTCACCCTGATCCTTGCGGCACGTCTTGCGAAATCCTTGCCGAACCAGGCGGCTCCGCATGGTTCGTATTCGTACAGGCCAGAGTCTGGCTGTCCAACCTGTCGCTCGCAGCAACAGCCGGAGAGGCCCAAATGATACGCCAATCCAGCTCGTTTTGTGCGACAAAATAAGACAGCACTACTGTCCTAAATTTTTATGACAGAAATCCGAGACGCACACAAGACCGATTCACAAAAAACTTGGGCCGTCGGCGACATAAAATTACGTGAAGTTGAGGAAAAACGTAAGCTTCAGTCGCCAGCTGCTGCTTTACCAGATTGACTGGCTTTAATGGTTTTCCGGCGTCTGGCCCTTGCGGTCGGCACGCGAAATCGGTCAGCTTCAGGCCGATTTCCCCAAAACACAGGCAGGTGCATGTTCTTCGCTTCCGACAATTGGGCAGGCGCCCATCCCGACATCTCGGCCAATCTGTCCCGGCACGCCGCGGGCATCGCGACCGCCTATGGCGACGGCGAGCTCGACCGCGCCGTCTATCGGCGCTTCAGCGAGATCTTCGAGCGGGAGGTCGCGGTGTTCTTCGTCGCGACCGGCACGGCGGCCAACGCGCTCTCCATGGCGGCATGCAATCGTATCGGCGGCGTCGCCTTCTGCCATTCCGAAGCGCATATGAACGTCGATGAATTCGGCGCGGCGGGCTTCTACACCGGCGGAGCGCGCATGTCGCCGGTTCCTGGACCATTGGGGCGCATCAGTCCGCGGGCTCTCGACCGGGCCATCATGCGCTATTCGCAAGACCTCGCCCCCGCCGGCCAGCCGATGGCGGTGACGATCACCCAGGCGACCGAGGTCGGCACGGTCTACACCGTCGATGATATCAAGGCCGTCTCCGAGGTCGCTCGCCGCCATGGCTTGCCTCTGCACATGGACGGCGCGCGCTTCGCCAACGCGATTGCCGCGACCGACATATCGCCTGCTGAAATGACCTGGAAGAGCGGCGTCGACATCATCTCCTTCGGCGGCACCAAGAACGGCTGCTGGATGGCCGACGCGGTTGTGGTCCTGAACCTCGACGTGGCGCGTGACCTGCGCCTGCTGCGCCAGCGCGCCGGGCAGACCTTCTCCAAGGCGCGCTTCATCTCGGCTCAGTTCGAAGCCTATCTCACCGACGACCTGTGGCTGAGGATGGCGCGCCAGGCCAACGCCATGGCCGCGCGGCTGGCCGAGACGATCGAAGACGCGCCGACAGGCAGGCTGGCCTGGTTGCCGCAGGCCAATGAGGTTTTCGCGGTCCTCGACCGCACCAATGCCGAAAAGCTGCAGGCGGCCGGCGCCAAATTCTACGAATGGGGCGTACCTCAGGGCTTCGACGGCCACCTCGGCGACAACGAAGCGATCTACCGTTTCGTCGCCAGCTTTGCGACGACGGCCGAAGATGTTGACCGCTTTGGCCAGCTGATCGCAGGATAATCGATATCCCGGACTACAAAAAGGCGGCGCCTTTCAGCGCCGCCTTTGCCTTGGGAGGCTATTGGTTAGTTGGCGGTCTTGGCTTCGATCTGCTTGGCCTTGGCCGGAGCCGAGGTGATCGCGATTTTGCGTGGCTTCAACTCCTCGGGAATGTTGCGCTTGAGGTCGACGAAGAGCAGGCCGTTCTTCAGCGCGGCGCCAACGACTTCAACGTGGTCGGCAAGCTGGAAGCGGCGCTCGAAAGCCCTCGAGGCGATGCCGCGATAGAGCAGTTCGGAACCTTCGCCGGTGCCCTCGTCCTTGCGCTCACCTTTCACGGTCAGCACGTTGCGGTGGGCTTCGATCGAGATTTCCTCGTCGGAGAAGCCGGCAACCGCCATCGAGATCCGATAGGAATCCTCGCCGGTGCGCTCGATGTTGTAGGGCGGATAGGTCTGCGCGCCATCCGGCTGCGCAAGCGAATCGAGCATGGTGAAGAGACGGTCGAAGCCGACGGTCGAACGGTAGAGCGGGGAAAAATCAACGTGACGCATGAGGTGTTCTCCTGTTGAGCAACATGGTTTGCGTATGGCCGGTGCGAAACCCTTGAGCGGCGTTTCGGCTGGACCAGCGGCCCCGACATTGGCGACCGCATTCGACATTTGGGGAGCGCTCGAATGCATTTCAAGATTTCGCATGCTGGCAAAAAGGCCGTGCGGCTGGTCGTTGATGAACGGCAGATGAACCGGCGCTTCGGCGCGCGTTCAGACAGCCGGCGCTAGGGTGAGCCCAAGATCAAGGATTAGCGGCGCCGGGTGCCGCAACGAGGCCGAACCGGGTGTAACGTCCCTTCCTCCCGGATCGACAGAGGCCGGAAGCACGCTTTCAAGCGGCTTCCGGCCTTCCCCGTTGCGGGGCCTCCATCGCCCGGAATTCCTTTGCTTTTGGCGCATGGGCGTCTATCACCTTAGCCGAGCCAGCCAGCACGGGCGGGCACGCCAGACGCCGAGCACGAAGCGCCGAATGACGGATCTTTTCCACGACATCCCCCTTTTTCACGAAATCGAGGGCAATCCACGACCGGAAAACGCCACCGGCGGCTTCTTCACCACCCGCGACCGCAAGAAGATCCGCTACGGCCTGTTCGGCGCGGTCGCGCGCCCGCTGAAAGGCACCGTGGTCGTGCTCACCGGCCGCAACGAGTGCATCGAGAAATATTTCGAAACCATCCGCAATCTTGCCGACCGTGGCTTTGGCGTCGCCACCCTCGACTGGCGCGGTCAGGGCGATTCCTCCCGTCTGATCCGCGATCGCCAGCGCGGCTATGTCCGCAGCTTCCGTGACTATACCGCGGATCTGGAGCAGTTCTTCGAGGAGATCGTGCTGCCCGACTGCCGCGGCCCATATTACATCCTGGCCCATTCCGCGGGTGCGGTGATCACGCTGCTTGCCGCGCCGTCGATGGTGAACCGCGTGCGGCGCATGGTGCTGATCGCGCCGTTCCTCACGGTGCCCGATCTGCCGGTCTCGATAAGAACGGTTCGCCGCGTCTGTTCGCTGTTCTGCGCTCTCGGCCTTGGCCGGCTCTATGCCGCCTGGGGCCCACGGCCGAAGGTGACGGCCCCTTTCGAGACCAACAAGCTGACGTCCGACCCGGAGCGCTATCGCCGTAACACGCGGATTTACGAAGAGTACCCGCAACTGGCGCTTGGCGGCCCGACGATCCGCTGGCTGCAGGCAGCCGCCAAAGCATCCGAAGCCGTCAGCGGCCCCGACTTCATGGCTCGGATTCAGGTCCCGCTGCTGATAATCGCAGCCGGCGCCGACCAGGTCGTCTCGACCAAGGCCGTGGAAGCCTATGCCAGGCGGCTGCGGCTCGGTTCGCTGCTGATGATCGACGGCGCGCGCCACGAAATCCTGCAGGAAGCCGACATCTACCGCGAACAATTGCTCGCCGCCTTCGACGCCTTCATTCCCGGCAGCGACGACCCCACGGCCTGACGGACGCCGATCATCGGCTCATGCGTGGCGGGCGAACTCCATGACCCAGTTGGTCTCCCAGCTCATGCCGCCATCGGGCGAAAAGGCCTGCTCCCAGCGCGCCGAATTCTCCATGATCCGTGACCAGAGGAAACGAACCTGGATCGGCCGGCCGTCGAAGACATCGTCACACAGGAATGTGCCGACACCGTCTGTGAACGCGCCGCGCACCGGCACATCGATGGTCGACGGGTTGCGACCGTCGATCCACCAGATCGACCATTGCCGTGTCGCTGCATCGAAGGTCCGCACCGTGGCGGCGCGATAGGCGCCGCCCGGCAGTTCGATCACATTGTCGTCGACATTGCCGAGACCGCCGAGCAGCGGGCGCACCTCGCATATGCCGCCGAATTCGTCCCAATTGTCGTCGCCTGCCAGGCGCTTTTGCAGCCTTCGATGACTGACATCCCAGCTGCCGAAGAAGAAATCGAAATCGCTGCGGCCGTCCGCCGGACTGTCATTGGCGTGGCTGGCTGTTGATTGTGTCGGCATGTCTGGTCCTCCCTCTGGAAAGGCCCTTCCATAGTCCGTCCCTACTGACACCCTGTTGTCAGTAGGGATGGGCCGGCAGCGCCCGCGGCACGCAAAGTGCTAAAGATTCTGACAGCCCGCGCCGTCCCCGAGTGCTCATCTGCCCGCGTCGAACTGAACGCCATGGAGATGAGATCATGACCGAGAAAACCTGCGCCGCCTGCGATTGCCAGCTGGACGCCAACCCGATCCGTGTCAAGGTCGGCGGCAAGACCGTCGAAGTCTGCTGCGAGGAATGCGCGCAAGCGCTGAACGAAGCCGGCGCCTCGGCAGCCGGCACCAGGGAGGACTGAGCGATGCGCCCCGATCATACAGCGGCGACGCAATGCCTGGCCGGCACCGTGCCGACGCAGGCGCCGACAATTCGCACCGTGACCATCCGCCAGACTTTGTACGCACAATTCATAGCGACGGCTGGCTGGATCAGCTGTCAGATGGAGAGGCGCCGAAGCCGCCGCGCTTTGCTCGAGATGACCGACGACCAGCTCAAGGACATCGGTCTGTCGCGCGGCGACGCCTATTCCGAATCCACGCGCCGGTTATGGGATTAACGTATGTCGCCCAAAAAGTGGTCCCGGCTTTGGGGCAACGACATGCATGAGACAAAGACTTAAAGCGCGTCGCCTGAATCCGTTTCAACGCGACGCGCTTTAAGGAGCGGCCTGCCTGGAAGTCTCCTGACAGGAATGGGCGGGCCGATTGCGTAGAGTGCCGATTGCAATGCCGGACCCCATGGTCCGGCGCAAGGGAACGCAACGGCCATGTCGCAATTCACCGTCCAGCCGCTTCTCGACACCGGCACTGTCAGGGTGCGGGACGTCATCTGCAGTGGCGAATGCCGGCACAGGAGCGAAGAAGAGTGCACGACGGCGACGCATCTTGTGTTTCCGTATCGCGGCGTCTTCGTGCGTCATGTCGGCCGCAACGACGCCGTCGCCGAAGCCAACCAACTGCTGTTCTTCAACGAGGCGGAAACCTATCAGATCAGCCACCCCGTCGAGGGCGGCGATGCCTGCCTCGATCTCGTCGTCGAGGAGGCTCAGCTGCTGGAGCTGGTGCCGAAGGAACAATTGCGCGCCGGCGCCACCCCGGCGTTTCGTCGCCAACGCCGGCGCATCGACCCGCGAGCGCAAGCTTTGGTGGCTTTGCTGCGCCACAGCCTGAGCCGCAACGTCGCCGAAACGCTCGAGGCCGAAACCCTGGCGCTGACGCTGGTGCGGCGCTCGCTCGGCGAGCGGACCTCGCACGTCGCCGGCGCCAGCATAGGCCGACAGAAACTGGTCGACCGCGCCAAGCTCGTTTTGTCCTCTGATCTGTCCCGGCGCTGGACGCTGGCCGAAATTGCCGCCGAGGTCGGCGTCTCGCCGGTTTACCTGACGCAAGTGTTCCAGCAGGTCGAGGCCATGCCGCTCTATCGCTATCACCTGCGCCTGCGGCTGGCGCGTGCGCTCGACCTGCTTGGCCGCTACGACAATCTGACGACGCTGGGCATGGACCTTGGCTTCTCCAGCCACAGCCATTTCAGCTCCGCGTTCAGGCAGGTTTACGGCCGCACGCCGGCGGAATTCCAGCGCTCGATCAAGCCGCGCTGATATTAGCCGCGTAGCGCTGCCATGGCGGCCGCATGAAGCTCCGGCGTCGCCGCTGCCACCACGTCGCCGCCCTTCTCCGCCGGCCCGCCTTCGAATGTGGTAACCACACCGCCGGCCTTTTCGATGATCGGGATCAGCGCCACGATGTCGTAAGGCTTCAATCCGGGATCGGCGACGATGTCGACGCTTCCCGACGCGATCATGGCGAAGGCGTAGCAATCGGCGCCGTAGCGGGCGAGTTGGACTTGCTTCTCTAACTGGTCGTAACGCTCGCGCGCCGCGCCCTTGAACAGCGCCGGCGTGGTGGTGAACAGCGTCGCCTCGGCGAGCTTCGTCGTCTTGCGGGTTGTCAGCTTGCGCGGGCCGCCCGGCCCCTCATAGTGCGAGCCCGAGGCGTTGGCGTAGTAAAGCTCGCCGGTGAACGGCTGCGACATCATGCCGGCAACCGCGTCGCCATCGACCGTCAGCCCGACCAGCGTCCCCCACACCGGCAGGCCGGAGATGTAGGCGCGCGTGCCGTCGATGGGGTCGATCACCCAAACATGCCGGCTCGAAATGTTTTCGCTGCCATGCTCCTCGCCCAGAATGCCATGGTCGGGATATTGCGCTGATATCAGCGCCCGGATGGCGCGTTCAGCCTCGCGATCGGCTTCGGTGACCGGGTCGAAACTGCCCTTTTCCTTGTTGGCGACGGCGCCCTGGCTGCGGAAGCGCGGCAAGGTTTGCGCCGCTGCCGCCTGCGCGATGCGGCGCATGAAATCAATGCTGATATCCAACTGATTCTCCCGCATTGCAGCATGCCCGAGCCGGTGCTCTGCCGCCAATTTCCAGCCAAAACAAGGGTGTTCGACGATTTCTCCGCTGCAGCAGCTGTTGCCCGGATGTCACACAAGCGTCACCGAAACGCAATTTCCACATCAGAGTGAATTAAAAAAGCCTGAAGGTCGCTTGACATTTGTGCAGCGCACAATACCCTCGACCTCGGACAGGTTTTCCTGTCCATGCCCTCCTTGGGCGTTTCCTCCCTAGACTTCGACCGTATCGTGCAAACGATGCGGTCTTTTTTTACGCCGAAAATCCTGATGCATGTCGCCCAAAAGTGTGTAGCGGTTTTGCGACAACGACATGCGTAAAAACAAGACTGGATTTCACTCCGCCGCCAGCGGCAGGTCGATGAAATGATGGTCGGGCATCGCCATCAGATCCGCCGAAAATCGCGTCAGGTCGTCGGCCAGCGCGTCGAAGCCAGTGACCTTCTCGAATGTCCGCTCGTTCATGTAGAGCCCGCGATTGACCTCGATCTGCAGCGCATGCAGATGGCGCGCTGGGCGGCCATAGTGCTCGGTGATGAAGCCGCCGGCATAGGGCTTGTTGTGGGCGACGGTGTAGCCCATCGCGGTGAGCAGGCCAATCGCGGTCTCGGTCAAGGCCGCGGTGGCCGAGATGCCGAAACGGTCACCAATGATGAAGTCGGGCCGCAGGCCGTTTTCGCCGACACGAATGCTTGCCGGCATCGAATGACAGTCGATCAGAACGGCAAAGCTGAAACGCGCATGGGTTCTGGTCAAAAGCCGTTTCAGCGTCTCGTGATAGGGCTTGTAGACGGCCTCGATGCGGGCGATCGCTTCAGCCAGCGGCAAGCGGCCGGAATAGATATCGAGCCCCTCGCCGACCAGCTTGGGAACCGTGCCAAGCCCGCCGGCCACCCGCGCCGAGCGGATGTTGCAGAAGGACGGCACCGGCTCGGCGAACATGCGCGGATCGAGTTCCCACGGCTCACGATTGACATCGAGATAGGCGCGCGGGAAATTCGCCGCCAGCATCGGCGCGCCCAGCGCAACGGCGCCGCCGAACAGCTCGTCGACGTAGCAGTCTTCCGAGCGGCGGATGGCGTTGCGGTCCAGCCTTGCCATGGCAAGGAAGCGCTCCGGATAGTAGCGGCCGCTATGCGGCGAGTTGAAGAGGAAGGGGACGCGCTGCTCGGCGCCCGACCGGATTTCGAAGGGTGGAAAGACCGAAAAATCCTCGGCTGCCGTCTTCAATTTGAACGAACCCGAAAACACCAGTGCATCATGATGTGAAAGTGCCACCTTGCTGGTCGCGTGTCCAGCATTTCAGCGGCCACACCGCCGGGCAAATATGGATCATCCCCGTTCTCGTTCACTTGATGTTTACCCTCACCTCCTCATATACAGGATGGTTAACGGGCTTGCCCAACGGCAATCTCGGGCGGGTGATTCGGACGGGATATCATGGCACGCATTCTTCTGGCGGAAGACGACGACGATATGCGTCGGTTCCTCGTCAAGGCGCTGGAGCGCGCCGGGTACCAGGTCAGCGATTTTGACAATGGCGCCAGCGCCTACGAGCGGCTGCGCGAGGAACCGTTCTCGCTACTTCTGACCGACATCGTCATGCCGGAGATGGACGGCATTGAACTGGCGCGCCGCGCCACCGAGATCGATCCCGACCTCAAGGTCATGTTCATCACCGGTTTCGCCGCCGTTGCGCTGAACCCGGATTCCAAGGCGCCGAAAGACGCCAAGGTGCTGTCGAAGCCGTTCCACCTGCGCGACCTCGTCAACGAGGTCGAAAAGATGCTGCACGCGGCCTGAGCCGCTTTCTGAGCCAATGCATGCCGCCCAAAAGTGGTCCCGGTTTTGGGAAAACGACATGCATGAAACAAAGACCTAGAGCGCGGCGCGCTTTAGGCGTCAGTGCCTTGTCGCCGCTGCGGCGAGACGACGCCTTCTTTCCTTTTTCCTGCTATTGACGCGCTGGATCAAAAATGGTGTATGCGCGGCTTCGGATGGGCGTGTAGCTCAGCGGGAGAGCACTGCATTGACATTGCAGGGGTCACAGGTTCAATCCCTGTCACGCCCACCATCCAATCCAAACGATCAGATTTTAAACGCCTGCGACGGCGCAGAGGCTCCTCATCCTGGCAACCGCCAGATCCGGATCGGCCAGCAATCCTGCCTGGTCGGCGAGGCGGAAGACATCGGCATAGTGGCGGATGCCGCGCGCCGACTGCATGCCGCCGACCATCGAAAAATGATCCTGATGGCCGTTCAGCCAGGCCATGAAGACGATGCCGGCCTTGTAATATTCGGTCGGCGCTTCGAAGATTTTTCGCGATAGCGGCACGGTCGGCGCCATCAGCAAGTCATAGTCGGCGCGGTCGCCGTCCGCCAGTTTTGCCAGTGCCGCATTGGCGACCGGCGCGATCGCATCGAAAATGCCGAGCAGCGCATGCGAGTGTTTCCTGTCGTCGCCCGCGATCAGTTCGGGATAGTTGAAGTCGTCGCCGGTGAACATGACGACGCCGTCCGGCAGCCGGTTCCGGAGCGTGACCTCCTTGCCGGCATCGAGCAGCGAGATTTTTATCCCCTCCACCTTGCCGGCGTGGCGTTCGATGATGGCGACGACGGTGTCGAGCGCGGGCTCGAAATTCGCGCTGCCCCAATAGCCCCTGAGCGCAGGGTCGAACATGTCGCCCAGCCAGTGCAGGATGACCTTGCCGGACGCCTGGCTCAGAATGCGCTCGTACACACGTGCATAGTCGTCCGGGCCCTTGGCGACCGCCGCCAGCGCGCGGCTGGCCATCATGATCGCCTTGCCGCCCAGCCCTTCTATGAAAGCGAATTGCTGCTCGTAGGCGGTGATGACATCGTCGAGCGTCCTGGCGGCGGTTGGCGCCAGATGGTCTGTGCCGGCACCCGAAGCGAGATCGGCGCCTTCGACGGTGCGCGCTTCCGCGATCGAGCGGCGGATCAATTCCTGTGCGTTTGTCCAGTCGAACCCCATGCCGCGCTGCGACGTGTCCATCGCCTCGGCAATGCGGAAGCCGAGCCGCCACAGATGGTGACGAAACGCCATCGTCCTGTCCCAGTCGACCACCGGCCGCGACCACGGATCGGTCATCGCAAGCGGATCGGCAACGACGTGCGCGGCGGCATAGGCGATGCGCGAAAACCGCGCGCCGATCACCGGCTGCACCGGCTGGCCGACCAGCGCGTAGCGGGTGCTGCGGCCACCCTCACCAGGTAAGGAAATGTCCATCGATCTCTCCCTATTGCCGTGCCTATAAATGGAACGTTCCAATAAATCAAGAACCTTTAGGATTCAGGGTTCATTCATCGACAAATGCTGCACCGCAGCAAAATTCGGCGTAAAATGGGCCGTATCGCCTTTCCTGATCAATTTCTCAAATTCAGAAAGAACCCCGATTGACTCCAGATAGGAGTAGTGATTAGAACGTTCCAATAGATTTGACCTAGAAAACCGGGAGGACGCATCTGGATGGCCAGTCGGGCCAAGGCAACGATATTCGACATTGCCCGCGAGGCAGGCGTGTCCAAATCGACGGTGTCGCTCGTGCTTCAGGGCAGTGGGCTGATCCGGCCTGAGACCGCGGTCAAGGTTCGCAAGGCGATCGAGGATGTTGGTTACGTCTACAACCGTGGCGCCGCCAACCTGCGCAAGGCGCACTCCAACGTCATCGGTATGGTCATCAACGATCTCACCAATCCCTTCTTCGCCGAACTGGCGGTCGGCATGGAGCGCGTCTTCCAGTCGGCCGGCATCGTGCCTTTCATCGCCAACACGGCGGAAAATCCGGTGCGCCAGGAAGAGGTGCTGAAATCGTTGATGGAGCAAGGCGTCGCCGGCCTCATTGTGTCGCCGGCGCGCGGCACCACGCCGGGCGCTTTCCGTCGGCTGGAGATGGCGGGCGTTCCGGTCGTCTTCGCCATGCGCCGGCTGCCTGAAAGCCGCATTCCGGTGATCACGCCCGACAATCATCGCGGCGCCTACCTTGCGGCCGCCCATCTCATTGGCAAGGGCCATCGCCGGCTTGCCTTCTTTGGCGGTTCGTCCGATCTCGTGGTCTATCATGAACGCCTTGGCGGCTTTCGCGATGCCTGCGAAACGCTTGGCATCGCTGCCCGCGACGTGCTCCTCGTCGAGGGCGAGACCAGCCGCAGAGGTGGCATGGCGTGCCTGGAAACCGCTCTGTCGATGCCCGAACCACCAACCGCGGCCTTGTGCTTCAACGACGCGGTCGCCTTTGGCGTCATGCTGGCGCTACGCAAGCACGGACTTGAGCCTGGCGCGGATTTCGCCGTCGTCGGCTTCGACGATGTGGTGGAGGCCGAGCACTATATACCGGCCTTGACCAGCGTTTCGGTGGACACGGCTGGGCTCGGCGAACGTGCCGCCCATGTCATGCTGAAAATGATCCAGTCGCGCACCACGCGGGCCGAAGATCATATCGGCGCGGTCAATCTGGTGGTCAGGGAAAGCTGCGGCCCGGATCGTCGCGCCCGAAACAGGCCCGCAGGAATGGGGGACGCGGCATGAGCGTCAGATGGGGCTTGATCGGCGCCAGCACGATCGCCAGACAGTTCATGATCAACGCCATCCGCGCGCAAGGCGATGGCGAGATCGCCGCGGTGATGAGTTCCAGCCCCGAGCGCGCCACGGCCTATGCCGGGGAGAACAACATTCCGCTGGCTGTTTCGACGCTTGACGCTCTGCTCGGCGCCGACATCGACGCGGTCTACATCTCGACCACCAATGAACTGCATCTCGAGCAGGCCCTGGCCGCCGCCAAGGCGGGAAAACATGTGCTGTGCGAAAAGCCGCTGGCGCTGACCAGCAGCGACGCGCGCACAATGGTCGCCGCGGCAAAAGCCGCCGGCATCGTGCTCGGCACCAATCATCATCTGCGCAACGCCGGCGCGCACCGCGCCATGCGCGAGGCCATCGCGGCCGGCCGTATCGGCAGGCCGATCGCCGCGCGCGTCTTCCATGCCGTCTACCTGCCGGAGAACCTGCAGGGCTGGCGCATCACGAAACCTGAGGCAGGCGGCGGCGTGGTGCTCGACATCACCGTGCATGATGCCGACACGCTGCGCTTCGTGCTCGGCGACGATCCGGTCGAAGTCTCGGCCTTCACCCAGTCGGCCGGCATGGCCGGCAGCGGGTTGGTGGGGCCATGTGCATCTGGCGCTTCAAGTCTGGCGTTATCGCCCAGTCGCATGAAGGCTTCACCACCAAATTCGCCGACACCGGTTTCGAGGTGCATGGCTCGGAAGGCTCGATGATCGCCCGGAATGTGATGACGCAGAAGCCGGTCGGCTCAGTGACGCTGCGCACGGCAAAAGGCGAAGAGGAGCTGAACTTCGACCGCGAGGACCTCTATGCCCGGTCGCTGCGCCAGTTCCATGCCGCTATCCGTGGCGACGGCCAACCTTCCGCCACGGGCGAGGACGGCATCTGGTCACTCGCTGCAGCCGAAGCGGCCCTGCAATCGGCCAGTTCCGGCAAGGCCGTCAAGATCGACCCGAAACTCGGGAGCATGAATTGAGCAAGGTCGTTTCCGCAGCGCAGGCCGCAGGCCTGATCAAGGATGGCATGGTCGTATCCGTGTCGTCGTCGAGCGGTCTCGGCTGCCCGGACGCGGTGCTGGCCGCGATTGGCGAGCGCTTCGACAGCGAAGGCCATCCGAAGGATATCACCACGCTGCACCCGATCGCCGCCGGCGACATGTATGGCATCAAGGGCATCGACCATCTGGCCAAGCCCGGCCTGTTGAAGCGCACCTTGTGCGGCTCCTATCCGTCGGGACCCTCCTCGTCCGAGCCGCCGCAGATCTGGAAGATGATCGGCGACAATTCGGTCGCCGCCTACAATGTGCCGTCGGGCATCCTGTTCGACATGCATCGCGAGGCCGCCGCCAAGCGGCCAGGCGTGCTGACCAAGGTCGGTCTCGACACCTTCGCCGACCCCCGCCACCAGGGTTGCGCCATGAACGCAGCCGCCAGCGAGCCGATCGTTTCGGTGCAGCAGTTCGACGGCGAGGAATGGCTCTATTTCCGCTCGATCGTGCCGCATGTCTCGATCATCCGCGCCACCACGGCCGACGAGCGTGGCAACCTCACTTACGAGCATGAGGGCGCCTATCTCGGCGGTCTCGAACAGGCGCTCGCCGCCCGCAACAATGGCGGCGTCGTCATTGCCCAGGTCAAGCGCGTCGTCGAGAACGGCACGCTGAAGCCGCACGACGTGCGCGTGCCCGGCGTGCTGGTCGACCACATCGTCGTCGCGCCCGACCAGTTGCAGACGACGCTGACGCCTTACGACCCGGCAATCTCGGGCGAAATCTTCCGGCCGCTGTCGAGCTTCCGCAACGCCGAAATGAACGTCCAGAAGGTGATTGCGCGCCGCGTTGCCATGGAGCTTCGCGACGGCATGGCCGTCAACATCGGCTTCGGCATCTCGGCCAATGTGCCACGCATCCTTCTCGAGGAAGGCCAGCACGGCAAGGTCACCTGGGTGATCGAACAGGGCGCCGTCGGCGGCGTGCCGCTGCTCGACTTCAAGTTCGGCTGCGCCTCCAACGCCGAGGCGATCATGCCCTCGCCGCACCAGTTCATCTATTTCCAGGCCGGCGGCTTTGACGCTTCGCTGCTGTCCTTCCTGCAGATCGACCGCCACGGTTCGGTCAACGTCTCCAAACTGTCTGCACGGCCGCATGTCACCGCCGGTGCCGGTGGCTTTGTCGACATCACCGCGCGGGCGAAGAAGATCGTCTTCTCCGGTTTCTTCAATGCCGGGGCAAAACTCTCATTGGCTGATGGCGGCATCCACATCGACCAGGAGGGCAAGGTCAAGAAGGTGGTCAACGAGGTCGAGCACATCTCCTTCTCGGGCAAGCGCGCGGTCGCACAGGGACAGGACATCACCTACGTCACCGAGCGCTGCGTGATGAAGCTGACGCCCGAAGGTCTGGTTGTCACCGAAATCGCAGCCGGCATCGACCTGCAGCGCGATGTGCTGGCCCAGTCCGGGACCCCGCTCGGTGTCGCCAAGAACCTTGAGGTGACACCCGCCGCACTTTACCTGGATCAGCCGATCGGCCTAACGCTGAATGGCGGCGCCGCGCTTGGAGGCGCTCATGGCTGAGCGTCTCGTCACCTTCGAGCAAGATGGTGCCATCGGCATCGTCACCTTGCGCCGGCCGGAGAAATTCAACGCGCTTGACATTCCGATGCTGCGGGCGCTGGAGACAGCGCTCGACGAAGCGGAGATGGCCAAAGGCGTGCGCGTCGTATTGCTTCGCGGCGAAGGCAAGGGCTTTTGCGCCGGCGGCGACGTCGAGGCGTGGGCGCAGATGAGTGCCGCCGACTTCCAGGTGCAATGGGTGCGCTATGGCCACCGTGTCTTCGACCGGCTGGCGCGACTGCGGCAGCCGACCATCGCCGTGCTGTCCGGCCATGCGCTGGGCGGCGGGCTGGAACTGGCCGTCGCCTGCGACTTCCGCGTGGCGGAGAAACACGTCAAGCTCGGCTTCCCCGAAACCTCGATCGGCGTCGTCCCGGGCTGGTCCGGCACCCAGCGCGCGGTGCGCCGCTTCGGTGCGCAGACGGTGCGGCGCATGGCGCTGGGCGGCGAGATTCTGCTCGCACCCGAAGCGCTGGCCCTGGGCGTGGTCGACCGGGTGGCTGAAACCGGCAGCGGCCTGACCGAAGCCAGGGCATGGGCCGAAAAGATCGCCGAGCGCGGCCCGCTGGCGACGGAAGCGGCCAAGCTGATGATCGCGGTCGCCGAAGGTGAGGACAGTGCCGCGGCAACGGAAGCGCTGGCCAGTGGCTTCATCGCCCTGACCGGCGATCTCCAGGCCGGTGTCGGCGCTTTCAAGACCAAGCAGAAACCAGCATTTTCAAGATCCTGAGGATTCCGAAGCCAAGATGAACGCCCGTCTCAACATCATCATGCCCGCCGAGGCATCCGCAGCGCCCAGAGCCTATCGGCTGCTGATCGACGGCAAGCATGTCGATGCCCGCGACGGCCGCACGCTGGAGCGCAAGAGCCCAGGCCACGGCTTCACCGTCTCGCATTATGCACAGGCCGGCGAAACCGAAGTCGAAGCCGCGGTGCTGGCCGCGCACAAGGCGTTCGACACCGGTCCGTGGCCGCGCATGAAGGCGGCCGAGCGCGCCGCGATCCTGCTCAAAACGGCCGATCTGATCGAGGCACGGCTGGAAGAGATCGCCCGGCTCGATGCGCTGGAATCGGGCAAGCCGATCGCCCAGGCGCGCGGCGAGATCGGCGGCGCCGTCGACATCTGGCGCTACGCCGCATCGCTCGCCCGCACGCTGCACGGCGAATCCTACGCCAATCTCGGCGACGCCATGCTGGGTGTCGTGCTGCGCGAGCCGATCGGCGTCGTCTCGATCATCACGCCGTGGAATTTCCCCTTCCTGATCGTCAGCCAGAAACTGCCTTTCGCGCTTGCCGCCGGCTGCACGGCCGTGGTCAAGCCGAGCGAAATGACCTCGGCCTCGACCTTTGTTCTTGGTGACATCCTGATGCAGGCCGGCCTGCCCACCGGCGTCGTCAACATCCTCGCCGGCCTTGGCGCCGATGTCGGCGCGCCGATGGTCAGCCATCCCCTGGTCGAGATGGTGTCGTTCACCGGCTCCACCCGCGTCGGCAAGATGACCATGGCCTCGGCCGCCCAATCGCTGAAGAAAGTCTCGATGGAACTTGGCGGCAAGAACGGTCAGATCGTCTTTCCGGACGCAGACCTCGAAGCGGCCGCCGACGCGGCCGTGTTCGGCGGCTTCTTCAATGCCGGCGAATGCTGCAATGCCGGCAGCCGGCTGATCGTGCACGAGGCGATCGCCGATGATTTTCTCGGCGCGGTCAAGGCGCTCACCGCCAGGGTGACCGTCGGCGATCCGCTCGATGACCGCACCAAAGTCGGCGCGATGATCTCGTCCGACCATCTGGCCAAGGTAGCCGGTTACGTCACGGCAGCGGCAAGCAACGGCAGCAGCGTCTACAGCGGCGGCAAGCAGTTGGCCTCGAATGCCGGCCAGTACCTCGATCCCACCATCATCCGCGACGTCACCGAGGACATGGCCATCGCGCGCGAGGAAGTATTCGGCCCGGTGCTCTCGGTGCTGACTTTTGAATCGATTGAAAAGGCGTTGCACATCGCCAACAACACGCCTTATGGTTTGTCGGCGGGCGTATGGAGCGCCAGCATCGACACCTGCATGTCGGTGGCGCGGAATGTGCGTTCGGGAACCGTCTGGGTAAACACGTTCATGGAAGGTTATCCCGAGCTGCCATTCGGAGGCTACAAGCAGTCCGGTCTCGGACGCGAACTCGGCAAACGCGCCGTCGAGGATTATACCGAGGAAAAGACAATCCAGTTTCATCGCGGCCAACGCACCGGATGGTGGGTCGGCTGAGTTGAGAAGAACCCGGCGGGCATCCGCCGGTCGTGTAGATGCAACAAGGGAGGAAGTACATGTTGCGCAAACTGCTTATCGGAACGGCTCTCGCATCGGGCCTTGCTTTCGCGGCCCATGCCGAGGACGTCAAGGAAGTCCAGATGCTGCATTGGTGGACGTCGGGTGGCGAAGCGGCTGCTCTCAACGTCCTCAAGGGCGACCTGGCCAAGGAAGGCTATGCCTGGAAGGACGTGCCGGTGGCCGGCGGTGGCGGTGACCCCGCAATGGTTGCGCTGAAGGCAATGGTGGCTGCAGGCAATCCGCCGACGGCTTCTCAGATGCTCGGCTACACCGCGCTCGACTATGCGGCGGCCGGCAAGATGGGCGATATCACCGCCATCGCCGTCAAGGAGGGCTGGGACAAGGTTGTTCCCGCGGCGCTGCAGAAGTTTACCGTCTATGAAGGCAAATGGGTCGCGGTGCCCGTCAACGTCCATTCGGTCAACTGGTTGTGGATCAACAAGGCGGTGATGGACAAGATCGGCGGCACCGAGCCCAAGACCTTCGACGACCTTATTGCGCTGCTCGATAAGGCCAAGGCGGCCGGCGTCATTCCGCTCGCCTTGGGTGGCCAGAACTGGCAGGAAGCCACCATGTTCGACTCGGTCGTGCTGTCGACCGGCGGACCTGAGTTCTACAAGAAGGCCTTCAACGACCTCGACGACGCATCGCTGAAGTCCGACACGATGAAGAAGTCGTTCGACAACCTCGCCAAGCTCGTCACCTATGTCGACCCGAACTTCTCGGGCCGCGACTGGAACCTCGCCACCGCCATGGTCATCAAGGGGGACGCACTGGTTCAGGTCATGGGCGATTGGGCCAAGGGCGAGTTCCACGCCGCCAACAAGACCCCGGGTACCGATTTCCTGTGCTACCGCTTCCCGGGCACCGACGGCAGCGTCGTCTACAATTCCGACGTGTTCGGCATGTTCGACGTATCTGACGACCGCAAGGCCGCCCAAGCCGCACTTGCCACCGCCACTTTGTCGAAGAGCTTCCAGTCGGCCTTCAACGTCGTCAAGGGCTCGGTTCCGGCCCGCACCGACGTTCCGGACACCGACTTCGACGCCTGCGGCAAGAAGGGCATCGCCGACCTTAAGGCCGCCAACGAGAAGGGCACGTTGTTCGGTTCGCTGGCCCAGGGCTATGGCGCCCCGCCCGCGATCGCCAATGCCTACAAGGATGTCGTGACCAAGTTCGTCCACGGCCAGATCAAGACCTCGGACGAGGCCGTGACCGAGCTGGTCAAGGCGATCGACGACGCCAGGTAAGCGCCACGCACCAAAAACGCCTTCCCCGCTCCGGCGGGGAAGGCTCCGATCCGCGAACCTGGTTGACCTCGCGTCGACGGGAGGAGCCCTATGAGCACGGTAGCGACAAGCCAGATCAAGCTGACGCCGGAGCACGCCCGTCCGCGCGCCTCGGTGCGCTCGCGCCTGCAGGACGCGCTGCCGAAGATAGTGCTGGCACCCAGCTTCGCCATCACCATCGTCTTCGTCTACGGCTTCATCCTGTGGACGATCTATCTGTCCTTCACCAATTCCAAGACCTTCCCGTCCTATGTCATCACCGGCTCGCGCGCCTATCAGCGGCTGTGGGGCTGGACCTTCGACACCGACCCGCCATCGAGCTGGTACACGTCGATCACCAACATGGGCATTTTCGGCTTTCTCTACATCTTCATCTGCCTGGCGCTCGGCCTGTTCCTGGCCATCCTGCTCGACCAGAAGATCCGCGGCGAAGGTGTGCTGCGGCCGATCTATCTCTATCCGATGGCGCTGTCCTTCATCGTCACCGGTGTCGCCTGGAAATGGTTCCTCGATCCGGGCCTCGGCCTTGAGCAGACCTTGCATCAATGGGGCTGGACGAGCTTCCATTTCGACTGGATCAAGAACAAGGACTTCGTCATCTACACGGTGGTCATCGCCGGCGTCTGGCAGGCCTCCGGCTTCATCATGGCGATGTTCCTGGCCGGCTTGCGCGGCATCGACGGCGAGATCATGAAGGCGGCGCAGATCGATGGTGCCACCACCTTCCAGCTCTATCGGCGCATCGTCATCCCGCTGCTGCGGCCGATCTTTCTGTCGGCCTTCATCGTGCTCGCGCACCTTGCCATCAAATCGTATGACTTGGTTGTCGCGCTGACCAGCGGCGGCCCCGGCGGCTCGGCCTGGCTGCCGTCGAACTTCATGTATGAGTACACCTTCAAGCGCAACGAGATGGCTGTCGGCTCGGCGAGCGCCGTGATCATGCTGATGACCATCGTCGCCATCATCGTGCCCTATCTCTATTCGGAACTGCGGGAGAAGCCGCAATGAGCGCCGTTGCCACTCCTGTCCGCCAGACCGCCGGCGGCGTCAACGTCAAGACCATCAACCGCATCGTCATCTACGGGCTGCTGGCGCTGTTTGCGCTGTTCTACCTGATGCCGCTGTTCGTCATGCTGGTCACCTCGTTCAAGACCATGGAGGAGATCCAGAACGGCAACATGCTGGCGCTGCCACAAGCGCCGACCTTCGAGCCTTGGATCAAGGCGTGGAGCGAAGTTTGCTCGGGCCTGACCTGCGTCGGCATGAAGGGCTATTTCTGGAACTCGATCAAGATGGTGGTTCCGGCAGTCATCATCTCGACCCTGCTCGGCGCGCTCAACGGCTATGTGCTGACGAAATGGCGCTTTCGTGGGGCGACGCTGGTGTTCGGGCTGATGCTGTTTGCCTGCTTCATCCCGTTCCAGTCGGTGCTCTTGCCGATGGCGACGATCCTCGGCAGCCTCGGCCGGTTCGGCGTTAAGCTGCAGAACGCGACCGGTTTCACCTTCGGCTTCGGCAATCCGACCGTGAACCTGGTGTTCGTTCACGTCGTCTACGGCATCGGTTTCACCACCCTGTTTTTCCGCAATTATTACGAAGCGTTTCCGAACGAACTGGTTAAGGCGGCGCAGATCGACGGGGCAAGCTTCTTCCAGATCTTCCGGCGCATCATGCTGCCCAACTCGTTGCCGATCATCGTGGTGACGGTGATCTACCAGTTCACCAACATCTGGAACGACTTCCTGTTCGCCTCCGCCTATGCCGGTTCCGGCGACGTGATGCCGATGACGGTAGCACTCAACAATGTCGTCAACACCTCGACGGGCGTCGTCGAATACAACGTCAATATGGCGGCCGCGATGATCGCCGCACTCCCAACCCTTCTCGTCTATGTGCTCGCCGGCCGCTATTTTGTGCGCGGCCTGATGGCCGGCGCCGTCAAAGGATAATCTGATGGCTTTTCTGGAAATTGATGGTCTGAGAAAGCGCTTCGGCCAGGTCGAGATCCTCAAGGGGATCGATGTCGAACTCGATAAGGGCGGCTTCCTGGTGCTGGTCGGCCCGTCCGGCTGCGGCAAGTCGACTTTGCTCAACACCATCGCCGGCCTCGAGACGATCACTTCGGGCGAAATTCGCGTCGAGGGACGCACCATCAACGACCTGCATCCGTCGAAGCGCGACATCGCCATGGTGTTCCAGAGCTATGCGCTCTACCCGAACATGACGGTGGCCGGGAACATCTCCTTTGGCATGGAGATGCGCGGCGTGCCGGCGGCAGAGCGCCAGAAGGCGATCGACAAGGTGGCCAAGGTGCTGCAGATCGGCCACCTCCTGCAGCGCAAGCCAAGCCAGCTGTCCGGCGGCCAGCGCCAGCGCGTCGCCATGGGCCGGGCGCTGGTGCGCGACCCAAAACTGTTCCTGTTCGACGAGCCTTTGTCCAACCTCGACGCCAAGCTGCGCGTCGACATGCGCATCGAGATCAAGCGCCTGCACGCCACCACCGGCACCACCATCGTCTACGTCACCCACGACCAGATCGAGGCGATGACGCTGGCGACCAAGATCGCCGTCATGCGCGACGGCGAGGTGCAGCAGTTCGGCACCCCGGCCGAGATCTACAACAACCCGACCAACCTCTTCGTCGCCGACTTCATGGGTTCGCCGGCGATGAACCTGATCCCGGCGACGATCGGCACCAACGGCAACGCGCTGTCCGTCGTACTGCAGCGCGAGGCGCGCGAGCCGATCTCGCTGCCGATGGCCAACGCACCGGCGGGCCTGTCGGCATTCCAGGGCAAGCCGATCATCTTCGGTGTTCGCCCCGAAGCGCTGACCGATCCGGAAGGCGCCGAGCGCAATGCGTCGAACATAGCCACCGCCGACTGCTTTATCGAGGTGGTGGAGCCGGCAGGCTCCGACACCTTCGCCGTCACCAATCTCGGCGGCAAAGGCGTGGTGGCGCGGCTGCGCGCCGACGCCAACATCCAGCCCGGCACCAACACGTCGCTCGCCTTCAACCTGACCAAGGCGGTGTTCTTCGATCCGGCGACCGAAAACCGCATTCTCTGACCGAGATGGCAAATCCCGATATCGTCATCATCGGCTCCGGCATCGGCGGCGCCACGATCGCCTCCGGTCTGGCCGGCAGCGGTGCCTCGATCCTGATGCTGGAGCGCGGCGAGCCGTTGCCGGCAACGCCGCATGCGCGCGACACGCGGTCCATCTTCGTCGACGGCCACTACCGGCCGAAGGAGATGTGGCGCGAAGCCGGCGGTGCGGCCTTCAACCCCGGCAACTACTACTACGTCGGCGGCAATTCGAAATTCTATGGCGCGGTGCTGATCCGTTACCGCAGGGAAGACTTTTCGGCCATGGAGCATTTCGGCGGCGTGTCGCCGGCCTGGCCGTTTTCCTACGAAGAATTCGAGCCCTGGTATTCGAAGGCCGAGCAGCTGTTTCGTGTGCGCGGCACACTGGGCGAGGATCCGACCGAGCCGTTCCACTCGATCCCCTACGCCTTCAAGCCGGTACCGGACGAGGCGCCGATCGCGCGCGCCCGCGCCGAGCTCAAGGGCCTCGGCCTGCATCCGGCCTCGCTGCCGCTCGGCGTCGACATCGACACCTGGCTGAAGGATGGCAAGACCGGCTGGGATGCTTTCCCGAACACCGGGCAAGGCAAGGTAGACGCGCAAACAGGACCGCTGACGGCTGCCCTCACCGACCCGAACATCAAGCTCGAGACCGGCGCTTACGTCGAATCTCTCGAAGCCTCGGCCGACGGCAAAACCATTGCCGCCATTCACTACCGCCAAAATGGCGACGTGAAGAAAGTCTCGCCGAAGCTGGTCATCCTCTCAGCCGGAGCAGTCAATTCCGCCGTCATCCTGCTGCGCTCGCCTTCTCCCGACGGCAAGGGCCTTGCCAACCGCTCCGACCAGGTCGGCCGCAATTTCATGAACCACAATTCCAGCGCCATGCTGGCGATCGATCCGCGCCGCCGCAACGATTCCATCTACCAGAAGACGCTGATGCTGAACGATTATTATCTGTCCGACGGCAAGGGCGGCAAGCCGCTCGGCAACGTCCAGCTTCTCGGCAAGATCGACGGCAACATCCTCAGCGCCAATGTAAAGTTCGCGCCTAAATTCGCGCTCGATTTCATGGCCGGCCATGCTGTCGATTGGTATCTGATGTGCGAGGATCTGCCCGATCCTGAAAGCCGCATCATGGTCGACGGCAAGGACATCGTCATGCAATGGCGGCGCTCCAACATGCAGTCGCTGGACGGGCTGACCAAGGTGATGCGCGAAAACTTCCGCGCCTGCGGTTACCCGATCGTGCTGTCGCGCCCCTTCGACAAGCGCACGCCGTCGCACCAGTGCGGCACGGTCAAGATGGGTGACGATCCGGCGACCGCGCCGCTCGACCCGTTCTGCCGGTCCTTCGATCACCGGAATCTGTTCGTTGTCGATGGCGGCTTCCTGCCGAACTCGGCCGCCGTTAATCCGGCGCTGTCGATCGCCGCACAAGCGCTGCGTGTCGCCGACCATATTCGCAAGACCGAGCTTTCCACATGACCCGTCCTGCAGCCATCGTCACCGGCGGCGCGCGCGGCATCGGCCTGGCCTGTGCGCAGGCGCTGGCCGATGCCGGCTTCGATATTCTGGTCGCTGACCTTGCCGAAAACCCCGCTGACGGGTTAGCCAAAGACATCGCCAAGCACGGCGCGAAGTTCGCTTATGTCAGCTGCGACATTGCTGATCTTGCCAGTCACACCACACTCGTCGATGCGGCGATGCGCGCCTTCGGCCGCATCGATTGCCTGGTCAACAATGCCGGCGTCGGTGCCGTCGTGCGCGGCGACCTCCTCGAGCTGAAGCCGGAGAACTTCGATAGGGTGCTCAGCATCAATCTGCGCGGCACCGTGTTCCTCAGCCAGGCCGTCGCCAAGGCGATGCTGGCTGCACCTGGCAGTCACCCGAAATCGATCATCACCATCACCTCGGTCAGCGCCGAAATGGCGTCGCCGGAACGGCCGGACTACTGCATCTCGAAAGCCGGGCTGTCGATGTGGGTGAAGACCCTGGCGCTCAGGCTCGCCGCCGAAGACATCGCTGTGTTCGAGGTGCGGCCGGGCATCATCCGCACCGATATGACATCAGGCGTCACCGCCAAATACGGTGCCTTGATCGACGGCGGGCTGGTGCCGGCAAAGCGCTGGGGCGAAGCGTCGGACATCGGTGCCGTGGTGGCGACGCTCGCCGGCGGCAAGCTCGGCTTTTCGACCGGCTCGATCATCAATGTCGACGGCGCGCTCTCCGTGCCGCGGCTGTAAGGTGGATAGTGTCATGACCGACTACATCATCGTGGGCGCCGGCCCGGCCGGCTGCGTTCTGGCCAACCGGCTGAGCGAGGATCCGGCGAATTCGGTGCTGCTGCTGGAAGCCGGCGGCAAGGACTGGCATCCCTATATCCACCTGCCGGCGGGCTTTGCCAAGATGACCAAGGGCATTGCTTCCTGGGGCTGGTCGACGGTGCCGCAGAAGCACATGAAGGACCGCGTCTTCTGGTACACGCAGGCCAAGGTGGTCGGCGGCGGTTCTTCCATCAACGCCCAGATCTACACGCGCGGCAATGCCCGCGACTACGACGCCTGGGAGAAGGAAGAGGGTCTCGCCGGCTGGGGCTACCGCGACGTGCTGCCTTATTTCAAACGCGCCGAGAACAACCAGCGCTACGCCAACGACTTTCATGGCGACCAGGGCCCGCTCGGTGTGTCGAACCCGATTTCGCCGCTGCCGATCTGCGAAGCCTATTTCCGCGCCGGCCAGGAGATGGGCATTCCGTTCAACCCGGATTTCAACGGCGCCAGCCAGGAAGGCGTCGGCTACTACCAATTGACCCAGAAGGATGCGAGGCGTTCATCCGCTTCGGTCGCCTATTTGAGGCCGATCCGAGCGCGCAAGAACCTCACCGTCAGGACCGATGTGCTGGTGACCCGCGTCGTCGTCGACAAAGGCCGCGCCATTGGCGTCGAAATCGTCGACAGGCCGGGCGGCGAGAAGAAAATCCTGCGCGCCGACCGCGAGGTGATCGTTTCGTCCGGCGCCATCGGCTCGCCGAAGCTGTTGATGCAGTCGGGCATCGGCCCGGCCGACCATCTGAAATCGGTCGGCGTCGCGCCGGTGCATGACCTCCCCGGCGTCGGCTCGAACATGCAGGACCATCTCGACCTGTTCGTCATCGCCGAATGCACCGGCGATCACACCTATGACAACTATGCCAAGCTGCACCGCACGGCCTGGGCCGGCCTGCAGTACCTGCTCCTCAAGAAGGGGCCGGTGGCCTCCAGCCTGTTCGAGACCGGCGGCTTCTGGTACGCCGACCCGACTGCCGCCTCGCCCGACATCCAGTTCCATCTCGGCCTCGGCTCCGGCATCGAAGCCGGTGTCGAGAAGCTGAACAACCCGGGCGTCACCTTGAACTCCGCCTTCCTGCGGCCGCGCTCGCGCGGCACGGTGCGGCTGAAGAGCGCCGACCCGGCCGACCATCCGCTGATCGATCCGAACTACTGGTCCGATCCCTATGACCGCGCCATGTCGATCAAGGGGCTGAGGCTGGCGCGCGAGATCATGCGGCAGAAGGCGCTTAAGCCCTACGTGCTGCGCGAAGTGCTGCCCGGCCCGTCACTCGCCAGCGACGACGAGCTGTTCGACTATGCCTGCCGCAGTTCCAAGACCGACCACCACCCGGTCGGCACCTGCCGCATGGGCCATGACGACATGGCGGTCGTAACGCCGGATCTGCGGCTGCGCGGCATCGAAGGCCTGCGGGTCTGCGACGCCTCGGTGATGCCGCGTGTGCCCTCCTCCAACACCAATGCGCCGACCATCATGGTCGGCGAAAAGGGTGCCGACCTGATCCTTGGTCGCGAGCCGCTGCCGCCGGCGGTGTTTTCCGGAAACCGTGCAGCTTGAAGGGTCCTGAAGATGATCAGGCACTGTGTTTTCGCTAGGTTTCGCAACGATGTTCCGGCCGCCGAGCGCACAGCGATCCATGCCGACCTCGAGGCGCTGCGACGGGTGATCGACGGCATGGACACCGTCAAATTCAGCGCCAATGTCAGCCCGGAGCCGTTCGCGCGCGGCTTCACCCACGGCTTCACCATCGATTTCCGCGATGCCGCCGCCCGCGACGCCTATCTGGTGCATGAAGCCCATCAGCGCGCCGGCGCCCGGCTGGTTGCAGCCCTCGAAGGCGGCACCGACGGGTTGATGGTCTTCGATCTCGACCTTACGAAAAAGTGACCGCCGGTTTTTCGAAAGCCGGCTGATGGCTGTTCTCTTTTGCGAACCGGGCGACATATCGTTGCCCGGGGATGGCAAAGGAGCACGTCTTGAACCTCAACGCCCAACAGAAGAAAACCGTCCTGGCCTCATTCCTGGGGTGGACGCTCGATGCCTTTGATTTCTTCCTTCTGACATTCCTGCTCACGGATATTGCGACCGAATTCCAGACCGATGTCCCGGCAGTCTCGAAGGCGCTGTTCCTGACCTTGGCGACGCGCTTCATCGGCGCATTCTTCTTCGGCATGCTTGCCGACAAATACGGGCGCAAACCCATCCTCATGCTCAACATCGTCAGCTATTCGGTGATCGGCGCCTTGGCCGCCTTTTCGCCCAATCTCGGGATCTTCCTGGCGCTGCGCGCCCTGTTCGGCATCGCCATGGGCGGCGAATGGGGGCTCGGCAGTTCGCTCGCCATGGAGTCCATCCCGCCCAGCGCGCGCGGCATGGTTTCGGGCATCCTGCAATGCGGTTACCCGGCCGGCTACCTCCTGGCAGCGGTGGTCTATGGCCTGCTCTATCAACAAACGATCGGCGGCTACACGATCGGCTGGCGCGCCATGTTCCTGCTCAGCTTCGTGCCGGCACTGATCGTGCTGTTCATCCGCTCGCATGTGCCGGAATCGCCGGCCTTCGTCGACGCGCGGAAAACAGCCCGACCGGGTCTGTTGGAAACGCTGCAAAAGCACTGGGGCGTCGCCCTCTATGCCGTCGTGCTGATGATGTTCTTCAACTTCTTCAGCCATGGCACACAGGACCTCTACCCGACCTTCCTGAAGAAGCAGCACGGCTTCGATCCCCACACGGTGAGCTGGATCACCATCGTCGCCAACATCGGCGCCATTGTCGGTGGCCTGGCGTTCGGCGCGCTGTCCGAGAAGATCGGCCGCGTCAACGCCATCACCCTGGCGTGCCTGATCGCCCTGCCGTCGATCCCGCTGTGGGCCTACAGCACCACGCCTTTCATGCTCGCCATTGGCGCCTTCGTCATGCAGGTCGCGGTCCAGGGCGCCTGGGGCGTCATCCCGGTGCACCTCAACGAGCTTTCACCCGGGTCGGTGCGCGCGACCTTGCCCGGCTTCATCTATCAGGCCGGCAATCTCGCCGCCTCCTACGGCGGCCCTTACCAGGCAGGCATCGCGGAAAGGGTCGGGGGCAGCTATGGCTACGCGCTGGCGCTTTTTGCCGGCGTGGTCGCCGTCTGCATCATCGTCGTCATCCGCTTCAGTCCGGAAAGACGCGGCCAGGTGATGACGGTGCTGGGCTGAAAGATCTGGCTGGTTTTTCACGCATGATCTTTGCCGAAAAGTCTGCAACTTTTCGGGATCATGCTCAGCCCAGCCTGAGCGCGACGACACCGGCAACGATGCTGAGCGCGGCGGCACCGCGCCAGCCCGTCATCTTCTCGCCGAGCGCGAACACCGAGATCATCATGGCGAACAGGATCGAGGTTTCGCGCAGCGACGCCACCGAAGCGATCGGCGCCTTGGTCATCGCCCACATCACGATCCAGTAGGCTGCACCGCTGAGCGCGCCGGTGAACAGGCCCACCTTCCAGTCACGCGCCAGCACCGGCAGCGCCTTCGGCCCACGGAAGATGAGGCATAGCACCAGCGCGCCAAGCGCATCGCAGATGAACAGCCAGGCGGCATAGCTCTGCGCGGTGGCGGCCAGCCGCGCGCCGCTGCCGTCGGACAGCGTATAGCTGGCGATGAAAATCGAGGTGCCCAGCGCAAAGCCGACCGCGCGCAGGTTCAGCTTCTCCAGATGCGCGCCGCCGCGAAACGACATCACCAGCGTGCCGGCCGACAGCAGAAAAATGCCGAGAATGGCAAGCGGCGCCGGCACCTCGGCGACCACGAACATGCCGCCAAGGGCTGCCAGCAGGGGTGCTGTGCCGCGCGCCAGCGGATAGGTCTGGGCAAAATCGCCCGCCTGGTAGGCGCCGATCAGGAAGGTCCGGTAGCCCATATGGAAGAGCACCGAGGCCAAGATATAGGGCCACACTTCGGCTTTCGGCACCTCGACGAAGGGCAGCACCACGAGGGCTGCAGCGCCCATGCCGAGCGTCATCAGCGTGATCGACAGGAAACGGTCGAGATGGACCTTGACCAGCGCGTTCCAGATCGCGTGCATGGCGGCGGCGGCAAGCACCGCGAAGAAGACGAAGAGCGTCATATCAGGCTCATCCGCCGCGCTCCATGGCGAGCGGCGTCTTGAGATCGATGTCGATCCGCAGCGGAAAATGATCCGACGCGACCTCACCCATGTCGGCGCTGACCGAGCGCACGCGCCCCGCAAACATGCCGCCGACGAAGCAATGGTCGAGCCGGCGCTTTGCCACCTTGCCGTCGATGGTCTTCACATGGGTGTGGAAATCCGCGGGAGGCTCGCTGGCAACGGCAGCGGCATCGACGAAGCCATCGAGGTAGGCGGCGCCACGATGATAGGGCGTGCTGCCGACGATGCGGCTGTATTCGGCGCTGCCCGGCTCCATGTTGAAATCGCCCAGCCAGATCGCCGCCATTGGGTTCTCCGGCTCCGGCTCACCATTACTCCAGTTGCGGGCAGGCTCGTCATCGGCGCCGCTCCACGGCCCGCCTTCGGAAGGCGCACGGCGATGCTCGGCAAGCAGATAGTCGATCTGCTCCAGCCGCTCCTCGACCGCGATATGGGCGAGATGCAACGACAGCACCCGAACCGGGCCCGCCGGCGTGCGGATCATGCATTCGAGCGCCGCATTGCGGGTGTTGAGCGGCCGCAGCGTGCGGCGCATCGGCAGCGTATGCAGCCGCGACCAGACGATCGGTAGTTTCGACAGTACCATGGTGCCGAACTGACGGCGTCGGTTGACCAGGCGGCCGTCACGCCGCTCGCTGGCATCCATGTCGAGGGCCGGACCATAGACCCAGTGATAGTCCGGCAGCAGGCGGGAAAGCAGTTCCGGCTGGTCGTCGCAATTGCTGCGTTGCCAGTGCCGTTCGACTTCCTGCAGCGCAATGATATCGGCATCGTCGACGATGCGGGCGGCGCGCGAAAGATCGTAGCGGCCGTCGCTGCCGAACCCGTACTGGATGTTGTAGCTGACCAGCTTCATTGCTTATCCGGCTCAATTTCGCTGATTGCACTAACGGTTCGGCGATGGCCCTGCAATGGACCGCGGCGACAGCGTGGCTGGGCCAGGAGGAGACACCACCTATGTGGTGGTGAGCGGCTGGAAACTTCCAGCCGGCGATGCCGCCAATTCCGACCAGTCGATTTCCTCTTCAAGCCGGTGATAGGCCTCGTCGCCGATCGTGCCGTTGCGGCGCAGTTCCTCAAGCGTGTCACGCTGGCGGTTGATGGCATAGAGACGCAGCCGGTCATACTCCGTAGCCGCCTGCGCATTTTCCGGGTTTTCGGCGATCGTGCGCTGGGCCGTATATTGTTTGCGCACGGCGGCAGCCGCATTCGAAGTCTTGCCGCTCAACACATTCAACGCGGCCTGCATAATGGCGACACGCGCCTGCGCCACTTCGCGATCGACTGTCGTGTCCGGATCGAAGTTGAGCAGGCGCAGCAGCGGCTTCAGCGTCATCCCTTGCAGCACCAGAGTACCCAGAACCACCGCGAAGGCGGCGAGCACGATCGGATCGCGGCCGGGAAATTCGACCGGCAAGGCAAAGGCCGCGACCAGCGTCACCAACCCGCGCATGCCGCACCAGCCGATAAGCACGCCGCCGCGAAACGATGGCGCTTCTCGCCTTTGGTCCTCGCTGCCGAAGCGGGCAAACCATCGTATGATCACGCCGTAACCCAACACCCAGGCGAGGCGCGACACGATGACGACGGCCAGCACCGTTGCGGCGAAGACGAATGCTTCGCCCTGCCCTTCCCCGGCAAGCCGGCCGACGATCGACCGTGCCTGCAGGCCCATCAGCACAAAGGCCAGCACGTTGAGCACAAAGACCGCCGACTCCCACACCGAATAGGTGCTGACGCGCCGCCTTGCCGACATGCGGCGCGGCGCCCTGCGTGCGAGGGTCATGGCATAGACGACAATGGTGATGATGGCCGAAAGGCCCAGCCTGTCGGCGAGGATCCAGAACCCGAAAGTTCCGGCGAATTGCACCACCGTGCTGCTCGCCGCATCCTCGATCCGGCTGAGCGTCAGCAGCGAAAAGCGGGCAAGCAGATAACCCGCGGCCAGGCTGCCGATCGTCGACAACAGGATCGTCGGTATGGCGTTGCTCAGCATGATCGCGCCGAGCGTTGCCGAAACCGCCAACCGGTAGATCAGGAGCGCGGTGGCACCGTTGAGCAGGCTCTCGCCCTGCAGGATGGCGGTGACGCGGTGCGGCACCTTGAACTGCCCGAGCACCGCGCTGGCCGCCACCGCGTCCGGCGGCGCGACGATGGCGCCGAGCGCTATCGCCGCGGCAATCGGCAGCCCGGCCATTTTCCAGCCGACGAAAGTAACGACCGCCGTCGTGAAGATGACGGCGCCAAGCGCCAGAGCGACGAGCGGCAGCCGGTAGCGGTTGAGATCCCGCAACGATGTGTCGTAGGCGGCATCCAGAAGCACCGGCGCAATGAACAGCGCCAGCGCCAGCTCCGGGTCGATCTCGATCGTCGGCGCGCCAGGTACGAAAGCGAGACCGGCGCCTGCCAGAGCCAGCAGCGAAGGATAGGGTATCTCCAGCCGCCGCGACAGCGCTGTCAGCGCGACGGCGGTCAAAAGCAGGACAAGGGTCAGTTCGAAAAGCGCCATGGCCTATCGTAGCGGCGAAGCAGGATCGTTGGCAGTGGTTAGATGACAAGATGCTGTTGATTGTCCAACGCACTCTCGGCTCCTGGCAGTATGCCCGGATCGGATTGCCGGCGTTCTGGAAGATCGATACCCACTGGTTCGGCGACCGCATCGGCCATGCCGACATCGCGCATCCGGGGCTCGCGTCGCTGGCCGACTTCCCCCCATTGGAAATCCATGCCGCGCGGATGAAAGCCCTGCCGGTCTCTCAGACAGTGATGCAGCCGTTCATTGCGCCGGCTTGAGGGGCCGGGTTCTTCTTCTGCCCCGCCCGCTCTGCTGCCTAGTGCAGCACCAGCATATCGCTCGACGAGAACGATATCTCGGCCTTCTCGCCGACAGCCGGCGGCGGAGCGGCTGGACTGTTGAAGGTGTCGAGCGAGACCGTGCTGCCACCGATGCCGACGCGAACCCGGATCACCGAGCCGAGGAAATGCACCTCGGAGATTTCACCGGACAGGCTGGAATCGCGGCCGGGCTGGCGGCCGAGCGAAATCGCCTCCGGCCGCAGCGCCAGCGACAGCGTGTCGCCTGACTTGGACCCGTTGAGCTTGCCCTTGAGCAGGACCTCCTCGCTGTTGACGCGCACTCTGCCAGATGCGGCATCGGTCACCGTGCCTTCGAGCACGTTCAGCGTGCCAACGAAATTGGCGACGAACTTGGTCGCTGGCCGGTTGTAGATCTCGAACGGCGTGCCGACCTGCTCGGCCTTGCCGCCATACATGACGGCGATGCGGTCGGAGATCGACAGCGCCTCTTCCTGGTCATGGGTGACGAAGATGGTGGTGATGCCGAGCTTCTTCTGGATCGAGCGGATTTCCTCGCGCAGCGACACGCGCACCTTGGCGTCCAGCGCCGACAGCGGCTCGTCGAGCAAAAGCAGCTTCGGCTTCGGCGCGATGGCCCGCGCCAGCGCGATGCGCTGCTGCTGGCCGCCGGAGAGCTGGTAGGGATAGCGGTCGGCCATCTGCGGCAGCTTGATGATGTCGAGCATCTCGGCCACGCGTCTATCGATGTCCGCCTTGGGCATGCCCGCGACCTTCAGTCCAAAGCCGATATTCTGCGCCACCGTCAGGTTGGGGAACAGCGCATAGGCCTGGAACACCATGCCGACATTGCGCTGGTTTGGCTTCAGCCTCGTGATGTCCTTGCCTGCAACGACGATCTTGCCCGCCGACGGCTCTTCGAAACCGGCGACCATGCGCAGAACGGTGGTCTTGCCGCAGCCGGACGGCCCGAGGAAGGAAACGAACTCGCCCGGCTCGACATCGAGATTGAAATCCTCGACCACAGTGGTGGCGCCGAAGGATTTTCGCACATGCTGGATGGAGAGGAATGGTTCGGCCATGGCTTTTTCTTTCGATCAGTTCGGGCGGTTCGCCGATCTCGGCGCGAAACGGGACAGGATCTGGATCAGCGACATACAGCCCCAGGTGATGGCGAAGGCGATGATGGCAAGCGCCGCCGGCTCATAAGCGCGGTTGGCGCCAATGTTTTGCAGATAGGGGCCGAAGGCGGGCCGGTTGAGCAGGCTGGCCATGGTGAATTCGCCAATGACGATGGCGAAGGTGAGGAACGCGCCCGACAACACGGCGATCAGCACATTGGGCAGGATCACTCGACCAATGATCGTGCCCCAACCGGCGCCAAGGATCTGCGCCGCTTCGGTCAGCGTCCTGACGTCAATGGTGCGCAGTCCGGTATCGACCGCGCGATACATATAGGGCAGCGCCAGCATCGCATAACCGATAACCAGCAAGGCATTGGTACCCATGTCGGTCGCCAGGAACGGCAGCGGCGAATTCGAACCGTACATCCTGATATAGCCGAAGACGATGACGATGGCGGGAATGACCAGCGGCAGCAGCGTGATGAACTCGACGATCGGCCGCAGCTGCGGCAGGCGCAGCCGGATCCAGTAGGCCGCAGGCACCACGATCAGCACGCCGAGAATGATGGTGAAGATGGCGGCGAGCACCGAGTAGCCGAAGGTCGCCTGAAAACGAGGATCGCCAAGCACGATCTGGTAAGCGTCGAAGGAATAGGCGCCACGCCGCATGCGCATGGAGAATTCCACCGTCGCGATCAGCGGAATGAAGAAATAGGCCGCGCCCAGCGCGAAGACGACCCAGGCCCAGAATTTTCCAGACTTCATTTCAGCCACCTCTCCGAACGCGTCCGGAACCAGATGTAGAAGACATTGGCGAGGCCGGTGATGACGATCATGCCGAAGGCGATCGCATAGCCGAGATGAGCATTGTGCAGCACATCGCCGCGAATCTGCGCGTAGAGCAGGATCGGCACGATGTTGAGCGAGGAGCCGGTCAGCGCATAGGCGGTGGCGATGGCGCCGAAGGCATTGGCGAAGAGCAGGATGACCGTGCCGAGGAAGCTCGGCCAGATTACCGGGATAACCACCATGCGCCAGTATTGCGCCTGGGTGGCGCCGAGCGTCGCGGCGGCCTCGCCCCATTCCTTCTTCAAGCCGTCGATCGCCGGCGTGATGATGACCACCATTAACGGAATCTGGAAATAGACATAGGTCAGCGTCAGCCCCCAGAACGACAGGATGTTGAAGCCGTGCGCGTAGATGTTGAGGCCGAACACGGTGTTCAGGAGCACGGTGGCGAGGCCAAGCCGACCGAGCGTAGCGAGGAAGGCAAAGGCCAGCGGTACGCCGGCAAAATTCGAAGCAACGCCAGAGAATGTCAGGGTCGCCGAGCGTATCCACTCCGGCAGGCCGCCGCGCACGATGGCGATGGCAATCGCCAGGCCCGCGAAGGCGCCGATCAGCGCCGAGGCAAGGCTGACCTTGAGCGAGATCCAATAGGCAGCAACAATCGATGGCTGCGCCAGTGCCGCTATGTTTTCGAACGTGAATTCGCCGGCCTCGTTCTGGAATGCGCCCAGCATCAGATAGAGCGTGGGCAGGATCAGGAACATGATGGCGAAGATGAAGAATGGCGCAACGCCGAGCCACTGCGTCGGCAGCCGCAAGGCGCGGGCCTCGCTTGGAGGCGCGGTCTTCCCCGCGATGGCCTGATTGGAAAGCGAGAGGTCGGTCATGCGCCGGCTACCGTCTTCGAGGGAAAACCGGGCGGCCCAGGGCCGCCCGGCTCGTGTTACTTCTGAACCGCGGCGCCGACGACGGTGTCCCAGTTCTTGGTAATGGCGTCCTTCATGGCAGCTTGTTCCTCAAGCGTCGGGAACACCGCCGCAGCATAGGATTCGGCCGGCGGCAGCTTGGCCAGCACGTCCGCCGGGATCTTGCCGTTCTTCGCCAGATCGTTGAAGCGGATCGGATGGCAATAGCCCTTCAGCCAGCCGATCTGACCTTCGTCGGAATAGAGATATTCCAGCCAGAGCTTGGCAGCATTCGGATGCGGCGCAAAGGCGCTGATCGCCTGCACGTAGACGCCGGCGACAACGCCGGTCTTCGGCACAATGACGTCGACGGGCGGGTTGCCCTTCAGCGTGTCGCGACCGGCAAGCGCGTTGTAGTCCCAGAAAACAAAGATTGGGGTCTGTCCCTGTGCAAGCGTTGCCGCCTTGCCGGTGACGGGAACGAAATTGCCGGAGGCGTTGAGCTTCTTGAAGAACTCGAGGCCAGCGGTACCAGCAGCTTCACCAGGGGCGGCACCCGTCGACAGGCCGGCGGCGTAGACGCTCATGATCGCTTGGTTGGCGGTCCGGGGGTCACCCGGAAGCGCAACCATGTTCTTATACTCGTCCTTCTGCAGGTCAGCCCAATCCTGCGGTGGATTCGGCACGAGATCCTTGTTCACCATGAAGGACAGCACGCCGTAGTAGTCGCCGGTCCAATACCCTTCTGCATCCTTGGCGCTATCGGGGATCGAGTCCCAGGTTGACACCTTGTAGGGTTGGATCAGACCATCCTTCTTGGCGGACGGGCCGAAGGACAAGCCGACGTCGATGACGTCAGGCGCCTGCGGACCCTTGTTGTCCTTGTTGGCCTTGATCGCCTCGACCTCGTCGCCGGAGCCGGCATCGGGGTTGAGTTCGTTGACGGTGATTTCCGGATACTTCGCCTTGAAGCCGTCGATGACGGCACCGTAGCCGCACCAGTCATGCGGCAGCGCGATGGTGGTGAGCTGGCCCTCGGCCTTGGCGGCCTTGACGAGATCGTCCAGCGAATCCGCGGACGAAATCACCGACGACACCATAAGGGTCGCGGCCGAAAGGGAAAGCAGTTTCCCCGTGAATTTGAACATGTGTTCTCTCCGTTGAACTGACGCCGTTGGACGCCTGCGATCCGGTATCGTTTTCATGTGACAGCCAGATGAAAGCTTTGTGAAACCGGCTGCTCGCAGTGCGAAAAAGTAAACTCTTTTTAACCGGCTGTAGCAATCGCCTCGCGATTCTTTTTCCGGCTAACTAGTTGCTGCCTTGCCCGTCATCCCTCCCCCTTGGTTTGTAGCCCCTTTTCAGATCAAATTCTTCCGCGGAAAACTCCTCAGACCGTGCCCGCGATGGCGTTCTCGAGCAAGGTCAACGCCGCCTTCTTCGTCAGCTTGACCGGGTTGCCGCCGGCGGTGGGATCGACCACCGCCATGTCGGCGATCAGGCCCTTGCGCTTCTTGTCCATGTCGAGCCCCTTGATCAGGCCCGGCAGCGCATGCGGCACCTTCAATTCCTTGCGCAGCTTGATGATCGCCTTGGCGAAGCCATCGAAGCCGCCCTTGATGCCGCAATAGGCGGCAAGCCGGCCGATGCGCTCCTCGATGGAGTCCCGGTTGAAGGCCAGCACATAGGGCATGAAGACGGCATTGGTCATGCCGTGATGGGTGTCGTAGAGCGCGCCGACCGGATGCGACAGCGAGTGGATGGCGCCCAACCCCTTCTGGAAGGCGGTGGCGCCCATCGCGGCGGCGCTCATCATATGGGCGCGCGCGACGAGATCCTTGCCGTTGGCATAGGCCTTCGGCAGGTTCTCGAAGACAAGCCTGACACCTTCGACAGCGATGCCGTCGGCCATCGGATGGTAACCCGGCGCGCAATAGGCTTCGAGGCAGTGGGCAAGCGCGTCCATGCCGGTGCCGGCGGTGATGAAGCCGGGCATGCCGACCGACAGTTCCGGATCGGCAATCACGATGGAAGGCAACAATTTGGGATGGAAGATGACCTTCTTGGTGTGGGTCGCCTCATTGGTGATGACGCCGGCGCGGCCGACTTCCGATCCGGTGCCGGCTGTGGTCGGCACCGCGATGATCGGCGCGATCACGTCGGAATTGGCGCGCGTCCACCAGTCGTCGACATCCTCGAAGTCCCACACCGGCCGCGTCTGGCCGGCCTGGAAGGCGATCAGCTTGCCAAGATCGAGCGCCGAGCCGCCGCCGAAGGCGATGACGCCGTCATGCTTGCCCTTCTTGAACACCGCGATGCCGGCGGTCAGATTGGACTCGACCGGGTTCGGCCTCACTTCGGAAAAGACGCCGTAAGGGACCTTGGCATCGTCGAGGATCTTCAGGGTCGAGGCGACGACTGGCAGTTTCGCCAGGCCCGGATCGGTGACGAACAGCGGCCGCTTGATGCCGGTGGCCGCCAGAACCTCAGGCAGCTCCTTGATGCGCCCGGCGCCGAAGCGGACGGTGGTGGGATAGTTCCATTTGGAGATCAGCTTGGACATTTTTTGTCTTTCGAAAAGTCAGATGGCTTCGCGCAGGTGGAAGGATTTTGGCCTCGTCAGATTGTCATAACCGATGGCGGACAGGCCAGCGCCCTTGCCGGTGTCCTTGACGCCGGTCCAGACCAGGGCCGGATCGAGGTAGTCGCAGCGGTTCATGAACACCGTGCCGGTCTCGACGCGGTTGCCGATCGCCACCGCATGTTCGGTATCACGCGTCCAGATCGAGGCGGTCAGCCCGTAAGAACTGTCGTTCATCAGCGCAATCGCCTCTTCATCGTTGCGCACCTTCATGATGCCGACGATCGGCCCAAAACTCTCCTCGCGCATGACGCTCATCTGATGGTCGACTTGCGTCAGCACTTCCGGCGCCAGATAGGGCGAACCGGCCTTGTCGTTAGCCACCTTCATGTTGATGTGCGCCACCGCGCCCTTGCGCAGCGCCTCGGCCTTCTGCTCGCGGATCAGGTCGGCGAAACGCGCCTGCGCCATCGGTCCCATCGTCGTCGCCTGGTCGAGCGGATTGCCGACGACATAGTTCTTCGTCTCGGCGATGAAGCCCTCGACGAATTCGTCATAGACCTTTTCGTGCACGTAAACGCGTTCGATGCCGCAACAGCACTGGCCGGAATTGTAGAAGGCGCCGTCGACCAGATTGGCGACCGCATGATCCATCTTGGCGTCGGGCAGCACATAGGCCGGATCCTTGCCGCCAAGCTCGAGGCCGAGCGTCATGAAGGTTCCCGCGGCCGCCTTTTCGATGGCGCGGCCGCCACCGACAGAACCGGTGAAGTTGACGTGGTCGATCTTGCCCGAACCGAGCAACTTCTCGGTCTGTGCATGGTTGAGCACGACATTCTGGAACACTCCCTTGGGCAGGCCCGCTCTGTCGAAAGCCTGTTGAAAACGCTCGCCGACCAGCAGCGTCTGCGCTGCATGCTTGAGGATGACGGCGTTGCCGGCCATCAGCGCCGGTACGATGGTGTTGACCGCCGTGAGGTAGGGATAATTCCACGGCGCGATCACCATGACCACGCCGAGCGGATCCTTCTTCACATAGCGCCTGAAGCCGTCCTTCGGGTTGGAAGCCGGCATCGGCCGCAGCGCCGCCTCGGCGATCTCGACCATGTAGTCGGTGCGTTCCTTGACGCCGCCGAACTCGCCGCCATAGCGCACCGGGCGCCCCATCTGCCAGGCGATCTCCGGCACGATCTCATCGGTGATCGCGACCAGCGCTTCCAGCATCGCCAGCATATACTTGCCGCGCTCGACGATCGGCGTCTCGGCCCATTTCTCTTGCGCCGCCTTGGCGCGTTCGACCGCGGCATTGATCGCCTGGTCCGTTGCCACGGGCCGCTCGGCATAGATCGAGCCATCGATGGGGGATTTGAGTTTGACCGTCTCGGTCATTTGTAAGTCCTCGCATTCTACAACAAAAATCTTATGGCTTGGAGCTGCCCCTCGTGCCGGCACCTGCTCCGTATGGTGACGGGGAGAAGCTCTAGCATTGGCGCCCCCTCTTCGCGTTCTTCACACAGAGAGGGCAAGGGTGAGGGGCGGCGCCAACGTTCGCGGGCTAGTTTAGTACCGCTCGAACCCTCTGTGCAGTTCCCAATCCGTAATGCGGCGGTCGTATTCGAGCTGCTCCCACTTTGCGGTATGCACATAATGTTCGAGCACATCCTCGCCGAGCGCCTGCTTCAGCATCTTCGACTTCACCAGCGTCTCGGTGGCGTCGCGCAGCGTCTTCGGGATCTCCGGCAAACGCGACGCCTGGTAGGCATCGCCGACGAAGGGCTTCTGCAGTTCGAGCTTCTCGTCGATGCCGGCAAGGCCGGCGGCGATCAGCGCCGCAAAGGCGAGATAGGGGTTGAGGTCGGCGCCGCCGATCCGGCATTCCATGCGGATGCCCTTGGTGCCCTCGCCGCACAAGCGGAAGCCGGCGGTGCGGTTGTCCTCGCTCCACATGATCTTGGTCGGCGCAAAGGTGCCGGCCTGGAAGCGCTTGTAGGAGTTGATGTAGGGCGCCAGGAACCAGGTGAATTCCTTGGCGTACTTCAGCTGTCCCGCCGCCCATTGCTGGCCAAGCGTCGACAGCGTCCAGTCGGCCTTCTTGTCGAAGAACAGCGGCGTCTTGCCGTCGGCGCTCCACAGCGAATTGTGGATATGGCTGGAATTGCCGGCCAGCCCGTAATTGTACTTGGACATGAAGGATATCGCCTTGCCTTCGGACTCGGCAATCTCCTTGGCGCCATTCTTCAGGATGACGTGGCGATCGGCCATGTCGAGCGCCTCGGCATAGCGCACATTGATCTCTTCCTGGCCTGGGCCCCACTCGCCCTTGGAATTCTCGATCGGGATGCCGGCCGCTTGCATCTCGTTGCGAAGCCGGCGCATGACGCCTTCTTCCTTGGTGGTGATGCCGATCTGATAGTCGCCGATATAGGGCGAGGCGGTATCGAGACCCTGCCAGTGTTTCTTGCGGGCGGAATCGTAGGTCTCGTTGAACAGATAGAACTCGAGCTCGGAAGCGAAATAGCCGATATAGCCGCGCTCCGTCAGCCGCTTGACCTGCTTCTTCAGGATGGCGCGCGGCGAATGCGGCAGGTCGTCATGGGTGTGGTGGTCGAGCACGTCGCAGATCACCAGCGCCGTCTTCTCCAGCCATGGAATGCGCCGCAGCGTCGCCAGATCCGGCTTCATGACGAAATCGCCATAGCCCTTCGACCAGCTCGCCGCCTTGTAGCCGGGCACCGGCTCCATATCGATGTCGGCGGCCAGCAAATAGTTGCAGCCATGCGTCTCGTCATGCGCGGAATCGACGAAATACTGCGCCAGGAACCGTTTTCCCGCGAGCCGGCCCTGCATGTCGACGATGCAGGCCAGTACCGTATCGATCTCGCCGCTGGAGACCGCTTTCTTCAACTGATCGAACGAGAAATTTCCGGCCATTCCTTTGGCACTCCAGCGCTTGAGCTTTTGAACGGGTTAAACAAAACCATGGCCGGCACGATGCCGGCCATGGCCATGATGGTGGATATCAGTGGCCGGTTTCGCCGACGGCCAGCTCGGCAGCCGCGATGGCAGCCTTGCGCTTGGCGATCTGGTCGCCGATCGGCGGGCCCTGGAAGCGGCGGTTCTCGAAACCGAACCAAAGCACGGCGGTCAGCACGATGAAGCCAATGGTGATGTAAAGCACCTTGTCGTTCGGCGGCTGGATGGCGATGTAGAAGATGATCACCATGCCGACGACCGACAGGGTGCAAAACAGCTTGAACAGCCCGGCGCCGAGATTCCAAGGACCCGGAGTTGGCCATTTCGCCGTTCCGAAAGTCATCATGCCGAGCACGATCGGAATGGTGAACGACAGGAACAGGAACACCAGCGTCGAATTGACGACGATGGTGTAGATGTTGGTGCCGCCGATCGAGATGAACTGGGCAAGAAAGACATAGATGATCTCGAGGATCGCGGCGGTCCAGATGGCGTTGACCGGCGTGCGCCAGCTTGGGCTGACCTTGGCGAGCGAGGCTGAGCCGACCGGCATGCCGCCGTCACGCGAGAAGGCAAACAACATGCGCGAGGCCGAGGTCACCGTGGCGAGACCGCAGAGGAACTGCGAGATCAGGATCGCCAGGTAAAGCAGCTCTTTCAGCCAGACCGGCAGGATCGCATCCATAGTCGAGAAGAACACGCTCCAGCCCTGCTTGGCGCCGGCAGCCAGGTCCGGGATCGCCAGAACGATTGCGCACAGCATCACCCAGCCGATCAGCGAAGACCAGAGCACGGACGAAACGATCGCCTGCGGCACCGAGTGTGCTGCCTTCTCTGTCTCTTCGGAGGTGTGCGCCGACGCGTCGTAGCCGGTGATGGTGTAGACCGGCAGAAGCAGGCAGAGCAGGAACAGATAGCTCATGGAATCCGACTGCGGGAAGACACCGCCACCCGCGTCACCCGAATAGTTGGTGAACGTCCACAGCCGCGTGATATCGATCGCCGGCGCAAAAACCAGGCAAGCCACGATCAGGACCGCCGTCGCGCCCAGGATGAGGAAGCCCGAAGCATCCGTCAGCATGGCCGTGAGCTTGATGCCGAAGTGATTGAGCACCGCCTGAAGAATGGTGATGATGGTGACGAACCCGACGATTTCGCCTGGCGTCCCCGTAATGCCGAAAGCCCCGCCGAAAGTACCGACGAAGAAGAAAGCCGTGCCGATGTTGATGGCGCCGAGCACGGTGATCAGGCCGAGCAGATTGAGCCAGGCGGTCAGCCAGCCGGTGAAGCGGTTGCCGAGGATCGAAGACCAGTGATAGAGGCCGCCGGCGGTCGGGAATGCCGAGGCGATCTGGGCCATGGCAAGAGCGAAAAACCCTGAAACGCAGCAGCCGACGATCCAGCCGATACCCGCGCCCGCGCCGCCGATCGACGATGTCGCCTGCGCGAAGGAGTTGATGCCGCCCGAAAGGATGCAGATGATCGAGAACGAGATCGCGAAATTCGAGAAGCGGCTCATGCTTCGCGACAGTTCCTGGGCATAGCCCATGCCATGGAGAACCTTCAGGTCCTCCGTCTTGTCTACGTCTGTATAACCCGGTGCTGCCATTTTGATTTCCCCTGTTGGTTCTTAGCTGGCCGATTGAACTGACTTGCCGACTGCGCTTGTTCGAGAGCCCTTGGCCTCCTCTGGCTCCAGATCCGAAAAAATGCCCGTGAGCAGATCCGCCCATTTCCGCTGCCCGGTCTCGCCGGCGATTTCGTCGTTGCGGATTTCGATCATTGCGCACGGCAAGCCGCGCGAACGCGCGTGGCGTTCCAGCGTGAAATAGACGCGGTCGGCCGGCGAATAGGGCTCGTTGACGCCGACGGTGACACCGGCGAGCCGCTTCAGCGCGCCAATCAGCGGTGACGCCAGCCGGCGGTCCTCGTCATGGATGATGCCGATATGCCAGGGCCGGTTGCGGCCCTTGTAGACCGGCGTGAAGGAATGCACGGAAACCAGGCGGGTTTCCTGCCCGCGCGCCAGCCTGTCGTCGACAATCTGCTCGATGGCGGCATGAAACGGCTGCCACGACAGCGCAACGCGCGCCGCCCGCTGCTTGTCCGAAAGGCCGGCATTGCCTGGTATCGCCGTGGTCTCACTGACCGGCGGCACCAGATCGGGCGCATCGAGCGGCCGGTTGCAGTCAATGACGAGGCGCGAAATGCGGGTTTCGACCAGCGTCGCGTCAAGCGCCTCGGCCATGCGGCGGGCAACCGGCAGCGCGCCGGGATCCCAAGCGATGTGGCGGGACAGGTCCTCGGCGGCAAGGCCGAGCGTGCCGAACTCGGCCGGCAGGAAATTCGAGGCGTGATCGCAGGTCAGCACGAAAGGGCTCGATCCGCCGGGGTTGGTCACCCCCACGGTATCAGACGATGCAAGGCTGGCGGGCCGTGCTTTCTCCATAGTCTGCCGTCCCCGGGGAGCGCTGTATCGTATGTTACGTATTTTGCCTCATTGCGTCCCTGTGGATGATTTCATACAGTTTATCCGGCTTTGTCAAATACGATTTCGGAAAAGACGGTGGACCGGGCCGAAGCATTTTGCAGCCAAGTGGAATCACTTGGCGTCGCAGAAATGCGGCCAAGACAAACAGACTGAGCGGGATGGGTCCACCATCCCGCTCCAGGGGTGGGGAAAAGATGATTTCCAGCATTGCCGAACTGATTGCCGACCGCATCGGCACGATGCCGGCCAGCGAACGGCGCGCAGCCCAGACTCTGATCGCCAGTTATCCGATGATCGGCCTCAAGACGGTTGCCGAATTCTCGGCCGCGGCCGGCGTCTCTTCGCCGACGATCCTGCGCTTCGTTGCCCGGCTCGGCTTCCAGAACTATCCCGAATTCCAGTCGAGCCTGCAGGACGAACTGGCAGCGCAGCTGCAATCGCCGGCGATAAGGACGCTCAACCCGCCCTCGCCCGGCGGCGGCACCGCGTCACCGATGCTGGAAGCGACGCTCGACAATATGCGCGAGACATTCAGGCACCTGTCCGACAAACAGCTTGCCGACATCGCCGCCCGCCTCGCCGACCGGCGCGGCAAGACCTTCCTGATCGGCGGCCGCTTCACCGATCCGCTGGCGCGGTACATGGCCGCCCACCTCGCCATCATCCAGCCCGATGTCTTTCACCTCGCCGGCCAGGAAAGCATGTGGCGCGACAGGCTGATCGACATGGGCAAGCGCGACGTGCTCGTGATCTTCGACATCAGGCGCTACCAGGACAGCCTCCTCCGCTTCGCCGAGAAGGCGCATCAGCGCGGCGTGCAGATCGTGCTGTTCACCGACCAGTGGCTGTCGCCGATCGCCCGCTTTGCCCGCCATGTCATTGCCGGACGTACCGCAGTGCCGTCGGCGTGGGATTCTTCGGCAGCCCTTTTCGTCGTCGCCGAAACACTGATCGGCGCCGTCACAAGGCAACTGGAAGCAGAAGGCGCCAAACGCATCCGCGAGATGGAAGGCCTGCGTTAGGCCGTCAACGTAACGCATATTTAATGTGCGCAGACACTGGAGAGTTGTCATAAAGACGCGATATCGGGGTGGCCTCTTGCCTTAGAATAGCCTCGCTGCGTCTGCTTCATTTCGGGAAACCGGTAGACGGAAGGATCGTTTTGCCAACCGGAGTGCCGATGGCCGCCTGGAAACAAATACTTTTCGCGCTAGTGGTGCTGGTCGTGGCGGCAGCCGCCTGGCTGCGCTTTTTTCCGGGCGCACCGGACGTGCTGGCACGCTGGGGGATAGACTGGGTTTATGTGGCAACGCGCCCGGCTGAAACCGGTGCTGCCAAGCAGGCAAACGTCGGCAATGGCGGCAACCGGCGGGTGAACGTGGTCGCCCTGGCCGCCACTTCGGCTGTTATCAACGATCGCCTGCAGGCGATCGGCACCGGCCGTGCCAATGCCTCGGTGACCGTCAATCCCTACAGTTCAGGCCGGCTCGTTGAATTCCTGGTCGAATCCGGCACCCGCGTCGAAAAGGGGCAAATCATTGCTACCCTCGATTCCGAGACCGAGGTGATCGCGCAGGATCGTGCCAAGCTCGTTTTGCAGGACTCGCAGAACAAGCTCGACCGGGTGAAATCGCTGCGGGCTTCCAACGCCGCGACACCGGTCGCCGTCGCCGATGCCGAAGTGGTGCTGGCGGCCGCCAAACTGGTCCTTCGCGATGCCGAACTTGCCCTGCAGCGCCGCTCCATCATCGCGCCGATCACCGGCACCGTCGGCATCCTGCCGATCGCCGCCGGCAATTATGTGACCAACCAGTCGGCGATCGCCACGCTCGACGACCGTTCCAGCATCCTGGTCGATTTCCTCGTGCCCGAGCGCTTCGCAGCCGCCGTCAAGGTCGGCGCGCAATTGACGGCGACGCCGATCGCCAATCCCAGCAATGCCTATACCGGCACGGTTTCGGCCATCGACAACCACATCGACGAAAAGAGTCGCACCCTTCTGGTCAAGGCCAAGATCGCCAACCCAGCCGATTCGCTGCGTGCCGGCATGTCGTTTGGCATCATCATGAAGTTCCCCGGCGAGACCTATCCGGCGGTCAGCCCGCTGGCGATCCTCTGGGGCTCGGACGGCGCTTATGTCTGGCAAATCGAGGACGGCAAGGCCAAGCGGGTCCCGGTGCGCATCATCCAGCGCAACACCGAGACCGTGCTGATCGACGCGGAGATCGACAGCGGCGACATGGTGGTGACCGAAGGCACCCAGAGCGTCAGCGAGGGCGGTGCGGTGCGCATCGCCGGCGAAGAGCAACGCGCCGCGGACGCCGCCGAAGGCTCATGACCAGCCCCGTCAACGCTGCCAGCGACACCGGCTTTACCGCCCTGTTCATTCGCAGACCGGTGATGGCCTTCGTGCTGAACACACTGATCGCAGTCGCCGGCCTCGCCGCCTTCTATGGCGTCGAAATCCGCGAACTGCCTGACGTCGACCGCGCGGTCGTCACGGTCTCGACCGCCTTCGAGGGCGCCGCGGCCGAAACCGTCGACCGTGAACTGACCGACACCATCGAGGGCGCTGTCGCCCGCGTCTCCGGCGTCAAGTCGATCTCGTCGTCCTCCTCTTTCGGTTCGAGCCGCGTCACCATCGAGTTCAACGACGGCGTCGACCTCAACGTCGCCGCCTCGGACGTGCGCGATGCCGTCGGCCGTGTCGCCAACCAGATGCCGGACACGGCCGATCCGCCGCGCATCGTCAAGGCCGACGCCAATTCCGACCCGGTGATGCGACTGGCGGTGACTTCGGACAACATGTCGATCCAGGACATGACGGTGGTGGTCCAGGACCAGATCGAGGACGAACTGGCCGCCGTGCCCGGCGTTGCCGACGTCCAAGTCTATGGCGACCGCGACAAGATCTTCCGCATCGACGTCGACCAGAACAAGCTCGCCAGCCTCGGCTTCACTGTTGCCGACCTCAGGGCGGCGCTTGCTTCTGTCGCTTTCGATTCACCGGCCGGTTCGATCACCACGATAAACCAGGACCTGATCGTCCGCACGACGGCGGACGTGACCACGCCCGAGGAATTCGAAAACATCATCATCGGTGGCACGACGCGCATCCGCGACGTCGCCACCGTCACACTCGGCCCCGATGTCGGCCAGACCACGCTGCGTTCGGATGGCAAGACCGGCATCGGCATCGGCATCATCCGCCAGGCGGAATCGAACACGCTGGACATCTCGACCGGTGTTCAGGCCGCCGTCGCCAAGTTGCAGGAGAACCTGCCCAAGGGCATGTCGATCAAGATCACCAGCGACGACGCGGTTTTCGTCAATGGCGCGGTGCACGAGGTCGAGATCGCACTCGGCCTGTCCGTGACCATGGTGCTGATCGTCATCTACGTCTTTCTGCTCGACTGGCGCGCAACGCTGATCCCGGGACTGTCGATGCCGGTCGCCATGATCGGCACCATCGCCGCCATCTATCTGGCCGGCTTCTCGGTCAACATCCTGACCCTGCTCGCCTTGGTGCTGGCGACGGGACTGGTCGTCGACGACGCCATCGTCGTGCTCGAAAACATCGTGCGACGACGCAATGAAGGCATGGGCTCGCGCGCCGCCGCCGTGCTTGGCGCTCAGGAAGTGTTCTTCGCCGTCATTGCCACCACGCTGACGCTGGTCGCCGTCTTCGTGCCGATCTCGTTCCTGCCTGGCCAGACCGGAGGCCTGTTCCGCGAATTCGGCTTCGTGCTCGCCATGTCGGTGCTGCTGTCCTGTGTGGTGGCGCTGACGCTGTGCCCGATGCTCGCCTCGCGCATGCTGTCGAGTGCATCGCTCCACCACGAAGGCGGCCACGGCATCGGCGCCCGCATCGGCGGCGCGCTGAATGCAGCCTACAAGCGCGCCCTGCATGCCTGCCTCGATGCGCCGTGGATCGTGCTTCTGGTCGCGGTGCTGTTTGCCGGCACCGCCTTCACGCTGTTCGGCACCATCCGCCAGGAACTGACGCCGACCGAGGACCGCGCCGCCGTGCTGTTGCGCATCAGCGCCCCGCAAGGCGTCAGCCTCGACTACACGACGCAGCAGATGCAGAAGATCGAGAAACTGATCCAGCCGATGCGCGATTCCGGCGAGATCCGCAGCACTTTCGAGAACGCCGGCCAGAACGGCTCCTACAACTCAGGCTTCATGGTGATGACGCTGGCGCCGTGGAACGAGCGCAGCCGCAGCCAGCAGGAGATCATGGCCGAGATCAGCCAGCTGACCAGGCAGGTGCCGAGCGTGCGCATCTTCCCGGTGCAGCCGAACAGTCTCGGCATTCGCGGTGCCGGCAACGGCCTGCAGTTCGCGCTGGTCGGCAATGACCGCAAAGCACTCGGCGACGCGGCCGTCAAGATCATTGCCGAGATGCAGAAGGACCCGCGCTTCCAGACACCGCGCCTGTCCATCGACCCGACGCAGCCGCAGCTGGCCGTGGCCATCGACCGCGAACGCGCCTCCGACCTCGGCATCGACATCACCGGGCTGGCCAACACCTTGCAGGCGATGCTCGACGGCAACGATGTCGTCGACGTCTACATCGCCGACCGCAGCTATGGCGTGAAGCTGGTCTCGACCACCAACCCGATCAACGATCCGACCGACCTGGAAAACATCTTCCTGAAGACATCAGACGGCCGCTTCGTGCCGATGTCGACCATTGCCACGCTCACCGAGCGTGCCGTGCCGCCATCGCTGTCGCGCGAGCAGCAGCAGCCGTCGGTGGCGATCACCTCCAACCTCAATGGCGACTTCGCGCTCGGCGATGCGCTGACCCGCGCCGAGGAAATCGCCACGCCGCTTTTGCCCGCGGGCAGCCGCATCCTGCCGCTGGCCGAGGCCGCGACGCTGGGCGAGACCAACAGCGCCATGGTGACCATCTTCGGCTTCGCGCTGGTCATCATCCTGCTGGTGCTGGCCGCCCAGTTCGAAAGCTTTGTCAGCGCCATCATCATCATGGCGACGGTGCCGCTCGGTCTCGCTTGCGCCATCTTCGCGCTGCTGCTCTCGGGCACCAGCCTCAATGCCTACAGCCAGATCGGCTTGGTGCTGCTGGTCGGTGTCATGGCCAAGAACGGCATCCTGATCGTCGAATTCGCCAACCAGCTGCGCGATCGCGGACTTGGCGTGCGCGAAGCGATCGAGCAGGCCTCGATCATCCGCGTTCGGCCGGTAATGATGACGATGATCTGCACCGTGCTCGGCGGCTTGCCGCTGGTGCTGGCGAGCGGCGCCGGTGCCGAGGCGCGCGTGGCGCTCGGCTGGGTCATCGTCGGCGGACTGGGCCTTGCCACCGTCTCGACGCTGTTCCTGACGCCGGTCGCCTATCTCCTGCTTGGCCGCTTCGTCACGCCGAAGACCCATGAGGAAGCGCGGCTGAAGCGCGAACTCGAGGAAGCCGCCTACACCAATGTGGAGCCGGCCGAGTAGAGACATTCCAGGAAAAGCGTGTCGCGGTCTTCCGCCCGCGATTTTGTAAAACACCGCAATTTCGTAGGAATAGCCTATCTCAGCAACCGGCCTTCGATCGACCAGCGCGCGGCGAGGAAATTCAGCACCGCGGCCACCACGACACCGCCGATCTTTGCCGGCCACACCCCGGCGATACCAGCGAACAGCGCAATCGAAAGGCTGGAAACGCCGAGCGAAATCAGCCCCCCGAGCGAGGCGAAACGAAGGAATGCATCACGCAGCCGGATGGCTTGATTGCGTTCGAACGACCAGAAGCCGTTCGCCACGAACGAAAAGGTGACGGCGATGAACCAGGCGGCGATGTTGGCGGGCAGCGGCGGCATCTGCAGCTTGAGCAGCAGGAAGAAGCTGGCAAGGTCGATGGCTGTGTTGGCAAGTCCGACAATGGCAAAGCGGACGATCTTGTTGCCGGTCGAACGTCGGGGCTGGTCCGCGCCGCCGCTCATCCCTTGCCGTCCATGATTGCGACACCGGCGCGGGCCAGGCTGGCGCCGAAATCGTCCGATGCCAGGACCGCGAATTCGACCTCGCGCACGCTTTGCATCGGGTCGCGCGCGCGCAGCGTCTCGTCGACATGGCCGGGGTGACACATGAACAGCCCTCGTTCCGGCAATGCCTCGACGGCGGCCCGCAGCACGGAAGCGAACTTTTCGGGTCGCCGCCAGTCATAGATGCCCGCGAGCGGTTCGAAAATGGTGAAGCCGGCATGCTGCATAGACCGGTTGAACCCGGCAGCGAGCGCTGCGATCGCGGCGACTTTCGGCGCCGTAGCGAGCGTTCCCGCCAGCACCGGCGCGCCGCGCAACGCAGGCCTGTCGGCTTCCTCATGCAGACGCGCGCGCAGCCATGTGCGCACGACAGGAAGGAAATGCACATGCTGATGCCCGTCGACGAAATCGGGGCGGCGCCCGAGTGCTTCGACGAAGCGGCTGTACTGGGCGTCGAGCTCGGCATGGACATCGCGATCGTCGATGCGGCCGCGCAGAACAGGCAACGCCAGCGAGCGGAGCGGCGGCAGCCGGCCTTCCGGCGCCAGGCTCGACCGGCCGGTGACGGCTGGCTGGTCGGTCAAGGTAAGATGCAGCCCGACCGCGACACGGCCGCACAGAGGCTTTATGCGCTCCGCCTCCTGCGCCCATTGCGGAAAGCCGGTCATGCAGCTGGTGCCGGTCAGGCGCCCGCGATCGAGCAGGTCGAGGATCGCGGCGGAGACGCCTGGCGCCAGGCCGTAGTCGTCGGCGATCAGGCGGATGCGCCGTGTCATGTATCGCGAGCGCCCGGTGCCAGTTTGCCGGGAGCGACGTCGCTACGTACGACATCGCGCACAATATAGACCGGCCGATCCTTGCTCTCGCTGAGCGTGACCCAGACATATTCACCAATCAGGCCGAGAAGGGTCAGGTTGAGGCCGCCGAGCAGGACGACGGCGACCAGGAGGCTGGGGTAACCGGGAACGGCAATGCCGTAGAAGATCACCTCGAAGAACACCTTGGCGCCGTAGACCGCGCCGGCTAGCGCGGCAAGCAGCCCGCTGAGGCTGATCATGCGCAACGGAATGACGGAAAAGGAGGTGAAACCTTCCAGCGAGAAGGCGATCAGGTTGAGCCGGCTCCATTTCGACGTGCCGCTGGCGCGGCCCTCCGGCGAATAGGGCAACGCCTTCTGGCGGAAGCCGGCCCAGGCAAACAGGCCCTTGTTGAAGCGTCGCTTGTCGCGCAGGCTGGTCAGCGCGCGTGCGACAGTGCCGCGCATGACGCGAAAGTCGCCGGCATTTTCGGGAATGTCGAAACGCTGGCTGCTGTTGATCAGGCTGTAGAAAAGCCGCGCCAGCTGACTGCGTCGCCAACTGGCCTCACGCCGGTCGTTCTGCGCGTAGACGACGTCGATGTCCGGATGTTCCACCAGCTCGGCGATCAGCTTCAGGCTGATGTCCATCGAATGCTGGAGGTCGGCGTCCATGATCAGCACCATGTCGCCGCGCGACTGGTCGAGGCCGGCGAGCACGGCGACTTCCTTGCCGAAATTGCGGCTGAGGCGGACGATCTCCCACGATCCCGTCAGCACCTGCGAAAATCGTTTGGCGCCATCGTCGCGGCTGCCGTCGTCGACCAGGAGCTTGTGCACTGTCATGCCAAAGCGCTGTGCCACCGCCGCCTCCAGCGCGGCAAGCAATTCGGCGAAGGCCGATGCCGATGGCGCTTCGTTGAAGAACGGCGCGACGATATCGAGTGTCGGCCGCAACTCAGCCATTTGCGACCCCTGCATTCACCACCTTTTCCCGCGCTTTGGCCCAGAACCACCAGATCAGGGAACAGGCGATGAAAGCAACCGAAACCGGCCGGAACCAGGGGTAGAGGAAATCATGCACATGTTGCTCGACGCCGCTCAGCCCGGTCGCAAACAGCGCCGTCGACAGCACCGAGGCCAGGACGCCGCCTCGTTCCTCGCGCCACAACAGGGCGATGGCGAGACCGGCAGGCACGGCGATCATCGCATAGGTGTTGGGCTCGACGCGCGGATTGAAGACGCACATGTAGAAAGCGGCGGTCAGGAAGATCGCCAGCCCTGCCGTCCCCTGCTCGAGCTTGCGATCGAACCAGAGCACGATCGAGAGCGCCAACAGGCCGACCACGAAGCGCACCGCCGTGGCGCCGGATTCCGCGATGGGCATCCCTGCCGTCGCAAAAGGCGCGGTGAAATCGGCGGCAACAAAATGGCTGGTCTTGTCGACCGCCATCGAGGTCAGCATGCTGGCGAAATCACGATACTGGTCGTTCAGATAATCGGCTGGCGCGAAGGCATAAGGGATGGCGAGCACGAACAGCACCGCCAGCACCAGCACCGGTATCAGCCGGGGGCGCAGCCCTCCTGCCAGGAGCAGCATGATGATCGCGGTCGGCTTGGCAATGATGGCAAGCGAAGCCCAGAAGAAGGTCTCGGCGCGCCGCCCTTCAAGCGCCGACAAAGTAAGAAGCCAGGAGGCGCCGGCCAGCAGAATTGTCGATTGGCCGTTGCGGATCGCGCCGAGCGCCATCGGCAGAGCGAGGAAGAGGCCGAACGAAAGCAGCCAGGTCAGTTCCTGACCGCCGAGCTTGCGCACCTGCCGGACGGCGGCGAAGGTCAGCACCGCGAAGCCGAGGACATGCCACAACAGCCCGCCCAGATGCGGGCCCAGCTTCAACAGCGGAACATAGAGCGCGGCAAAGGCGGGCGCGTAGAGATACCCCATCTCGGACTGAAGATCGTAGAGCGGCCGGCCAGCCAGAAGGTTCTCGCTGCCATATCTATAGGCCAGCAACACCGTACGCGTGTCGGGCGACCACAGGACCATGGCAAGAACGACCAGGAACGCCCCGATCCACAGGCCAAACCCCAAACGATCGAAAACCGGCTTGGAAATCGTCATCAAGTCACCCTACACCCATCCCGGAACGGCCCCCTTGCCTGGACCGCCCGGCATTCGATGGCGGCGGCATATCACGGACAAAGCGGCGTGGCATAGGGTCTGAAAGACGCGGATGTCCGCCCGACGCGGCTTGCGGCAGCCGGACACCAGCATTTTTTGGCATCGAGAGCTGTGAATGCTTTGCATTCGAACGTCTGGCACCTTCATGCTACGGCCGAATGAACACCTTGCCGTTGGGCCTGGCCAGTTCTGTCGGCACCCGCGCCATTGCCTCGGCGAGCGGCACCACCGCCGTCACATCGGTCGACCAGCGCCCATCGGAAAACCGATTCTGCGCTTCCAGGATGGCCGGGCCGCGGCGGTCGCGAAACTGGCGCATCCATTCGCTCAGCCAGAAACCCTCGATGTGCTTGTGCTGGAAGATCAGTTGGCCGGGTTCACGGATGATCGTGGCTTCGGGATCAAGCCGCCCATAGATGATCCAGCGCGAGCGCTTCGGCATGACGTCGAAAATTGCGGAGGCCAGCGGCCCGGTGACCGCGTCAAGGAAGATGCGCGGCTGTTCGGCCTTGATCACCTCGCGCAACGCCGCCTTGAAATCCGGCGCCTTTTCGTTGAGGACGTGCGCCGCGCCAAGCTCTTTCAGAGCCGCGATCTGATCGTCGCGGCGCACGGTGACGATCGGTCGGAAACCCTCGTCCTTGGCCAGGCCAATGATCAGCTTGCAGAGCTGGCTGGCCCCGGCGGTCATGACGAAGGCTTTTTCACCTTCTCGGCTGACGATGTCGAACATGGCGAGCGCAGAGAGCGGGTTGACGATCATCGCCGCGCCATCCTCGTCGCGGACTGTGTCGAGCAGTGGGATGCAGACCACCGCTTCCGCAACGGCATATTCGGCCCATGAGCCCCAGTTGGTGACGCCGGTGGCGAAAGCGACGCGCATGCCGATCAGGCTTTTGGCATAGGGCTCATCGCCACTGGCGGCGACGGTACCGACACCCTCGAAGCCGGCCGGCTGGCCCTTGGCGCGCGGCTGGCCGTACTGGCCCTTGATGAACATGACATCGGACGGATTGATCGAAGCGAGATTGACCTTGATCAGCACCTGCGTCGGCCCCGGCGTCGGCACCGCGATGCTGCCCGGCTCGAGATAGGGCTCCATCGCCTCCAGCACGCTGCCGGAAGGCGTCCTGGTGTAGCCGTCGCCGACAAGCAGCAGCGCCTTCATTTCGGAGGGGACAGTCATCGGAACACTCCTTGCTTGGACCTGCTGGCGTCGGCGCTCAGACCTTTTCCTGCGTGTATTTCTTCAGCTCCGTCCGCGCCACCTGACGGCGATGCACGGCGTCCGGTCCGTCGGCAAGGCGCAATGTCCGCAGATGCGTCCACGAACGCGCCAGTGGCGTGTCTTGACTGATGCCTTGCGCGCCGAACATCTGCACCGCCTCGTCGGTGACCTTGAGCGCGACGCGCGGCGCGATCACCTTGATCTGGCTGATCCAGGGGGCTGCGGCGCGCGCATCGCCCTGGTCGATCATCCAAGCCGCCTTGAGGCAGAGCAGCCGCGCCATCTCGATCTCCATGCGGCATTCGGCGATGATGTCGAAATTGGCGCCGAGTTTTGCCAAGGGCTGGCCAAAGGCCTCGCGACGCACGGAACGCTGACACAGCATCTCCAGCGCCATCTCGGCCTGGCCGATGGCGCGCATGCAGTGATGGATGCGGCCGGGGCCGAGCCGCCCCTGCGCGATCTCGAAACCCCTGCCTTCGCCGAGGATCAGGTTCGATGCGGGCACACGCACATTGTCGAAGCGAAGATGCATGTGGCCATGCGGCGCGTCGTCGTCGCCATAGACCTGCATGGCCCGAACCTTGGTCACGCCTTTTGTATCGGAAGGCACCAGGATCATCGAATGCCGACGATGTGTCGGCTCTTCGTCGGCACCGGTCCGGACCATGACGATGTAGATGGCGCAGCGCGGATCGCCGGCGCCGGAAGCCCACCATTTCTCGCCGTTGAGCACATAGTCGCCGCCCTGGCGCTCACAGCGCATTGCAATGTTGGTGGCGTCGGACGAGGCGACATCCGGCTCGGTCATCAGATAGGCCGAGCGGATCTTGCCGTCGAGCAGCGGCTCGAGCCACGCCTTCTTGTGGTCGGCCGAGCCATAGCGTTCCAACACCTCCATGTTGCCGGTGTCGGGCGCCGAGCAGTTGAAGGTCTCGGCGCCGAGATGCGCCTTGCCCATTTCCTCGGCGAGATACGCGTATTCGACCGTGGAAAGGCCGTAGCCGCGCTCCGAGCCGGTCAGCCAGAAGTTCCACAGGCCGCGCTCCCGTGCGGTCTTCTTCAGCCCTTCGAGGATCTCGCTCTGGCGCGCGCTATAGAGCCAGCGGTCACCGGCCTTGCCCACTTCGCCTAGGAATTCCTTGTCGAGCGGCTTGATCTCGTCGCGCACCATGGCCGCGACGCGCGCGTGGATCGGCTTCAGCCGCTCGGTCATGCCGAGATTCATCTCCGTCATCGGTCGCTAACCCTTCATGCACGCCAGGCATTTTACCCGTGGCAAGGATGACCGTACTTCGGATAGCCTTGTCAACGCGAACTGTTTTGCCCGCACACCGAGGCAAGGCGCGGAGGATTGTGATGAGCTATCTGGACGAGCTGTTTTCGGTGGCCGGCAAGACCGCGCTGGTGACCGGAGCGGCGACCGGCATCGGCCGCATGGCGGCAACCGCGCTGGTGAAGGCCGGCGCCAGCGTGATGATCGCGTCGCGCAAGGGTGAGGATTGCATCAAGGTCGCCGGTGAACTGAACGGGCTTGGCGCACCGGGCCGAGCCGAAGGCTTCGCTGGCGATGTCTCCAGCGAAGCCGGCATTGCCGCGCTCGTCGCCGAGGTCAAGACGCGGACTGACCACCTGAACATCCTGGTCAACAATGCTGGTGTGTCCTGGGGCGCGCCGCTGGAGAATTTTCCGTATTCCGCCTGGGCGAAAGTGTTCGGTGTCAATGTCACCGCGGTCTTCCATCTGACGCGCGAATTGCTGCCGCTGCTCGATGCCGCCGCCAGCGATGCCGATCCGGCCCGGGTGATCAATCTGGGTTCGGTGATGGGCACGCAGCCGCTGGCCGACGACGCCTATTCCTACACGGCGTCTAAGGCCGCGGTTCATCATCTGACGCGCACCCTGGCGCTGGAGTTCGCCGCCCGCCGCATCACCGTCAACGCCTTTGCCCCCGGCCCCTTCCAGAGCCGCATGACGGCATTTGCCACCGGCACGCAGGAACAGGCCAGGCATGTCGGCAACCATGTTCCGATCGGCCGTATTGGCGCACCGGATGACATTGCCGGCGCAACGCTCTATTTGTGCAGCCGTGCAGGCAGCTATGTCACCGGCGCCATCCTGCCGATCGACGGCGGACAGTCGGTGCAGCATGGGCTGACCTTGTTCAAGGAATGACATTTTCCGGCCGGAGCCGGGGGTGAACTGGAGGACATCCGCGTGGAACCGATCAGTCTCGATGTACTTCTGGCCAGTGTCGGCAAGGAGGTTGGCGTGTCGCCCTGGCGGGTGGTCACGCAACGCATGATCGACCAGTTCGCCGACGCTACCGACGACCACCAGTTCATCCACTGTGACCCGGAGCGCGCCATGCGCGAGACGCCGTTCGGCGGCACCATCGCACACGGCTTCCTGTCGCTGTCGCTGTTGTCGGCGATGACCTTCGAGACCATGCCGCCGCTGGAAAACGGCAAGATGGGGGTCAACCACGGCTTCGATTCGCTGCGCTTCCTGGCGCCGGTGAAGACCGGCGCGCGCATCCGCACCCGTTTCGTGCTGGCCGACGTCAAGGTCAGGCCGTCGGGCTGGGTGCAGACCGCGCATGACGTGACGATCGAGATCGAAGGCTCCAAGAAACCGGCGCTGACCGCCCGTTGGCTGACGCTGACCTTGATCGAACGCCAGCCCGAGACGGCATGAGCGATCCGAACGTTCTCGACCAGGCAGCGCTTGCGCCTTACCTCGAGGCGAACATATCAGGCTTTACCGGGCTCCTTTCCATCGAAAAATTCAAATCGGGCCAATCGAACCCAACCTATCTGCTGACGGCGGAAAGCCGCCGCTACGTGCTGCGCGCCAAGCCGCCCGGGCAATTGCTGAAATCGGCGCATCAGGTCGACCGTGAATTCACCGTGATGAGCGCGCTTGCCAGCACCGCCGTGCCGGTGCCCAGGATGCTGCATCTGTCGGCGGAAGACTCGCCGATCGGCCGCATGTTCTACATCATGGATTTCCTCGACGGCCGCATTTTCTGGGATCCGGCGCTGCCGGAGGCTCGCGACAACGAAGAACGCGCCGCCATCTACGACGCCATGAACGATACGCTCGCGGCCCTGCACGATGTCGATGTCGAGGCCGTGGGTCTCGGCGATTTCGGCCGGCCGGGCAATTATTTCGAGCGCCAGCTAGGGCGCTGGAGCAGCCAGTACCGCGCCTCGGAGACCGGCACCGTCGCCGATATGGACCGGCTGATTGCCTGGCTGGAGACACATAGGCCCGCCGATGATGGCCGCGTCTCGCTGGTGCATGGCGACTACCGGCTGGACAATCTGATTTTTGCTCCCGATCGGCCAAAGGTGCTGGCGGTGCTCGACTGGGAATTGTCGACGCTCGGCCACCCCTTCGCCGACATCGCCTATCAGTGCATGCAATGGCGCCTGCCGCACGCCTCGGGCTTTCGCGGCCTGGGCGGCGTCGACCGTCGGGCGCTCGGCCTGCCCTCCGAAGACGATTATGTTGCCGCCTATTGCCGGCGGCGCGGGCTGGACAGCATCGGCAACTGGACGTTCTTCCTGGCCTTCTCCTTCTTCCGTCTGGCGGCGATCTGCCAGGGCGTTTTCAAGCGGGCGCTGGACGGCAACGCCTCCAATCCCGAAAAGGCCAGAACCTATGGCGAGGCGGTAAAACTGCTTTCGCATCTCGCCGCGCAACTGATCGACAAGGAGGCGTGATGGGCCGTTTTGAGGGAGCAACCGTGCTGATCACCGGTGCGACCGGCGGGTTTGGCCGGGGTGCGGCGAAAGGCTTTGCCTCCGAAGGTGCAAGGCTGGTGCTGTCGGACATCGACGAAAAGACGCTGGCCGATCTCGCAGGCACGCTGCAGGCCGAAACGGCGATCCTGGCCGGCAACATCGCCGACGAAAAACTGTCGGAGGATCTGGTCCGGCTGGCGGTCGAAAAATTCGGCCGGTTGGATGTCGCCATCAACAATGCCGGCATCGTCCAAAGCTTCGTGCGCTTGCCGCAAGTCCCCTCGGATGAGGCTCGCCGCGTGCTGGAGGTCGATCTGCTCGGCGTCTTCTATGCGATGAAACACAGATCCCGCAGATGGAGCGGCAGTTCAAGGCGACCGGCAAGGGCGGCGCCATCGTCAACATCGCCTCGGCCGCCGGCCTGTCCGGCGCGCCGAAACTCTCGGTCTATGCCGCCGCCAAGCACGGCGTCATCGGTTTGACCCGCTCAGCCGCGGTCGAATACGCCACCAAGGGCCTGCGCATCAACGCCATCTGCCCCGCTCACACGAGGACGGCGATGGTCGACAGCTTCGTGCGCACCTCCGGCGCGCCGGAAGCAGAGGCGTTGGCCGAGCTGACGCGTGGCGTGCCGATGAAGCGGGTGGCGGAAGTCGATGAAATCACCACCGCCATCCTGTTTGCCGCCGCCCCGGCAAACTCCTTCATGACCGGCCATGCGCTGGCCGTCGACGGTGGCATCGGCGCGATCTGATGCATGCCGCTTGGGAACCTGTCGCGCCCTTGTCCGTTTTCGTACAGCGTATATAATTTAGCCAGGTACCAACCAACCAACCAAAGGCACGAGATCTTGCCGCCGAGCGTCCAGACACGCCGCGAGAAACAAAGGGCCGAACTGCGCTCCGAACTGGTCGAGGCCGCGCACAAGCTCGTCCAGGAAGAGGGCTATGAAGGCCTGACCATCCGCAAATTGGCCAAGCGGGTCGGCTATGCGCCGATGTCGGTCTATTCCTATTTCGCCGACAAGCAGGACATCCTGTTCGCCCTGGCCGAGGATGCATTCGAGACGCTTGCCCGCCGCATCGAGGAGCATGCATCCGACGATCCGATCGAGGCATTGCAGGCGGTCATGACCGAATATGCCGCCTTCGGGCTCGGCAATCCCAACGAATACCGCACCGTGTTCATGACCGAGAAGACCAAACTGCCGGAAGGCAGGAGTTATGAGGACATGGAAGAGAGCAACCCGGCGATGAACGCGCTGATCAGCAGGGTCGAGGCCTGTGTCGCCGCCGGCAAGTTGCAGGGCGACCCGCGCGCCATCGCCACCATGCTGTGGGCGGTCGGCCACGGCACGATCTCGCTGCTGATCACCTTTCCATTCTATCCCTTCGGCGACCCGCAGGCGTTCGTGAAGCGGATGTGCGACTTCACGCTTGCCACGCTGAGCACACAGAATGTGCCGCCGCTGACTGAGACGCCAGTCAACTGCTAAGCGACACTCTTCACAGGCTCTGATCACCACGACCAACGCCCATTTGGAGCGCTCGGCTGTGTCAGAACGCCGCGATTTTCGGCGTTCAATAAAAGTTCAATAAAATTTATCCGTACATGTACGTTTTCTGACTTGAACGTCGGCATCTCCGGACGTATATGTACATTGTGTCGTACATGTACAAAAAAGTTCAACCGTCGAAAACGGAGACTGACGATGAAAAAGATACTCCTGACCCTCGCCGCCGTGCTGGCACTTTCGGGCTCGGCCTTTGCCGCCAGCGCCACCCAGCCGGTCAAGCAGGCACCTGCCGCGACCTGCGTCGACACCAGGACCCATGTGAAGCTCGATTGCGCCTCGACCGGCTCGGTCGAGAAGAAGGGCTCCACGGAAAACACCGCTGACGGCAAGGGCCCGCGGCTCGGCATCAGCATCAATCCGTGGATTGTGCCCAGCACATTCTGAGACCGGACTAAACACTTCACGAGTAGACGATCTAGCCTCGACTTTGAGCTGCGTATTGGGTCGGCGCGCAGCCGACCTTGCCGCTGAAGGCAGTGCTGAAGGCACTCGCCGATTGATAGCCCACATCGGCAGCGATCTGGCTGAGTGGTTTTTGACTGTGCAGCAGCGCGTCCTTGGCAAGCGCCATACGCCATGCCAGCAGATATTCCACGGGTGCTGCCCCCACGACGTCGACGAAGCGCCGGGCAAATCGCGAGCGCGACATGCCCGCACTCTTTGCCAGTTCGGCAATCGTCCATGCCCTGCCGACATCCGAATGTATATGCGTCAGCGCCCTGGCCAGTTGCGGATCGGCAAGACCGCCAAGCAGGCCTTGTGGCTGTGACGCGCGCTGCGCACCCTCGCGGCGCAGCGTTTCGATCAGCATCACCTCGATCAGCCGCGACAGGACCATGCCCCTGGCCGGCCTCGCGGCATGCGTTTCGTCGACGATGATCCGCATCAGGCCTCCGAGCCTTTCCCCTACATCCTCCGCCGCACGGATATGCGTGAAGCGCGGCAGCAGGCCGAACAGCAGGTCGGCATTTGCTGGATCGCAGATGATCAGGCCGCCGAGAATGCGCGTCGTCGGGCCACCCTTAACGCCGTTTCCGACCCTGAGTTCGTTATCGACCGTGTTGCGTTCCTTGAACGCGGCATCGGACAGGATAAGCCTTGTGCCGGGGCTGCTGACGAAGCACGGCGAAGACGGCTGCGCAGCCAGGAGGTAATCCCCCGTGCACAGCCGCAGCGGTTCTCCGTCATCAGGCTGAAACCAGCATTCACCTTCGGTCACCAGATAGAAGGTGGGATCGCACTGATATGGCGAGCGGATGCCCCATTCACCGGTTGCGGCAAGGTTGCCGAGCAGGAGTGTCCTTGGACGCAACAGAGCGATGATGTCAGTCAAAGGGTCCAAAATGAGACGATCCGTAATTCAATCGGTACTTTTCATTATAGATCAGGCAGATCGTTTTACCTAGATCACTCACCTAACCCGATGGAGTTATGTGAATGACCAAGACCGTCCTCATTACCGGCTGTTCGTCCGGGCTCGGCAAGACCGCGGCAAGATACTTCGCCGCCCAGGGCTGGAACGTCATCGCGACAATGCGAAAGCCGGACCAAAGTCTCGCCGCCGGCTATGCCGGCCAAATGCTTGTCTTGCCTCTCGACGTCACCGATTCCGCAAGCATCGAGGCCGCGATTGCCGCTGGCGTCGCCCACTTCGGCCGTATCGACGCTGTCGTCAACAATGCCGGCGTCAGTGTCGTCTCGATCTTCGAGGCCACCGCGAAAGAGACGATCCGTGGAGTTTTCGAGACCAATGTCTTCGGCATGATGAATGTCATGCAGGCGGTCATTCCGCATTTGCGCAACCATGGCGGCGGAACGATCATCAACATCAGCTCCGGTGTCGGGCTGGCGGCGGTGCCGCTTCTGGCGCTGTACACCGCAACCAAGCACGCCGTCGAAGGCCTCTCGGAATCGCTGTCCTACGAGCTGGAATCGCAGAACATCCTGGTCAAGCTCGTCGAACCCGGAGCCATGCGCACCACCAGTTTCACGTCCAACACCATGGCGGCGTCACAGGCCGTTTCCGTCCCGGCATCGTACAAGCCCTACTTCGATCACATGATGCAATCGATGATGAACTACCCATTCCCTGATGCCAACGAAGATCAAGTCGTCGCGACGATCTATGCGGCGGCGACCGATCCATCGCACCGCCTGCGCTACCTCGCCGGCCCGGATACGGAGGAAATGGCAAGGCTGCGCTGGTCGACTTCGGAAGACGAATACCTAACCACCATGAACCGCCTGATGGGTCAAACCGCCTGGCGCGACAGGAGGTCCAACTGATCTCAGGCCCCATCATCTCAGGCCCTTGTCACCATCGGCATGCAGGCGCAGCCCTTTCTGGACGATCTTCTCCTTGGCCGCATCCGTCGGCACGTTCGGCGCATTGGTGATGCCCGACCATGCCGGCGCCGGGTTGTGCGCCCAGTGCACGGCGTTGCGCAGCACCTGCTGCACGCCCTCATTGTGATAGATCGGATAGGTTTCGTGGCCGGGCGAAAAGTAGAAGATCCTGCCGGCGCCGCGCTGGTAGGTCAGCCCGGACCGGAACACCTCGCCGCCTTCATACCAGGAGACGAACACCGTCTCGAGCGGCTCCGGCACCGCGAACGGCTCGCCATACATTTCCGTCTCGCCGATCTCCAGGCACTCGCCGATGCCTTGCGCGATCGGATGGCCGCGGTTGATCGCCCAGACGCGCTCGCGCTCGCCCGCCTCGCGCCATTTCAGCGAGCAGGGCGTGCCCATCAGCCGCTTGAAAATCTTCGAGTAGTGGCCGGAATGGAGCACGATCAGCCCCATGCCTTCCCACACCCGCTTCTGTACGCGCTCGACAATCTCGTCCTTGACCTCGCCATGGGCGGCATGCCCCCACCACAGCAGGACATCGGTGCTGGCCAGGCGCTTCTCGCTCAAGCCATGCTCGGGCTCCTGCAAGGTGGCGGTGGTCGCCTCGATACCCTTGTCCTGGTTGAGCGCCGCGGCAATGGTGCCATGCATGCCCTTGGGATAAAGCTCGCGCACGGCGGCATTGGTCTGCTCGTGGACATTCTCGCCCCAAACGATGGCTTTTGTCGGCATATCTGTCTCCCAAAGCGCTTTAAATAGCATCTCCAATGGGATTGAGAAGGTCCCGATCCAGCCTGGTCCGATGGAAACTATGTCGTGCGCTTCTTGCGGCCGGCCACCGTCTTGGCCTTGCCCGGCTTCGCCGGAGCGCCGGAGATGGACGTTCCGGTTATCGACACCGGATCGCTGGCCGGAAAGGTGTCCTCGAGGCCTTCCTCGAGTTCCTCTTCGGCGCTCGACGCTTCATGTTGCTCATGTTCGAGCGAGCGAACGGCAGGGCTTTTTTTGACCGGCGACTTCGGCGCGGAATTCGACGGCATCGGCATTCTCCCTCGGCGTACGGATGCAGAACGAGCGTGCCCTGCAAAACGTTCCGAGTTCAGACCGCTGCGTCCCGCGATCCCTCGGACAGGAAAGTAAAGACATAGTCCGAGAAGGAACGCCAGCATTCAACCTGGAAGGCGTCTGGGGCGTTGCGCAACAGCACAATCTCAGCCTTGCCCAGGATGGTGCGCGAGGCCGCCCCGACCGGGAAGGCATCGAGCGACAGGTCCTGCGGGCAGCCCGCATTGATCGTCGCCGCCGCCCCAGCACCCGTCACGGCGATCGCAATGTTGCGATGCGAGATGCCGACGGCCGAATGCAAGGCAGAAACCGCGGCGCAATCGGTGAGCGGATCGTTGCCAGCCTCGTCGATCACCAGCCATTCGTCGGGGCCGAGCCACAGAGCGGTACGGCCCGCCTTCGTGGCCGAGGTTTTTGGCTTTTTCGGCAAGGTCACACCGAGCGCCTTGGAAAGGGCGGCAATCGAAGCCTCCGGCGCGCGCAGCGAGATGCGATCGGCCGGCGGCAGCACCTCGACCTTGGCGCCGGTCGCGGCGGTGCTGCGTCCAGCCAGCGCCGGGCGACGCTCGACCGAAGGCGATGCGGCCGCAGCCGTCTTCTTTGCAGCGGCCTTAGCCATTGAGGCGCCCTCCCGTCTCGTCGAAGAACACCATACCGGAAACCTCCACTTCGATCACCCCGTTTGGCATCGGCACGTAGAGCGTGTCGCCCATGCGGTCGCGACCGCCGGCGACCAGTGCAAGGGCAATCGAGCGGCCGCAATTTTCCGACCAGTAGCTCGAGGTGACGTGGCCGATCATCTTCATCGGGATCGCCTGCTTCGGATCCTCGACGATCTGCGCGCCTTCTTCCAGAACCATCTTCGGGTCCTTGGTCTTGAGACCGACCAGCTGCTTGCGACCCTTGGCGACCAGGTCCGGCCGCGCCATGCCGCGGATGCCGACGAAGTCGGCCTTCTTCTTGCCGACCGCCCAGTCGAGACCGGCATCGTTCGGCGTCACCGTGCCGTCGGTATCCTGGCCGACGATGACATAGCCCTTTTCGGCGCGCAGCACGTGCATGGCCTCGGTGCCGTAGGCCGCCGCACCATGCTTCTGGCCCTCGGCCCACAGCGCTTCCCACACGGCCTGGCCGTAGTCGGCCGGCACGTTGACCTCGAAGCCACGCTCGCCGGTGAACGACATGCGGAACAGCCGTGTCGGCACGCCGCAGATCTTGCCTTCGCGCACCGACATGTGCGGCAGCGCCTCGTCGGACATGTCGATGCCTTCGACCAGTGGCGCGATGATGTCGCGCGACTTCGGTCCTTGCACGGCAATGACCGCCCATTGTTCGGTGATCGAGGTCAGCCAGACATTGAGCTGCGGGAACTCGGTCTGGAGGTAATCCTCCATGTGGTTCATGACGCGCGGCGCACCGCCGGTCGTCGTCGTCACATGGAAGCGGTCGGGCGCCAGCCGGCCGACGACGCCGTCATCATAGATGAAACCATCCTCGCGCAGCATGATGCCATAGCGGCAACGGCCGGGCTCCAGCTTCTCCCACGGATTTGTGTAGAGCAGTTCCATGAACTTGGCCGCATCCGGCCCGACCACTTCGATCTTGCCGAGCGTCGAGGCATCGAATAGGCCGGCCGTCTTGCGCACCGCGACGCATTCGCGGTCGACCGCGGCGTGCATGTCGTCGCCGGCCTTTGGGAAATACCAGGCGCGCTTCCACTGCCCGACATCCTCAAACACGGCACCTTGGGCTTTGGCCCAGGGATGGATCGCCGTCTTGCGTGTCGGGTCGAACAGCGGTCCGCGCGCGTGGCTGACAATCGCGCCGAAGGTGACCGGCGTATAGGGCGCTCGGAACGTGGTCAGGCCGACTTCCGGGATCGGCTTGCCCAGCGTCTCGGCGGCGATCGCCAGGCCGTGCATGTTGGAGGTCTTGCCCTGGTCGGTCGCCATGCCGTTGGTGGTGAAGCGCTTGACGTGCTCGATCGAGCGCATGCCCTCATGCACCGCTTGGCGGATATCCTTGGCGGTGACGTCGTTCTGGAAATCGACAAAGGCTTTCACCGTCGTGTCCGGCCCGGCGCCGGGGGCCGCACCCAGCATGCCGCGCGACCAGCTCTCCGAGGCGTCGACCTTGGGCTTGTTGCCCTTGGCGGTTTTCGCACCGGCATCTTTCGCTGCCTTCTCGCCCGCCGCATAAGCCTCGTCGATCGTCGCTGACAGCCCGTCCGTGCCGTTGCAGGCGCCGACCGAGGCACAGTCCTGCGCATAGGTGCCCGGCACGAAGCGCTTGGTCTCGTCGTTGAAGGCGACCTTGCCGCGCGACTGCGAGAACAGGTGCACCGACGGCGTCCAGCCAGCCGACATCAGGATCGCGTCGACCGGGATGGTGCGTTCGCCACCGCCATTCTTCGGCTGCACGGTCATCGACGACACCCGCAATTTGCCGCCGGCGCGGATCACCGCGCGGCCGAAATTGACCTCGATGCCGAGCGCCCTCGCCTCGTCGATCACCGGCCCGGTCGGATGGTCGCGCAGGTCGACGATCGCCGCGACGTTGACGCCCGCTTTCTTCAGGTCGATCGCCGCTGCATAGGCGGAATCATTGGCGGTGTAGACGCCGACATTCTTGCCGACCGCGACGCCATAGTGGTTGAGATAGGTGCGCGCCGCACCTGCCAGCATGATGCCCGGCCGATCGTTGTCGGCGAACACCATGTGGCGCTCGATGGCGCCGGAAGCCAGCACCACGCGCTTGGCCCTCACCTGCCACAGCCGCTCGCGCGGCAGGTCATGGCCGGGGGTTGCGAGATGATCGCTGACACGCTCGACCAGCCCGACGAAATTCTGCGCGTAGTAGCCGAAGGCCGTGGTGCGAGACAGCACACGGACATTGTCGATGCCTTGGAGCCTGGCAATTGCTGCCTGCGCCCAGGCAAAGCCGTCCTGGCCGTCGATCCTGGCGCCGGTCTCGAAACGCAGGCTGCCACCGAACTCGGCCTGCTCGTCGGCCAGGATGACGCGCACCCCGGTCTCGGCCGCGGCAAGTGCTGCCGCAATGCCCGCGGCACCGCCGCCCAGCACCAGCACGTCGCAATGCGCGTAGCGCGACGAATAGTGATCGGGATCCGGCTGGTCCGGGGAAACCCCGAGGCCGGCGGCCGCCCGGATCTTCGGCTCGTAGAGGCTCTTCCACGCCGCCTTCGGCCACATGAAGGTCTTGTAGTAGAAGCCGGCCGAAAACAGCGGCGAAGCAATGTCGTTGACCGCGCCGACATCGAAGGACAGCGACGGCCAGCGGTTCTGCGACTGCGCGGCAAGCCCGTCATAGAGCTCCTGCACGGTGGCCCGCACATTCGGCGTCTTGCGCGCCGCGTCGCGCTTGATCTCAACCAGTGCGTTCGGCTCTTCCGCGCCCGCCGACAGGATGCCTCGCGGACGGTGATACTTGAACGAGCGGCCGACGAGATGGACGCCATTGGCGAGCAGCGCCGAGGCCAGCGTATCGCCCTCGATACCGGCGTAGGACTGGCCATCGAAGCTGAACCGCGCGGTTTTCGCCTGTTTGAGGCGGCCGGCGCTGGGAATGCGGAACGCGCCGCTCATTTGGCAACTCCCGGCAGCTTCGACGGCTTCGGCTCGCCGGCCTTGTAGGTCATGATGAACTTGTCGGTGACGGTGTCGCGCACGGCGTTGAAGAAGCGGGCGCAGCCATGCATGTGCCGCCAGCGCTCATAGATGATGCCCTTGGGGTTCGAGCGGATGAAGAAGAACTTCTCGAAATCGTCATCGGTCTCGCCAGCGATGTTGGCCGAGCGCGCGATATGCGCCTCGCCGGCATTGCGGAACTCGAGCTCCGGACGCTCTTCCTCGCAATAGGGGCAGCGGATGAGAAGCATTTGTGTTCGTTCCTACAATTCGCCGTGGCCGACGTGAGCGCCGGCGGGTTGGTCGCAAAGCCTCTGGCCCATGGCCGCAAAGGGCGCGACGAGCCGGATGCGCTCCTCCACGCTTGCGGCCGGGCGAAACAGGTCGCGATACGCCATGTTGCCGATGGTGAGTTGCATCGGATCGGTCGTGACGATGACGCGGCGCGGCTCGAATGTGTCGTCCTCGCCGAGATCGGAAGGCCTGTTCTCCACGAACATCACCACCTTCTGGCCGCCGCTCCACACGCAGGCCAGCACGCCGTCGTCGACGGAAAACGGCCAGTTGGCCTCGTTTCCGGCGCGGCTGATCGGCTGCGTGCGCACTTCGTCCGCCGACGGAAAATGGAACATGCCCTGTTCCCCCGCCAGCATCAGCGGCATGGCGACAGCCATCTGCGCCATCATCAGTGCGCCACCGCCGCCGCTGCCGCCTCGTCGATGAGTCGGCCGGTGCGGAAGCGCTCGATGGTGAAGGGCGCGTTGATCGGATGCGGATCGTCCTTGGCGATGGTGTGGGCAAAGACATGGCCCGAGCCCGGCGTCGCCTTGAAGCCGCCCGTGCCCCAGCCGCAATTGACATAGAGGCCGGGCACCGGCGTCTTGGCCAGGATCGGCGAGCGGTCCGGGGTGACGTCGACGATGCCGCCCCATGAGCGCAGCATCTTCATGCGCGTGAAGATCGGGAACATCTCGCAGATGGCGTCGAGCGTGTGCTGCAGGATGTGCAGGCCGCCGGTCTGCGAATAGGAGACATACTGGTCGGTGCCGGCGCCGATCACCAGTTCGCCCTTGTCGGACTGCGAGATGTAGGCGTGCACCGTGTTCGACATCACCACGCAAGGCACCACCGGCTTGACCGGCTCCGACACCAGCGCCTGCAACGGATAGCTCTCCAGCGGCATGCGCACGCCGGCCATGTTCATGATGACGGAGGAATGGCCGGCGGCAACGACACCGACCTTCTTGGCGCCGATGAAGCCGCGCGTCGTGTCGACGCCCATGACCGCGCCATTGGCCGCGCGCTTGACGCCGGTGACCTCGCAATTCTGGATGATGTGGACGCCGCGCGCCGAGGCGCCGCGCGCATAGCCCCAGGCGACGGCATCGTGGCGCGCCGTGCCGCCGCGGCGCTGCAAGGCAGCTCCGACCACCGGATAGCGCGCATCCTTGGAGGTGTTGAGCGGCGGGCAGAATTCCTTCGCCTGCTCCGGCGTCAGCCATTCATTGTCGATGCCGTTCAGCCGGTTGGCGTGGACATGGCGCTTCAGCACCTGGATATCGTGCACATTGTGGGCGAGCATCATGACGCCGCGCGCCGAATACATGACGTTGTAGTTGAGCTCCTGGCTGAGACCGTCCCACAGCTTCAGCGCATGGTCGTAGATGCCGGCGCTCTCGTCATAGAGATAGTTGGAGCGGATGATGGTGGTGTTGCGGCCGGTGTTGCCACCGCCCAGCCAGCCCTTTTCCAGCACCGCGACATTGGTGATGCCGTGCACCGTGGCGAGATAATAGGCGGTGGCCAGGCCATGGCCGCCGGCGCCGACGATGATGACGTCGTATTCCTTCTTCGGCTCTGGCGAGGACCATTGTTCCTCCCAGCCCTTATGGCCGCGCATGGCCTCGCGGGCGATGGCGAATACCGAATATTTCTTCAACGTTCCAGCCTCGCAAATGGCAGCCAAGCGTTCATCAAGCCTCGGCGCGCGAGGTGTATCACTAGCGAAACGCAGCTTCCACCCTTGCGCTGTTTGCGACGGTGCTTGCCGTTTTGCGCCGCGCCGAAAAAGACGCATGCGATCTGGCCGCCATGGCTGCCTTCAGTCACATTGCCTGTCGCGGCACTCGAGGAGGACGATTATGGGCAACGCCTGGTGGAATTTGACGTTGCGCTTCCTGCTGGAGCTTGCCGCCTTGCTCGGCCTCGGTCTGGCGGGATGGGGGCTCTCCGACGGATGGTGGCGCTGGATCCTGGCTCTGGCCCTGCCGCTCATTGCGGCTGTCCTGTGGGGAACCTTCGCCGTGCTCAACGATCCAAGCCGGTCGGGCCGTGCCCCCGTGCCGGTACCGGGCGCGGTGCGGCTGGTGCTGGAACTGACGATCCTGTTCGGCGGTGCGGCTGGGTTCTACCTGGCCGGTTACACGACCACGGGCATCATCGTCGCCCTGCTCATCGCCATCAGCTACGCATTCTCGCTCGATCGCCTCAGCTGGTTGCTGAAGCAATAGTCCGCCCAACCGGCCTCGCCTTTCGCGAGCGGCTGGCTTCCGTCCATCGTCAGCAAGATCCAACTGCGCAGGTATCGGGTGTCGCCGGAAGGCGTGGCCTGCGATCAACGGACCTCGTTGCCGGCACCAGTCGGCCAGACAGGACCGACAGAAGGACGACAGCCATGCTCGCACTCGCCAACAAGATCGCCATTGTCACCGGCGCCAGTTCCGGCATCGGCCGCGCCACGGCAAAACTCTTCGCCGAGGAAGGCGCCAGGGTCATCGTCGCCGCCCGCCGCCAGGCCGAGCTTGATACGCTTGTCGCCGAGATCGAGGACGCCGACGGCACGGCAGTCGCGCTTGCCGGCGATGTCCGCGACGAAGCCTATGCAAAAGCCCTTGTCGATCTGGCGGTCGAAAAATTCGGCGGGCTCGACATCGCCTTCAACAATGCCGGCGCCGTCGGCCAGATGGGACCGATTTCGGACCTGTCTCTGGAGAGATGGCGCGAGACGCTCGACACCAACCTTACCAGCGCCTTTCTCGGCGCGAAATATCAGGTGCCGGCGATGGTCGAGCGCGGCGGTGGTTCGCTGATCTTCACCTCCACCTTCGTCGGTAACACCGTCGGCATGCCCGGCATGACCAGCTATGCCGCAAGCAAGGCCGGCCTGATCGGGTTGACGCAGGTGCTGGCGGCTGAATATGGCCCGAAAGGCGTGCGGGTCAACGCGCTGCTGCCCGGCGGCACCGACACACCGGCGGCAACCTTCAAGACCCCTGAATCGCGGGCTTTCGTCGAAAACCTGCATGCCCTGAAGCGTGTCGCGGTACCGGAAGAGATCGCCCGCTCGGCGCTCTACCTCGCCTCCGACGCTTCGAGCTTCACCACCGGAGCCGCGCTGTTTGCCGATGGCGGCGTGTCGATCAACCGGACGTGAAGGCTTTTCGCCGCCAGGATGCATGTTCATTGCCGCAAACCTGGGCGGCCGGTCTTGCTTTTTCTGTGCGATTTGGCGATGCCGTTTCCTGTCGAAACGGGTCCTCGAACCATGATGCTGATCAGAACCTATGTGGCTGCGAGCGCAATCGAAGGGGTCGGCGTGTTCGCCGCCGAGCCGATCAGGAAAGGCGCCTCGATCTGGCGGCTCGATCCGGATTTCGACCGGTTGATTCCGTTGCAGAAATACGAGGCAGCACCGCCGCATCTCAGGGAATTGCTCGACCGCTATGCCTATCCAAGCCCGGATCGTCCCGGTTTCATGGTCTATGAGGTCGACAATGGGCGCTTCATGAATCACGCCGAACGGCCGAATACGGACTTTTCGCGGTATGGCGGCGCGACCGCGACCCGCGACATCGCGGCCGGCGAGGAGATCACCTGCGACTATGGCGAGTTCTTCGAGGATTTCGAGCGGCTTCACCTCGCTACGGCGTAGTCGGCTCCCTGTCTGGCGGCAAACCGGCTGCGGTTTGGCCGCTGATGTTCATTTCGGCTGTGGACAGCGCGGCCTGATTCTGCTATCAGCCGCCACAATTCGTGGTGTAGATCGCCGCGGAGGCTTGCGGCTATGGCCGCTTGCCTGTTGATATCAAACCCGAAAGACAGGATTGCCCGTGCAGGTACTCGTCCGCGACAATAACGTTGATCAGGCGCTTCGCGCGCTCAAGAAGAAGATGCAGCGCGAAGGCATTTTCCGCGAAATGAAGATGCGCGGCCATTACGAGAAGCCTTCCGAGAAGCGCGCCCGTGAAAAGGCCGAAGCCGTGCGCCGCGCCCGCAAGCTGGCCCGCAAGCGCGCTCAGCGCGAAGGCCTGCTGCCGATGACGCCGCGTCCGGTTGCTGCTGGCGCCGCCGGCGGTGCAGGTGGTGCTCCGCGTCCGCCGCGGTTCTAACGCCAATTTTTCGTCCTTTTCGAAGGATACTAGAGGTGGCGCGATGCGGAATCGCCGCCACCTTTTTGTTTAGGGCGACAGGCGTCCACACGGACGCACAAAGGACGCTCTAACACTTTACGAAAACTACGACCCGGCCCGGAGGGGGGACTCGGACCGATCGACGCGGCTAAAGCGAGGACAGGGCAGACATGAACGCAATCAGCGTGGAGCGCAGAACCCCTTTGCGCGGCTTTGCCCTGACGGCAGCTCTGCTTTCCGGGCTGGCGCTTGCCGGCTGCCAGACGGCTGGCCCTACAGGCGAATTCAACAACATCGACAAGGCGCAGGGGTCGAGCGAGAACATCTCCTCGCTGTCGGCGGTGATCCAGCGCAATCCCCAGGATCCCGAAGGCTACAATGTGCGCGGCTCCGCCTATGGCCGGGGCGGCCAGTACCAGGCGGCTCTCAAGGATTTCGACACCGCCATCCAGCTCAACCCGAATTTCTTCCAGGCTTATTCGAACCGCGCGCTCATTCAGCGCTTCCTCGGCAATCAGAAGGCTGCGCTCGACGACTACAACCATTCGATCCAGATCAACGGCAATTATGACGCCGCCTATATCGGCCGCGGCAACCTCTACCGCAAGGCGGGTCGCACACAGGACGCCTTCAACGACTTCCAGAAGGCAATCCAGCTCGACACGACCGATGCGCGCGCCTACCACAATCGCGGTCTGATCTATCAGAGCCAGGGCCAGCACAAGTTCGCCATCGAGGATTTCTCGACCGCCATCTCGCTGGCGCCGGACGCCGCCGAGCCCTACAACGGCCGCGGGCTTTCCTATCTGGCCACGAACGACGAAGACAACGCCTTTGCCGACTTCAACATGGCGATCAAGCTCGACGGCAAGAACGCCGAGGCCTGGGCCAATCAGGCGCTGATCTACGAGCGGCGCGGCGACAAGGTCAAGGCCGGGAAATCCTACCGCGAAGCCGTGCATCTTGATCCGACTTACCAGCCGGCCAAGGATGGCCTCGCCCGCGTCAGCGGTGCGACTTAGGCGCGTATCAAAGCGCTGGCCGAAAGAGCGGGCGGCGCCGCAAAGCCGTCAATCCGGCAACCGCGCGTTAACCCCGGCAGCAAGGTGCTGACCCGTGCCTTGTTCGCGCCAAGTTTTCGGCGGAACGGTCTGGCCACCCAAGCCGTTACTCCAAGCAATTTGCGAAAGGACCCTCCCATGATCAAGAAACTCGCCTGCGCTGCTGCTCTCGCCACGACGGTGTTCGCTGCCGGCCCTGCCAGCGCCGGCAAGCTGCAGCTCGGAACGCTCGACTGCACCATTGACGGCGGCACCTCTTACATCGTCGCCTCCAACAAGGGCGTGTCCTGTGTCTTCCGCCCCTACCATCACGGACCGTCGGAGATTTACACCGGCGTCATCTCCAAGATCGGCGTCGATGTCGGCCAGACGCATCAGGGCCAGCTCGCCTGGGCCGTGCTGGCGGCAACACGCGACCGTGACGCGGGCGATCTCGCCGGCAGCTACTACGGCGTTAACGCCGAGGCCAGCGTGGTGACCGGCGGCGGCGCCAACCTGCTGGTCGGTGGCTTCAACAGCGCCTTCATGCTGGAGCCGCTCAGCGTGCAGGCACAGACCGGCGTCAACCTCGCCTTGGCGGTGACCTCGCTCGAGCTGATCCACTCGCTCAAGTGAGTGCAGGGAGCCATGCGCTCCACGACCCCTCTACCTGCGGCGCGGAACCAGATAGGATGGTTCTGCGCCGTTTGATTTTTAGAGCAATTCCAGGAAAAGTGTGAAACGGGCTTCCCGGGAAAAGCGCGTAGCGCTTTCCCTTAGGGAATTGCGTCAAAACAAAAAGATAGAGCGGTTCCGAACCGCTGGGGGACCGCATGCCAAAGACAGCCATCGCTGCTGCCATATTCGCCACCGCGCTTGCCGGGACGGCGCATGCACAGGACAAGGGCATCGAACTCGGTGTGCTGGATTGCGCCATCGGCGGCGGCACCGGTTTCATCTTCGGCTCGAGCAAGGATTTGAGCTGCACCTTCAACCCCGCCGACAAGACCTTTGCACCGGAAGCCTATTTCGGCGCCGTCAACAAATACGGCCTCGACATCGGCACCACGAAGCAGACAGTGATGCAATGGCTGGTGCTGACACCGCTGAAGAACATCTACGCGCCAGGCGCGCTGGCCGGAGACTATCTCGGCGCCAGCGCGGAAGTGACGGCAGCCGTCGGCGCCGGTGCCAATCTGCTGGTCGGCGGCTCCTCGCAGGCCTTCACCTTGCAGCCACTCAGCCTGCAGACGCAGACCGGCATCAACCTCGCCATCGGCGTCAGCCAGTTCCAGTTGCGCAGCACCGAGAATTGACCCCCGGTCGCCTGCCGCAAATATCTCGAAAAATTTCGCTTGAGCTCAACCCCGGTTGAGGTTTTAGAAGCCTGCCCCGACTGGAGCAGCGCCCTTGATGCGGCGCGCGATGCACGCTCCTGCCTGCGCATGGTCCTGCCGGAAACCCATACTGGCTTCTGGCGCCATGTGCTGGCATCGAGATATGGAAGGCAGGGGGGAAATGACCGAAATCAGCACAAACAGGGTCGACTGGCGCGCTTTGTGGGCAAGCGGCGACCTGGCGCGTTTCTGCTTCATCAGCCTCGGCATCCTGCTGCACGCCACCAACGAGACGATGGTGGCGACGGTGATGCCGGCCATGGTCGGCGAACTGGCCGGCGTGCAGCTCGTCGGCTGGTCGCTGGCCATCTATGAGCTCGGCGCCATAGTCGCCGGCGCGGCGGCCGGGCGGCTGGTGAGCTATGTCCCCCTGCGCACCAACATGGTGGTCGCCGCCCTCCTCTATGCCGCCGGGGCGCTGATCTGCGCCACCTCGCCTTCCATGCAATTGTTCCTTGCCGGCCGCCTGATCGAAGGGCTTGGCGGCGGCGCGCTGGTGTCGCTGGCCTTCGTCTCGGTCGAGCGGCTGTTCTCGCGCGCCATCTGGCCGCAGCTTTTCGGCATCATGTCGGCGATCTGGGGCGTTGCCGCGTTCAGCGGCCCGATGCTCGGTGCAATCATGACCGAGCTTTTGTCATGGCGCTGGGCCTTCGGCATCTTCACCTTCGGCGGCACCGCCATGGCGCTGGCAAGTTTCATCGTGCTCAACACGCCGGAGGCGACGAAACCCAGGACAAGCACCGGCAAGGCACCGCCCTTCCCGTTCGCAGCACTTGGCTGCCTTGCCGTCGCCGTGGTGCTGATCGCCTCGGCCGGCGTCGACATCGCCTTGCTGCGCTCGTCGCTGCTGATGGTCCTCGGCCTCATCGGCCTGGTGCTGTTCTTCTCCATCGATGCGCTGAAGCCGCGCTCCCGGCTTTTTCCGGCGCGGCTATTCTCGTGGCGCACACCGGTCGGCGCCGGCATGACCATGGTCGCCGCCTTTTCAGTGGCGACCTGTTCTTTCGGCGTCTACGGGCCGCTGATCCTGACCAGCCTGCACAACATTCCGCTGCTCACCACCGGCTACATCATCGCCGCCGAATCGATCGCCTGGTCGATCCTGTCGATCCTCGTCGCCAATGCGCCACCGCAACGCGAGCGGCTGATCATCGTTGGCGGCGCGGTCATGATCGCGGCAGGCATCGCCGGCTTTGCCTATACGATACCACTGGGCTCCATTCCGCTGATCCTGCTTTGCGCCCTGCTGCAGGGCGGCGGCTTCGGCATCGCCTGGCCGTTCCTGACGCGCGTCATCGTCGCCTCCGCTCCGGAGGGCGAGCAGACCATCGCATCGGCGGCGGTGCCGACCATGCAGCGCATCGGCTATGCCGTGGGTGCAGCACTTGCCGGCATCGTCGCCAATGCCAGTGGCTTTTCGCAAGGTTTGAACCATGACGCGGCGGCGAATGTCGCGTCCTGGCTGTTCCTCGCCTTCGTGCCGCTCGGCATTGTCGGCTGCCTGGCTGCCTTGCGGACATCGTCAACGGCAAACCGTCTGCAGGAGGCTGTTGGTTAAAGCAATTCCAGGAAAAGTGTGAAACGGGGAAAAGCGCGTAGCGCCTTCCCTGAGGGCATTGCGTTAAAACGAAGAGATAGACCGCGATCCCGAGAGGTCGAATGGCCCCTCGCTCTATTCGACCTCGCGCAGGCGGTAGCCGACACCGGTCTCGGTGGTGATGTAGCGCGGCTGGTCGGGGGTCTTCTCAATCTTCTGCCTGAGCTGCCGGACGTAGACCCTGAGATACTGCACGTCGGTCGAATCGCCCCAGACCTGCTTCAAAAGGAAATGATGGGTCAGCACCTTGCCGGCGTGCTGCACCAGGATGCGCAGGATGTCGTATTCCTTCGGTGACAGCTTTACGTCCTTGCCTTCGACCTTGACGATGCGTTTGACCAGATCGACGGACAGGTCGCCAGTGTGGAACACCGGCTTTTCACCCTGCTGCTGGAACTTGTGGCGCAGCGCCACGCGGATGCGCGCAATCAGCTCGTTCATGCCGAATGGCTTGGTGACATAGTCATCGGCGCCGAGTTCCAGAGCCTGGACGATACCGGCCTCGTCGGTGCGGCTGGAAAGGATGACCACCGGAATGTCGAGGCCGTCGTCGCGCCATTTGCGCAACAGCTCATGGCCGCTCATGCCGGGCAGGCCGAGGTCGAGCAGGACGAGATCCGGTTTCTCGGCCTCCATCAGTTCGATCGCCACCCTGGCGTTTGGCGCCTCGCTGATCGCATAGCCCTGGCTGCCGAGGCCGACGCGCAGCAGCTTGCGGATTGGCGGCTCGTCATCGACAACCAGTATCCTGACGTTCGAGTTTGTCATGCCAAGTCACCCACATCGTCGTCCGCATTCGAGGCGTCGAGGGCGGGCGGGTTCGCCGGCTTCGGCATCTTGATGGTGAAAACCGCGCCCGAACGGTCGGTGCGGTTTGCCGCCGTGATCGTGCCCCCCATCGCCTCGATGAAGCCGCGGCAGATCGACAGCCCAAGCCCGGTGCCGGCACGAACCTGGTCGCGCTTGCGCACCCGGTAGAACGTGTCGAAAATCCGTTCCAAATCGCCGGAGGGGATGCCCGGCCCCTCATCCATGATCTGCAGGATGACGGAACCATTGTCGGTCCAGCCCTGCACGCGGATCGTCGAGCCGGGCGGCGCGTATTTCGCCGCATTGTCGAGGAGATTGAACAGCGCCTGCTCGAACAGGACGGGGTCGACCTTCAACATCGGCAGATCCGAGGGGATGTCTATCTCGGTCTTGTGCTCGGCGATGATTTTCCTGGCTCTCTGCAGGGCGGAACCGACGATGTCGCCGACATAGTGGAAAGCATAGTTCGGCTCCATCGCGCCGGACTCGATCTTGGTCATGTCGAGCAGATTGGCGATGAAGCGGTTCAATCGCTCGGATTCGTCGAGCACGGTCGTCAGCAGCTCCGCCCGGTCCTGTTCGGGAAGTGCCGGCGCGAATTCCCTCAGCGTGCCGGCCGCGCCCATTATGGCGGCGAGCGGCGTCTTCAGATCATGCGAGATGGAAGTGAGAAGTGCCGAGCGCAGCCTGTCCGCCTCGGCAGCGAGCTTGGCGCGGTCGACATCTGCGACCAGCTGGATGCGCTCGATGGCGACCGCCGCCTGGTCGGCCAGCGCATCGAGCAGGCGCTGCTGCTCGGGCGTCAGCAGCGGGCCCTGCTTGTCGTTGTCGAGGCCGATGACACCGATTGCCGTGCGCCCGGTCCGCAAGGGAAGATAGAGGCGCTTGGCGCCCGGAAGCGTGTCGGCGCCGCGTCCCGCGGCACGATTGTGCTCCCAGGCCCAACGGGCGGCTGCGATGTCGGCCTCGGCCAGCGTATCGTCGGGCGGATAGCCGGCCTTGACGGTGATCGTTCCGTCTTCCGGCAAAAGCAGCACCACCCGCAGCTTCAGCATCGAGGCGATCTGGAAGGCGGTGGCCCAGAGCACGTCGTCGAGCGTGCCGGCACCGGCGAGCTTCTTTGAAAAGAGGTAGATGTCCTCGGTGGCCCGCGCCCGCGAGCGGGCGGCGACCGCCTGGCGTTGCACGCGCGCCGTCAGATTGCTGGCAATGACGGCGACAACCAGGAAGACGCCAAGCGCAACAATGCTCTCCGGATCCCGGATCGTCAGCGTGTAGCGCGGCTCCAGGAAGAAATAGTTGAAGGCAAGGGCGCTGACGAGACAGGCGTACAGAGCCGGCCACAGTCCGCCGGTGACCGCCGATGCCAGCACCGCGATGAGAAAGATGATGGCGAGATTGCGGACGTCGAGAAACTGGTCGAGGACCGCGCTGAAGGCGAGCGAACCCACGACATAGGCCGTGGACAGCAGATAGGGCCCTATCTGGAACTGCTTCTGCTCGTCCGCCGTCTTGACGCTCCTCGACGTCGCCTCGGTGTTGCGTTCATTTCCCGAAATGACATGAACGCTGATGTCGCCGGCATTGCGGATGAGATCATAGGTGAGCGAGCCTTCGATCAATTCGCGCCAGCGCGATCGGGTCGGCCTGCCGACCACGATATGGGTGAAATTGTTCGCCGTCGCATAGCGCACAATGTCCTGCGCCACATTCTGACCCGGAATCGTCGTCACCTCGGCACCAAGTTGTTGGGCGAGGCGCAGGTTGGTTGCGAGCCGGTCCTTGTCCTCCTCGGGCATGCTGGCCAAGCGAGGGCTGTCGACATGCAGCGCCGTCCAGGGAGCACGGAGCCGATCGGCCAGCCTGCGTGCATAGCGGACGCGAGCCGATCCTCCCAGGCGCGCGTCGAGGCAGACGAGGACCCTTTCGCCTGCTGCCCACGGTCCGGGAATGGCGTGGGCCTGCATATGGATCAGCAACTGGTCGTCGACGCGCTGGGCGGTGCGGCGCAGCGCCAGTTCCCTCAGCGCCGTCAGATTGCCCGGCGAGAAATAGTTCTCGATGGCGCGTTGGGCGGTGTTGGGGAAATAGACCTTGCCCTCCTCGAGCCGCTTGATCAGGTCGTCGGGGGTGAGATCGATGATTTCGACATCATCGGCCTGGTCGATGATGGAATCGGGAACCGTCTCGCGGACCCTGACCTTGGTGATCTGGGCGACGACATCGTTCAGGCTTTCGACATGCTGGATGTTGAGCGTCGTGTAGACATCGATGCCTTGCGTCAGGATTTCCTGGACATCGAGGTAGCGCTTGGGGTGGCGGCTGCCGGGCGCGTTGGTGTGGGCGAGTTCGTCGACGAGAACCAGCGCCGGGCGCCGGGCGAGGATGGCGTCGATATCCATCTCGTCAAGGATGCGCCCCTTGTAGTCGACCTTGCGGCGGGGAATAACCTCATAGCCCTCGACCAGGGCCAGTGTTTCCTTGCGGCCATGCGTTTCGACGACGCCGATCACCACGTCGACGCCGTCGGCCAGCCTGGCGCGACCCGACATCAGCATCTCGTAGGTCTTGCCGACGCCGGGTGCTGCACCCAGGAATATTCTCAGGCGGCCGCGCGCCTCCCGCTCGGCATGATCAAGCAGCGCGTCGGGAGAAGGTCTGGTTTCGTTGCGGCTGTCGTCCGGCATCAGGATCGATCATGAATGGCGCCGGGGATACTGTCGATCCCCGGACCTCACCATTCACTATTTCGCGGCGTCCAGCGCAAGGTTGAGACCGAGCACGTTGACCACCGGTTCTCCCATGAAACCGAGCTCCCTGCCCTCGACCTGGCTGTCGACAAGCGCCTTGACCTTGGCTTCGTCGACGCCCCTGGCCTTGGCCACCCGGGCGACCTGGAAGTAGGCCGCTTCGGGGCTGATATGCGGATCGAGGCCGCTGCCGGACGTCGTCACCAGGTCCATCGGCACGGGCTGGTTCGGATTCTCCGCCTTCAGCTTTTCCGCGTCGCCCTTGATGCGATCGATCAGCTTGGGATTGGTCGGGCCGAGGTTGCTGCCGCTCGAGGCGGCGGCGTTGTAGCCGTCGCCGGCGGCCGAGGGGCGGCCGTGGAAGTAACGATCGCTGGCAAAGCCCTGGCCGATCAGTTCGGAGCCGATCACCTTGCCGTCCTTCTCGATCAGGCTGCCATTGGCCTGGCGCGGGAACAGCGCCTGGGCGATGCCGGTCATGCCGATCGGATAGATCAGGCCGGTCAGCACCGTGAAGAAGACGATCATGATGATCGCGGGTCTTATCTGGGTGAGCATGGACGTATTCCTTAAGCGAGGCCGAGGGCGGTGACGATCATGTCGATCGCCTTGATGCCGACGAAGGGGACGATGATGCCGCCGAGGCCGTAGACGAGCAGGTTGCGGCGGAGCAGCGCGCCGGCGCCGATGGCACGATATTTGACGCCTCTCAGCGACAGCGGGATCAGCGCGATGATGATCAGCGCGTTGAAGATGATGGCCGACAGGATGGCGCTCTGCGGCGTCGCCAGATGCATGATGTTGAGCGCCTGCAGCGGGCCGGTCGTCTGTCCCGGCGCGACGTAGAAGACGGCGAACATCGCCGGAATGATGGCGAAATACTTGGCGACGTCGTTGGCGATCGAGAAGGTGGTCAGCGAACCGCGCGTCATCAGCAACGCCTTGCCGATTTCGACGATCTCGATCAGCTTGGTCGGATCGCTGTCGAGATCGATCATGTTGCCGGCCTCGCGCGCGGCCACCGTGCCGGTGTTCATGGCGACGCCGACATCGGCCTGGGCCAGGGCCGGCGCATCGTTGGTGCCGTCGCCGCACATGGCAACCAGCTTGCCCTTGGCCTGCTCGTCGCGGATCAGCTTCAGCTTGTCCTCGGGTGTCGCCTGGGCGAGGAAGTCGTCGACGCCGGCTTCCGCGGCAATCGCCGCGGCCGTCATCGGATTGTCGCCGGTGATCATCACCGTGCGGATGCCCATGCGGCGCAGTTCGGTGAAGCGTTCGCTGATACCGCCCTTGACGATGTCCTTGAGGTGGACGACGCCGAGCAGGCGCCCGTCGCGTTCGACCGCCAGCGGCGTGCCGCCCGACTTGGCGATCTCGTCGGCGATGGCCTGCAGATCGCGGACGGATTCGCTGCTTGGGCGCGTGCCATGAGAGGCTGATGTCGACTGGTTGACATGGGCAAGAACCGAATCGACGGCGCCCTTGCGGACCGACGAACCATCGATGTCGACGCCGCTCATGCGGGTTTGCGCGGTGAAGGGCACGAAAGTGGCGTGCAACGTTGCCATGTCGCGGGCGCGGATGGCGTACTTTTCCTTGGCCAGCACGACGATCGAGCGGCCTTCAGGCGTCTCGTCGGCGAGCGAGGCGAGTTGCGCCGCGTCGGCCAGTTCCTGCTCGGTGACGCCTTTGACCGGGCGAAACTGCGTCGCCTGGCGATTGCCGAGCGTGATCGTGCCGGTCTTGTCGAGCAGCAGCGTGTCGACGTCGCCGGCCGCCTCGACGGCGCGGCCGGACATGGCCAGCACGTTGAAGCGCACAAGGCGGTCCATGCCGGCGATGCCGATGGCCGACAGCAGGGCGCCGATCGTCGTCGGGATCAGGGTCACGAACAGCGCGACCAGCACGGTCACCGAGATGTAGCCACCCGAATAGGAGGCAAAGCTCGGGATCGTCGCAGTGGCCAGCACGAAGATCAGCGTCATGCCGACGAGCAGGATGTTGAGCGCAATCTCGTTCGGCGTCTTCTGGCGCTCGGCGCCTTCGACCAGCGAGATCATGCGGTCGAGGAAGGTATGGCCGGAGGCCGCGGTGATGCGCACGCGGATCCAGTCGGACAGCACCTGCGTGCCGCCCGTGACCGCCGAACGATCGCCGCCGGATTCGCGGATGACTGGCGCGGATTCGCCCGTGATCGCCGCCTCATTGACCGAAGCGACGCCTTCGATCACCTCGCCGTCGGACGGGATGATGTCACCGGCCTCGACCAGCACGGCATCGCCGACCTTGAGGCTGGTGCCGGGCACCAGCTTGTATTTCGTGCGGTCTTCACCGGTCAAAAGCTTGGCCTGGGTCTCGGTGCGCGCCTTGCGCAGCGAATCCGCCTGCGCCTTGCCACGGCCTTCGGCGACGGCTTCGGCGAAGTTGGCAAACAGCACGGTGAACCACAGCCAGATGATGATCTGCAGCGTGAATTTGAAATCGCCGCCGCCGGTGATCAGATCCCTGACGAACAGGACGGTCGTAAGCGCCGAGACGACGGCGACGACGAACATCACCGGATTCTTGATCAGGGTGCGCGGGTTCAATTTCTTGAAGGCCCCGCCGATGGCGGGCCACAAGATGCTAGCATCCATGATGCTGGCAGATTTTGAGTGGCTCATTTTGGAGCTCCGGCTTCGCTGTTGTTGGATGGCACCGATCGATCGGATGCCGAAAAGGGTGGCCCGTAGACCAGCGGCCAGATCACGATCATGACCGCCGCAATGCCTAGGAATGTGGATATGGTCGGGAAGGGAGGGGGAGTTGCCTCCCCCTCATTGTCGGCTCGAGACCGAACCTTGCGACGCATGATGCTGAACCAGGACATGACTTCTATCCAAGGCGGGGCGGTTTCAGAAGGTCTGCCCATGGATCATCGCCAAATGTTCGACGATCGGTCCGATCGCCAGCGCCGGGAAGAAGGTCAGGCCGACGACGATCAGGATGACGCCGACCAGCAGGCCGACGAACAGCGGGCCATCGGTCGGGAAGGTGCCGGCTGAGGCCGGGACCGTCTTCTTGGCCACCAGCGAGCCGGCAATGGCCAGCGCCGGAATGATGACCAGGAAGCGTCCCATCAGCATGCCGATACCGAGCGTTATATTGTACCAGGGCGTGTTGCCACTGAGGCCGCCAAAGGCCGAGCCATTGTTCGCCGCCGCCGAGGTATAGGCGTAGAGAACCTCAGAGAAGCCGTGCGGGCCGGCATTGGCGATCGATGCCACGGCGCTTGGCAGCACCACCGCAATGGCCGTGAAGATCAGCATCGCCAGCGGCAGGCTGAGGATGGCCAGCATCGCCATCTTGACTTCCTTGGCTTCGATCTTCTTGCCGAGATATTCCGGCGTGCGGCCAACCATCAGCCCGGCAACGAAGACCGCGACGACGATGAACATCAGGATGCCGTAGAAGCCGGCGCCAACGCCGCCGACGATGACTTCGCCGAGCTGCATGTTGATCATCGGGATGAAGCCGCCGAGTGCCGTGAAGCTGTCATGCATGGCGTTGACCGCGCCGCAGGACGCGGCGGTCGTGATGACGGCAAACAGTGCCGACATGGCGATGCCGAAGCGGCTCTCCTTGCCTTCCATGTTGCCGCCGTCGATGCCAAGCGCGTGCACCAGCGGGTTGCCAGCAGCTTCCGCCCAGTAACAGACGGCGACACCGGCGATGAACAGGACACCCATGGTGGCCAGGATCGCCCAGCCCTGGCGCTGGTTGCCGACCATGCGGCCGAAGACGTTGGTCAAGGCAGCGCCGAGCGCGAAGATCGTCACCATCTGGATCAGGTTGGAGATCGCATCGGGATTTTCGAAAGGATGCGCGGCATTGGCATTGAAGAACCCACCACCATTGGTGCCGAGCATCTTGATGGCCACCTGCGACGCGACCGGGCCGACCGCAATCGTCTGCTGCGCGCCTTCCAACGTCGTGGCGTTGACATAGGCGCCGAGCGTCTGCGGCATGCCGAGCCAGACATAGACGAGGGTCAGGACGATACAGAGCGGCAGCAGCACATAGAGGGTGCAGCGGGTGATATCGACCCAGAAATTGCCGATGGACTTGACTGAGGCGCGGGCAAAGCCACGGATCAGCGCGACCGCGATGGCGATACCGACCGCTGCCGACATGAAGTTCTGCACAGTGAGGCCGGCCATCTGCACGAGGTAGGACATCGTGCTTTCGCCGCCGTAGTTCTGCCAGTTGGTGTTGCTTACGAAGCTGACGGCGGTGTTGAAGGCGAGATTGGGTTCGACGGCGGTCATGCCCGCCGGATTGTAAGGCAGGACGCCTTGCAGCCGCTGCAGGACATAAAGCACCAGGAAGCTGACAACGCTGAAGAACATGATGCCTGCCGCATAGGTGGTCCAGTGTTGTTCCTCGCGCTCGCTGGTTCCCGCGATGCGATAAAGCCCGCGTTCAATCGGGCCTAGAACCGGCGAAAGAAATGTCCGGTCGCCGTTGAAGACGCGGTACATGTAGCCGCCGAGCGGCTTCACCAGCAAAACGACGATCCCGCAGTAGACGAGGATCTGTAGCCATCCGTTGAGAGTCATGGTTGTAGCTTTCCGTGCCTTGCGCCAATTGCTGTCAGAAGCGTTCTGGGCGAACGAGGGCGTATGTCAGGTAGACGAGCAGGAACAGCGTCACGCCGCCACCGAGGATATAGTCGACGAGCATTTTTGCGGTCCTCGCGTTAAAGAATGTCACAGGCTTTGATGTAGGCGAAGGACAGGGCGAAAAACAAAATCCCTATCCCGAGAACAATAATGTCCATTGTGCTTGTTCCTTGCTTCCGGTCTTCCACTTTCGCCTGATACAGGCAGGTCGGTCTTCCACTTTCGCCTGATACAGACAGGTCGGCGATTACGTGAAAACGGCCCGTCGCATTTGGCGGCGGTACCGGATGTGTTTTCTGAAGGGTGATATGGACCCGATCGCCATAAAGGTTCGAGACGGCGCGGAGCAAAAAGAAATAGGAATTTTATAAAGATTTTCGGGTCAGCTCGTCGCAAGCGTTCGACAGGTTGATTGTCGCGCAGCGGCCGGCTTCAGTCCCGACCACGGGCCTGCGGTTTCCCGGCTGGAAAAGCGAAAGCCCGGCTGGGGAGGGCCAAGCCGGGCTTTCCGTGGTGGCTGGTGCAGATTTAGCCGCCACGATGGGAGGTGGCGTCAGGCGGCGTAACCGCCATAACCACGGGCAACGGCGTGTACGCCTGCGGCCGGCTCGAGATCCGGCCACAGGATGCCGGCAGCGTGGGCAAATTCGACCAGGGCACGGCGCGCCTGCTCGATGGTCACATAACCCGGAACGGCGAGATCACATGCCTTCACCGCGTTGCGAAAGAGCGGGCCACGGCGGGAGGTCGTCCAGTTGGTCAGGAAATCGTGCATTTCGGCAAGCGAGGCAATCTCGCGCTTGAAGCCAAGGCCGACGGTCAGTGCGACCGGTGAATGAAACAGCTTGTCGTGCATGAAGCGGGCTCCTGATTTATCGCAGCGCCGGGAGAGATATCCGGGCTGGTCCACGGACGGGACGCCGTGAAACGCGCTGCGAGGCCGGAGGTTCCAGGCCGAGCGCTTTTAGATGAAATGCCGGCACAAGCGCTCGCCATGATCTGCCTGATGCTTTCCCGCGGCGGCTAGTGGTGAAAATCAGACACTTGAGTCCAGCCGAGGGTGTAAGATAGCCGCCGACGGCTCTGGGTGAGTTCGGGAGGCAACCATGCTACCTCGTACGATTTTCCTCGGCAGACTGATTGGCCTGTTCTTTATTCTCGCCGCGCTATTCATGCTCATGCACAAGCAGTCGTTTGTCGCGACCGTGCCCAGGCTCATTCAGGACCCACCGCTGGTCCTGGTTATCGGCATGATTGCATCGATTGCGGGTCTCGCCATGGTGCTCGGGCACAATGTCTGGGCAGGCGGAATCCTGCCGGTCGTCGTCACCCTCATCGGATGGTCAATCCTGATCCGTGGTTTGCTCCTGCTCTTCCTTTCACCGGAAGCGCTGGCGATTTATTTCAAGATGTTTCATTTCGAAGACCTTTTCTACATCTTTGCCGCGATTACGCTGGTCCTTGGACTGTACCTGACTTACGCCGCGTTCAAAGCCTTGCCGCTGTCAAACGCGGGAACCAAGCGTTAGGCTCGATCCACTAGCTGAACAATCGCTGGCCTAACCGAAGCCGTCGAGCGCGTGCACGACGACCGGTTCCTTGTCGAGCACGAGGCCGCACACGATGCGCCGGGCTCGCTGTCCGGGGGACATGGTTGCCGCAGTGCTGGAGCGGGAATTGTGGAGGTGTTGGCCGGAAGGCCGCGACGACTGACCAGGATGGAGAGGGTCACAATCTCAGGCACCGCGCCGTCGCCGACCGTGGCGCGCGACGCTACTGCCGCATGAGCGCGTTTGCTTCAGCCAACGTAGCCAGCACTTGCTCGACTTTCTGCGCCGAGGCGTCCGTGCGCTCGATATGCAGCATCATTTGCTGCGTCAGCATCGCAAGCCTTGCGGCGCGATATACGTTGCCGTTTCTCGCAGTTTCAAGGTCGAAGGCCGCGATCATCATGGGAACAAACCCAAAATCATAGAGCACTCGAATTCGCGCGTGCTGATGGATCGATCTTCGTCAGGTGCTTTCTGGCCTCGATCACACGCCGCTCAGCGGCCCTTATCCTGCTGCAGAGCGCGATATTGATTCCGACTCCGCAGTCTTCGTCCAGCATTTCCTTGGCGCGCCCGAGGGCGAGCTCCGCCCGCTTAACGCGCAGTCTGGCCTTGGCCAGTTCCAGGATCATGAGATCGGCCATCGCGCCGCGTCCGTTGTGCTCCAGGGTGTACATCATGAAGTGCTAACTCATAACGGAGCGGTTCGTTCCCCCTGAGGCCTGGCACCGAGATCACGAATATGATCCTTCGTTGCGACGACCCCCTCAACGGAGATCGCCTTTCCCGATGACCATGAGATCACGGTGGCGGGCTTCTATCGCGCCGCGGTCAGGACGAACGTGCGCTCTCTCGGCTCAATTCGTTTCAGGCAATGTTCTGGGATATCTGGCCACGTCGCCTTGGCGCATGCTTTCTCCGTGACCGCAATAGTTTCGCCGGGCTGCACGTTCGCGGCTTGGGTAGCGGTGGATGACGTGAAGAGCACCGTCTGAGTTACGAGCGCCGCAACGGCTGCGACTTGGATCAGGACGGCAGCGAGGGCGATCTTCTTGAGCATGCGAGGAAACGCTCATCCCCGCCCCCGGTTCCTTTGGTTTCTGGTTTTTCGCTCAAATTGGCCCGCTGCCTCACGGTGCGTGCTTTTCTGTTTGAGCAGGCCAGCCAAGCAGGGAAAGAAGTAGGGAGGCACGTAGGGTCTTCAGAAGTCCCCAGCGATTTCAATGCGTTGTCGAACGATGGTGGCGGAGAGAGCGGGAAACTCTCCCCCGCATCGCTTGACCCCTTGTGGCCCTTGACTTTCAAGCCATTCACCCGCCTTGCTGGGGGACCAATGTGGGGGACCGATGGCCAATCCAAAGCAGTTCCTAGAGTGGCACGGCCAGCAATGGCGAGTTGTGGTGAAGGTTCCGGCCAAGCTACGCGACATCATCGGCAGGACCAAGCTCAAGCAGCCCCTTCACACCGCCGACCTCAAGCAGGCCGATGAACGCAAGTGGGCCGTAGTGGAGCGCTTCAAGGCCCTCTTGGCCGCCGCCAACCGTGCGCTGACCACCAACGATCCGCTTGAGGCCGAGGCGCTCCGCAACCGGCTGCACAGGGACGAGCAGGGGACGCAGGACCACATCCACGACCGCGCCAAGCAATTGGAGGTGACGCATGGGGCCGACCGCGCCAAAGCTTTCTATGAGGTGGCGAGTGGGCAGGCGACGCCGCTTGACCACCATGCGGATGGCTTCAAGGCGCACAAGGCGACCTACAGCATGGGCGCAGTGCAAGACTTCGAGCGAGTGCTGGGCTGGCTTGTGGATTGGCTCAAGGCCGACCACCGAGCGGCCAGCGTCGAGGCCGTGACGCGGCAGACGGCTGGGCGCTTCATTGATCAGCACCTCACAGTCGGCAGAAGCCGTGACAAGGCCGCCGCCTATCTGGGCTTCCTCCGGGAATACTGGAAGTGGCTCAAGCAGCGCGGCCATGTGAGTGATAACCCTTGGGTTGGCCAGGACCTCCCCGCCGCGCTCCGCCCAAGCCGAGACGCCGAGCCGGATGGCGACAAGCGGGCCTATACCGACGCCGAACTAGCTAGGCTCATATACGGTCCCGCCAGTGAACGCCTTGCGGACCTAATGTGCATTGCTGCCTTAAGCGGGATGCGGATCGAAGAGGTATGCCAACTTCGGTTAGTGGACTGTGAGGGCGGTGCATTCAATGTCCGAGCGGGCAAGACCGAAGCGGCCAAGCGTCACGTTCCCATCCACACCGGGCTTGCGGCGATCATGGCGCGGCGGACCAAAGGCAAGTTGTCCAGCGATTTCCTGATTGACGGACTGCCCGATGTTCCCGCGTCGAGGGAAAGCCGCTCCGATCCCGCCTCAAAGGAGTTCACTCGCTACCGCCGCAAGCAAAAGGTGGACGAACGGCCCAATGGCAAGCCCAAGTCCAACGTTGACTTCCACTCATTCCGCCGCTGGTTCATCCACAAGGCGCGAGCCGCCATGCTGGAAGGCAATGCTGGCTTTGACGAATGGACATTCCCCGCAGTGATCGGCCACACCGAAAGCGAAAGGCCTAAGTCCCTCGACCTCGCCATGATGGGCTACGCGGGGAAAGACCCAGAGAAAGCGAAGCGGGCCTTGGTGGAGTCCGTCAAGCTGCCACCCCATCCACCACAATAAGGAGAGCCTGACCGATGACCACTGACACCTTGCCGACCGCCGCCACGCTCATCACCGACGACACCGCCGCCATCAACTTCGTGCTGGACCATCTGGAGCCGTTCGAGGCTTCCGGGTTCCTAAGCGACCGCCGCGAGGGCAAAGGCCTTGAGCCGTGGCTAGCCGGGGTGCGCCATGACCGCATGATGGCCGCCGAATAGTCCACGCACTTGGGGGGCCGCCATTAGGTAGAGAGCCGCTGGAGGCCCCCGACAGGCCCAGCCTCAGGCCGAAAAACCTAATGAAATCAGTTCGAATAGTGCTTGTACTTAGGGGGGCTCCATTAAGTAGATAGCCCCAAGAGAGCCTACTGGTAGCTGACTGGATGGATAGAGGGGAGATTGATCCTCCTCTCCCCTTTTGTCGCTCAGGGTTCCCTCCCGGCCTTAGTGCTGAAAGTGACTGCCCCGAGTACCGTATTGCCGCTCCAGGTATCCATCCGGTAGCAAGGGGAGATGAGGGAGCAAGGCCACTCCCCCTCCTCAAGGCCACCATCCGGTATGCCCGCTCGGGCGGTTACTGGACGCCAATCGGGTGCCGATTACGCGAGGGGTCCAATATAGGTGACAGCGGGCGCGATTTCCCCCCATGGCCTCCCAGTTTATGGGACCCTAACGAAAGCTTTGCGGGAGCGGCCCCAGAACGAAACCGGGGGTGTCATCGGGCCAGACATCCGGGCAAGCATCCGGCAGCGCGGGGGATTGTGATGGGAGCACCCTCCTCTTTAAGGCGCATTGCGGCGCATTGCGGTCCTGCCAATAGGGCAAGGTTCTGTCATCCCGCGCAGCCTGTCAGGTTCCGCCTCGAATAGTTCTGCCAATAGGGTTGACTTCGAGTTATGGCAGCTCTATTGCTTGGGCTCTAGACCCAATTGGCAGCCACAGAGAGGCCTCAGCGATGCTCACAGGATACGCACGGACCAGCACCACGGACCAGACGGCAGGGCTTGAGGCCCAGCTTGTAGCGCTCAAGGTGGCGGGCTGCGAGAAGGTGTTCAGCGAACACGCCTCGGGGGCGAAGCAGCGCGACCAGTTGGACGAAGCCTTGCGCTTCCTCCGGGAGGGCGACACGCTGGTTGTCACCAAGATGGACCGCCTAGCGCGTGACCTTCGCAGCCTGCTTGCGGTGGTGGACGATCTGGACAAGCGAGGCATCGGCCTCCGCATCCTCGACTTCGCAGGGGAGACCATCAACACGGGCTCCGCCACCGGGAGGCTGCAACTGGCCATGTTCGCGGCCTTCGCGGAGTTCGAACGGACCATGATGCTAGAGCGCCAGCGAGCGGGCATTGAGAAGGCGAAGGGCGAAGGGAAGTATACGGGCAGGAAGCCGACCGCCATGACCCAGCAAGGCACCATCAAGTCGCTGGCATCGGACGGCATGACCCGCGCCGCCATCGCCGCCCAGCTTGGCATCAGCGAGCGCAGCGTCTACAGGGCGCTCACCTAGCCCTCGACCAGCCCGCCTAGCCCAATTGTGGCAGGAAAGGGGCGCCCGAGCGATCCTATCAGTAGCCCCATCCAATCGCTTGAGGCACAGACCTACAGCCCGCCGCCCAGGGCCCCAGATGCTACACCGCGCGGCCTATCCTCCGGGCAGTCAACGGGGTCTCGCTGCGCAGTGCCAGCCACGATGGGGCGGCATCGGGCAGGGCATCAGGCGGCGGCATTGGGTGTCGGCATCGTGGGTCCGCTTGGTATCAGGGGAGATGATGGGGCGATGCCACTCCCCGCTCACGGCCAGCCTCCGAGCCCGTGCCTCTCAGCGACTCAGGGAAGCCCGTACAGCGCCACGGCCCGCGAGTGCACCGCGCAGTCCCGTCCCGCCAAGCGCTCCTCGGCGGCCCGCTATGAGTCCGGCAGAGGCTGTCAGCCAACTAGGCAGAGGAGGCGTTGACGGCGCGGACAAAAAGGTGCACGCGAAAACAGCTCGGGAACGCAATGATACGCTGAGCGAGGGGGGAGATTTGCCAGACCTTGGGTGGTTCGTGCAGGCGCTTGGGCTTCGTGCCAGCCTAATAGCTGGCCTCGCGCTGGCTTGCGCTATCCTCGTCCTCGCACCAGTGATCGGAGTGACCACATTCTCCGGTATCGATCCGACCGTAATGTCGTTCGCTAGAGTCGGACTTGCGGTGTTCGGAAGTCTCACCCTGATGAACTTGGCAGTCGCCACTTGGGGCGGTGTTCGGTGGATAGGTTCCAAGCTCGCCGAGATTAGATCACGATCGGCACATAAGGCAGCGGCGGCTGCAAGTTTGAACGAACTGACGGCAAGGGAGCGCAACATCCTCGCCTTTCTCGTAACGCGCAATGAGCGGCACTTCGTTTCGAACATCAACGGTGGCTATGCGGCTAGCCTGATAGGGCGAGGTTTGATCCACCTTGCGGCTCGACCAGGGCAGTCTCTCTCAGCCCTCTCGGTGCCGTTCACGGTCGATGAATATGTGTGGGAAGCCCTCCAGGCTCGTAGGGAGGAGTTCAAGCATGCTAATCCGACTGGCAAGCCTCCTTACTCAGACAACCCGTTCGCCTAGTCCCTTGACCCGCCGGGATCGCTTTCGGCCACGGCGAGCCGTTGTACCTAGGGGAGGGCGAGCGGCGCGACAGATTATCCAACCAAGCGGAGGGCGACTAGCCCGACCAGCTATTCATTCTCAAGGTGTTCGCCATCGGGGGCTGCTTGTTGTGGCCGCTGCGCTGGCCACCGGATGACGGGCCAAGGGTGCGCGATGCGATGCTGCCTGTGTGACTCAGGGAAGCCCGTACAGCGGTAAGGGGATGATGGGAGAGCCGATCCCCGCCTATGCCTAGCGACTATCTTGGGGGACCAAGCTGGGGGACCGCGCTTTGGCGGAGTGGCTACAAAGTGTTGATATTGTTACTCATTGGGGGACCAAAAATGGGCTGGCGGAGAGAGCGGGATTCGAACCCGCGTTACGGTCTCCCGTAAACACACTTTCCAGGCGTGCGCCTTCAACCACTCGGCCACCTCTCCGTCCATGCATGTCGCGCCGGCCGGTTTCGCCGCGCGGGTTGGGGAGATGCACCTCCCTTGGGGCGGTGGCGTGGAACCCCGCGCCGGCGCCGCCAACCAGCGAACGCCCTTCCCCTGCACCTGAGCCGTCGAAGCAACAGGCGCGGGGCTCATCTAGTCGATCCGGCGCCGAATGCCAAGCCATAACGGCAGTCTATTCGCTTTGCCGGCCACACAGCGTTTCGCGAGGCTGCCGCCGCACCGGTTTTGAGGCGCCGCCATCCGAATGATGTGCACAGGCAAGGCCGCAAGGCTGGCCGCGCTTGACTTCGCCGCTGGCCGTCTGTCGAGTGATGCAGAGGCCTTGGGGGGCTGGACATGACATCGAGCAATGGACAGACGCCAGCCAGGCGGCCGGACAGCGGCCTGTCCTTTGTGCCGCCGGGCTGGCTCGTCTTCGTCATGGCGTGGTCCGTCTACGGCCTGATATCGGCCTGGCGAGTGGTCGGCGACTATGGCCTGCCGGACAGCGTCTTCTATCTCATCTATGGCGGGCTTGCCGTCGACATCATCACCATCCTGTGGGGGCTTTACCTGCTCGGCCTCGCCTTTGGCCGCTCGGCCCGCTTCCCACGCCATTTCACCATCTGGCAGATCGCCACCATCATCTGGCTGCTGGCGAGGCAGGCCTATGTGCTCACGATTTCCGATTTCGTCTTCTCGGGCCAGGCGCTTGCCGTCACCGCTGCGGAAATCGCCATCGGGATTCTCTGCATCTATTTGCTGCGCCGCGGTTCCGAAGCAGATTCTGTCTACGCCAATCCGGAAACCGAAAGCCCGCCTGTCGTCGTCTCGATCCTCGCCGCCCTGCTCGGCATCATCCTCGGCGCGGTCATCGGCGCCGTGGGCGGATTCTTCGCCGGTGAGGGGATTGCGGAGGCCACCGACATGAGCTGCTTCGAAGGCGGCTGCGGTTATTTTGCCCTGTTCATCGGGCTGGCCGGGCTGGTCGTCGGCGCCATCGGTGGTGGCCTTTTTGCCGTCTGGCGCGTCCATCGGCGCAAACGCAAGCCGGTGGCATAGGCCGGGCTTCAAATTCGCGTATGGCGATTGCGAACCAGGCATGCGCACTCTATTTCTCGTCTTGGAACCGGAAGGCCCTCGGGAGGAGCTTGAGGACTGGCCCGGGGGAAGGTCTCCGCATGTTTCGCTTCGTCTTTCGTCTTGCCGCAATGGTCGCGCTGTCGATTTCCGTCATCATGGCGGTGCTCGATGCGACGCGCACCGTGGCGGCTTCGGCGCTGGTGCTGACCCCGCTCGACACAAGCTGGCTGGCGGTCTCGCCGGACACGCGGGCCGCCTTCGAAACCTTCGTGCGAACCAAAGCCGGTGCGCTGCTGTGGGACGGCGCCATCGCCTGGGTGCTCGACCAGCCGGGCTTCGCCGTGTTCGCGGTGCTGGCCCTCCTGCTCTATGCTATCGGCTACAGGCGGCAACGACGCCCGGGACAGTTCGCCGCCACCTGATCCAGTCCCTACGTCCCCCAGAGAGGGAAGACCGCGCATGTTCTTTCTCAGCGACATGCTGAACAAGAAGCTCAATCTGCCGAAACCGTCCGAGGCGTTGCCGGGCCGTGCCCGGGCGATCCCGACGGCATCCAGGCATCATGTCCTGAAAAAGCCTCTCAAGGGTCCCTACCCCGAAGGCTTTGAGACGGCGATGTTCGGGCTCGGCTGCTTCTGGGGCGCCGAGCGGCTGTTCTGGCAGCTCGACGGCGTCTGGGTCACCGCGGTCGGCTATGCCGGCGGCATCACGCCCAATCCGACCTATCAGGAAACCTGCACCGGCCTCACCGGCCATGCCGAAGTGGTGCTGGTCGTCCACGATCCCAAAATCGTCTCCTATGCCGGGCTTCTGAAGCTGTTCTGGGAAAGCCACGACCCGACGCAAGGCATGCGCCAGGGCAATGATATCGGCACCACCTACCGCTCCGCGATCTACACACTCAGCGATGCGCAATTGCGGGCGGCGCGCGCCTCGCGCGATGCCTACGAAACCGCCTTGCGCGGTGCCGGCCATGGCAAGATCACCACCGAGATCGCACCGGCGCCTGAATTCTACTTCGCCGAAGCCGATCACCAGCAATATCTGGCGAAGAACCCTTACGGCTACTGCAACCTCAAAGGCACCGGCATCCCTTGCATCCCGGCTGCCATCTCCGCCTAAAGCCTTTGGCGCAAAGATCGAGCTGCGGTGCGGTCTCCCCGCGCCATGCTTTTCCAAAAGGTCAAAATTCCGCGTGAATTTTGTTCCGGGCCGTGCCAGATTGCCGCCGAGCGGGAGGGGAATACACTCCTGGCTGATGTCGCATGCCTGCCGGAGAACCGGGCAGCATGCGGCGCGTAACGGAAAAAATAACCGACAGGGTGTGGATCACATGAAACGTATCGTTCTCGGCCTCCTGGCCGCAACCGCAATGGTTCTTCCGGCTTTCGCCGCGGATGTCCAGCCGGCCATCCTCTATGATCTCGGCGGCAAGTTCGACAAATCCTTCAACGAGGCTGCCTTTCATGGCGCCGAGAAGTTCAAGACAGAGACCGGCGTCGCCTATGTCGAGTTCGAGGTGTCCAACGCCTCGCAGCGCGAGCAGGCGCTGCGCCGCTTCGCCGAGGACGGCCGCAACCCGATTGTCATGGCCGGCTTTGCCTGGGAGGATGCACTGAAGAAGGTCGCGGCCGAATATCCTGACCTCAACTTCGCCATCATCGACGATGCCGTCGATCTGCCCAATGTCCGCTCGCTGGTATTCAAGGAGAATGAAGGCTCCTACCTCGTCGGCATCCTGGCGGCGATGGCTTCAAAGTCGAAGAAGGTCTCCTTCATCGGCGGCATGGACATCCCGCTGATCCGCAAGTTCGAATGCGGCTATGTCGGCGGCGCCAAGTCGGCCGGTGCGACGGATGTCATCCAGAACATGACCGGCGACACGCCGGCTGCCTGGAACGACCCGGCGAAGGGCGGTGAAATCGCCAAGACGCAGATCGACCAGGGCTCCGACGTGGTCTACGCCGCGGCCGGCGGCACCGGCGTCGGCGTGCTGCAGGCGGCGGCTGATGCCGGCAAGCTTGGCATCGGCGTCGATTCCAACCAGAACGGCCTGCAGCCCGGCAAGGTGCTGACCTCGATGATGAAGCGCGTCGATGTTGCCGTCTACACCGCTTTCATGGACGGCAAGAACGGTACCTTCAAGGGCGGCCTGCAAAATCTCGGCCTCAAGGAAGGCGGCGTCGACTACGCCATGGACGACAACAACAAGGCGCTGGTGACCGACGAGATGAAGGCGGCGGTCGAAAGGGCCAAGGCCGACATCATCGCCGGCAAGCTCGAGGTGCACGACTACACGGCCGACAACGCCTGCCCTTATTGAGCGGCGCGACATACAGCCATGACCTGCAAACCGCCGGGCACAAGCCCGGCGGTATTGCGTTGGCCTTATAGCTTGCTCGTCAGGTAGCCCAGCGCGAAGGCGACGATCAGCCCGACAGCGACGGCAAATCCGCGCCGACCTCCGAGCGCGTGCAGGCCGATGCCGTACGGGCGCCGAGACAGGCTTCGGATCACCGTCGGTGATTTGGCATTGTTGCCGCCCAGACCAGAGGTGCGCATCTGCGGCAGGTCGGCAATGCGCTGGGTGATCTGGTTCCAACGCTCTTCGCCATCAGCCGGTTCGGCACGGTCGAAGACGTGCATGCGTTCGGCAAGTTGCACGACCGCGTCGCGGAAGGCAGGGTCGATCTCTAGGTCGCGCTCGGCCCGTTCGCGTTCCGCGTCGTTCATCAGGCCGAGCACATAGTCGCCGGCCCGCGCGGTGCGATCGCTTTCACTGGCCATGACTTCCCCCCCTTTTTCCTCACCAGTGCGGCGGCTTGGTTACAGGCACGTCGGGCGCCGCCTGCTCCTCCAGCGCCAGGAAGCGGTCGGTCAGCGCGTCGAGCTTGTGCTGCATGCGCTCGATCACCTTCCACTGCTCGGCGATCTGGCCGGACAGTTCCTCGATGGTCTTCTCCTGTTCGGCGGCGCGGATCTCCAGCGTCGTCAGCCGGTCGGCAGGCATGATCATTCAAATCCCCAGTCTCTCGCCGCGATGCCTCGCACTGCAATACGTTGCGCCGCGATACGAATTTCGGCTTCGCCATATTAGCGAATGTGAAGGCCCCGGCCACGTTGGAAATTGACAAGCGCACCGGGATTTGTCGAGAGTGACCAATGCTCCGCCAATTGGCACGGGCGGAGTGTCATGCTAGGCGTTTTGACCAAGCGATAAAAAATAAGAGTGGGACAGGCTGCATGGCGCAAGCCGCAATCGAGTTGATCGGCATCAACAAGAGTTTTGGCGCCGTGCGCGCCAACCGCGACATCAATCTGGAGATCGCACGCGGCACCATCCATGGCATTGTCGGCGAGAACGGCGCCGGCAAGTCGACGCTGATGTCGATCCTCTATGGGTTCTACCAGGCCGACAGCGGCGAGATCCGCGTCGGCGGCCAGCCGGCCTCGATCAAGACCCCCAATGACGCCATCGCGCTCGGCATCGGCATGGTGCATCAGCATTTCATGCTGGTCGACAATTTCACGGTGCTGGAAAACGTCATCCTCGGTGCCGAAAGCGATGCACTGCTGAAGCGAAGCATCGCCAAGGCGCGCTCCGAACTCGAACGCCTCGAACGCGAATACGGGCTGGAAGTCGATCCCGATGCGATCATCGAGGAACTGCCGGTCGGCCTTCAGCAGCGGGTGGAGATCCTCAAAGCGCTCTATCGCGGCGCCGAGATCCTGATCCTCGACGAGCCGACGGGCGTGCTGACACCAGCCGAGGCCGACCATCTGTTCCGCATCCTCAGGCAGTTGAAGGAACAGGGCAAGACGGTGGTGCTGATCACCCACAAATTGCGCGAGATCATGGCGATCACCGATACGGTGTCGGTGATGCGCCAGGGCACGATGGTGGCGACCCGCGAGACCAAAAAGACCACCGTCGAGGAGCTGGCCGAACTGATGGTCGGGCGGCGCGTGCTACTCAGGGTCGAAAAGGGCGAGGCCGAAGCCGGCGCCGTCAAGCTCGCGGTCAAGAACCTGACGGTGAAGGATACACGCGGCGTCACCATGGTCGACGACATCTCCTTCGACATTCGCGCCGGCGAAATCGTCGGCATTGCCGGCGTCGCCGGCAACGGACAATCCGAACTGCTCGAGGCGATTTCCGGCATCAGGCACGCCGTTTCCGGCTCGGTCATGCTCGACGGCAAGCCGATCGACCTGACGGGTGCCGCCGATCCCGGCGAACTGCGCGACCGCGGCCTCGCCCATGTGCCGGAGGATCGCCATCATGTCGGGCTGGTGCTGGCCTTCGAGGAGAACGAGAATTCCATTCTCGGCTATCATGACGACCCCCGCTATTTGAAAGGACCCTTCCTCAACATCGATGCCATCCGCAACGATGCCAAGGACAAGATCGCCAAATACGACATTCGTCCGACCGACTGCCGATTGAAGACCGCCAATTTTTCCGGCGGCAATCAGCAGAAGATCGTGCTCGCGCGGGAGATGGAACAGGACCCCGGCGTGCTCATCGTCGGCCAGCCGACGCGCGGCGTCGATGTCGGCGCCATCGAGTTCATCCACAAGCGGCTGATCGCCATGCGCGACCAGGGCAAGGCGGTGCTGGTGGTGTCGGTCGAGCTGGACGAGATCCGTTCGCTCGCCGACCGCATCCTGGTGATGTTTGCTGGCCGCATCGTCGGCGAGCGCGGCCCGGAAGCGACCGAAGGCGAGCTCGGCCTGCTGATGGCCGGTGTCGAGCATCAGGAGGCAGCCCAATGAGCACGCCTTACGCCAAACTGCCGGCCTGGGCCGACTACGGCCTGATCCCGCTGATCAACCTGTTCGTCGCCTTCGTCGTCGCCGGCTTCGTCGTGCTTCTGGTCGGCGAGAACCCGTTCCGCGCCGCCGTCATCCTGGTCGAGGGCGCCTTCGGCAAGGGAACAGGCATTGCCTTCACCCTCTTCTATGCCACCACGTTCATCTTTACCGGGCTTTCGGTGGCCGTGGCAGCGCATTGCGGCCTGTTCAACATCGGCACCGAGGGGCAGGCCTACATCGCCGGCCTCGGTATCGCCGTCGTCTGTCTTTCCTTCGACAGTGTGCTGCCGTGGTGGCTGACATTTCCGCTGGCCATCGTCGCTTCGGCGGTCGTGGGCGCGTTGTGGGGGCTTATCCCCGCCTATCTGCAGGCCAAGCGCGGCTCGCACATCGTCATCACCACCATCATGTTTAATTTCATCGCCGCCTCGATCATGGTTTACCTGCTGGTTGGCCCCTTGAAGCCGGCAGCATCGCAAGCGCCGCAGACTCGCAACTTCCTCGCGGGCGCGGAATTGCCGAAGCTCAACTGGATCATCGAGCTGTTCGGCGCCAAGATCCGTTCGGCGCCGCTCAACATTTCCTTCCTGCTGGCGCTGATCATGGCCTTCCTGGTCTGGCTGTTGATCTGGCGCACCAAGCTCGGCTATGAGATGCGCACCTACGGTCACAGCCCGAAGGCGGCGCGCTATGCCGGCATTTCGGAAACCCGCATCATCATCACCGCCATGATGATCTCTGGCGCGCTGGCCGGCATGATGGCGCTCAATCCGGTGATGGGCGACCAGCACAATGTCGCGATCGACTTTGTCTCCGGCGCCGGTTTCGTCGGCATCGCCGTGGCGCTGATGGGCCGCCTGCACCCGATCGGCATCGTGCTGGCGGCGATCCTGTTCGGCATGCTCTACCAGGGCGGCGCCGAGCTTGCCTTCGAGATGCCGGCGATCAGCCGTGACATGATCGTCATCATCCAGGGTCTGGTCATCCTGTTCGCCGGCGCGCTCGAGCACATGTTCCGGCCTTACATTCAGGCGCTGTTCGCCTCTTTCAGTCCGCGATCGGTCGGCATGGAAGCGGTCAAGGGGAAGGGTGCCTGAAATGGATGTGTTCAACGCAATCGTCCAGACATTGGACTCGACCATCCGCCTCTCGGTGCCGCTGCTGCTCGCCTGCCTCGCCGGCCTCTATTCGGAACGCGCCGGCATCTTCGACATCGGCCTCGAAGGCAAGATGCTGGTCGGCGCCTTCGCGGGTGCGGCGGCGGCTTCCGTGTTCCATTCGGCCTTTCTCGGCCTCGGCATGGCCATCCTGATCTCGGTCGCGTTTGCCATGATCCACGGCTTTGCCTCGATCACCCATCGCGGCAACCAGATCGTCTCCGGCGTGGCGATCAATTTCATCGCCGCCGGATCGACCATCATCCTCGGCCAGGCCTGGTTCCAGCAAGGCGGGCGCACGCCTGCGCTGCAACCAGGTGAGCGCTTCGAGGCCATCACGTGGCCTGGCGCCGGTGCCATCCACGATGTGCCGATCCTAGGGCCGATCTATTCGGAACTGATCTCCGGCCACTCGATCCTGGTCTATCTCGCTTTCCTGATGGTGCCGTTCACCTGGTGGGTGCTGTTTCGCACCCGCTTCGGCCTGCGGCTGCGCGCCGTCGGCGAGAACCCGGCCGCGGTCGACACCGCCGGCATTTCCGTCGCCTGGCTGCGCTACCGGGCGCTGATCTGCACCGGCGTGCTGACCGGCATCGCCGGCGCCTATCTGTCGATGGTGCAGAATGGCGGCTTCGTGAAGGACATGACCGCCGGCAAGGGCTACATCGCGCTGGCGGCGCTGATCTTTGCCAAATGGAAGCCGGTCAACGCCATGTTCGCCTGCTTGCTGTTCGGTTTCCTCGACGCACTGTCGATCCGCCTGCAAGGCTCGCCGCTACCCATCATCGGCAAGGTGCCAGTGCAGTTCATGCAGGCGCTGCCCTACATCCTCACCGTCATCCTGCTTGCCGGTTTCATTGGCAAGGCGATCCCGCCGCGCGCCGGCGGCGTGCCTTACGTCAAGGAACGCTGAGCTCGGCTCAGGCCAAGGCATGTCGCTCAAAAGTGGCCCCGGTTTTGAGACAACGACATGCGTAGAAAAAGGACTTAAAGCACGTCGCAAGAATCCGTTTCGACGCGACGCGCTCTAAGCGGGAGTGCCGGGTTTTGGACATGATCATCGGAGAGAACGAACTAATGTCGCATGATCTGTTCGAAGCGGCCAAAGCTGCCATGTCCAAGGCCTATGCGCCCTATTCGAAGTTTCCGGTGGGCGCCGCCTTGCGCACCGAGGACGGGCGCGTCTTTGCCGGCGCCAATGTCGAAATCGCCTCCTATCCGGAAGGCTGGTGCGCCGAGACCACCGCGCTTGGTCACTACATCATGGGTGGCGGCGGCAAGATCGTGGAAATCGCCGTCCTTGCCGAACGCATGGCGAAATGCTCGCCTTGCGGCGGCTGCCGGCAGCGGCTGGCCGAATTCTGCCGGCCGGAAACAAAACTCTATCTCTGCGACAATGCCGGCGTGGCCGAGACCGTGACCATGGGCGAGATGCTGCCCTACGGTTTCCGCGGCGACATTTTGAAATGAAGACCTGGTTGAAATGAAGAACTGGCTGAAATGAAGAGTTGGCTGCAATGACGGAAAAGGCGCTGGACCATCTCGTCGAACGGCTGGACGGCCTTGCGCCGTCGACCGCACTGGTGCTGGGTTCGGGCCTGGGCGGGCTGGTCGACCAGATCGAGGATCCGATCCGCGTTTCCTACGCCGACCTGCCGGGCTTTCCCAGAAGCGGCGTCACCGGCCATGCCGGCGAAGTGGTGGCGGGGCTGTTTGCCGGCGTGCCGGTGCTGATGCTGTCCGGCCGCGCCCACTACTACGAGCACGGCAACGCGGCTGCGATGCGGCCGGCACTGGAAGTGCTTGCCGGTATCGGCATCACGAAACTGATCCTCACCAATGCCGCCGGCTCGGTCGATCCCGACATGCCGCCGGGCTCGGTCATGCTGATATCGGACCACATCAATTTCTCGGGCACCAATCCGCTGATTGGCGAGCCCAGCGACCGCCGCTTTGTCGGCCTGACCGAAGCCTATGACGCCGGCATCCGCAAGACGATCGAACGCGCGGCGAAGGCGACCGGCACAGCACTTCACAAGGGCGTCTACATGTGGTTCTCGGGCCCTTGCTTCGAAACCCCCGCCGAAATCCGCATGGCGCGCATCATGGGCGCCAATGCGGTCGGCATGTCGACCGTGCCGGAGGTCATTCTTGCCCGCTTCCTCGGACTGCGCGTCGCCGCCTGCTCGGTCATCACCAATTTGGCGGCCGGCATGACCGGCGCCGAGCTTTCGCACCAGGAGACCAAGGACATGGCGCCGGTCGGTGGCGCGCGGCTGGCGACGATCCTGCAGCGCGTGTTCCGCGACGGACTGCTGGAGAGCTGATGCTTCCCCAGGAAATCATCCGACGCAAGCGCGATGGCCTGAAACTGTCGGCGCAGGAGATCGCCGGCTTCGTCGAGGGCGTCACCGAAGGGGTCGTTTCGGACGGCCAGGTCGGCGCCTTCGCCATGGCGGTGTTCTTCAACGGTATGAGCCGCGACGAGGCCGTGGCGCTGACACTGGCGATGCGCGATTCCGGTGACGTGCTCGACTGGTCGGACCTGCCCGGCCCGGTCACCGACAAGCATTCGACAGGCGGCGTCGGCGACAATGTTTCGCTGATGCTGGCGCCGATCGTCGCCGCCTGCGGCGCTTATGTGCCGATGATTTCCGGCCGTGGCCTTGGCCATACCGGCGGCACGCTGGACAAGATGGATGCCATCCCCGGCTATGCCAGCCAGCCCGATATCGCGCTGTTTCGCAAGGCTGTGCTTGAAACCGGTTGCGCCATCATCGGCCAGACCGCCGACCTCGCGCCGGCCGATCGCCGGCTCTACGCGATCCGCGATGTCACCGGCACGGTCGAATCGGTGCCGCTGATCACCGCTTCGATCCTGTCGAAGAAGCTGGCGGCCGGGCTGCAATCGCTGGTGCTCGACGTCAAGGTCGGCAACGGCGCCTTCATGGAAAAGTCACGCGATGCGACCGCACTCGCCAGCAGCCTTGTCGAGATCGCCAATGGTGCCGGGTTGAAGGCCTCGGCGTTGATCACCGGCATGAACGAGCCGCTGGCGTCGGCCGCCGGCAACGCCGTCGAGGTGCGCAACGCCGTCGATTTCCTCACCGGCCGTCTTCGTGATCGTCGGCTGGAAGACGTGACGCTGGCGCTCGCCGCCGAGATGCTGCAGTCGGCAGGACTGGTGTCGTCCAACCAGGATGGCATGCGGCGCGCCACTGAGACGCTTGCCAGCGGCCGCGCCGCCGCCACTTTCGCGCGCATGGTCGCCGCGCTCGGCGGCCCCGCCGATTTCATCGAGAAGCCGGAAAAATACCTGCCGAAAGCGGCGACCGAGTTTGCCGTCAAGGCGTCCGAAAACGGCTTCGTCACCGGCATAGCGACCCGCGACATCGGGCTCGCGGTGGTTGGCCTGGGAGGCGGACGCACGCGGCCGGACGACAAGGTCGACCCCGCGGTCGGTATCACCAGGCTGCTGCCGGTCGGCGCGGAGGTTCGGACTGGCGAGCCGCTGGCGCTGGTCCATGCCCGCTCATTGGCCGATGCCGAGGCGGCCGCCGCCGCCGTGATTTCGGCCTATGCGATTGGGGCTTCGAAGCCGGCCGCCGACAAGTCGGTCATCCGGCGGATTCTTCCGCGCGGATAGAGCGGGTCATCGCAATTCCGGACGGAAAACCGTTTCACACTTTCCTGGAATGCTCTCGCTACTGAACGAGAAGCAGCGTGCCGTTCTCAGCCTGGAATTTGCCAAGCCGATTGAGGAAGCTCATGCCGATCAGATTGGTGTGCAGCGCCCTGTCGTCGAGCACGATGGTCTGGACGTCGTTGACCGTGATGCTGCCGATCTGCAGGCGGTCGATCATTGCCACGGCCGCCTTGATCGAGCCATTGGCGGTGCTGACCTCGTGACTGAAGTCGGCAGGGTTCAGCGACAGGCCGATCCTGCGTGCCGTCGAGGTGTTGATGGCAACCAGCGTGGCGCCGGTGTCGACCATGCCGTCGACCTGACGTCCGTTGAGCTTGAAGGCCGACGAGAAATGTCCGCGCTCGTCTGCCGTAACGATGACCTTGCGGCCAAGCGCCAGCGGCGTGGCCGGCTTGCCGGGCACCGATGCCAGATTGACGTCCGGCTGGACTTCGACCGCAGGTTTGCTCGTCGCCGCCGATTTCAGCAGGTTTTCGATGATTTGCGGATTCGACTGATACACGATCGGTATCGATGCCGATGTACCGGCGAAAACGCCAAGGATGAGAAGCTTGCGCAGCATGGATCGGCCTTCGTGACGGCCGATCCTTAAGCCCGCATGGTGTTTGCCGCTTTAACGTGCGCCAAAACCACGCCTTTGCGTAAACAATTGGTAAATTACTTGGTCCCGTACATACGATCGCCGGCATCGCCGAGGCCGGGCATGATGTAGCCCTTCTCGTTGAGCTGGCGGTCGATGGAGGCGGTGAAGACGGGAACGTCTGGATGCGCCTTGGTGAAGCGCTCGATGCCTTCGGGTGCCGCCAGCAGGCAGAGGAAGCGGATGTTGGTGGCGCCGCGCTCTTTCAATTTGTCGACCGCCGCGATCGCCGAATTGGCGGTGGCCAGCATCGGATCGACGACGATAACCAGCCGGTCGGCGAGGTCGCTCGGCGCCTTGAAGAAATACTCGACCGCCTCCAGCGTTTCGTGATCGCGGTAGAGGCCGACATGGGCGACGCGGGCCGCCGGCACCAGGTCGAGCAGGCCTTCCAGCAAGCCGTTGCCGGCGCGCAACACCGAGGCGAAGACCAGCTTCTTGCCCTCCAGCGTCGGCGCTTCCATCGTCTCCATCGGTGTCTCGATCGATGTCGTCGTCAGTTCGAGGTTGCGGGTGACCTCGTAGCCGAGCAGCAGCGAGATCTCGCGCAGCAGCCGCCTGAAGCCGGCCGTCGAGGTCTCCTTCTTGCGCATGATGGTCAGCTTGTGCTGGACAAGCGGATGGTCGACGACGGTGACGCCCTGCATGGTGTTCTCCTGATGCCTGCGCCCGAAAGTGCACGCATGGTCCTCTCGGACGCACCGCGCTTCAAGCTGCTTGAGCGAACCCTAGCGGCAATGCGCCGGCCAAGGAACCGCTTGGCCTGCACCGACCACAGCTTTGTCGGAAGAAATCAGCGAGCGGCGCCGTTGAGGCGGGCAAGAAGCGCGGTCTTGGTCTTTCGGTCGACGAAAGCGGCCTCGATGGCCGTTCTGGTGACGGCAGTCAGCGCCTTTTCGTTCATCGAGAAATGCTCGGCGGCGATGTCATATTCGCGCTTCAGCGAGGTCCAGAAATAGGGCGGATCGTCGGAATTGAGCGTCACCTTGCAGCCGGCCGCCTGCAGGGTCGGAAAGGGGTGGTCGGCGAAACTGTCGAACACCTTGAGCGCGATGTTGGAACCGGGGCAGCACTCCAGCACGACGCCCTCATCAGCAATGCGCCGGACAAGGTCCGGGTTTTCGATGGCGCGCACGCCATGGCCGATGCGGGAGGGACGGATGTGATCAAGCGCCGCCTTGACGGTCTCCCAGCCTGTCAGTTCGCCGGCATGGATGGTGATGCCGAGCCCGGCCTCGCGCGCGATCTCGAAGGCCCTGACATAGTCCTCCATGTCGCCGATGCGCTCGTCGCCGGCGACGCCGAAGCCGGTGACCAGCGGATGCCCGCAGCGCGCCGCGAAGCGCGCCGCCTGCTCGATCGACTCGACGCCGACATGGCGCACCCCGGTGATGATCATGCGGCCCTCGATGCCGGTCTTGGCCTTGGCCCGGGCCATGCCTTCGCCAAGCGCGTCTGTATAGGCCTTGGGCGACAGCCCGGCCTTCTTGGCATGGTCGGGCGAAGTGAACACCTCGGAATAGATGGCACCGTCGCGGGCGAGGCTGGTCAGATAATGGTCGGCCAGCCGCGCATAGTCCTCCTCCGTCCGGAACAGATCGGAGGAGAAATCGTAGGCCGCGAGGAAGGATGTGAAATCATGCCAGACGAAGGAACCGTCCTGGATATAGGGCGAGGTATCCTTGCCGTATTTCTGCGCCTGGCGGATGACGAGTTCGGGCGCCGCTGCCCCTTCAATGTGGCAGTGCAATTCCGCTTTCAAAGGCATTCAATCATCCCGTCTGTCAGTCCAGGTCTTGAAAACCCAACACCTGGAAGCGCGGCTGAACACCGCGCCTTAAACAATAGCGCCCGCACCATCGATCGGCTATGGTCCCGCCGGTTTTATGACGGATCAAAAAAATGTCAGTTGAGAGAACCACGGCCGCGGGCGGCATGGAAACCTCCTATGGTTTCAAGCGTGTAGGGGCTGGCGACAAGCAGTCCCTGGTCAACGATGTTTTCCACAAGGTCGCCAACCGCTACGACCTGATGAACGATCTGATGTCGGCTGGCCTGCACCGGCTGTGGAAGGATGCCATGGTCACCTGGCTCAATCCTCCAAAAAGGATGGGCTGGCGCGTGCTCGACGTTGCCGGTGGCACCGGCGACATAGCCTTCCGCATCGTCGATGCCAGCCACGGCAATGCCCATGCCACCGTGCTCGACATCAATGGCTCGATGCTTGCCGTTGGCCGCGACCGTGCCGAGAAGAAAGGCCTGTCCGGCAACACCGACTTCGTCGAGGCCAACGCCGAGGAACTGCCCTTTGCCGACGCTACGTTCGACGCCTACACCATCGCTTTCGGCATTCGCAACGTGCCGCGCATCGATGTCGCGCTCAGTGAAGCGTTCCGCGTGCTGAAGCCGGGCGGCCGGTTCCTGTGCCTCGAATTTTCCGAAGTCGAGATGCCGCTGCTCGACAAGGCCTACGAAGCCTGGTCGTTCAACGCCATTCCAAAGATCGGCAAGATGGTCACCGGCGACGGCGAACCCTATTCCTATCTGGTCGAATCGATTGCCAGGTTTCCCAACCAGCAGAATTTCGCGACGATGATTTCCCGAGCCGGCTTCGATCGCGTCTCCTTCCGCAACTATTCCGGTGGCATCGCGGCACTTCATTCGGGCTGGAAGCTTTGAGGCTGGACCGCATTTCTCACAGTCGATGTGCGCTATGCCGGTTCGAAGAACCGGTAGGACGGGCACGGCCATGAGTACCGTCAGCGCTGGATTTCGGCTCATGCGGGCCGGCTGGGTGCTGGTGCGCGAAGGCGTCGTCGCCGCCTTGCCGGGCGAGGAATTGTCCGGCCTGCCGAAGTTCGGCTGGCGCCTGGCGCGGCTGTTCACCCGCCGCCGCGCGCTGGCCTATGAGCGCAGCGACCGGCTGGCCAAGGCGGTCGTCCGGCTCGGGCCGTCCTATGTCAAGCTCGGCCAGTTCTTGGCGACACGGCCCGACGTCGTCGGCAACGACATGGCGCTCGATCTCGCCATGTTGCAGGACAAGATGCACACCTTTCCGAGAGCCGAGGCGATCACGGCAATCGAGGCTTCGCTCGGGCGCAAGGTCGGCGATCTCTACGCGCAATTCGGCGACCCGGTCGCAGCCGCTTCCATCGCCCAGGTCCATGCTGCCGACACGGTCCATGACGGCATAGCCACAAAGGTAGCGGTGAAGGTGATCCGGCCGGGCGTGCGCCGCCGCTTCTTCCAGGATCTCGAAAGCTATTTCCTCGCGGCCCACCTGCAGGAGAAATACATCCCGTCGTCGCGCCGGCTACGACCGGTCGAGGTCACCGAGACGCTGGCGCAGACCACCAAGGTCGAGATGGATCTCCGCCTCGAGGCGGCCGCCCTTTCGGAGCTCGGCGAAAACACCAGGGATGATCCCGGCTTTCGCGTGCCATCCGTCGACTGGGAGCGCACCGGCCGCGACGTGCTGACCATGGAGTGGGTCGACGGCGTCAAGATGAACGACATTGCCGGCCTTGCCACTGCCGGTCATGACCTGAAGACGATCGCGGCCAACCTCATCCAGTCGTTCCTGCGCCACACGCTTCGCGACGGCTTCTTCCACGCCGACATGCATCCGGGCAACTTGTTCGTCGAAGCAAACGGCACCATCGTCGCCGTCGATCTCGGCATTGCCGGCAGGCTCGGCAAGAAGGAGCGCCGCTTCCTCGCCGAAATCCTCTACGGCTTCATCACGCGCGACTATCTGCGTGTCGCCGAAGTGCATTTCGAGGCCGGCTATGTGCCGCGCCAGCACAATGTCGCGGCCTTCGCGCAAGCAATCCGGGCGATCGGTGAGCCGATCCACGGCCAGCCAGCCGAGACCATTTCGATGGCGAAGCTTTTGACGCTGCTGTTCGAAGTGACCGAACTCTTCGACATGGCGGCGCGGCCGGAATTGATCCTGCTGCAGAAGACCATGGTGGTGGTCGAGGGCGTGGCACGCACGCTCGACCCGGCCTTCAACATGTGGAAGACGGCCGAACCGGTGGTTGGCGGCTGGATCGCCGGCAATCTCGGCCCGCGTGGCATGATGATCGATGCACGCGATGGCGCCAAGGCGCTGCTGACGCTGGCCCGCCAGGCGCCCGAACTTGCGGCGCGCACCGATCGGCTATCACGCGAGATCGACCTGATGGCCGAGCACGGCCTGCGCTTCGACGAGACCACCGCCCGCGCCATCGGCAAGGCTGAGGCGCGCTACAGCCGCTCCGGCCGCCTGGCACTGTGGGTGATCGCGCTAACGCTGGTCTATATCGCCTGGAAGCTCGTATAGCGCCCAGCCACATCGGGATTCGGTTCCGCAACTTGCAGCGATCTGATTGCATTGCTATCATTGCGATCGGAAGCCGCAGCCGGGTGCAATCATATGGCCAGCATTACGATCCGCAACCTGGACGATGAGGTCAAGGAACTGCTGCGCCGCCTGGCGGCGGAAAACGACCGCTCCATGGAGGAGCAGGCGCGGGTCATGATCCGAGCCGCCGTTGACGGGCAGATCGGTCCTGTGGGTCGCATCGACCAGATCGAGAAAACCCTCCGCGACCTGACCAGTTCGCACAACCTCGCGGTGCCAATCGCTGCGGCGCCAGGCAAGATCGTGCCGCGCGGCAGCCTCTCCGGCAAGCGCATCCTGCTCATCATCGGCGGCGGCATCGCCGCCTACAAGGCGCTGGATCTGATCCGCCGGCTGCGCGAGCGAGGCGCTGCGGTGCGGGTGGTCATGACATCAGCCGCGCAGGAATTCGTCACCACGCTGTCGGTGGGCGCGCTCTCCGCCGACCATGTCTTCACCGAACTGTTCGACCGCAATGACGAACACGATGTCGGCCACATCAGGCTGTCGCGCGAGGCCGACCTGCTGGTGGTGGCGCCCGCCACCGCCGACCTGATGGCCAAGCTTGCCAACGGCCATGCCAACGATCTTGCCTCGACGGTGCTGATCGCCACCGACAAGCCGGTGTTGATGGCGCCAGCCATGAACCCAAAAATGTGGGCGCATCCGGCGACACGTCGTAATCGCGCGACGCTAGGCAAGGACGGTATTGCCTTCGTCGGTCCGGCCAAAGGCGAGATGGCCGAAAGCCATGAGGCGGGCGAAGGTCGCATGGCCGAGCCGCTGGAGATCGTCGCCGCCATCGAGGCGCTGCTCGATGTCAGCCCCAAGCCGCTGTCGGGACGCAGGATCATCGTCACCTCCGGCCCGACGCATGAGCCGATCGACCCGGTGCGCTATATCGCCAACCGTTCGTCGGGCAAGCAGGGCCATGCCATTGCGGCGGCACTGGCCAGGCTCGGCGCCGATGTGCGGCTCGTCTCCGGTCCGGTCACCATTGCCGATCCCGCCGGCGTGAAGACCATCCATGTCGAACGGGCGCAAGAGATGCGCGACGCGGTGGAGCAGCTTCTGCCTGCGGACGCGGCGGTGTTCGTCGCCGCCGTTGCCGACTGGCGCAGCGAGAACTCGGCCGGTGAGAAGATCAAGAAGGTCGCGGGCGAAGGACCGCCGGTGCTGCGCATGGTCGAGAATCCCGACATTCTCGCTGGGGTTGGCCATCACAGCCAGCGACCCGGCCTTGTGATTGGCTTCGCCGCCGAGACACAAGATCTCTTGCGCAACGCCGAGGCCAAGCTTCGCAAGAAGGGCGCCGATTTCATCGTTGCAAACGACGTGTCACACGAAAGCGGCATCGGTCCTTCGGGCGTGATGGGCGGTGATCGCAATCGGGTGCGGATCGTGTCCAAGGCCGGCGTCGAGGAATGGCCCGAGATGAGCAAGGACGAGGTGGCTGCGCGGCTCGCCGCCCTGATCGCCGAACGGTTGAAAACGATCGTCGTTTGATTAGTGGCGCCGGAACGGCGGCGCGCTTCAGGTCATCCGGCTCTGCGCGGTCAATTGGCCAAAAGCTCCGCGGTTCGGGCAAGTGCGCCGGCAAAACCGTTGAGCGGAATGGAAAAGCTCACCGCTTGTTCGGTGTCGGCCGCGAAGGCATCGATCTTCAGGGTGGTGCCTGACTTCAGCAGCGGCGTGAGAGCCGCATCGAACGCCACCGGCACCAGGCAGCCAACAACCTGGCAGGTGTTGAACGGCAGGCTGCCATCCAGCTTCTGGTCGTCGATGGACATGCTGACACCCTTGGCCAGCGCCAGGCCGAACGGCAGCGCGAGCGTACCGGTGGCATCGTCGCCGGTCTTGCTCGACAGCTCGATCGCCAGCAGGCGCTGGTTGTTTTGCTTGTTGAATTGCTGATGCGACAGGCTGCAGGTCTTGGTCGCGCCTGATATCTGGCAATTGACCGTCCAGTCGCCATGGGTTTCTGACAGCGCCGACGCTCCGCCAGGCAGTTGCGGCGCATCGGCGGCGGGCGCCACCACCGCCTTGTCGGTCTTGGTTTGCGCCGCCACGGCCGGCACACCGACGACGCAGGCAACACCCAGCACTGCCACGAAATACGCGTACTTCCTCATCAAGACCCCTCCCGCCCGGCTCCGCCTGGGCCAGCTGGATGCTGACCTTGAGAGACGCACCGATCGCGTGCTGTTTAACCGTTTCGCCGGAGGCGCCATCATACCTGACGAACAGTCGGCGCCGTTGACGCCATTCCGCTCAAGGCCGGCGCCGGCCCGATAGAGCGGCGAATCGGCCGCTTCCGTCAAGTGCAATGCGGGGTTGCCAGGCAGATTCTCCGCCGCGGTCGCTTCGATCAGCGCCGAGATATGGCACAGCCGGACAGACGCCCTATATTAAGGCCATGATTTCTTTCACGCGGGAATGAGCGGATGACGGCGCTTCGACCATCGATGGTTTTCACATCGGCAATGCTGGCCACGGCGATGCTGGTCGGCGTTTGCCTGCCCGCTTCCGCGCAGGCCCTCAATTCCCTCACCGGCAACAACGCACTGATCCGGCAGAACGACCTGCAAATCCTGCAGAACAGGGTGCAGCGGCAGCAATACCAGCAGCAACAGCAGCAGTATCGTGCCCAGGACCGCCAGATCGTCCAGCAGCCGCAACCGGTGGTGCCACAATTCAAGCCAGGCTGCACCACGCAGATAATCGGCAGCACCGCCGTGAGCAATTGCCGCTGACAAGCCGGCGTTTTTCATTTATTAGCCGACTTATGTATTCGGAGTGTCTTTCGGCACACGCGAAAGTTTTGGTTTTGCAAGGGTGCTCTGTCGCGCTATTCGGCATTGCATCGACTGGATCCACGAATGGCAGCCACCAAGAAAAAGGCCGTGCGTAAGGCAAAGAAAGGCGAGAGTATCCGTCAGGTGGCGGCGATTCCGTTTCGGCTGAACGCGCGCGGCGATGTCGAGGTGATGCTGGTTACGTCGCGAACCACAAGACGCTTCATCGTCCCCAAGGGCTGGCCAATGAAGGGCAAGAGCGGACGCAAGGCGGCCACCATCGAGGCGCGAGAGGAAGCCGGCGTGCTCGGCAAGACGCTGAAGGAACCGGCGGGCACCTATTCCTACTGGAAACGACTGGCCAACCGCTTCGTCCGCGTCGACGTCGTCGTCTATCTGCTGGAAGTCACCGAGGAACTGGCCGACTGGCAGGAAGCCAAACGGCGGCAGCGGGCCTGGCTGCCGCCCGCCGATGCGGCCCTGCTGATCGATGAGCCAGACCTTTCGACCCTGGTGGCGACCTTGACGATTGCCCGGCCTGAACCGCTCAACCCCGCCTGAGGTTAGAGCAATTCCAGGAAAAGTGTGAAACGGTTTTCCGTCCGGAATTGCGTCAAAACAGAGAGATGGAGCGGTTCACCGTTTCCGTGAAACGGTGAACCGCTCTGGACCTCACTCGCTCGTGTCGCCCCCTTCGGGTAAGGGGCGCGCCGGCGCACCGGTATAGGCCCACAACCATTCACGCGGCAACGGACCCTTGTTTCGCTCGGCTTGCTGCGACTGTTCCCAGGCATGCGCCAGGATGCCGACCGAGCGCGACAGCACGAAAAGCCCGCGCGTCAGCGGCGGCGGGAAGCCGAGTTCGCCATAGATGACGGCAGTGGCGCCATCGATGTTGAGCGGTATCTTTTTCCCCTTGCGCCGCGCGACTGCCGCTTCCACCGCCTCGGCGATGTCGGCGAGGCGTCCATTGACGACACCACGCGCGGCAAACTCGCGGGTCAGTTCCAGCAGGCGCGGCGCGCGCGGGTCGACCGGATGGAAGCGATGGCCGAGCCCCGGCACATGGCCCTTCTCCCCGGCGAAGAACCGGTCGAGCCGTGCCGAGACGGCTGCATTCAGCGTCATGCCGCCGTCGAGCGCCACGGCGATGTCGCCGTAGAAGGACAGCGCCTGTTCGCCGGCGCCGCCATGCACGTCGCCGAGCACATTGATGGCCGAGGCCATGGCGCTGTTGATGCCGACGCCGCAGGTTGCAGCCATGCGCGCAATCGCGATCGATGGCGCTTGCGGCCCATGGTCGACGGCGGCGCCCAGCGCAATGCCGAGCAGCGCCGCCTGGTCCTCGCTGGGCAATTCGCCACGCAGCATCAGCCAGATCATCGCCGGAAAGCTGACGCGGCCGATCAGATCCTGGATATCGTAGCCGCGCAGCCGGATGATACCGGGCCGCATCTCAATGATGTCGGTCTGCCACCATTCCTCGCCGCGCTCACGGCCGGTCTTCTTCTCGGTGCTCATGCCCGTGCCTTTGCCTTGGCGCGCGGCGGCAGATCGGCGAAAACCTCGTCAATATGCTCGCCCAGCGCCGGTGGCGGCTTCGTCGGCAGAGGTGCCGCGCCATCGACCATGAACCCACCGCGCAGGACAGTCAGTGGCCTGTCCATACCCGGCACGTCTTCAAAATTCGCGGTCACCTGGCGTTCGAGTACTTGCGGCTCGGCCAGCACTTGCGGGATCGTTAGCACCCTGCCCGCCGGCACGCCGGCACGGTTGAGCGTCTCTTCCCAGACCGCCGCCGGGGCGCTGACCAGGGCGTCCTCGATCTCGACTTTGAGCGCCGCTCGGTTGCGCTTGCGCGTCTCGCGCTCGGCAAAGCGCTGATCCAACGCCAGCTCCGGCCGCCCGATCAGCCGGCACAGCGCGACGAACTGCTCCTGCTTGTTGGCGGCGATGTTGAGCAGCCCGTCGCCGGTGCGAAAGGCGCCGGAGGGTGCTGCGGTCATGTTCTCATTGCCCATCGGCTGCGGATCGACGGCCGCGGTCAGGTAGTTGGAGACCGGCCAGCCGAGCGCCGAGAGCGTGCATTCGAGCATCGAGACGTCGAGAAAGGCGCCCTCGCCGCTTGTCTTTTGCCGGACCAGCGCCGAGGCAATGGCGAACGCGCCGACCAGTCCCCCAAGCGTGTCGGCGACCGGATAGCCGACACGCAGCGGCGCCGTTTCCGGCGTGCCGGTGATGCTCATAATCCCGGAAAGCCCCTGGATGATCTGATCATAGGCGGGATTGTCACGCATCGGCCCGGTCTGGCCGAAACCGGATATCGCACAATAGACGAGGCCGGGACGGACCGCCTTCAGTGCCTCGTAGCCAAGGCCAAGCCGATCCATCACGCCGGGGCGGAAATTCTCCACCAGCGCATCGGCACTGGCGACCAGATCGAGGAAGCGCTCGCGATCGGCCGGGTTCTTGAGATCGAGCACCACCGATCGTTTGCCGGCGTTCTGCGCCAGGAACGATGCGCCCATGCCGGCGCTGTTGAGCTTTGGCGAACCGCCAAGTTGGCGTGCCAGGTCGCCGCCTTGCGGGACCTCGACCTTGATCACGTCGGCCCCGAGCAGCGCCAACTGATAGGCACAATAGGGGCCGGCCAGGACGTTGGTCAGGTCGAGGACGCGGATACCGGAAAGCAATTCGGTCATGACAGCTCAAATCGATCAGGCATCGCCCGGCACATGCTCCGGTCCGCGCCGCCGGCGGTGCTCGACATAGGCCCAGATATGCGGCCCGACCAGGCCGATGAAGGCGAGCGTCAGCAGCGTCAGCGACAGCGGATGCTTGTAGAACACCGACCAGTCGCCATTCGAGATGGTCATCGCCCGGCGGAACTGCGTTTCTGCCAGTGGCCCCAGGATCATGCCGATGATGACCGGCGCGGTCGGGAAATCGAAGCGCCGCATCAGGAACCCGGCCGCCCCCAGGAGATAGAGGATGACCAGGTCAATAGGCGATTGCGAGATGCCATAGGTGCCGACCGTAGCGAACACCAGGATGCCGGCATAGAGCTGCGGCGCCGGGATCTTCAACAGCCGCACCCACAGCCCGATCAGTGGCAGGTTGAGGATGACGAGGATGACGTTGGCGATGAACAGGCTGGCGATCAGCCCCCAGACGAGATCGCCCTGCGTGGTCAAAAGCAACGGCCCTGGATTGATGCCATAGCTCTGGAACGCCGACAGCATGATCGCCGCCGTCGCCGAGGTCGGCAGGCCGAGCGTCAGCATCGGCACCAGCACGCCGGCGGCGGACGCGTTGTTGGCGGCTTCCGGGCCGGCAACGCCTTCGATGGCGCCGACCGTGCCGAACTCCTCCTTGTGCTTCGACAGTTTCTTTTCGATGGCGTAGGACAGGAAGGTCGGGATTTCGGCGCCGCCGGCCGGCATGGCGCCGATCGGAAAGCCGATCGCCGCACCGCGCAGCCAGGGTTTCCACGAACGCCCCCATTCGGCTGATGTCATGTAGAGCGAGCCCCTCAGCGGCACGATCTCGTCCTTGCCGGCATAGCGGCGCGAAGCCATGTAGAGTGTCTCGCCGACGGCGAACAGGCCGACGGCGGCGATGATGACGTCGACGCCGTCAAGCAGTTCGGTCATGCCGAAGGTGAAGCGCGGTTGGCCGGTCTGCAGGTCGACGCCGATCATGCCAATGACGAAGCCGGCGAACAGGCTGGTCAGGCCGCGCACGGACGAGGAGCCGAGCACCGCCGAAACCGTGATGAAGGCCAACACCATCAGCGAGAAATATTCGGCCGGGCCGAAGGCCAGTGCGAATTTGACCACCACCGGCGCCAGGAAGGCGACGCCCATCGTGCCGATGGTGCCGGCGACGAAGGAGCCGATGGCCGAGGTGGCAAGTGCCGCACCGCCGCGGCCGGACCGCGCCATCTTGTTGCCTTCCAGCGCGGTGACGATGGTGGCGCTTTCGCCGGGCGTGTTGAGCAGGATCGACGTCGTCGAGCCGCCATACATGGCGCCGTAATAGATGCCGGCAAACAGGATGAAAGAGGCCTCCGGCGCCACCTGGTAGGTGATGGGCAGCAGCAGGGCGATGGTCAGCGCCGGCCCGAGGCCGGGCAGCACACCAATGGCGGTGCCGAGCGTGGTGCCGAGCAGGCACCACAGAAGATTGACCGGGGTGAAGGCAACCGAGAAGCCGTGTGCGAGATGGCCGAGCGTTTCCATGGCGTCAGGCTCCAAACGTGCCGGTGATCGCATCGATCACCGTGTTCAGCTGGTTCTCGATGAAGCCGGCGCCGATGTTGACGCCGAGCGCCCTGGCGAAGCCGAAATAGGCGGCCAGCGCCAGGATCAGGCCGAGCCCGACGTCGCGTAGCGTGCGCTTGCTACCGAAGCCGTAGCAGACGAGAACGAACATGATGACGGATGCCGCCGTGAAGCCGAGCGGCTGGATGAGCAGCAGATTGGCGAGCAGGCCGATGACGACGAAACCCATCGCCTTCCAGTCGGTCGGCGTTTCCCTTTCCTCCTCCGGCTGCCAGCCGCCACGAAGCGCCGCGAGGATGAGCAACAGGGAAAGCACCACCAGACCGACCATGGTGAGGTAGGGAAAAACGGTCGGGCCGACCTTGGAGTAGAGCGGCGACACCGGGATCGCCAGCGTCTGCCAGGCTACGGCGCCGGCGCAGGCCAGAAGCCCGACGCCAATCAACAATTCCGGCACGGCAAGGCGCGACGGCGCCGCCTGCTGGTCACTGCTGCTCATGATTGTCCTCCCCAGGATAGCTGGCCAAGATGCGCGGCACCGCACGGCCGGTCCTCACCGCAGTTTCATGCCGGCTTTGCATTCCATGCGAGAAGGGGCGGCGTGCGCCGCCCCTTTAGGGAAGATCAGGCGAGCCCGAGATCTTTCAGGATGGCCTCGATGCGGGCCGTATCCTCGGTCACGAATTTCGCATAGTCGTCGCCCGTGAGCAGGATCGGCGTCCAGTTGCGGTTCTTGCACTCCGTCGCCCAGGCATCGCTCTTGGCCATGCTCTCGATCAGCGTGATCATCGCCGCCTTGTCGGCATCGGAAACGCCGGGAGGTGCGAAGACGCCGCGCCAGTTGAACAGCTCGACATCGATGCCGGCTTCCTTCAGCGTCGGCGCGTCGATACCGTCCTGGCGCTTATCGGCCGAGATGGCAAGCAGCCGCAGTGCGCCCGCCTTGATCTGCTCGGAGAACTCGCCAAAGCCGGAGATGCCGGCCGCCACCTGGTTGCCGAGCAGTGCCGACAGCGCCTCGCCGCCACCGGCGAACGGGACGTAGGACAGGTTTGTCGCCGGCACGCCGACGGTCTTGGCGATCAGCCCGAACAGGATGTGATCCGAGCCGCCGGCTGAGCCGCCAGCGACAGGAACCTTAGTCGGATCGGCCTTGAGTGCGGCGACGAAATCAGCGGCGGTCTTGAACGGCGACTCCGCCGGCACCACCAAGGCCTCGAACTCGCCGGTGAGGCGCGCGATCGGCGTGACTTGCGTCAGATTGTTGGCAGCCTTGTTGGCGATGATGGCGCCAACCATGACCATGCCGGCAACCATCAGCGAATTGCCCTTGCCGTTCCATTGGTTGATGAACTGCGGCAGCCCGACCGTGCCGCCGGCGCCGCCGACATTGGTGATCTGCGAGCCGGAGATCAGCTTTTCACTGCGCAGCACCTGATCCATCGTGCGCCCTGTCTGATCCCAGCCGCCGCCAGGTGCCGCCGGTACGAAAATCTGGATCTGCGGCGCGCCCTCGGCGAAAGCGGGAGAGAGATGAAGTCCTGCAAAGCCGGCAGCGCCTGCCGCTGCCGTGCTCATCAAAAATCTGCGTCTGTTCAGCATGGGATTCCTCCAGATCACGACACCTCCTCCGGTGCCTGCCAAAACGCGCCTGAATCCAGACCCGTAATCGAGTTCAAGCAGATGTTACCGAGTTCTGTCAACGGGAACGATATTCTACTAGACAGAACGGGTCGGCGGCGCGACAGAGTGGCTCCGCTCGGACCTCTCCGAATTGGGAACCGCAATGGACTCATCAAGCAGATCGGCTGATCCAGCCATCCCGCACGCGGCGGCCGAAGGTGTTGCCGCGCTCGACCGGGCGATCACCATCCTCGATGCCTTCACCACGGCAGACCGGTCGCTCAGCCTGGCCGAAATCGCAACGCGTACCGGCCTCTACAAGAGCACCATCCTGCGGCTTGCGCATTCGCTGTTGCGCGGGCAATTGCTCGAGCGTCTGGACGATGGCCGTTACCGCGTCGGACCCGCCACCTTCCGGCTCGGCGCGCTCTATCAGCGGTCGGTGGTGGCGGTCGACATCCTGTTGCCGATCATGCGCGACCTTTCCGAGCGAAGCTGGGAGAGCGTTGCCTTCTATGTTCGCTCGGGCGACGTCCGCACCTGTCTCTACCGCGTCGAATCCAAGCATCCGATCCGCTACACGATACGTGAAGGCGACGTGCTGCCTTTGCTGGTTGGGTCGGGCGGCCGCGTGCTTGCGGCGTTTTCCGGCCAGCAGGGCGAACCCTACGAGACCATCCGCAAGACCTGCAACTGTCTCGCCGTCGGCGACCGCGACCCCGAGACGGCAGGCGTGTCGGCGCCGGTGTTCGGGCCGGGTCGGGTCCTGCTCGGCGCCTTGACGCTGGCCGGCCCCAGCACGCGCGTCGACGCGGCGTTCCTTCAGCGCATGAAACGCCCGCTGCTCGAGGCAGCGGCGCGCGCCACCCGCGCCTTCGGCGAGGACGCCTCCATGCTTGAGCAGGCGAGCCTCGCCGCGGACGCTGTGTCGTAGCGGGGTCGAAGGCGCCGCAGCCGGGACTGCGTCAGTTCAATTTGACCAGAACCACACGGCGGTTCTTGGCGCGGCCCGCCTCGTCGTCATTGCTGGCGACAGGCGCCATCATGCCGGCGCCGGCAGCGGTCAACCGCGCCCCGTCAATGCCGTACTTCGCCACAAGTGCTGCCTTGACCGCTTGCGCCCGCCGCGACGACAGGTCGAGATTGTAGTCGAAGGCGCCTTGATTGTCGGTGTGGCCGACGACGATCACCGCCATGCTGGGCTCGTTTGCCAGCAGTGTCGAAATCTCCTTCAGTGTCGGTTCTGACTCCGGCTTGATGTCGGCCTTGTCGGTGTCGAAGAAGATGCCGTAGAGCGAAATGCTGCCGGTGGCGGACAGCGAATCCGCCATCTTGGCCGCCTCGACGACCACCATCTTCTTGTCGCGCGCCTTGGGTTCCAGCACCTGGACGACGGCGACGGTGCGGCCGTTGAGCTCCTTGCAATAGAGATCGTCAGTCATCGAATAGGTCTGCACGGTGACATAGGCGTCGCCGCCGTCCTGCGGCACCTTGGCCGAGAAATAGCGCTGGTCGTTGATGCCCGAGGTCAGCGCGCAGGCGCCATTGGAAAAGGCCGAGTCCTTGAGATCGCTCTCATGGAAGGAATACATCGTCAGGCTCATGTCGCCGCCGCCGCCGCTCGACGAACGGTCAGCGGCGCCGCCGCATTCCTCCTTCTTGCATTCGAACAGGATTTCGCCGCCGGCCGCCTCAACCACATCCTGATAGTTGCGCAGCACTTCGAGCGGCGAGCGCTCGGCCGGCAGCACATAGGCGATGCGAGTCAAAGCGCCCTCGACCTCGGCCTTCTTGTCGGGTGCGAAGACACGATTGTTCATCGCATCACGCGCGTCAGGGTCGGCGCTTGGCTTCAGCGGCGACAGCGGCACACTGAAATCGGTGAACGCCAATTTCTCATAGGAGACGATGAACGAGCCTTCGTATCGCTTGGCGAGTTGGTTGTCGGCGGCGCCCTCGATATCGGCGGTCGGCACCGTCGCGTCGGCTGCCGCCAGCCGCAATGTCAGCACGAGCACAAGCCCTGCCCAGAAAAACCTGATGGCTGTCGTCTTCAATGCATGCATCGATCATCCCCCCTTCGCACTGCGATCGATGCTTAGCAGAGCGGGTATGTCCAGTCGATGACGCCGCTCAGGGCAGCCGCTCCAGCAGGATGGTCGGGGCGTCGTGGTAGGTGGTCCGGACCACCTCCCGGTAACCGCACTTCGTCGCAACGTTCAGCGAAGCGGCGTTTTCCGGATCGATGATGCAGACGGTTTTCGCAGGCCCGAAAATCTCTTCGCCCCATGCCAGGACGCGGCCAACCACCTCGGTGGCGAAGCCTGCGCCGTGAACGGCCGGAGCCAGCGCCCAGCCGGCCTCGGGAATGCCTTCGATCGACGGCTCCATATCGCGCTTCAGATCGTGAAAACCGGCCTCGCCGATGAAACGGCCCGTCGCCTTCTCCTCGATCGCCCAGAAGCCATAGCCGAGCAGGGACCACAGGCCGGCATGACGCAGGAAGCGCATCCAGCTTTCTTCGCGCGTGCGCGGCTTGCCACCGATGAAACGGGTGACGATGGGATCGGTCCACATCGTCGCATAGGCGTCGAAATCTCCCAGCCGATGTGCCCGCAGGATGGTTCGCTGCGTCTCGATGACGGGAGCACTGGTTAATTGCGGATTGCTCATGGGTTCTGCCTCGCTTGTCTACCCGGCGCGTAGCAAATTTCCCGGGCCAGGCAAGGGCCAAGGCAGAGCACGTCATCTTCCAGACGAGAAAATCGCGCTCAGCCGCGCCAGGCCATGTTCATGTAGACGCGGCCGCGCTGCAGCTCGTCCAGCATCTGGTCGAGCCGTTTCTGCCTGGTATCCGGCCGCCTGGCACGGCTGATCCAGCCGAGATAATCGTTCTTCTGGTAATCCGGCCGTGCCTCATAGGCCGTTATCAAACCGCGCTCCACCAGGACAGCGCTGACATCGTCTGGCATCGGGTTCAGGGTGCGCTTCAATCCGGTCATGCGCGCAACTTCTAGGCTGTCAGGAACTGGCGTCAATGACGCTCACGGCTAGGTCGAAAGCGAGCTCGCGTGTGGGAATCTTGCGGAACGATGCTACCCTTCGCAAGGTGACTGGTTCAGCGTGGCCTGTCTCAGTGCCTGCCAACAAGGGGAAAGTGCCATGGACACCACCGATCTTGTGCTTGCCATCGTCCACCATCTGCTGGTGTTTTCCCTGGCAGGGATCATCGGCGCCGAATTCGTGCTGATCCGCGGCGATCTGGCCGCCGCCACGCTCAAGCGGCTCGCCGGCATCGACCGTCACTATGGCATCATCGCCGCGCTGATCATCATCGTCGGCATCGGCCGCGTCTTCTATGGCCTCAAGGGTTGGGAATTCTACGTCTACAACTGGGTGTTCTGGGCCAAGATGGCGGCGTTTGGCATCGTCGGCCTGCTGTCGATCATCCCGACCGTCCGCTTCATTTCCTGGAACAGGCAGGCAGGCGCCAATCCCTCGTTCCTAGTGCCGGCAGCCGAGCTTGCTTCGGTGAAAACCTACATCCGCGCCGAGGCATTCCTCTTCCTGCTGATCCCGGTCTTCGCGGCGGCGATGGCGCGCGGCTACGGCTACTGATCTTCGGCGGCAACCGTTTCAAGCGGAGCTATCGGCACCAACGGTGCCGGAATGCTGGTCGTCTTCTCCTGCGCCTTGCAGATGTCGGCGATGACACAAGCCGGGCAATCCGGCTTGCGCGCCTTGCAGACATAGCGGCCATGCAGGATCAGCCAGTGATGCGCGTGGCGCATATACTCGCCCGGGATGATCTTCAACAATCCCTGCTCGACCTCTTCCGGCGTCTTGCCGGGCGCCAGCCCGAGCCGGTTGCCGATGCGAAAAATATGGGTGTCGACCGCCATCGTGTGCTGGCCGAAGGCCATGTTGAGCACGACATTGGCGGTCTTGCGCCCGACCCCCGGCAGCTTGACCAGTTGGTCCCGGTCGTCAGGCACGTCGCCACCATGATCGCGGATCAGCGCCTGCGACAGCGCAATCACGTTCTTCGCCTTGTTGCGCCAGAGCCCGATGGTTCTGATGGTGTCGCCAACCTTGGCTTCACCCAGCGCCAGCATCTTTTGCGGTGTGTCGGCAGCCTTGAACAGCGCCCGCGTCGCCTTGTTGACGCCGGCGTCGGTCGCCTGCGCCGACAGCACCACCGCCACCAGCAATGTGAAGGCGTTGACATGTTCGAGCTCGCCCTTCGGCTCCGGCCGCTGGACGGCAAAGCGCCGGAAGATCTCGTGCATTTCGGCCGGGCTGTAGCGCGACGAGTGCCGCACCGGCCGCGGGCGCGGCTTGGCGTTCGACCCGTCACGCCGGCCGGGCAACAGCTCTTTTTTGGGCATGGATGACTCTTTGGACTTGGGGCTCGCCATTTCCTTCCTATAATATCCCGCCATGAGCGACACAAACGCCTCATTCCAGGCCGACGAACCATTCTTTCAGGCACTGCTGACCCCGCACCGGTCTTTGGGCAAAACCGGCTTTGCCATGCTGATGGGCGCGCTGCTGTTCGGCTGGCTGGTGACAGGCGCGTTTTTCCTGTCGCGCGGCGCCTGGCCGGTGTTCGGCTTCTTCGGCCTCGACGTGGTCGCCGTCTACATCGCTTTTCGCGCCAACTATCGTGCCGCACGTGCCCGCGAGGAGGTGTCGGTCTCGCGCACCAGCCTCGACATCCGCAAGACCGCACCATCTGGGAAGTCGGAAGCGCATCGCTTCAACCCGTTCTGGGCGCGGTTCTCGGTCGCCCGTCACGCCGAGATCGGCATCACCCGGATGACGGTGGAAGGACACGGCCAGAACGTGCCGATCGGTGGCTTCCTCAACCCTGACGACCGCGAGACCTTCGCCACTGCCTTTTCGCGGGCGCTGGCGACCGCCAAGGCGCGCTGATTCTAGAACCGGTAACGCAAAAGCCTGCCGACTTTGCGCAATGCGGGAATGTGTCTCCAAAGACGGATGAACAGTTTGGCGGACCAGCCCATGCGGGCAGCGTGTTCGGGCTTGTAGGCCGAAATGTCCTCGACGAACCGCAGCTTCGGAATGGCCAGCTCCAGTTCGTGCGGATCGTCGATCGCCCAGTGGACCTGAGCTCCCGTCGCCTTGATGGTCGGATTGAGGCGAAGCAGCTTCAGGCCGAAACGGCTGTAGGCATCGAACATCAGCTCGCCGCTGGCAAGATGCGAGACGAGCCGCGCAAACAGCCGTGGCCCCTCGTCGGCGGGAAGATAGGGGGTCAGTCCTTCTGCCACCACGATGGCCGGGCGATTGCGGGGCACTTGAGCCAGCCAACCCGGTTCGGTCACCGACGAAGCGACCAGATGGCAGTGGTCGCGGGACGGGTAAAGCTTGCGCCTGAGTTCGATGACTTCCGGGTAGTCGACATCGAACCAGTCCACGCCTTGTGGTGGATCGACGCGGAAGATGCGCGTATCGAGCCCGCAACCAAGATGCAGCACGATGGCGTCGGGATTTCTGGCGAGAAAGTCCTGAACGCGGACATCCAGCGTCTTTGCCCTGATCGCCAGGCCGACACCGAGATTGGTGTCGACCTTGAGCCTTGAGAAATCATAGTCGATCTTGAGCACCGCCTCGTCGGCGAAATGATCCACGAGCAGCGAATCCGGCAACCTGCTCTCCAGCGCCTTGCCGTAGAGCGTCATCAGCAAGGTCTCCTTTCCCCGGTCAGATGCACTTTCTCGCCAGCCATGAGCAATTCCTCAGCCGAAACCCGAGTCTATCTGGGTATGCGCTGCAAGAAGGCAAGTTTCGGGTGGCGACCGACGCCCCAAGGGGCGATATTCCTGCCCAAGGAGACAGTTCCATGAGCACACAGACAGCAGTTCTCAAAAAGGACATCACGCCCGAAGGCAGCGACTACGAAATCGTGCGCCGCGCCATCGAGAAGATCAGCCTCGACTATCGCGACCAGCCATCGCTGGAAGAACTGGCCGAGGAGGTCGGCGAGACGCCGACCGGCCTGCAGAAACTGTTCACGCGCTGGGCTGGCCTGTCGCCAAAAGCCTTCCTGCAGGCGGTGACACTGGACCATGCCCGCAAGCTGCTGGATTCGGGCATGCCGCTGCTCGAAACGTCGTTCGAGCTGGGCATGTCCGGCCCCGGCCGGCTGCACGACCTCTTCGTCACCCATGAAGCAATGTCGCCGGGCGACTACAAGACGCGCGGCGCAGGCCTCACCATCCGCTACGGCTACCACCCCTCGCCGTTCGGCACTGCCCTGATCATGGCTACCGACCGCGGGCTTGCCGGCCTCGCCTTCAGCGATCCAGGCGAGGAACGCGCCGCCTTCGCCGACATGTCCAGCCGCTGGCCAAACGCCATCTATGTCGAAGACATGGCCGCGACGGGACCCTATGCCGCGCGCATCTTCGACCCGACGCTGTGGCGCCCCGACCAGCCGCTGCATGTCGTCATGATCGGCACCGACTTCCAGGTCCGTGTCTGGGAGGCGCTGCTCAAGATCCCGATGGGCAACGCCCGCACCTATTCCTCGATCGCCGCCAGCATCGGCGCGCCGAGCGCCAGCCGTGCCGTCGGCGCCGCCAACGGCGCCAACCCGCTCTCTTTCGTGGTTCCCTGCCACCGCGCCATCGGCAAGTCCGGCGACCTCACCGGCTATCACTGGGGCCTGACCCGCAAGCGCGCCATCCTGGGTTGGGAAGCAGGGCAAGTGTCGTAGTGAATGTCGATTTTTTCAAATGTTGCCGAAAAATCTATAAATGCCAGACTTATCAAGTATAGGTACGATTATTGCATCGGATTTTCTTGATTGCAACCAAAGGCAACCTCTGGTTTACCCGATTGTTATTTTCATCAATTATTTAAGTTAACTCTAAATTAACCACGATAAAGTGATGATGACCCATATTAATTCGGGCGATCCGGCTTAATGGGAGGTCTCGATGACGCTGTTTCGCGCCGCCTTCGGCGCAGCTCTGCTGGTCACCTGTATTGACCAGACCGCATTGGCCACAACGCAAAATGTCATTTTCAATGGCACGATCACCGCGACCTGTACGCTCGTGGTCGTCACCAACGGCACGATGACGGTGAGCCCCGATCTGCAGTCGCTAAGCTCGCACAACAGTGGCGGCTCGGCCGGAACGGTCACGCTGACGACGACCGGAGGTGTGTCGCTCAGCGTAGACCCGGTCACCACCACCTCGGCGCCGGCTGCCGATGTGACGGCCACCACCTGGACGCCGACCTATTCCGCCAGCGGCGCCCACACTGTCGCCGAAACGGGTTCAGCCAGCAGCTTGACCGCTCCCGGCGCCTCGCTTGTCTCGGTCAACCTCGCCGGCACCAAGGGCGGCAGCAACCGCTTCGCCGCCGGAAGCTATCAGGCGACGGTGACGGTACGCTGCGAATAAGCTCTCGGAAGGAGGGGTCCTTGACACATGCTCGAACCTTGGCGACGGCGCTGGCCGTCGGCCTGATGCCTATTGCCGCCGTGGCCCAGTCGATGTCGCCGATGCGAGGCGAGGTCAACAGCTTCACCGACGCCTTCGCGGTCCGGGTTTTCCCGGCCAATCCCTACGACCAGAAGATCAGGGTCGAAATCCACGTCTACGATCAGGATTTTCAGCCGGTGGACGCCAGGATTTCTCCAAGTGTCTTCCAGCTGGCTTCCCAGGCTTCCCGTCCTGTCCTCGTGGTCGTGCCCTTTGCCGGCGCCGCCGAGCGTAAGGTGCGTATCTGTACCGAAAGCATCCCCTTTCCCAATCAGCAGACCCAGATAAAGGCACAGATATGCGGAAAGTTTTTTGGGCACCGCAAGTCCTGACAGTCGCGCTTGCAGCGATGTCAGCGGGGATCTCGCCGGTTCTGGCCGAGGATGTCTACAATCTCAACCAGAATGAGAGCGGCTTCAACCTGCCCGGTGTGACCTTGCCTCAGGGGCAGGACGAGGTCCACGCTTCCGACGGCACCACCTGCCGTTCCGCCGTCTCCGGTTCCGGCGCCTATCTCGACCTCGGCGTCATTAGAGGCAATAACCGGTCGAACAATGACGTCGCCACCTACGGCCGCGTGGTGATTCCGATTGGGCGTACGCCGAAGCGCGTCGACTGCAGCCGCCTCTACGAGCTTGAGGTCGAGCGCCTGCAACTGGAGCTGAAACTCCTCAAAATGGGGCTCGGCGCCGACGGCCAGACGGCGAGCGTGGCCGCGAGCGCTCCCGCTCCTGCGGCCGCATCACCCGGATGGGCCAACGAAGGCTGGAGCATCAGGACCGGAAATGGCGATGGCACGAAAAAGAAAAAGAAATAACCGCGCGTTGCTTGCAACGGCAGCACTTGCCGGCTTCTGCCTTCCGGTGCAAGCGGCGATCATCGGCACCTGCACCATCATGGTCGGGGCGTCGGGAACGATGACCGCAAATCCCGCCATCGGCATACTGGGCTCCAAACAGGCAGGCGGATCGAGTGCGAGCGCCACCATCGTGGCAAGTTCCCTGGCGTGCTCCGTGCTCAACTTGCTGGACTGCTATTCCGTTTCGGCGCCGGCGCCTGCCGCGTTCTCGTCCGCGCCAAGCGGCGGCGGCACCAACGTCACCTTCGCCTCGGTCTTCCGTCTCGACGGCTCGGGGGTCGACAACAACGGAAGCGTGCCGCAGAGGGTTATCAACGGCACCCACCCCATGCAGGTCGACCTGACCGCCACCAAGTCGAGCGGTATCTTTCCTGCCGGCAACTATCAGGGCACGGTCACCGTGCGCTGTGAATAACCACAAATCGAGCTGGACCATTCGCGTGGTCTGGCAAGCCGCGGCCTTACAGGTTAGCTTCCCGCGCGATTGGAACGACCGGCGTTCGCCCGCATGCACAAAGGACGCTCCAACATTTGAATTTGTTCTGGCAGGAGGCCTTGCTTGATTATCGTTATCGGCTCGATCAACCTCGACCTGATCGCCAATGTCGACCGCTTGCCGAGCCCAGGCGAAACGGTAGGCGGCTCAAGCTTTGCCACGGCGCCCGGCGGCAAAGGGGCGAACCAGGCGCTGGCGGCGGCACGCGCCGGCGCCCCGGTGCGCATGGTGGGCGCCGTTGGTAAGGACAGCTTCGCCGCCGAGGCGCTGGCATTGCTGCGCGACGGCAAGGTCGACCTGTCCGGCGTCGCCGAGACTTTTGCCTCGACGGGTACAGCCCTGATCATGGTCGGCGACGACGGCGAGAACATCATCGCCGTGGTGCCGGGCGCCAACGCTTCGGTCGTGCCCGGCGATCTCTCAAAAGCCTTTCTGAAAAAGGGCGATGTCGTACTCCTGCAGCATGAGATTCCGCTGGCGACCGTCGATGCCGCGCTCGACCAGGCAAGAGTGGCCGGCGCCATCACGGTGCTCAACACCGCGCCTTTCCAAGGCGAAGCAGCGGCCTTTCTCGGCAAGGCAGACTATGCCGTAGCCAACGAAACCGAATTCGACCTCTATGGCGAGGCGCTGTCGCTGAACGGCCGCGACCGGGCGGCGCGCATGCGCGACTATGCCGGGAAGACCGGCCGCACCATCGTCGTCACGCTCGGCGGCGACGGTGTGATGGCAGCGACGCCAAGCGATTTCCTGACCGTTCCGGCGATGAAGATCACCCCTGTCGACACGGTCGGGGCCGGCGACACATTCTGTGGTTATTTTGCCGCCAGCCTGTCGTCCGGCCTCGCGCTCGACAAGGCGCTGGCACGCGCCAGCGCGGCCGGCTCGCTTGCCTGCCTGAAGCCAGGCGCCCAGCCGGCGATCCCGCTGGCCAAGGATGTCGACCAGGCGTTGCAGGAAACTCATTGAGATGCTGCGCCCTCAGACGAAACACGCCGTGGCGCCGGCCGGCGACATCTGCCGCCTGTCCGCGGTCGCACTTGCCGACGCGATCCGCCAAAAGAAGCTTTCCGTCCACGAGGTGGTCGCGGCTTTCCTCGACCGCATTGAGACGGTCAATCCGCTGGTCAACGCAATCGTCTCCTTGCGCGACCGCGGCGACATCCTGCGCGAGGCCGACGCTGCCGATGCCCGGCGGGCAGATGTCGAAACCGGCCCGCTCTTCGGCCTGCCGATCGCCATCAAGGACCTCGCCTCGACCGCGGGCCTCAGGACCTCGCTCGGCTCGCCGATCTTCGCCGATTTCGTGCCGCAGGAAGACGATTTCTTCGTCGAGCGTATCCGCGACGCCGGCGCCATCATCATCGGCAAGACCAACGTTCCGGAATTCGGGCTTGGCTCCAACACCTACAACAATGTGTTCGGGCCGACGCTGAACGCCTTCGATCCAGCCCTGACCGCCGGCGGCTCGAGCGGCGGCGCGGCGGTGGCGCTGGCGCTCGACATGCTGCCTGTCGCCGATGGCAGCGACTTCGGCGGCTCGCTGCGCAACCCGGCGGCCTGGAACAATGTTTTTGGCTTCCGCCCGTCGCAAGGGCTTGTTCCCGGCGGACCCGACTTCGAGGTCTTTCATGCGCAGATGGGTGTCGATGGGCCGATGGGCCGCAATGTCCGCGACATGGCCCTGCTGCTCGACGTGCAGGCGGGTTATCATCCGCACGCGCCATTGTCCTATGAGAAGCCGGGCTCGTTCCTCGATGGGCTTGGAACAGCGACGACTGGCGGCCGCATTGCCTGGTTCGGCGACCTCGGCGGTCATCTGCCGGTCGAAGCCGGTATTGTCGACCTGTGCGAGACAGCGCTCGGCCGGTTCGCCGATGCATCATTCCCCTGCGAACCGCTACGACCCGATTTCGATTTCGAAGCTCTGTGGCAGGCCTTTGTGACACTGCGTCAAGCCAGCAGCGGCTGTGCGCTCAAAACCCACTACGACGATCCCTCGAAACGCGGCCTGCTGAAGCCGGAAGCCGTCTGGGAGGTAGAGAACGCGATGCGGCTGACGGCGCCGCAGATCCGCGCGGCCTCGGTCATCCGCACGTCCTGGCATCGAACGCTGCTGTCGATCTTCGACCGCTTCGACCTCGTCGCGCTGCCGACCGCGCAGGTCTTCCCCTTCGATGTCGGCACGCACTGGCCTCGCGAGGTCGCCGGACGAGCGATGGACAGCTACCACCGCTGGATGCAGGTTTCCGCATTCGCCACCCTGGGCGGCTGTCCGGCGGTCAATGTGCCGGTCGGCTTCGACGACAAGGGCCGGCCAATGGGCATGCAGTTGATCGGCCGCCCGCGCGGTGACCTCGCCGTGCTCAAGGCGGCAGCCGACTATGAGGCGACGCTGCCCTGGCAGGCCGGCGCCTGAACCGGGTGCACTGGCGTATCGCAGCGCTTCGCGTACCGGCTTGCACCGGCAGCGCAGCTATGCATTGATTATCGTCAGCCGCGCCGCCCTGGCGGCATTCCAAGGGAAAAATCATGTCGCTGGAACTCTACGCCGCCTATGTCGTCGCTTGCATCGTCATCATCCTGGTGCCCGGCCCAACGGTCACGCTGATCATCGCCAACAGCATCCGCCATGGCTCCCGCGCCGGGCTCGCCAATGTCGCCGGCACGCAGGCCGGGCTCGCCGTGATGATCGCCATCGTCGGCATTGGCCTCAACACGCTGATCTCGGGCATGGGCCACTGGTTCGAATGGGTGAGGCTGATCGGCGCCGCCTATCTGATCTGGATGGGCGTGCAGATGTTCCGTTCCAAGGGCACGTTGAACGCTGATGGAACGGCAAGGAAACCGCGCGGCGGCTTCTTCCTGCAGGGCCTGCTGGTGGCGCTCAGCAATCCCAAGACGCTGGTGTTCTTCGGCGCCTTCTTTCCGCAGTTCATCGCGCCTCAGGGCAACTACTCGCTGCAGATCGTCGTCATGGGCCTCACCGCCATGATCTTCGCCGCCATATCGGATTCGACCTATGCACTGGCCGCCGGTCGCGCCGGGCGTCTGCTGTCGGCCAGCCGCATCAAGCTCATGTCCAGGATCAGCGGCAGCTTCCTGGTCGGCGGCGGCCTGTGGCTGGCGTTTTCACGGTCGAAGTAGTTAACAAGGCCGCTAAAGCACCGACACTGGCGACATGCGTTCGTCAGGGCATCAAGCCGATGCATTGAAATTGGGATTTCTGGTCTCCACATGATTTCATGAACAGGGGGCCAGGGTTCGTGCCGCGGACTTCTTTGGAATCGCGACTTGATACGCCGGGTGCAATCATCATAGGCGTGTTTTTTGCAATTTTGGTTGCCCTGTTTTTTATCAGGCTTGCAAATGAAGTGAGTCCGATCCGATCTGTTGACGTGTTCGATGCAACGATCAAAAGCGTCTATTGGGGCAAAGGCCACGGCACCACATACGCGCTGTCCCTCAACGACAACTCGTTGGTGCTCGTCGACGATGAGCAACCGCACCTCATCGGCTCAAACGTCAGGCTTGAGCGCGCTACCCACGACAACGGTTCCGTCTCTTACCGGTTTGCCAATTGAGCCATATGGCAAAAGCGCGGTTCGCCCTCGCCTTCATGCTCCTGCAGGAGAATCTCAGGGGTATCGTCATTACTGGCCTGATCGTCGGCACGTGCATTCTTGTGATCGGCATCCCGATTGCAAGGCGGAGCAGCCCGATCGTCACGCTGGAGCGCTTGACAGGTACAGTCGCCACCGTGCTCGACGCCTCTCCATCACCTGATACCGGGATCACCGGCGGGTTCCGCTACCTCTACGGAATCCGCCTCGACGAAAATGGCCCGTTGGTATTCGTCTACGACGCAGCGCCGCGAGCTGCCGGATCTAGCGTTTCGATCGAACGGCAATATCGTGAGAACGGGGTCGATACCTTCCGGTTGCTTCGCGAGTGAACGGTCCTGGCCGGCATTTATCAGGATCGAATTGGCCAACATATTTTAGATCGGCTCTATTGAAGTGAACTCTTGTTCCACTCAAATATACAGCATGGGCCAAACACGGCTTTCTCTTAGAAATCGACTAATTCTGCTTCAAGCAGAATATCGAGACGCAGTGATCGGCGTGGCTTTATTCTGTGCGATTGCTCTGATGAAATCCTTGCCGATTTTGACAAGGCAGAATAGCCCGATTGTCGACACGCAACGCGTGAGCGGCATCGTCGAATACGTTACGATGCCGCAAAATCCGAAAGTTTCCATCGGTCGCGGATTCTATTTCACCTATGAAGTCCGCCTTCAGGACATCAATGCCGTTGTGTTTGTCGATGGCGAAGTCGATACGCCACATAGGATCGGATCGGAAGTTTCTCTCGAACGACAGCACCACCAGAATGGCACCGACACGTACCGATTGCTCAACGGATGAACCCGATCCGTGACGCCCAGAAGCCTACGCCCGGGCTTACCCGAGTGTAGGCAGCAGTGCCGGCGACATGTCTGAGAAGGCGCCTAAAGCCTCCCCAACCTCTCGACCAGCAGTGCGAAGAAGCCATCATGGTCGATGTCGCGCATCACCATGGCGTTCTTCGGCCGATTGGTCACGCTCCACCAGTCGATGACGGTCATGCCCATGGTCAGTTCCGAGGTGGTTTCCACGCTGACATTGCAGTTGCGGCCTTTGAACAGGTCCGGCTTCAACAGATAGGCGATGACGCAGGGGTCGTGCAGCGGCCCACCGTCGGTGCCGTATTTCTCCTCGTCGAAGCGCTCGAAGAATTCCAGCATGTCGGCGGTCGCCGTGCCGACCTTGGTGCCGAGCGCGCGGAAGGCCTGCGTGCGCTTGGCGGTGGTCAGCGCCTTGTGGGTGACGTCGAGCGGCATCATCACGATCGGAATGCCGGATTTGAGCACGACGTCGGCCGCCTGCGGATCGACATAGATGTTGAATTCGGCCGACGGCGTGACGTTGCCGCCTTCGAAGAAGCCGCCGCCCATCAGCACGATTTCCTTGATGCGCGGTGCAATGCGCGGTTCGCGGATCAGCGCCAGCGCAATGTTGGTGAGTGGCCCGAGCGGGCAAAGCGTGATGGTGCCGCTCTCTTCCTTCATCAGCGTCTCGACGATGAAATCGACGGCATACTGCTCCTGCAGCTTCATCGTCGGTTCGGGCAATTGCGGCCCGTTGAGACCGGTCTTGCCATGCACTTCCTCGGCGGTGACCAGTTCGCGCATCAATGGCCGGATGGCGCCTGCATAGACCTTGATGTCCGGCCGGCCGGCCAGCTCGCATATCTTGCGGGCATTCTTTTCAGTAAGCTTCAGCGGCACGTTGCCGGCAACGGCGGTGATGCCGACGATCTCCAGCTCGGAGCTGCCGAGCGCCAGCAAAATGGCGACGGCATCATCCTGGCCGGGATCCGTGTCGATGATGATCTTGCGTGATTGAGGCATTTCAATTCCTTGTTTGGCGAGGCCGTGGACTTGGACGAATCCGATCGAAACATCTAAATGACGCCGAAGCGGCTGCGAGCTGCCATGTCGAACCGCTCGACCGGGGAAGACAATCCCGACCTGCGCGCTTCTCCTTGCATCTGCGAGCCGTTTCAAGCGCCATGTCGATCATTCCTGTGAGTCCACGACCTGGTCTTTTTGGGCGGGTCTTTTGACGGCTTGAACTTGGTCGCGGGGCGGACCATATCAAGACCATCGGGAAAAATGCCATCTGGGTTTTTCCACTTTATGTCGCTCTTGAGAGGACAGTGTAACATGAGCCGAATGACGCCCTTTTCCAGCCCGCTTCTCCTTGGTTTCGACGCCATGGAAAAGACACTGGAACGTCTGGCGAAGTCCGGTGACAGCTACCCTCCCTACAACATCGAACGCCTCAGCGGCGCCGACGGCAAGACCGAAAGGTTGCGCATCACATTGGCGGTCGCCGGTTTCGCCGAAAGCGATCTCGATGTCTCCACGGAGGAAAACCAGCTGGTCGTGCGCGGTCGTCAGACCGACGATACCGAGCGCGAATTTCTTCATCGCGGCATCGCCGCGCGCCAGTTCCAGCGCTGTTTCGTGCTGGCCGACGGCATGCGGGTGATCGCGGCGGAACTGAAGAACGGCCTTTTGTCGATCGATCTCGATCGGCCGGAGTCCGAACGGCTGGTACGAAAAATAAACATATCGGTGAAAGACTGATCTTTACCGATGGCTCTCATGCGGGATGGCCTTGAGCGGCGTCCTCGCGCCAAGGAGGCTTTGAAATGACCAGAACTGACGAAAATCTCACCATGACCAGCGGCGAATTCGCCCATCTCGGCGAGGGCTCGGTCGCCTATCTGCGCAAGGTCTCGAGCGACGAATTGCTCGGCCGTTTCCCGAACCTCGGTGAAATCGCTCCCGGCATGGAACTGTGGGCGCTGTTTGCCGCCAATGGCCAACCGATCCTGCTTTCCGACGCGCGCGACCGCGCGCTGGCCGGCGCCATGGAAAACGACCTGACCACGGTCGCCATTCACTAAGCCCGGCGCGCCCGGCTCAAACGGACAGGGCCGCCCACGGCGGCCCTTGAGTCTGGTTCAATCCAGAAAAATGTCAGGCCGCGTGCGAGGCTTGCGTATCCGACAGCAGCGCATGGATTGCCGTGGCGTCGCGCGTACCCCTGATCTTGGCCACCGTGTCGGCATCGCGCAGCACCCGCGCGATGCGCGACAAGGCCTTGAGATGGTCGGCGCCTGCCCCTTCCGGCGCCAGCAGCAGAAACACCAGATCGACCGGCTGATCGTCCAGCGATTCGAAATCGACCGGCGTCTCCAGCCGGGCGAAAACCCCGGCGATGCGCTTCACGCCGGCCAGCTTGCCGTGCGGAATGGCGATGCCGTTGCCGACGCCCGTCGAGCCCAGCCGTTCACGCTGCAGGATGGTGTCGAAAACTTCCCGCTCCGGAATGCCGGAAATCGCCGCCGCCCGTTCGGACAGCAATTGCAACAGCTGCTTCTTGGAGTTCGCCTTCAACGCCGGCAGTATCGCCGGAACGTTGATAAGATCGCTCAGATCCATGCTTGAAAATCCCTTGTTCGCCTGCCGTCACCAGTCCTCACCCCTCGTGCGGCCGGCTCTTATCCTTGTGCGACCTTGGTCGTGGACGGGTCGATCCAGCCGATGTTTCCATCGGGCCGGCGATAGACGATGTTGAGATGGTCGTTTCCGGCGTTGCGGAAGACGAAGACCGGGCTGTCCTTGGTGTCGAGCTCGATGACCGCCGACGCCACCGACATGGTCTTCAGCGTCATGGTTGATTCGGCGACGATGGCCGGCGCGAAATTCTCCGGGATGTCCTCGTCGTCATCGGCCAGCGGCGCCATCACCGTGTAGGCGATGTCGGTCAGATCGCCGTTGGCGGTGCCCGAATTGTGCGATTTCAGCCGGCGCTTGTAGCGCCTCAACCGGGTTTCCAGGCGATCGGCGGCGGCCTCGAAGGCCACCGTCGGATCCTGGGCATCGCCGGTGGCCTGTAGCGAGGCGCCGGAATCCAGCCGGATCATGCAATCCGCCGAATAGCGCGAACCTGATTTGATGACCGTGACGTGTCCGGCAAAACCGCGATCGAAATATTTGCCGATCGCTTCGCCGACACGATCGTTGATGCGTGTACGGAACGCATCGCCGATATCCATGTGTTTTCCCGATATGCGCAGATTCATCTGAAAACTGACCTTCCTTGCTCAGGCTTCAAACTGGCCCGAGTTTATACTCGTGGTCCGTGCGCACAAGCTTTGCGGCGTCACTCGCGCCGATTTTAAATCCGAACTTTCCGGTTGATCACAAGCCGTCCTTTTGACCGTCCCGAGGCCAACGTCGTGACGGACCATCCGCATGGGGGCATCTAGCCCCTCTCATGCGGGCGGGCTTCTAGCCACTTCGCCGCGGCTTGTCAATGAAGTGCTGGCCTGTGGAAAATCGAACCGTATCAGCGCCCGGCGCTGGCCAGTGCCCGTTTCTCGCGTCGGCGCTGCACCGAGGAGGGAATATTCATGCCTTCCCGGTACTTGGCGACGGTGCGCCTGGCGATATCGACGCCACTCTCGCGCAACATGTCGACGATCGCATCGTCGGAAAGCACGTCGACGGGTTTTTCCTCATCGATCAGCTGCTTGATGCGATCACGCACCGATTCCGAGGAATGCGCATCGCCGCCACCCGACGCAGCGATCGGGGCGGTGAAGAAGTACCGCAGTTCGAACACGCCGCGCGGCGTCAGCATGTATTTGTTCGCGGTGACCCGGCTGACCGTCGATTCGTGCATGCCGATGGCATCGGCCACCGTGCGCAGGTTGAGCGGCTTCAGCTGGCGCACGCCATGGACGAGGAACGCATCCTGCTGGCGAACGATTTCCGAGGCGACCTTGAGGATGGTCTTTGCCCGCTGGTCAAGGCTGCGCGTCAGCCAGTTGGCGTTTTGCAGGCATTCGGCGAGGAAGTCCTTTTCCGCCTGGTTCTTTGCCTGCGGCGAAACCTGGGCGAAATAGATATGGTCGACCAGCACGCGCGGCAGCGTTTCGGCATTGAGCTCGACCGTCCAGCTGCCGTCATTGGCCGCGCGCACCTCGACATCGGCGACGATCGCGTCGCTGGCGCCGCCTGAAAACGCCATGCCCGGCCGCGGATCAAGGGCCCGGATCTCGGCCAGCATGTCGAGCAGATCCTCCTCGTCGACACCGCAGATCCGTTTCAGCGCATGGAAATCGCGCCGTGCCAGCAGTTCGAGATTGGCGACCAGCGCCTTCATCGCCGGATCGAGCCGGTCCCGCACGGCAAGCTGCAGCGACAGGCATTCGGCAAGGTCGCGGGCAAACAGGCCGGCCGGCTCGAACGTCTGGCACACCGCCAGGACCTTGCTCACCGCGGCAGCGTCCGTGCCGAGACGGGCGGCGATCTCGGCCAGGTCTGCGCGCAGATAGCCGGTCTCGTCGAGGCCGTCGGCAAGGTCGGCAGCGATCAGCCGTGCCGCCGGATCGGCGAAGGCGAGCGCCACCTGTTCGCCGACATGGTCGCGCAGCGTGATCGCCGCGGCCGCCATGTCGCCGGCGTCAAAACCCTCGGATGAGGAACTCGCGCCATTGCCGGAAGCCGATTTCCATTGCGCCGTCAGGTCGGGACCGAGCCGCTCGCTCGTCCCCGGATCGTCGGGAAACAGGTTTTCCAGCGACGTATCGAGCTTGTCCGAGATCGCCTCGGCGCTCCACTGCGTCTCGTTTTCGAACCAGTCGCCGTCGGCGGCGGCTTGCGGCTCCGCCTCGGTCTTCTGCGACTGATCACTGGCGGCATCGTCCTGCGGCTCGGCGCGCTCCAGCAGCGGGTTGCGCTCTATTTCCTCGTCGATGAAATGCTCGAGCTCGACATGGGTGAACTGCAGCAGCCGAATCGACTGCATCAGCTGCGGCGTCATCACCAGCGACTGCGATTGTCGTAGCTGTAGTTTCGCCGCCAATGCCATCGTCTGGTTTCAAACGCCTCGTCTACGCATCCGGGCTTCCGGACAGGAATTTTTGCAGCCGGTCATAGAAACTGGCCCAGCTTTTGCTTGTCAAGGCAATAGCTAGCAAAACTCGCTTACCGGAGCGTTATCTGGCGGCAAAATCGAAGAAAAAGGGCCGACTGGGCACCAAAAATCGTGTCAGGAAACAAATTTCACGCTCAGAGCGTAAAACCCTCGCCGAGATAGAGCCGCCGGACATCCGGGTTTGCCACCACTTCGTCGGCCCGGCCATGGGTCAGCACTTGGCCGGCATGGATGATGTAGGCGCGGTCGATCAGGCCGAGCGTTTCGCGCACATTGTGATCGGTGATGAGGACGCCGATGCCGCGCGCCGTCAGGTGGCGCACCAATTGCTGGATATCGGCGACGGCGATCGGATCGATGCCGGCAAAAGGCTCGTCGAGCAGCATGTAGGCCGGACGCGTCGCCAGCGCACGCGCGATTTCCAGGCGCCGCCGCTCGCCGCCGGAAAGCGACATGGATGGTGCCTTGCGCAGATGGCTGATGTGGAATTCCTCGAGCAGTTCGTCGAGATTGCGCTCGCGCTCCTTGCGGCTCTTTTCGACCACTTCGAGCACGGCGCGGATGTTCTGCTCGACACTCAGGCCGCGAAAGATCGAAGCCTCCTGCGGCAGATAGCCGATGCCGAGGCGCGCACGACGGTACATCGGCATCGAGGTAACGTCGAAGCCGTCGATCTCGATCGTGCCCTCATCCACCGGCACCAGGCCGGTGACCATGTAGAAACAGGTGGTCTTGCCGGCGCCGTTGGGGCCGAGCAGCCCGACGGCCTCGCCGGCGCGCACGCCGATGGTGACGCCGCTGACGACCTTGCGGCCCTTGTAGCTCTTGGTCAGACCCTTGGCGATCAGGGTTCCCTTGAACTTTCCCTTATCGACGGTCACCGTGGCCGGCGCCGAAACCTTGCCGGCGGCCCGTCCCGGAAGACGCGCCGTCAGCGACGACAGGCTGGCCATCAGGGGTTCGCCGCTCCCGATTTCGGCGGCGGTGTGATCGACATCTGGACACGTTGCCCAGCGCACGGATCAACCTGGGCCAGCCCGGTTTTCATCTGCACGACGAGCTTGCAGCCGACCAGCACGTTGTCGTTTTGCGAGAGCACCACCTTCTGACCCGAAAGCACCAGAACCTGGCTCTTCATATCGAAGCTGCCCTGATCGCCGGTCGCGATCTGCGCATCCGACTTGATGTAAACCTTGTCAGAGATCTCCAGATGATCGATGTTGGCCGAGCCGGTCATCGCCGCACCCGCGGCTTCCGTGCCCTTGGCCGCGGCATTGGGGTCCTTGACATAATAGACCGTCATCTTGCCGGCCTTCATCAATGTCGGCCCCTGGACGACGCTGACATTGCCCGTGAAGATGGCGACATTTTCGGCCTGGCGGACTTCCAGCTTGTCGCTTTCGATCTGGATCGGCTTGTCGCCGGACAGTTTGAGACCTGATTGGCTGGTGGACTGCGCCAATGACGGCACCAGCCCGAGCAGCAGCAACGCCGAAGTTGCAGCCGCGAGCCGCGTCGAACTACTGAGCCGCATTGGTTTCTCCGCTGTTTCCCTCTGCCGTCTTCAAGGCGGCGGAATCGATGTTGACGCGCACTTTGTTCTCGAAAACCAGAACCTTGCCATTGTCCTGGACCGACATCGAATCCGCCGTGATCCGCGACCCTTCACGGCCGACATCGACGGGATCTCCCGTCTTCATAGTGCCTTTGCCCATGTCGAGGAAGACCGATTTGAACTTGGCCCGCATGCCGTCGGTCGTGGTGATGGTAACGTCGCTGGTCAGGTTCATCGTATTGCCGTTGCGATCGTAGGTGCCGTGCGAGGCCTTGATCGCCGCGATATTGTCAGGTCCGACCGGGACCTTGGCGTCGATGCCTTCCAGTTCGATGATACCTTGCGTGCTGACATCCTGGATGGCGCGCAGGGCGGTCATCGAATAGGGCTGCTTCTGCTTGGTGAAACCGTTGAGCTTGGGATTGGCCATCACCAGCTTGCCGTTGGAAAAAGCGGTGCCATCCGCCTGGACCGCGACGGAGACGGGTGCGGCGAGATAGGAATAGACCGGGAAAGCGACGGCGATCAGTACCGCAGCCAACGGCACGGCAAACTTGAGAACGCGCACGCGGCGCGAATGACGCTGCGCGCGGTCGAAAGCATCGCCACGCATCCGGCCGTCCGCCGGGGGAGCCAACTCCATCTCGGCGTTGGTCGATTCAATCGGTCGCGCTAACATTTACCGCTTTCTTCTAAACCCCTTGCCCACCCGCGAGCACCGCCTATAGGTGGGACGCCGGCGCCTTCAAGCAAGCACAAGCCTATGAAAACTGCAAAAATGTGACAGCCGCGTTTGTACAGATGAAAATGAGATCCGCACAACTGCCCGTTCTTCATAGCAGAAACAGACACGCGGCGTAAAATTTATCAACTATCGGTCACGCCGTCCGACCTCGCGGCGATTGCACAAATACGTGAAGAGAGCTGTGCCTGGAGGGGGGCGGAGCCCGCCTGACCGCCCGATCGCGCATCCGGCATGGCCATCTTGACCGTCCGCGCCGATTGTCTCGTCTGGCCGGAAAAGAGAATTGCTTCCAGATGGGAAGATGATGGTCTAAAAGCGTGTCCTCCCGCCGACTGAAAGGCTGACCATGGCACTGAGAGCCGACGACCTGATCGACCGCCGCCGCTTGCGGCGCAAGCTGACATTCTGGCGGATTGCCGCCATCGGCATCGTAGCCCTTGGGGTGATTGCACTTTCAGCTTGGTTCTACGGCGACGATTTCACCGGCTCGGCGGTCGACCATATCGCCAAGGTCAGGATCGAAGGCACCATCACCGAGGACGAGGAGCTGATCAAGCGGCTGGAAACCATCCGCCAGTCGTCGAAGGTGAAAGGCGTGATCCTGTCGATCGATTCGCCTGGCGGCACCACGGTCGGCGGTGAATCGATCTACGAAGAGGTGCGCAAGCTGGCCGCCGACAAGCCTGTCGTGGCCGAAGTCGGCACGCTTGCCGCATCGGCGGGCTACATGATCGCCAGTGCCGCCGATCACATCGTCGCCCGCAAGACCTCGATCGTCGGCTCGATCGGCGTGCTGATCCAGTATCCGGACGTCAGCGGCCTGATGGACAAGCTCGGCGTCAAGCTGGAGGAAGTGAAGTCCTCACCGCTGAAAGCCTCGCCGTCTCCCTTCAAGCCGACCAATGACGAAGAGCGCGCCATGGTCCGCAAGCTCATCCTCGATAGCTACGACTGGTTCGTCGGCATCGTCGCCGAGCGTCGCAAGATGACCCGCGAGCAAGCGCTGGCGCTCGCCGATGGCTCGATCTTCACCGGCCGCCAGGGCGTCGCCAACGGACTGATCGACGGCGTCGGCGGCGAGACCGAAGCCGTCGACTGGCTGGCGACCAAGGGCGTCGATGCCAAACTGAAGGTCGTCGAGTGGAAGGATACGGAACGGCGCGGCGGCTTCCTGTTCTCGAAAGCGATGGCGCAAACGATCGGCAGCGCGCTCGGTCTGCCCGCCTACAGCGGCGATGTCATCCATGAACTCGGCGTCGACCGCTTGTTTCTTGACGGTCTCGTTTCCGTCTGGCACCCTTGAGATGCCGCTTGGGGCAAGTGAAAAAGCAAATAAAATCATCCTCATAATTTTGACCGCACTGCTTTCACGGGGACCCGTCTGATGATCAAGTCCGAACTTGTGCAGATTATTGCCACGCGCAATCCGCATCTTTTCCTGCGCGACGTCGAAAACATCGTCGGCGCGATCTTCGATGAGATCACCGACGCTCTTGCCGAAGGCAATCGTGTCGAGCTGCGCGGCTTCGGTGCTTTTTCGGTGAAAAACCGTCCCGCCCGCACCGGCCGCAATCCACGCACCGGCGAATCCGTCGAGGTCGAGGAGAAATGGGTGCCGTTCTTCAAGACCGGCAAGGAGCTGCGTGAAAGGCTGAACGGCGGCAAGTAGCCGCGGCGTCAGCGCCAAACGGCCTTTCCGACGGAAAACATCATGTTCAATCGCTTCATGCTCATCGTGGTCTTCGTACCCCTGGCGGTCATCCTGATCGCGCTCGCCGTCGCCAATCGCGAACTGGTCGCCTTCACGCTGGACCCGTTCAACCCCGGCAATCCAAAGCTGACGCTGACCTTGCCGCTGTTCATCTTCCTGTTCCTGGCGCTCGCCGTCGGCATGGTCGTCGGCAGCCTGGCAACCTGGGTCAAGCAGGGCCGCTACCGCAAGCTGGCGCGCCAGCGTGGCGCCGAGGCCGAGAACCTGCGCCAGGCGATCAGCCGCGCGCCGGCGGCACCGCAAGGATCGGCCCAGGGGTCAGCCCAAACACCGGTCTTGCCGAAACCGACCACTTGAACCGCCGGTCGGCGGTTTTCTCTCCACGGAGTTTTCCATGCTGACCATTTCGGCCGCCGAGGTCGATCATGCGCTGACCTTTCCCGGACTGGTCGAGACGCTGCGCTCGGCGTTTCGTGACGGTGCGGTGCAGCCGGTCAGGCACCATCACTCGGTCGAACGGCCCGACGGCGCCGCCTCGACGCTGCTTTTGATGCCGGCATGGACCGACTTCAACGCCGCCGGCACGTCTTCCGGTGGTCACATCGGCGTCAAGATCGTCACCGTTTCGCCCGACAACAATACCATCGGCAAGCCCGCGGTGATGGGCCTCTATCTCCTGCTCAACGGTGCCACCGGCGAACCTGAAGCCTTGATCGACGGCCAGCGGTTGACGCAGTGGCGCACCGCCTGCGCTTCGGCGCTGGCCGCTTCCTATCTCGCCCGCGAGGACGCTTCGCGGCTGCTTGTGGTCGGGGCCGGCGCGCTGTCGCCCTTCCTCGCCAAGGCGCATTGCGCCGTGCGGCCGATCAGGACCATCCGCATCTGGAACCGCACGCCGGCCAATGCCGAGAAGGTCGCCGCCGATCTGCGTGCCGATGGTTTGGCGGCCAGCGCCGCAAGCGATCTCGATGCCGAACTTGGGCAGGCCGACATCGTCTCCTCGGCGACGATCACCACCACGCCGCTGATCAAGGGCGCGTTGCTGCGGCCGGGAACGCATGTCGACCTGGTCGGCGGCTTTACCCCGACGATGCGAGAAAGCGATGATGACGCGATCGCGCTTGCCCGCGTCTATGTCGACACCCGCGCCGGCGCCACCAAGGAGGCCGGTGACATCGTTCAGCCGCTGGCCTCCGGCGTGCTGAAGCCGGACGCCATCGTTGCCGATCTGCACGAATTGGCGCGCGGCCAGAAGAAGGGTCGCGAGAGCGCCAGTGAAATCACGCTGTTCAAGTCGGTCGGCGCAGCACTCGAGGACCTTGCCGCCGGCATTGCCGTCTACAAGGCGCTCGTGGCTTAGTTTGCTGCCACGGCCATTTTGGCGGCCATCGCCTTGGCGATCACACGAAAATCGTGATCGCTGATTTCGAAAAGCCCGAAGCGAAGCTGATAGCCCCAGTTCGACTTGCCGGCGGTGAATTCCAGCCTGTCGAGCAGCGGCTTGATCGATGTTTCCTCGGCCTTTGCCCACGCGACATCGCGCCGGAACGGCGTGAAGCCGCCGCCCATGTCGCCCTGATAGGGCTCGCCTTCCCGCACCGTGCCAATTGCCGTGAAAGCCTGAAGGCCGTCCTTTTCGCGAAGAACAGTGGTCGGCGAATAATAGATGATGCCGTCACCGGGTTTGACGCGACGCAAGGGTGCTGCCTTGCCGTGATTGACCTGCATGAAGCCGCCCAGGCGGCCGCGCCGGACATGGTCGGCCGACGCCACCGCGATCCAATACGCACTCATTTCTGTCCCCCATTGGCCTGTTCCCCATCGGACAGCCAGTAGACGCGCAGGCGATGATTGTCGGGATCGAGCGCGACGAAGGTGCGGCCGAAATCCATGTCGGTCGGGGTCTGCAGGATCTTCAGCCCGCGCCCGGCCCAGTCGGCATGGGTAGCGTCGACGGCATCAGGCGTATCCAGCGCAAAGACGATTTCGGCGCCACCGCCTGCCGCGGCGGCTGCCGGCTCCACCGTGTGGCGCGACCAGAGGCCGAGCTTGAAGCCCGCATCGAGAACGAACAGCACGAAGGTCGGCGAACTTTCGACCGGCTCGCGACCGAGCAGCGCGCTGTAGAAGGCGCCGCTCTGCCGCGGCTGGTCGACATAGAGGATGACGAAAATCGAGGCGGTCATGTCTGCTCTCCAAGGTTCAATGTTTCGACTTGGCGACCATAGGATGAGCTACTGTCAGATTCTGGCAGTAGCCGTCAGGTGACCTACGCCTGACCAACGGTTTCTCGAAGAAGGTAGGGCAGCACGCCAACGCGGTGGTTCATTCGTCCAACCGCCGTGAACCCTTGCGGGCATTGGACATTTTAGTGCATCATGCTAGTTCAGTTAGATGTTTTTTCTGATCTTATCCTTTGTAGCAGTCGCCATCCCGTATGGTCTTGAGCGACTCTATTTTGCGAGAAAATTTGGATTCTTTGCAGCTCTATTCTGGCTGTTTGTCTTTCAATCCAGCATTATGTTCGTCGGTGAAATCATTCTCGAAAATCGGGTAGGCCAATCGTTGCCCAGTTGGATTAAATCCCTCGGCCTTGCGATTGGAGTATTCGCCTACCTGACGATTGGCATGACGTCTTTCGCTGCCGTCGTAGCCGCATTGGGATTCGGGACCGTGATCGCAGCCAGCTGGTTCTTGAGAAAGCTAGGGGACAATTCAAACTGACCCGCTACCAAATTAGGGCAATGGCCGTCAGGAACCACGCGGCTTGTCGAGTGTCGCCCGCCATTCCTTCAGCAGCGCCTGGCGACGGCGCGGATAGCGCGTATCGGTGGTGTTGAGGCCAGATATGCGATCGGCGCGAAAATGCCGGAAATCCTGGCGCATCTCGCACCACGCCACCACGACCCGCACCTTGTCGAAGAACCCCAGCGCAAACGGCCAGACCACGCGTTCGGAGGCGGCGCCACCGGCATCGCGGTACAAAAAGCCGAGCTTGCGCTCATTGCGGATGGCCTGCCGAACCAGGCCGAGGTCGATGCCCTCGATGGCCGCGGCGGGAGGCCCGACCAGCAGCGTGCTCGCATCGAGATCCTCGCGCAGATCGTCCGGCAGCACGGCGGCGATCTTGGCCAGCGCGTTGGCGGCGGCGGCCGAGAGACGCTGGTCCGGCTGCTTGGCGACCCATCGCGAACCGAGCACGATGGCTTCGATCTCCTCGTCGCTGAACATCAGCGGCGGCAACATGAAGCCGGGCTTGAGCACATAGCCCAGGCCAGCTTCACCATCGATCGGCGCACCCTGGCTCTGCAGCGTGGCGATGTCGCGGTAGAGCGTGCGGATCGAAATCCCGAGTTCATCAGCCAGCGCCTGCCCGCTCACCGGCCGGCGGTGCCGGCGCAGCGTTTGGATCAGGTCGAGCAGGCGTTCTGAGCGGGACATGATTCTCGGGTTTTTCTGTCTCCACGATAATGCATGTCGCCCGCAAGTGCGCAGCGGGTTTGACGCTGATGGCGCGGCAACGTCAGAGATGGAATACCTTGACTGCGTTGCCGCGTTCCAAGGCCTTGTTGGCGACGAACATCTGCGTCTTCGACATGTCGATTTCACGGTCGGCAAGGACACGCAGCATCGCCTCCAGCCGCCGCAGTGCGATCGCCTTGTTGCGGTGCTGCGAGCGTTCATTGCGAGCCACCACGGCAATGCCGGTCGGCAGGTGAACGGCACGCACCGCACTGTCGGTGGTGTTCTGATGCTGTCCGCCGGGACCACCGGCCCGCAAGGTTTCGAAACGGACATCGGACGGCGCGACCGACACGGCAGTCGCCACCGTCAAATCGACGGTCTGCACGCCGACGAACCAATTCTGCCGTTTGTGGCCCAGCCGCACCGGGCTCTTGAAGACGACCTTGACGGTGCCGCAATACTCCTCAGCGAGTGCCGCGGCGGTACGCCCCTCAAGACTGAGTATGGCGGATTTGGCGCCATGCCGGTCCGGCTTGTGGCCAAGCGTAACTTCGATCGTACAGCCAAGCCGACCGGCTTCGCTCTCGATGATATCGACCAGCGCCATCAGGGCGATGCGGCATTCCACCGGTCCGCTGCCCGATGTGACGAGCATGTCAATTGCGGCCATGGTCTGCCCTCCTTGGAACGCGTTCACGCGATGGCTTCTTGCGTGTCCGATCGGGCGGGCCGTCTATCGCCTTCTTGTAGGTCACCAGCGGTTTCATCGCCGCAAGCGTCACGACCAGGCCGGCATCGGCGAGATCTTGCACCACCTGCCCGGCATCCTTGTAGGCGGAAGCCGCTTCCTCGATGACCAGGTTACGGTCATCGCAGATCAGCTGCCCTCCCCACACGTTTCTCAGCAAGGCGTCGCGCTCTGACCTGTTGCGCCCGGCACGGCCATGCATGGTGGCGCGGTCGTATTTGCGGCCGGCGCCATGCGAGATGCCGCCCAGCGATGGACCCGTCCCGTCGAGTGCCCGCACGACATAGCTCAGACTGGCGCGCGAACCCGCGATCGGTGCGATATCCCCTATTCGCACCGCGGCCGATCCCTTGTGATGGACGAAACCATCGGCCCGGTCGCGGACAAGATTGTGCGGTACATCAGCCACCAGCCGGACTTCGCTGCGCAGGGCGCTTGCAGCACGCTCGGCGATCAGCCTGCGGTTGAGCGATGCCCAGGTGACGCAGAGATCATGCTGGCGGCGCCAGCTCCTTCCTGCGGCGGACTCCGGATCGAGCCCGGCCGTGACCGCCGACTGAAGGTCGAGCATCTGCCCGAACACAAAGGCGCCCAGCCCACGCGAGCCGGGATGCACCAGGAGATAGAGCTTTTGGCGGTCGAGGCGGCCTTCATCAGCCGTTTCGATCACCTGATCGACCGCCTGCAACTCGCAGAAATGATTGCCGCCGCCGATCGTGCCCAGCGCGTCCGGATAGAGATCCAGCGGCAGGTCCGCAGCTGCGAGCGCGGCGTACGGGTCGATATCCTCCGCTTCGATCTGGCGCAGGCATTCGACGGCCTTGTCGATCCTGAGTTTGCGCAGCGGTAAATCGAGTTCGAACAACGACATGCCGCAGCCAATGTCATTGCCAATCAGCTGCGGATGCAGCCGTTCCGACAACACGGCAATTCCGGTCGGACCATATTTGCCGGGATGCAGGTCCGGAAAAGCCGCAACCGAGGTAACGCCGGGCAGAGCCGCGACCGTTTGCAACTGCTGAAGCGCCGCACCTTCGATCCAGGTGCGCGGTGAAAAACAATGCTGGATATGCGCCGTCGCGGCAACGCGCGGCGAAGAGGAGGCTGAGCCCCCGGTCAAATTGCCCATGATGGAACACTTCTGGATACAGGTCAGAATGCGGACGCCATCAGGCATCCGTTCGACCGGCGGCAGTCAGCAAGATGCTGGCTTACGCCGGAACCCTCGAGGGGTGCGCGGTGAAGATGTGCGTCATCTTTCGCTCCCATGCCAGAAAACAATGCGGGCCTCGTAAACGAAGCGCGCGAAAAAACAAGTGTAATGCTGCAACACCCCCCGCACTGTTTCGAACGCTAGGGCTTCCAGCCTGCACCAATCAACCCTGGAGGCCATCGCTTGTTGCACCGCCGCTGTCCTCATGCCAAAAGCGGCCACGCCGCTCGGAGATGCTCCTGCTTGAAGTCTTTTCGCGACAAACGCCGCGACAACCGCCCGCCCGCGAAGGGCGGATCTGGAGAGGCGCGCCCGCATGAGACGCGTGGCACAGCAAGGCCGGACGCCAGGCCGCGCGAGCGGCTCGAGGCGAAAGCGGAAGACCGCTCCGGGCCGAAAACGGCGCCGCGCATCCTTGCCCGCCGCGATGGTATCCTGCCCACCGAGCATCTTCCTGTAATCCTCGAAGTGGCGCCCAATGCCGATTATGCGCTGCTCGACAGCGGCGCCGGGCAGAAGCTCGAACAATACGGCCCCTACCGCATCGTGCGGCCCGAAGGCCAGGCGATCTGGCAAAAGGCCTTGCCGGCAAAAGACTGGGAGCGCGCCGACGCCATCTTCACCGGTGATACCGACGAGGAAGGCATCGGCCGCTGGCGCTTCCCGAAAACGCCGCTCGGCGAGACCTGGCCGATGAAGCATGATGGCATCGACTATCTCGGCCGTTTCACCTCGTTTCGGCATGTCGGCGTTTTTCCGGAACAGGCCTCGCACTGGGATCACATGGCCGGGCTGATCTTGGCGGCGAAACGGCCGGTCAAGGTGCTGAACCTGTTCGGTTATACCGGTCTTGCCTCACTGGTGGCGGCCCGCGCCGGCGCCGAGGTCACGCATGTCGATGCCTCGAAGAAGGCGATCGGCTGGGCCCGCGAAAACCAGGAAATGGCCGGGCTCGGCGGCAAGCCGATCCGCTGGATCGTCGACGACGCGGTGAAATTCGCCGAGCGCGAGGAACGCCGCGGCAGCCGCTACGACATCATCCTGTTTGACCCACCGGCCTATGGCCGCGGCCCCAAGGGCGAGGTCTGGCAATTGTTCGAGGATCTGCCTGATCTGACCGACCTTTGCCGCGCGATCCTGACACCGAAACCGCTCGCCGTGGTGCTGACCGCTTATTCGATCCGCGCCTCCTTCTTCGCCATCCATGCCTTGATGCGCGACACCTTTGCCGGCATGGGCGGCACGGTCGAATCGGGCGAGCTGATCATCCGTGAAAAGTCCGCCGGCCGGGCGCTTTCGACCTCTTTGTTTTCGCGTTGGGTGGCCTGAATGAACGAGCGGCATGCAGGCGCACCCGGGCTGGTGAAGGAAGTCACCAGCCTCGCCAACCCGCTGGTCAAGGATATCAAGGCGCTTGCCCAGAAGAAATTCCGCGACCAGCAGAACGCCTTCATGGCCGAGGGATTGAAGCTGGTCATCGATGCGCTCGATCTCGGCTGGCAGATCAGGACTTTGGTTTTCGCCAAGGCCGGACGCGGCAACGCCGCGGTGGAGAAGGTCGCTGCACGCACGGTTGCCGCCGGCGGCACGGTGCTCGAAGTGTCAGAAAAGGTGCTCGTCGCCATCACCCGCCGCGACAATCCGCAAATGGTGGTCGGCGTCTTTTCGCAGAAATTCCTGGCCTTGAAGGATATCCGCGCCGACAATGGCGATGTCTGGGTGGCGCTCGACCGGGTGCGCGATCCCGGCAATCTCGGCACCGTCATCCGCACGATCGATGCCGTCGGCGCCAAGGGTGTCATCCTGGTCGGTGACACCACCGATCCCTTTTCCGTCGAGACGGTGCGCGCCACCATGGGTTCGATCTTTGCCGTGCCGGTGGCCAGGGCGACGACCGAGGCCTTCCTTGCCTGGCGAGGCGGATTTTCAGGCCTTGTCGCCGGCACCCACCTGAAAGGCGCGGTCGACTACCGCTCGGTCGATTTTTCCCGCGGCCCGGTGCTGCTGATGATGGGCAACGAGCAGCAGGGGCTGCCCGAAAGCCTGGCGGCGAGTTGCGACAGGCTGCTTAGAATCCCGCAGGCGGGCCGCGCCGATTCGCTCAATCTTGCGGTTGCCACCGGCGTCATGCTGTTCGAGATCCGGCGCGGCGCGCTGAAGCTCGAACCGTTCGTGGACCAGCAATGAAGGTTGCCCGCCCGTGAGATCATGGTCCCCCTACGCGCTGCTCGTCATCGCGGCCATAGCGCTCGACCAGTGGATAAAACGCCTGGTCGAGACCGGCCTGCCCTTTCAGGAAAAGCTCGATCTCGTGCCTTTCCTGGCACTGTTTCGCACCTACAACACCGGCATCGCCTTCTCGATGTTCTCGTCCTTCGGCGACACCGGGCTGATCGTCATCTCGCTGGCGGTCGTTGCCTTCGTGCTGTTCCTGGCGACGCGAATCGCGTCGTCCCAGATCCTTGCCCGCACCGGCTTTGCGCTGATCGTCGGCGGCGCACTCGGCAATCTGATCGACCGCGCCGTCTACGGCCACGTCATCGACTACATCCTGTTCCACACGCCGGTCTGGTCCTTCGCCGTCTTCAACCTGGCCGACGCCTTCATCTCGGTGGGCGCGGCACTGGTCGTCTTCGACGAACTGTTCGGCTGGCGGCGCGAGCCGAGACCTTCGAACGATTGACCCCGTGCGGCCATCGCCGCACAGTCCATGTCGCTAAACAAGATCGCGGAGAAAGAGATGCCCGAAACCTTCAAAGCCATCCTCGTTTCGCGTGACGCCGAGAAAAAGCAGTCGGTAGCAGTGACCGATCTCACCGAGGCCGACCTGATGGAAGGCGACGTCACCATCGCAGTCGAGGCGACGACGGTGAACTACAAGGATGGTCTTGCAATCACCGGCAAGGCGCCGGTGATCCGCCGCTGGCCGCTGGTGCCGGGCATCGATTTCGCTGGCACCGTCATCTCGTCTTCCCATCCCGACTGGCGCGCCGGCGACAAGGTCATCCTGAACGGCTGGGGCGTCGGCGAAACCCATTTCGGTGCCTATGCCGGCCGCGCCCGCGTCAAGGGCGACTGGCTGGTGCCGCTGCCGCAAGGGATGAGCCCGCATGACGCGATGGCGGTCGGCACCGCAGGCTATACCGCCATGCTCTGCGTCATGGCGCTGGAGCGGCACGGCATCCTGCCCGATCGCGGCCCGGTGGTGGTGACGGGGGCGGCCGGCGGCGTCGGCTCGGTCGCGATTTCGATCCTGTCCAGCCTCGGCTACCATGTCATTGCTTCCACCGGCCGCAATGCCGAAAGCCCCTATTTGATCAACCTTGGCGCCGCCGAAGTGATATCGCGCGACGAGCTTGCCCAGCCGGCCAAGCCGCTGGCCAAGGAGCGCTGGGCCGGCGGCGTCGATGCGGTCGGCAGCCACACGCTGGCCAACGTCCTGTCGATGACCTCCTATGGTGGAGCGGTCGCCGCCTGCGGCCTGGCCGGCGGCATGGACCTGCCGACGAGCGTCGCCCCCTTCATCCTGCGCGGCGTCTCGCTGCTCGGCATCGATTCGGTGATGGCGCCGAAGGCGGTCCGCCTCGAAGCATGGCGGCGCATCGGCACCGACCTCGATCTGCAGAAGCTCGCCAGCCTGTCGACGACCATCGGTTTCGACGGCATCGTCGATGCCGCGCACGACATCGTCGACGGCAAGATCCGCGGGCGCGTCGTCGTGGATATGTGAACCGCTCGACGGCCGGGAGAAAGCGGACGGAATTGCCACGTCTGATGGCAAATCCGCCACCGCGGCGGCAAAAAGCGCTCATCCGCTAAAATTCGAACGATCCGCCGCAATTTTCCATAATCTCTATCTGGCAAGGGTCTCGCATGATCGCGGAATCCGGCAGCCAACAGGCGGACACTGGCGAAGACGTTGATGCGGCGACCCCGCCGACGTCGACGCGGCGCTTTGTCGCCGCGCCGCCGCTGGTGCCCGAGCCACAGTTCTCCACGCGCGAAGGCCTGCCCCTCCTGACGTTTGTCGCCATCGTCGTGCTGGCCGGCCTGGCGCATCTGACCGGGGCGCCGATCTTCATCAGCGTTGGATTGCTGGTAACCGGCCTCGCCGGCCTTGTCATGCATCTGCACGCAAGGCGGAGCAAACACCGTACCGCGGTCCTGCTTGACGAGACCACTGCCCGCAGCCGCGCCGAGATCGAGACGCTGGCCGACCGCATGTGGGAAATGCAGGAGAGCGAGGAACGCTTTCGCGGCCTGATCGACGCGCTTGGCGACCTCGTCATTCATCGCGACCGCGATGGCTACATCGTCTATGCCAACAAGATCTTCGCGGACCTCGTCGAAAGCGATCAACGCGACCTCGCCGGCAAGACCCTGGCGGAACTCGGCATCGATGTCGGCATCGTTCCCGATGCCGCCTTTTCCGACCATGAGTGCCTGAGCTCCACCGATGTCGCCATCCGCACGCCGAGCGGTCCGCGCTGGTTTTCGTGGATCGAACTGTCGGTGCGCGACAAGGACAGCGGCGCCGTTTCGCATCGCGCCATCGCGCGCGACATCACCGCCCGAAAACGCGCCGAATCCTCGCTGATCACCGCTCGCGAGCGGGCTGAATACGCCAGCCAGGCCAAATCCCGCTTCCTCGCCACCGTCAGCCATGAAATTCGTACGCCGATGAACGGCATCATGGGCATGGCCAGGCTGCTGGCCGACACCAGCCTGTCGCCGGAACAGCAGACCTATGTCGGCGCCGTGTCGACCTCGGCCAGCGCATTGCTCGCCCTGATCGAGGATCTGCTCGATTACTCCAAGATCGAGGCCGGACGCTTCGACCCGGAGCCGCAGCCGATGTCGGTGCGCGAGATCGCCGACAACATCGTCGAATTGCTGGCCGCCCGCGCTTTCGCCAAGGATATCGGGCTGGGCTGCCATGTCGAACCCGACGTGCCGCAATTGATCACCGCCGATCCGGGCAAGGTCAGGCAGGTGCTGCTCAACCTGATCGGCAATGCCATCAAGTTCACCGACAGCGGCGGCGTATTGGTGAGCATCGCGCGCGCGCGCACCGAGACCACCGACCGCATCTGCTTCACCATCGCCGACACCGGTCCAGGTTTGCATGAGGACGACCTGGAGCGCATTTTCGAAGAATTCGAGCAGGCCGACGGCACGTCGACGCGCACACATGGCGGGGCTGGCCTCGGCCTTGCCATCTCCAAACGCCTGGTGGCCGCCATGGGCGGCACGATTTCAGTATCGAGCCGGCTCGGTCAGGGATCGGAGTTCGTCTTCGAAATCCCGGCAATATCGGCCACCGAGGCGCCGCAGAGCCGGCAGAACGCGCTCTCGGGCAAGCGCGCGGTGATCCTGTCGAAAAACGCCGTCGAGGCCGACGCCATCGCCCGCACCATCCGCGCCAATGGCGGCGCGGTCGATGTCGCCACCACCGCCGCGCAGGCCGCGCCCTTCGCCGACGGCTGCGATGTGCTTCTGGTCGACGCAGCCATGGAAGAGAGCGACGGAAGGCTGCTCAAGCGCCTGCGCCAAAGCGGTTTCGACGACTGCGAGGCCATCACGCTGATCGCACCGACCGACCGTGGCATGCTTGGCGAGTTCCGCGCCAGCGGTTACGCAACCTTCCTTGCCAGGCCGGTGCGTGGCGGAACGCTTCTGCGTGTGCTGTTGAACAGTCATGCTCCCGCCCTCGCCCAGCCGCAGCCGGAAAAGAGTCGCGGGCCCGCACTTCGTGCCGTTGGCAGCCGCCAGCGGGGCCTGTCGGTGCTGATTGCCGAGGACAATGACATCAACGCCATGCTGGCCCGCGCCACGCTGCTGAAGGCCGGGCACCGCGTCAAGGTGGTCGGCAACGGCAAGGCCGCCGTCGAGGCTGTCACCGGCGCCGGACACAACCACCGCTTCGACGTGGTTCTGATGGATCTTCACATGCCGGTCATGGACGGGCTGGACGCGATTGCCGCCATCCGCCGCCACGAGGAGGAAACTGCCGTGCCTCCGGTGCCGATCATGGTGCTGTCGGCCGATAGCCAGGAAAAGACCCGCCATGCGGTGCTGGCCCATGGCGCCAGCGGCTTCGTTACCAAGCCACTCGACCCTGACGCGCTGGTCAATGCCGTCGAAGGACAGGTCGCGGCCTAGCGCATGGTCCCGAACCGAAGGTCAGGATTTCGACCGCCCATCCACCCCCGCCCGCTCGCGTAACGTAGCCGGTTGACCGTATTCGCCAGCCGACGAAGTATTGCCCACGACGTCGTATCACGGTACTGTCACAATCCTGTTGCACCTACACCGTATCCCCGTGCCAAGAGGGATGGCTCGAAGGAGAATCACTCGTGCATACAGTTATGCCGGAATGTGACACTCGGCCCAACGCCAGCAGCTTGCTTGCCGGACGTAACGTCGATTCCGTCATAAAGGGCGCAGCACTCGGCCGAATAGGTAATCTTGAAGTGCGGCTTGCCCGCAACGAGGCCGAGATCGCGGCCGCGCAGGAAGTCCGCTACCGAGTGTTTTACGATGAACTCGGCGCCAGGAAGGATCTGTTCCAGGCGCAGGATCGCCGTGATGCCGACCGGTTTGATCCGCTCTGCGACCATCTGCTTGTCTTCGATACTTCACTCTCCGGCCCCGAACATCGCCGCATCGTCGGCACCTATCGCCTGCTGCGGCAAGAAATCGCGGCCGCCGCGGGAGGATTCTATTCCGAGGGCGAATTCGAGCTGACCAAGCTCATCGCCCGTCATCCCGGCCAGCGTTTTCTCGAGCTCGGCCGTTCCTGCGTTTTGCCTGAATACCGCTCGAAGCGCACCATCGAGGCGCTGTGGCAAGGTATCTGGGCCTATATCAACCACTACGAAATCGGTGTGATGACCGGCTGCGCGTCCTTCCACGGCACCGTGCCGGCCGCGCATGCCGAAGCGTTCACCTATCTCGCCCACCATTGCCGGACGAATTCGGCCTGGGACGTACGCGCGGTGTCCGGGCGCTACTGTTCGATGGATCTGATGCCGATCGAAGCGGTCAACGCCAAGGCAGCGATCGCGGCGATGCCGCCGCTGGTCAAGGGCTATCTGCGCGTCGGCGCCCGCATCGGCGATGGCTGCGTTATCGACCGCGAATTCTCGACGGTCGACGTGTTCGTCGTGATGCCGGTCAAGGAAATCGGCGCCCGCTACGTCAACTACTATGGCGGGGAAGCCCAGCGCTTCGCTGCGTGAATAGCGAATAGCGAATAGCGAATAGCGAATAGGAATAGGAATAGGAATAGGAATAGGAATAGGAAGTAGTAGCGGGAGCTGCACGGCAACAACCACTATTCGCTACTCCCTATTCGCTACTCTCTTTCTTTTCATGGAATATCTTCTGGTCGCCGGCCGGGCCGGCTCTTGTAGGGGGGAAACGCCCAGCCGAAACGGAGCGCGCCGCCGCGCACGGCGAACGCCGCGGCGAAGCCGGCCAATCCTGAAACAATCTGCGGCAAGCCGGCGACATCGCCTGCTGTAAAGATGGCAGCGCCGACGAGCGCGGCCGTGACATAGATTTCTGGCTTCAGCAGCACCGAAGGCTCCCCCGCCAGAAGATCACGCAGGATACCGCCGAATGTGGCGGTCAGCATGCCGGTGATCACCGACACCGCCGGCGAGCCGGTGATGGCAAGTCCCTTGGCCGCGCCCATCACGGAAAACGCGGCAAGGCCGATGGCGTCGAGCCAGAGCAGCAGCTTGTAACGGGATTCGACACGGTGCGCGGTGAAGAACACCACCACCGCCACCACCGCGCAGATCAGCACATAGTCGCGGTTTCCCACCCAGAACACCGGCACGTTGAGGATCAGGTCGCGAAACGTACCGCCGCCGATTCCGGTGACGTTGGCCAGGAACAGGAAACCGATAATGTCGAGCTGCTTGCGTGAAGCAGCAAGCGCCCCGGTCGCGGCAAAGACGGCGACACCGGCATAGTCGAGAAGCGCGATGGGGTTCATGGCAGGACCAGGGAGTAAGGCAGTAGGGGAGTAGGGCAGTATGTTTTAGCACGAAGCCGCACTCTTGGGACGACCTCCCAATTCTCCTACTGCCCTACTGCCCTACTGCCCTACTGCCTCTACCTGCCTTATTCCCTAACTACGCATCCTTCTCGGCCTGCTCATTGACCGGCCCCGGCTCGACCGGTGTTTCGCCGGCGGCATGCTTGGGGCCGCCCTTGGCGACGCCGACCATGGCCGGGCGCAGCACCCGCTCGCCGATCGAATAGCCCGGCTGCATGACCTGGACCACGGTGTTGGCCGGGACATCCGGATTGGGCACTTCGAACATCGCCTGGTGGAAATTGGGATCGAACTTCTCGCCTTCCGGCGTGAGCTTCTTGACCCCGTGCCGTTCCAGCGCCGACAGCATGGCGCGCTCGGTGAGGTCGACGCCTTCGATCAGCGCCTTGAAGCCGGCATCGCCGGATGCCTTGGCCTCGGCCGGGATGGCGTCGAGCGCGCGGCGCAGATTGTCCGACACCGACAGCATGTCGCGTGCGAAATTCGCCACCGCGTAAGTGCGCGCGTCGTGCACGTCGCGTGCGGTGCGGCGGCGCAGGTTTTCCATCTCGGCCGCGACGCGCAGCGCGCGGTCCTTCAGGTCTTCATTTTCCTTCAGCAGCCGCACAAGGGCTTCATAGTCGCCATCGATGCTGCCCTCCGTACGCTCGGCATTGGCCTCGGTCGCCTCGACTTCATCGGACGCGCGTTCGTCTTTTGCCTGGTCGCTCATCGCCGTTTCCCGTCAATCTCGAATGGTAGGGATTTTGAGCCCGATATCGAGGTTTGGCGGCCAAAAATCAAGGGGTAAGCGATAGTGGAGGCTCTCGGCCAGGGCAGGACAACGAACGGCAGGGTCCTTCGATTTTAATTCAAATTTTACCCTGATCGCCAGCTTTGCTTGCCACAAAGGCGTGATGCGGGAACCATTCCCTTGCTGGAGGAGTTTCGAAGCCGACACAGGATTTTGAGACGATGACCCGCAACAAAGGCGAAAAGGGAGAAAAGCTGGCCACCGAGGTCAGGCGCCAGTTCGGCGCCGAGGCGGTGACGCGCTTTCTGCGCACCTTGCCGGCCTTCCGCACCGAGGCCGACATTCCCGACCGCTTCAGGGAGTTGCTCGACCGCCTCGACGGGGCGGAGGACAGTGACGTCGGCTGGCGCCGGCAATAGCACGACAACCGCCCCATCCTCGATCGCGAGTAGAGATCGGCCCTAAAAGCGGAAAACCCCTATGCTCAGACGACAGAGCGAGCATCGGGTCCCGGAACGATTGGACTTGAAAGCCCGGCGCTCCAAGGGTGAACCATCACGCTGATCAAGCGATTGGCTGGCTCGACCGCCGGGCACGCGACAATTACGCACAGTAATTTTGCGTGACCTGTGTCTTGCGGTGGCGGGGCGCCCTGACTATGCTTCCTGATGAACATGATTTCCCCTGAGGCGGCCGCCAACAGCAAGCGCGCCTGGCTTAAGATTCTGGCGCGCTACAAGAAGCCCGACAGGCGCCGCAGCGCGCTCGAACTCGCCATCACCCTTATTCCCTTCGTCACGCTCTGGGCGCTCTCTTCGGCCGCCTACTCCTACGGTCATTGGTGGGGTCTGGTCCTCATTCTTCCGGCGGCCGGGTTTCTGGTGCGCATCTTCATGATCCAGCACGATTGCGGCCACGGCTCCTTCTTCGCCAATCGTTATGCCGACGACTGGATCGGCCGCGCGCTCGGCATTCTGACGCTGACGCCCTACGACTGCTGGCGGCGCGCCCACGCGACCCATCATGCCAGCGCCGGCAATCTTGACGAACGCGGGATGGGCGACATCAGGACGCTGACCGTTGCCGAATACCGGCAATTGTCATGGCGAGGCCGCCTTGCCTATCGTCTCTATCGCCACCCGCTGGTGATGTTCGGGCTCGGGCCAATCTGGCTGTTCATCTTCGAGCAAAGATTGCCCATCGGCATGATGCGGGGCGGCCTGACGCCCTGGGTGTCGTCAATGACCACCAATCTTGGCATCGCAGTTACGGCAGCTATCCTCATCTGGTTCGTCGGCCCCGGCGCGTTCCTGGTTGTTCATCTGCCGATCGTCATCCTCGCCGGTTCGGCCGGCATCTGGCTGTTCTACGTCCAGCACCAGTTCGAGGAGACGGAATGGGCAAAGGACGCCGACTGGGAATTCCAGCACGCCGCCCTGCACGGATCGTCCTACTACGATCTGCCGCCGGTGCTGAACTGGTTCACCGGCAACATCGGCGTCCACCACGTCCACCACCTCTCCGCCAAGGTGCCGGGCTACCGGTTGCAGGAAGTGCTGCGGGATTATCCGGAGCTGCGCGGCATCGGTCGCGTCACGCTGCTCGACAGCCTGCGCTGCGTCAAACTGGCGTTGTGGGACGAAAACCGCCGCAAGCTGGTGTCGTTCCGCGAGGCGCTGGCAGCGGCGTAGAGAACCGCCGCACCATACGGCGCGGCGGCATTGGCAAAATCCTGGATTTGGTTTTGGCGCAATTCCGGACGGAAAACCGTTTCACTTTTCCTGGACTTGCTGTCTTTGTTTTGCCTGGAATTGCTCCGGATCAGGCCGCCTGGCGCTCGTCGCGCATCAGGATCTCGCCATGGCGGATTTCCGTGCCCAGCACCTTCAGGCATTCGCGGATGAAGTTGGACAGGCCCGGCCAGCCCTTGGCTGACACGAGATTGCCATCGACATGAGCGCCGGTCGGCGCGACGTCGATGTAGATGCCGCCGGCCAGCGTCACCTCCGGCTCGCAATAATGTAGCGCCGCGACTTCCCGGCCTCGCACCACGCCGTCGACGGCGATCAGGATCTGCACGCCATGGCAGATGGTGAAGATCGGCTTGCCGGCCTCGTGGAAATGCCGCACCAGCGCCTGCACCCGCTTGTCGATGCGGATATATTCCGGCCCGCGCCCGCCCGCCGCATAGACGGCATCATAGTCGTCCGGCTTCACCTCGGCGAAGGTCTTGTTGAGGATGTAGTCATGGCCAGGCTTTTCCGTATAGGTCTGGTGGCCTTCGAAGTCATGCAGCGACGTCTTCAGGATGTCGCCGGCCTTCTTGTCGGGGCAGACGACATGCACCGTATGGCCAACGGCATGCATGGCCTGTTCAAAGACGAAAATCTCGTACTCCTCGCTGAACTCACCAACGAGCATCAGTATTTTCTTGCCAGCCATTCCCGGTTCCTCCCTTGTGGCCACATTTATTTCGGATCACGAAATAATGGACCTATCCTAAGGGCAGGACGATAAAAGAGAAAGCGCAAATCGCATGATTGGTAAGACCAGTTCATGTTGATTGCCGTCGGCATCGCCACGAGACGTTCCACAACAGGCGAAGATAGCACTACTGGTTCGACCAGAACTCCGATCAGACGGCCGCTTTGATCATGTCCGCCGCCTTTTCGGCGACCATGATGGTCGGCGCATTGGTGTTGCCACCGATCAACGTCGGCATCACCGAGGCGTCGACCACCCGCAAGGCCCGTATGCCGCGCACGCGGAGCTGCGGGTCGACCACCGACAGATCATCGATGCCCATCTTGCAGGTGCCCGCCGGGTGATAGATCGTATCGGCGCGGGCTCGGATATGGGTCATCAGCTCTGCATCGCTCGAAACGCCGGCGGTGTAGATTTCCTTGGCGCGGTATTTGGCCAGCGCCGGCGCCTCCAATATGCCGCGCATCATTCTGACCCCCTTGAGCAGCAGCTCGGCGTCGCGTTCGTCGGACAGGAAACGCGGATCGATGCGAGGTGGCGCCAGCGGGTCCGGCGTCGACAGCCCGACCTCGCCGCGCGAATGGGGTCGCAGCACGCAGACGTGGCAGGAAAAGCCATAACCCATATGCAGCTTGCGGCCATGATCATCAACGATGGCGATGCAGAAGTGCAGTTGCAGGTCGGGCCGGTCGATCGCCGGGTCGGATTTGAGGAAGGCGCCGCCTTCCGCGTAGGGCGTGGCGATCATGCCGCCGCCATCCTTGCGCCAGTGCCGCAGATGCCGCAACAGGCCAGGCAGACCGCGCAGGCCTATGCCCATCATGTCGGCATCCTTCGATGTCCAGCCCATGATGAAATCGAGATGATCCTGCAGGTTCTTGCCGACGCCTGGCAGTTCATGAACGACCGGGATTCCGTGCGCTGCAAGCTCGACAGCCGGGCCGATCCCGGACAGCAACAAGAGCTGTGGTGAGCCGAAGGCACCTGCGCAAACGATGACCTCGCGCCTGGCTTTCGCAACGGCTTCGCCCTTGCCCGCGCGGTAGCGCACGCCGGTGGCCCGCTTGCCTTCAAGGACGATGCCCGTGGCGTGCGCTCCGGTGACAACGGTGAGGTTTGGCGGCTCATCGCCGGATGCAGATAGGCGGCGGCCGCCGAGCAGCGCTCACCATTGCGGCGTTCGCCCCAGAATTGCGTGACCTGATAAAGTCCGGCTCCTTCCTGTTCGGCCCCGTTGAAATCATCGTTGCGCCGGATCTGGTTTTCGCTACAAGCCTCGACAAAGGCCCTGGAGAGCGCACGCGGCTCCTGCTGCTCGGCGACCCGCAACGGTCCGTCACCGCCATGCAAGGCATCACCGCCACGCTGATTGCCTTCCGCACGCCGGAAATAAGGCAGCACCTCGTCCCATGACCAGCCGTCGCAGCCGAGATCGGCCCATTCGTCGTAGTCGCCGCGGTGCCCGCGTGTGTAGAGCATGGCATTGATGGCGCTCGAGCCACCCAGCGCCTTGCCGCGCGGCTGGTACCCCTTGCGGCCGCCAAGCCCCTGCTGCGGCACCGTCTCGAAGGCCCAGTTGTTGATCTTCGGCCGGCCCGGCAACAGCGCGATGACGCCTGCCGGCGCGCGGATGAGCAGGTCTTTGCCCTCGCCGCCGGCTTCGATCAGGCAAACCTTTTTCGATGGATCTTCGGAGAGTCGCGCGGCAAGCGTGCAGCCGGCGGACCCGCCACCGGCAATGACATAGTCGAAATCCATGATCTCCTCCCGGTTGGAGCGCCGCGCGTCCAAAGGACGCGCAAAGCACGCTCCAAGACTCACCCGGCGGATGTTTCCGTCCGGATGACCAAGAGAAGGCCCGATCACAGTCGATGTAAAGACGCGCGGAATTACCGCTGCGTCAGCTGACGCGAACGCGCCGCCAGGAATATTTTGGTCCCTTGGGCTCCGGCACGGCGGTTGGCTGATAGTAGAGCCCCAACCCGCCGGTGCGGCCCTCTTCCAGCCGCTTCAACAGCACCGGGTTCGAAATCTCGAATTCGTCAAAGCCGAGCCGCAGCATATGCGGCAACTGGTCGACGAGAACCTGCCCCGTGGCGCGCACCACACCCTCGAAATGATAACGGCTGCGCAGCAATTCGCCCTTGGAGAAGGAGCGGCCGTCGCTGAAGGCCGGGAAGGCCAGTGCCACCAGTGATAGCTGCTCGAGCAGATCAACTATCTTCTCGAGCTGGTCGCCGGGCTGCAGCGCGACGCCGAGCCGCTCTTTGGCGGACCGGCGCACCTCAGGATCGAGATGGAGGAACGCCTGCAGCGGCAGGATGAAGCGGCCATTGCCGGACAGCGCGTCCGCGCTTTCGGCATGAGCCCACTCGTCCTCGCGAAAACCCGTTGGGGTCCAGAGGCGGATCTCCGGTGTCGTCGGTTCAGTCATCAAAAATTCCTAAGTCCAAAAGAATTCAGGGTGCGTGAAATTCAGGTCAGGCCGAGACGAAAATGGTGGGTTCCGAGAACCGGAGCGGAGCGTACTTAAGTACGTGAGCACCGGAAGCGCAGGAAACCGCCATTTGCAGGCCGGCACCACCTGAATACCACATACCCTAGAGCGATGCGTCGGTCAGCGACTTTTCAAGTCCCGACAGATGAATGCCGCACTCGGTCTTGGCATGACCTGCCCAGCGGCCGCTGCGCGCGTCGTCGCCCGGCTGCACCGGCTGCGTGCACGGAAAGCAGCCGATCGACAGATAGCCATAGGCGACCAGCGGATTTTCGCGCAGCGCGTGCGCGCGCATGTAGTCGGCCTGGTCCGACGTCGTCCAGTGCGCCAGCGGATTGATGCGGATGCGCGGGCCGACAGCTTCGAACACCGGAAGTGCTGCCCGGGTCGAGGCCTGGAAGCGCTTGCGGCCGGTGAACCAGGCGCGGAAGGGTGCAACGCCACGCGCCAGCGGCTCGACCTTGCGCACGTCGCAGCAGGCATCGGTATTGCTCTGGTGCAAATTGCCCGTCGGATCGATCCGTTCGAGCGCCGCTTCTTCGGGCTTGATCACCCGGATGTTGGTCAGCCCGAAATCGGCGGCAAGCGCGTCGCGATAACCGAGGGTCTCCTCGAAATGCTTGCCGGTGTCGAGGAAGATGACCGGCAGCGTCCGGTCGATCTTGGAGATCATGTGCAGCAGCACAGCCGAATCCGCGCCGAATGACGACACAGCGGCGATCTCGTCGTTGAACAGTTCGCGGGCCGAGCGTTCGATGATCTCGAGCGGGTTCAGATGCCCGTAAAGCGCATCGAGCCCCGCCGCTTTCGCGGCGATGCCGTCATCGACGTCGACGATACGGTCAAGCGGCCTTGGCTTCGCCAGCATAGAGCGCCTCCTTGAACGGCGCGGGACCGACACGGCGGTAGGCGTCGATGAATTTTTCTTGGCTGTTGAGCCGAAGGCCGAGATAGGTCTCGACGATCTGCTCGATGGCGTCGGTGATCTCTTCCGAGCTGAAGCCGCGGCCGATGATCTCGCCGACCGACGTGTTCTCGTCGGCCGAGCCGCCCAGCGTCACCTGATAGAGCTCGGAGCCCTTCTTCTCGACGCCGAGGATGCCGATATGGCCGACATGGTGATGGCCGCAGGCATTGATGCAGCCGGAGATCTTCAGCTTCAGTTCGCCGATCTCGCGCTGCCGCTCCAGCGAGGCGAAGCGACGCGAGATTTCCTGCGCGATCGGGATCGAGCGCGCCGTCGCCAGCGCGCAATAGTCGAGGCCCGGGCAAGCGATGATGTCTGATATCAAATTGGAATTGGCCGTCGCCAGCCCGATGTCGACCAATGCGTCATAGACCGCCTTGAGGTCGGCGCGCGCCACATGCGGCAGGATCAGGTTCTGCTCATGGCTGACACGCAGCTCGTCGAAGGCGTATTTCTCGGCGATGTCGGCGACTGCTTCCATCTGGCTGTCGGAGGCGTCGCCCGGCACCTCGCCGATGCCCTTCAGCGAAATGGTCACCGCCGCATAGTCGGGATGGCGGTGCGTCACCACGTTCTGGTCGAGCCAATCGGAAAAGCTCTTCGAATCGAGGCGCGCCAGCTTCACCGCTGCGTCGCCGTCCGGCCGGTCAGCGAGCAGAGGCGGCGCGAAATAAGCCTCGATGGCGCGGATGTCGGCGTCCGGCAGCTTCAGCTCAGCGTCCTTCAGTTCCTGCCACTCGGCCTCGACCTGGCGGGTGATTTCCTCGACGCCGGTCTCGTGGACAAGGATCTTGATGCGCGCCTTGTACTTGTTGTCGCGGCGGCCATAGAGGTTGTAAACGCGCAGGATCGCCGTGCAGTAGGAGAGAAGGTCAGCTTCCGGCAGGAAGTCGCGGATCTTCCTGGCCACCATCGGCGTGCGGCCCTGGCCGCCACCGATATAGACGGCGAAGCCAAGTTCGCCGGCGGCGTTCTTCTTCAGGTGCAGGCCGATATCATGCGTCTGGATGGCGGCGCGGTCGCGCTCGGCACCCGTCACCGCGATCTTGAACTTGCGCGGCAGGAACGAGAATTCCGGATGCACCGACGACCACTGGCGCAGGATTTCCGCATAGGGGCGCGGATCGGCGACCTCGTCGGCGGCGGCACCGGCGAAATGGTCGGCGGTGACGTTGCGGATGCAATTGCCGCTGGTCTGGATGGCGTGCATCTCGACGCTTGCCAGATCCGCCAGGATTGCCGGGATGTCCGACAGCGCCGGCCAGTTGAACTGGATGTTCTGGCGCGTGGTGAAATGGCCGTAGCCCTTGTCGTATTTGCGGGCGATGTGACCGAGCATGCGCAACTGCTTGCCGTTCAGCGTGCCATAGGGCACCGCGATGCGCAGCATGTAGGCGTGCAGCTGAAGATAGACGCCGTTCATGAGCCGCAGCGGCCGGAACTGGTCCTCGGTGATCTCGCCGGCAAGACGACGCTGGACCTGGTCGCTGAACTCGGCGACGCGGGCCTGGACAAAATCGTGGTCGAACTCATCGTAACGGTACATGCTTCGTCTTTCAGGGCGCGTCCGCCCATGCCTGGTGTCTTGTTAAGCTGCCCGGGCAGCCTGCTTGCCGAGATCGTTGCGGATGGTCGGGCCGGCGGCGCGGATCTTCTCGCGCAACCGCACCGGCTCGACGATGCCGCTGACGACATCGGCGTCGATCAAATTGACGTCGACCACTTCGTTGGCGGTGTAGGCCTTGGCACCGATCGCCTCCAGGCGATCCTCGGCCGCCTTGTCGTGCGCGAGGTCGGCATGGTCTACCGTCTCGGCCCAGCCGCCATCGGCATACCAGACGGCAATGCCGTCACTCAGGCGGTTGGCGGTCAGTATCTTCACTGCTGAACTCCTTCGGCGGCAGCCACGGGCGCGCCTTCATGCCTGTGTGCCGCGAGCGGCTCGGACCGTTCAAAATTGGCGCCGGCAACCGCATCGCCGATGATGGTCATGACCGGGCCGGAAAGATCGGTGCGCGCTTCCAGCGACGGCAGGTCGGCAAGCGTGCCGTGGAAGCGACGCCGATTGGCAAGGCTGGCATTCTCGACCACGGCCACCGCCGTATCGGGCGACAGACCGGCCTCGATCAGCCGGCCGGCAACCTCGGCCGCCACCGAGCGGCCCATATAAACGGCGACCGTAGCGCCCGAAATGGCGAGCTTGGCCCAGTCAGGCAGCGAATTGCCCTTGAGGTCGTGGCCGGTCGTGAACACCATCGACGAGGAAACGCCGCGCAAGGTCAGCGGCAATTCGAAATCGGCTGCTGCTGCAAAAGCAGCGGTGACGCCCGGAACCACCTCATAGGCAATGCCGGCATTACGCAGTGCGGCCATCTCCTCGCCGGCCCGGCCGAACACCAGCGGATCGCCCGACTTCAGCCGCACGACACGCTTGCCTTGGCGTCCAAGCTCGACCAGCAGCGCATTGATCTCGGCCTGGCTCTTGGTGTGGCAGCCCTTGCGCTTGCCGACCGGCAGGCGCTCGGCATCGCGGCGGCCCATGGCGACGACCGCTTCCGGCACCAGCGCGTCATGGACAATGACATCGGCCTCCATCAGCAGACGGTGCGCGCGCAAGGTCAAAAGATCCTCGGCGCCCGGACCGGCACCGACGAGCGCGATATGGCCCGAAGCCAGCGTGTTCGAAAGCAGAAGATCAACAGCGGTGTCGTGCGCCTGCGAAAGCTGGCCGGCGTTGACGGCATGGGCAGGCGCACCGCCGAAAAAGTCGCTCCAGAAGCGGCGGCGGGCATTGCCCTTCGGCAGCAGCTTCTCGGCAGCACCGCGAAACGATGCGGCCAGAGTTGCCAGCGGCCCGAGCGATGGCGACAGCATCTGGTCGATGCGGCTGCGCAGCATCTGGGCAAGCACCGGGCCTGCCCCTTCCGTGCCGATGGCGATGGCGACCGGCGCGCGGTTGACCAGCGCCGGGGTGAAGAAATCGCAGAGTTCCGGCCGGTCGACGGCATTGACCGGGATACCCAGCCGGCGCGCGTCCGTAGCCACGCGGCGATCGAGTTCCTCGTCGCCGCTGGCGGCAAACACCATGACCGCGCCTTCGAGTTGCGACGCGTCGTAAGCGGCGGCAAAATGGTTCGCGCCGGTCTGAGCGATGAAGGCCAAGAGGTCCGGCTCAGCGTGTTCCGCGATGATACGCAAGACCGCGCTTGACTGTCCGATCAGCCGCGCCTTGGCCAGCGCCTGTTCGCCGCTGCCGACGATGGCCACGGCTTCGCCCTCGACCCGCAGGAAGACGGGGAAGGCATTGAGCTTGGGAGCAGTGTGCGGCATGGACGCTAGCGGTATCCTGAACAGGCTTGCAGTTCTACGCGCGGGCGCGAAAAACCTGAAGGAACGCACTCGCGCATCGTTTGTCGGGATGCAATCGCTTTTCTGAAAGCTTCTCGGCCAAGAGAAAAATATTCCTCGTTGGCACATGGAGCGGATTCAAGCTGCTGCCGCAGGCCTTGATTTGTACCTCTTTTAGCGCCGAGCGCGAAATGCGGCAAAACAGTTTTTTCTAAATTCTACCAATTTAGTAGATTAAGGCCGCCTGCACCAAAATCCAAGCAGGGCAGCGAAATCACCACCCTTTCGGTCAGGCGGTGGCATGATCTGCGTGAATTCTGACGGCCATTCGTTTTTGCGCTGTCGCCGTCGATTTCGCGCCCTTGCGGGTTGCACCGCCGACACCCCATCCACCATATTGCAAACAGGCGGCGGCTTCGGGCGCCGCACATCCGACATCCCAGGTTTGAAAGGCGCTCCATAGACAATGCCGCATGACACGCCCCTTATCGCCACCATCGTCGCCGGTCTGGGGCTGGCTTTCGTCTTCGGGGCTCTCGCCAACCGCTTCCGCATTCCGCCGCTGGTCGGCTACCTCGTAGCCGGCGTGCTGGTCGGGCCGAACACGCCGGGCTTTGTCGCCGACGCCGGCCTTGCCAACGAACTGGCCGAAATCGGCGTCATTCTCCTGATGTTCGGCGTCGGCCTGCACTTCTCGCTGAAGGATCTTCTGTCGGTGCGCGCCATCGCCTTGCCCGGCGCCATCGTCCAGATCGGCTTTGCCACCGCACTCGGCGCCGGCCTATCTTGGATGCTCGGCTGGTCGATGGGCGCCGGCCTGGTTTTCGGCCTGGCGCTCTCGGTCGCCTCGACCGTGGTGCTGCTGCGCGCCTTGCAGGAACGGCGCCTGATCGAGACGGAACGCGGCCGCATCGCCGTCGGCTGGCTGATCGTCGAGGACCTGGCCATGGTGCTGGCGCTGGTGCTGCTGCCGGCCCTTGCCGGCGTGCTCGGCGGCCAGGAACAGGCGGACGCCCACGCGAGCGGCTTGCTGTCGCTGCCGGCCAGTTACGGCGTCTGGGGCGTCGTCGGCATCACGCTGGCCAAGGTCGCCGCCTTCGTCGTCGTCATGCTTGTCGTCGGCCGCCGGGTCATCCCCTGGATCCTGCACTACGTTGCCCACACCGGCTCGCGCGAACTGTTCCGGCTCGCCGTGCTGGCCATCGCGCTCGGTGTCGCCTTCGGCGCAGCCAAGCTGTTCGGTGTCTCGCTGGCGCTGGGCGCCTTCTTCGCCGGCATGATCATGAGCGAGTCCGAGCTCAGCCATCGCGCCGCCGAGGAATCGCTGCCGCTGCGCGATGCCTTCTCCGTGCTGTTCTTCGTTTCGGTCGGCATGCTGTTCGATCCGTTCAGCCTGATCAGCAATGGCTGGCCGATCCTGGCGACGCTGGCCATCATCGTCATCGGCAAGTCGTTGGCGGCATTCGTCATCGTCATTGCCTTCGGCTATCCCCTGGCCACGGCGCTGATGATTTCGGCAAGCCTTGCCCAGATTGGCGAATTCTCCTTCATCCTGGCCGAGCTCGGCGTCGGGCTGAAACTATTGCCCGAACAGGGCCGCGACCTGATCCTCGCCGGCGCCATCCTGTCGATCGTCCTCAACCCGTTGATGTTCCTGGCCATCGACTGGATGAAGCCATGGCTGGAGAAGCGGGCCGCCAGGACGGCGCCGCCGGTCGAGGCAAAGCCGGTCGGCCCGGCGACGGAACCCGGCCAGGTGGCCTCGGTTGCGGCCACGGCCAAAGGGGAAGACGGGCCGCCGCCCAGGACAGCCCTCGCCAACCACGCCATCCTGGTCGGCTATGGCCGTGTTGGCAGCCTCGTCGGCGCGGCGCTGAAAGAGGCCGCCCTGCCCTTCCTCGTCATCGAGGATGCCAACAAGACACTGGCCAGGCTCAAGGCCGACGGCATCGAGACCGTGGCTGGCAACGCCGCCAACGCCGAAGTGTTCGCCGCTGCCAATCCTGAAGGCGCCAGGCGGCTGATCCTGGCCATCCCCAACGCCTTCGAGGCAGGCCAGATCGTGCTGCGCGCGCGGGCAGCCAATCCCGGCATCAACGTCATCGCCCGCGCCCATTCCGACGCCGAGGTCGATCACCTCAAGCGCCTCGGCGCCGACACGGTGATCATGGGCGAGCGCGAGATTGCACGAGGGATTGTCGAAGAGGTGTTGGGGCAGAAGCCACCAGAGGCCTCTGAACCGTCCGCTGCCTGAGCCGATCCTGAACGATTATTGTTCGCCTCTGGCCGACGGCCGGTGACAGATTGCATAGCCGATCTCAACCGTCCGCCGTCAATCGAATTGATCACGCAACGAACGCAGAGCCGCCATTCTGCGCGATGCTGCTGAGATACTGGGCGGGAGGCTTGCCCAGCGCCTTCTTGAACATGGTGATGAAGGCCGTGACGGACTCATAGCCGAGATCTGCCGAAACCTGCTGCACGCTCGCGCCCGAGGCCAGTTCCCGTATCGCGACGATCAAATGCAATTGCTGGCGCCAGCGTCCGAAGCTCAGGCCTGTTTCTCTCACCACCAGGCGTGCCAGGCTGCTCTCGCTGAGAGCGACACGCCGGGCCCATTCTGCCAGATTGCTGCGGTCGGCAGGATTTTCAGCCAAGGCATCGACGATCCGCCTCAAGCGCGGCTCTGACGATATCGGCATATGCAGCTGCTGGACAGGCATGCGCGGCAGCTCGCTGAGCAGAACCTTGGTCAGCACATCCTGCCGTGAATTGTCGTCCTGCCCATGATCGGCCAGCTCGACGATCAGTTCGCGCAGCAGAGGCGAGATCGACAGCGTGCAGCACCGGTCCGGCAGATCGGTGGCTCCGGGCTCGATGTACACGAAGAAAATCCGGGCATTGGCGGTGGCGATATTGCTGTGCTCCATATCGCCGGGAATCCACACGCCGCAATGAGGCGGCACCATCCATAGGCCGCTGGGGACGCGGCAGGTGACGCCGCCACCGAGCGCGAAGACAAGTTGGCCTTTGCGGTGCCGATGGGAGGGGACCTCGGCCCTGGTATCGGTGACGTCAACGCGCACGGCAATCACCGGCTCGGAAAGCTCATCCACATCGAAATTGAGCCAGGGGTAGCGGAGGGGTTGTCTCATGATTGACGGTTTTTAGCGATCAATTGCTCTGATATCTAAATTATTCAAGCGGGAAAGTCGATAGGTTCCGGCTTGTGGATGACCACGTCTGGAGCGTGCGGGGTGCAGGGTTCTTCGATTAGCAGCCGTCTGCGAACCAGCAAGACCGAGGCACAGCAGCCGCCCGAAGGCTATGCGTCCGCCACGCAGCAATGAGGTATGAACCATGCTCGCCCTAGTCATCTCTCCCGACAGCGCCACCGGGCTGAAGCTCGCCGAGCTCGACGAGCCTCAGCAGGCCTCGAACGAAGCCCTGATCTCGGTCCGCGCAACCTCGTTGAACCGTGGTGAACTGCGCCTGCTCGCCATCCGACCGAACGGCTGGATACCCGGCCAGGACATCGTTGGGGTTGTCGAACGCGCAGCAGCCGATGGCTCCGGGCCAGCCGTAGGCGCCCGGGTTGTGGCTTTGGTCGACCAGGCCGGCTGGGCCGAACGTGTCGCCGTTCCAACTGACCGCCTCGCCGTCCTGCCGGATGACGTCAGCTTCGTCTCCGCGGCCACGCTTCCGGTCGCGGGCACGACGGCGCTGCGCACTCTGCGCCACGGCGGTGACCTGGCCGGCCAGCGGGTTCTGATCACCGGCGCAAGCGGTGCGGTCGGTCGTTTCCAGATCCAGATCGCCCGCGAGCAGGGCGCGTCGGTGACCGCGGTCTCCGCCGCGAGGCATGCTGATGATCTCCGCGGCCTTGGAGCCGAGCGGGTTGTCGAGTCGATCGAGCTGGCCGAAGGGCCGTTTTCGCTGATCACGGAGTCAGTCGGCGGTGAGAGCCTCGCACACGCGATCGAGCGGGTCGCGCCTGGCGGCACCATTGTCATGTTCGGCTCGAGCAGCGGCGAACTCACGCCCATCAACTTCCGCCAGTTCGTTCCGGGTCACGAGGGAGCGAGGCTTCAGACTTTCGCGTACTACACTTCTGGTTCAGGCATTGGTGCGGACATCGCCTCGCTGCTCGCTCTGGTCGCGGCGGGCCGGCTTGAAACGCGCGTGGCCTTGACCGTGCCGTGGACAGGCGTCGCGCACGCCCTCGACGCACTGCGACAACGCAGCATCAGCGGCAAAGCCGTTCTCACCATAAGCTCGGCAGCCTTGCCGGACGGGCGAGAGCGATCTAACCGCACGGCCCCGGAGAGAGTACTATCCACTTAGACGGGCTTGCAGGGGACAGCGTCCACGATTGACAAAGATCAACCGGCTCACACGTGCTGGCCGCCATTGATGTGGATTTCCGAGCCGGTCACGTAGGACGCCTGCTGCGAGCACAGGAAGAAGATGATGTCGGCGACCTCCGCCGTGGTGCCGAGGCGCCGCAGCGGAATGGTCTCGACGATCTTGTCCGTGCCCGGCGACAGGATAGCGGTGTCGATCTCGCCGGGTGCTATGGCGTTGACGCGGATGCCATGCGGGCCGAAATCATGCGCCATCTCGCGCGTCAGCGAACCGAGAGCGGCCTTCGATGTCGCATAGGCGGTGCCGGCAAAGGGATGCACGCGAGTGCCGGCGATCGAGGTGACGTTGACGATCGAGCCCTTGGCTGCCGCCAATTCCTTGAACAGCCCGCGCGCCAGCATGATCGGCGCGAAGAAATTGACCTGGAACACGTCGCGCCAGACATGCATCGGCGTGTCGATCGAGTCCATCCGGCTATTGCCGTCCTTGAGCTTCGGCGAGATGCCGGCATTGTTGACCAGCGCATGCAGCTGGCCGCCATGCGCTTCCAGCCGGTGGCGGATTTCCGAGACGGCGATGCCGACATCTTCCTGGTCGGCGAGGTCGACCTTGATGTGGTCTTCGGGGCCGGCCGGCCACGGGCAATCCTCGGCAAAGGCCTGGCGCGAGCAGGTGATGACGCGCCAGCCCTCACGTGAAAAACGCTTGACCGTGGCGTGGCCGATGCCGCGGCTGGCGCCGGTCAGCACGATGGTCTTTCTGGTGTCGAGTTCAGCCATTTTGGGAGGTGTAGCCGAACCGCGTCGCGGAGGCGAGAGGCGAGTTGCCGCTCACCCCCCACCGAGGATGTCGAGGATCGAGGTCTGCTTCTTCTTCAGGGGACCACCGACATTGCCCGGCGGCACCGGATGCTTGATCGACGCGGTGGCGCTATCGTCTTCCGGCATGGCAAGGCTATCGGCATCGACCGTCTGCGCGGGACGGGCCGCGCGGACCGGCGCTGGCGGCGGCGCAGGTGCAGCGGCCTGTGCGGCCGGCGCCTGCCGGCCAACGGATGCGGACGGAACCGGCGCCGGCGGTGCGTTGTTTGCCGAAGGTATCTCGTCGGGCACGATGGTGTCGGCCGGTGTCGACTTCCAGGTGCCGGGCAGCGGCCGCACCGGCACGCCTTCATGCGCGGCGACCATGAATTCGTGCCAGGCCTGCGCAGGCAGCGCGCCGCCGGTGACCTTCTTCATCGGGCTGCCGTCGTCATTGCCGAACCAGACGCCGGTGGTGAGATTGGCGGTGTAGCCCACAAACCAGGCGTCGCGCGAATTCTGGCTGGTGCCGGTCTTGCCTGCCGCCGGCCAGGCGAAAGCTGCTTTCCGGGCGGTGCCGGTCTCGACCGTACCCGTCATCATCGAGTTCATCATGCCGACGATTTCAGGCTTGACGACACGCGGCGCGCTGCCGCCACCGCTATCGTAAAGCACCTTGCCGTCGGTGGTCGTCACGCGGCGGATGAAATGGATGTCCGGCTTGTAGCCGCCATTGGCGAAGGGCACATAGGCCGATGTCAGCTCCAGCGGCGTCACTTCCGAAGTGCCGAGCGCGATCGAGGTGTTGGACTGCAGTTCGGACTGGATGCCCATGCGGTGCGCCGCCTCGACAACCGCGTTCGGCCCGACCTCCATGGTCAATTGGGCAGCGACCGAATTCAGCGATTTGGCCAGCGCGGTGGCCAGTGTCACCTTGCCGAAATATTTGCCGCCGTAATTGTCGGGCGTCCAGTTGCCGATCTTGATCGGCGCATCGTTGCGCACGCTGTCGGGTGTGCGGCCGGCTTCGAGGGCGGCCATATAGACGAATGGCTTGAACGCTGAGCCCGGCTGGCGGCGTGCTTCCGAAGCACGGTCGAACTGGCTGGTCGAATAGTCGTAACCGCCGACCATGGCGCGCACCGCGCCGGAATCGTCGATCGACACCAGAGCGCCCTGGGTGACGTTGAGCTTCTTGCCGCTGTCGTCGATCAGCCTGCGGATCGACTGTTCGGCGAGCTTCTGCAGCGTCAGGTCGACGGTGCTGTCGACGATGATGTCGCCGCGCACGTCGCCGATCAGGTCAGGCAGTTCTTCCATGATCGTGTCGGCGACGTAATTCTCCGAGCCGGTCCAGTAGGACGGCGAGCGCGTCGCCGGCGCGCTCATCGCAGAAGCCAGCTCCCTGGCGCTGATCTTGCCCTCGTCGCGCATGGCGGCAAGCACGAGCTGCGAGCGTTCTTCGGCAGCCTTCGGATCGCGCGCCGGCGACAGCCGCGACGGCGCCTTCAACAGGCCGGCAAGCAGGGCAGCTTCCGACAGGGTGACGTCGCGCGCGCTCTTGCCGAAATAGCGGCGCGAAGCCGCCTCGACACCATAGGCGCCCGAACCGAAATAAACCCGGTTGAGGTACATTTCGAGGATCTGGTCCTTGGTATGCTTGTGCTCAAGCCACAGCGCCAGCAGCACTTCCTGCACCTTGCGTTCCAGCGTGCGGTCGGGGGTCAGGAACAGGTTCTTGGCCAATTGCTGGGTGAGCGTCGAACCGCCCTGCGAGAAATGCCTGCCAAGCAAATTGGTCACCATCGCGCGCGACAGGCCGATCGGGTCGATGCCGAAATGCGAATAGAATCGGCGATCCTCGATGGCGATGACGGCCTCGGGGATATAGGGCGACATTTCGTGCAGGCCGACGGCCTCGCCGCCGCTCATGCCGCGATTGGCGAGCAGTTGGTTATCGGCTGAGACGATCTTGATGTTGGGGGCGCGGTCGGGGATCGACCAGGTCGTCGCCGCCGGCATCTTGGCGCCGTAGTAGACGACGATTCCAGCCGCCGCGATGCCGCCCCATATGGCGAGCACGAAACACCAGTAGAACAGCCGGCCGAACACGCCGAACAGGCCGCGCCGGCTTCTGCCGCGCCCACCGCGCGACGATTTGCCCTTGGCCGGCTTGCGTTTTGCAGAGGCTTTGCGGTTGCTCGGCACGACGCGATCCTCCTCGTTCACCGAAAGACCCGCCGAGGATCTCGCCTGCGGCGGTCCCTCGAAACTGGGTTCGATGCGACTGTCTCTGCGGTTCGCCATGCGCTGTGCTGTCTGTCCCCGATGCCTATGGCGTTCGGGTTGAAGAGTAGATGCGGCGATTTAAGGGCGGGTTAAGTCGGGAAAAATCGAAGCAATGTGGATTCAATTGCTTGCGGACCGGCTCGAACGGCGCGTCAGCACCGCCCGCTTGCCACAACAAGGCGGTGGCGGTCGGCGCCGATCCGATGCCATCAATTCTGCTGGATCGAGATGCCCTTGTCGTCGATCTTGAGCTCGACGCCCTTCGGTTTGGTCTGTTCGCGATAGACATAAATACCGAGCGCGATGACCACGACGACGAGCGCGCCAATGACGAGATAGAGCGTATTCTGTTTCATGGCGCGCTCTTTCGGTTGTCGAGCTTCAAGCTCGTTTCAGGACCTTGACCAGCACCAGCAGGATGATGGCGCCGATCGTGGCGTGGATGATGGAGGCGAGAACGCCGCCGCCGATGGAGAAGCCGATCCGCGGGAACAACCAGCCGGCGATGAACGCGCCGACGATGCCGACAATGATGTTGCCGATCAGGCCGAAGCCGAAACCGGACACGATGAGACCGGCGAGCCAGCCGGCGATGGCACCAATGATGATGAAGACGAGCAGGCTTTCAGCACCCATAGCGATTTCCTCCGAGCAAGAGGACGACGGCGAAGCGGAAAGCTCCGAATCGGCCTCGATATCAACGACTTCAGGCTATTCGAAAGCAGCCAGCCTCGCCAGCGGCGCGCTCACTGGTCGTCATCATCGCTCGCGGCAGGTCGCCAGCTGGTCGGCTCGACCTTCTTTTGCGTATGACTGTCGGTGTAGACCCACCAGCCGTCGTCGCGATATTGCGCCATGGATTCGTTGATGACGCCGTCGCTGTCCTTCCAGGTGACGGAGACCTTGGAGCCGTCCCTCGGCGCGGTCGAAATCGGCTTTCTGTCCGCCATGTCATCCCCCTTTTAAACCGACAAGACTGAGCCGACAGAACGCGGCGGCCTGCATCTGGTTCCAAACGGGCCGTCGGCAGCAGATCCTCGCCAAACCCATCAGCTGTGGGCGAAGATATCCTCTTCGCCCCAGCCCATGAGGTCGAGTTTGGCACGCGTCGGCAGGAAGCGGAAGCAGGCATCGGCCTCCTTTGTCCGCCCGTCTCGCGCCAGCCGCCCGTCCAGCACATCGCGCAACCGGTGCAAATAGAGCACATCGGAAGCGGCGTATTCGAGCTGTTCGGGCGACAGCGTCTCGGCCGCCCAGTCCGAGGATTGCTGCGCCTTCGACAGGCCAACGCCAAGAAGCTCGAAGCAGATGTCCTTCAGCCCGTGCCGGTCGGTGTAGGTGCGGGTCAGCCGCGAGGCGATCTTGGTGCAGAACACCGGCTCGGGCATCACCCCGAACGCATTGTAGAGCACGGCAAGGTCGAAGCGGCCGTAGTGGAACAGCTTGGTCACACCGCGATTTCTCAGCAGGCTGACAAGGTTCGGCGCCTTCTTCTGGCCCGGCGCGATCTGGATCACGTCGGCTGTGCCGTCGCCCGGCGAGATCTGCACCACGCACAGCCGGTCGCGATGCGGGTTGAGCCCCAGCGTCTCGGTGTCGATGGCCACCGCGCCGACATTGTAGTGCGAAAGGTCGGGCAGGTCATGTTTGTGGAAACGGATGTCGGCCATTGTCTTCTCCGGTCGAGCCTTGGGCGTCCCTTGACCGGCAAGGGACGCCGCGGCGCTTTATCTCGTGGCCCCGTCCTCGCTGTGATCCGCCGAAAAATCAACAGAAAGTTGCGTTCCCGCCACGTCAGCGGGTTAGCGCTTCCAGAATCCGCGCCCAGGAGCGCTGGCCCTTGTGGAAGGAGCTCAGCTCGTATTTCTCGTTGGGCGAGTGGATGCGGTCGTCGTCGAGGCCGAAGCCGACCAGCAGCGATTCCATGCCGAGATAGGTCTGGAAGTCGCCGACGACGGGAATCGAGCCGCCGCCGCCCGTCGTCACCGCCGGCTTCGGCCATTCGTCGGACAGCGCGTTCTTGGCCTTGGCCAGGAACGGCGAGTCATAGGAAAGCTGGATTGCCGGCGAGCCGCCATGCGGGTGGAATTCGACCGAACAGTCGGCCGGAATGCGCTCCTTGACGAATTTCTGGAACGCGGCGCGGATCTTGGCCGGATCCTGCTTGTGGACGAGGCGGAACGAGACCTTCGCCGAGGCTTCCGCCGCGATCACCGTCTTGAAGCCCTTGCCGGTGTAGCCGCCGATGATGCCGTTGAACTCGGCGGTGGGCCGCGCCCAGGTCAATTCCAGCACCGAGCGGCCCTTCTCACCCGACGGGATCGACAGGCCGACAGGCCCGAGGAAGGTCTCGGCTGTCTCGCCAAGCGTTTCCCATGATTTCAGGATCTGCGACGGCGTTTCCTCGACGCCGTCATAAAAACCCGGGATGGTGATGTGGCCGTCCTTGTCGTGGATGTCGGCCAAAACCTTGGCCAGGATGCGGATCGGGTTGGCGGCGGCACCGCCATAGAGGCCGGAATGCAGGTCGCGGTCGGCGGCCTTCACCGTGATCTCCTCACCGACCAGTCCGCGCAATCCGACGCAGATCGACGGCGTATCGCGGTCCCACATGCCGGTATCGCAGACCAACGCGAAATCGGCCTTGAGTTCGTCGGCATTGGCCCCGAGGAACGGCTTCAGCGACGATGAGCCGGACTCTTCCTCGCCCTCGAACAGAATGGTGATGCGGCACGGCAAATTGCCATGCACCTGCTTCCAGGCGCGGCAAGCCTCGACGAAGGTCATCAGCTGGCCCTTGTCGTCGGCCGAACCACGCCCGGTGATCACCTTGTGGCCGGGCTCGACCTCTTTGACCGCGGGCGCGAACGGATCGCTTTCCCACAATTCGATCGGATCGACCGGCTGCACGTCGTAGTGGCCGTAGAACAGCACATGCGGCGAGCCGGCTGGCCCGTCATGATGCGCAACCACCATCGGATGGCCGGGCGTGTCGCGAACGCTGGCGTCGAAGCCGATCAGCTTGAGCTCCGCCACCAGCCATTCCGCCGCCTTGCGGCAGTCGGCGGCATAGGCCGGATCGGTGGAGATCGACTTGATCCTGAGCAGGCCGAACAGGCGCTCAAGGCTCTGGTCGAGATTCTTGTCGAGGCGATCGAGAACGGGAGAAACTGCGGACATTTGTGAAGCCTTTCGATTCAGTGCCGGAACCGTAAAGGCAGACCGGGCAAACGAAAAGCCCGGGACGATTGGACCAAGGCCCGCCATGCCTGTCGAACGACAAAAAAAGACCGCCGTGGTGGAGGGGGAACCACGGCGGTCTTCTACTCGAAACGATGCGGCAGCCCGGAGAGGGGGGATAGGCTGCCGCAAGTGTCCGGGATAGGCGGGGGACGGGCCTTGCTCCGGACTCGGCGAAAACTGCCGATGACCCTTATTTGTGTCTTTGAACGTGGCGATTCAAGGGCATGAAAATTACACTTTTGTAACATGGGCGTGAGCAGGCCGACCCGCAGCCATTCTGTCAGGGTGTTGCCGGAACCGGTGGGTGCCGGTGCCTTTGGCATGGACCGCAGCATCGAGCCGCGCTATCCCTGCCGACATGAAAAAAGGCGATCATCTCTTCCTTATCGACGGCTCCGGCTACATCTTCCGTGCCTATCATGCGCTGCCGCCACTGACCCGCAAATCCGACGGCTTGCCGGTCGGCGCCGTTTCAGGCTTCTGCAACATGCTGTGGAAGCTGATGCTGGATGCCCGCAACACCGATGTAGGCATTGTGCCGACGCATTTCGCCGTTATTTTCGATTATTCCTCGAAAACCTTCCGCAACGATCTCTACCCTGAATACAAGGCCAACCGCTCGGCGCCGCCGGAAGACCTGATCCCGCAATTCGGCCTGATCCGCCAGGCGACCAGGGCGTTCAACCTGCCTTGCGTCGAGATCGAAGGCTACGAGGCCGACGATCTCATCGCCACCTATGCCAGGCTCGCCCGCGAAGCGGGCGGCGACACCACCATCATCTCCTCCGACAAGGATTTGATGCAACTGGTCGGCGACACGGTCGGCATGTACGACCCGATGAAGGACCGCCAGATCGGCATTCCGGAAGTCATCGAGAAATGGGGCGTGCCGCCGGAGAAAATGGTCGACCTGCAGGCGCTGACCGGTGACTCCGTCGACAATGTACCCGGTGTGCCCGGCATCGGGCCGAAGACGGCCGCGCAGCTGCTCGAGCAGTTCGGCGACCTCGACGGGTTGCTGGCCCGCGCGAGCGAGATCAAGCAGGACAAAAGGCGGGAATCGATCATCGCCAACACCGACAAGGCGCGCATTTCACGCCAGCTGGTGACGCTGAAGAATGACGTGCCGGTGACCGAGGGGCTGGACGACTTCGTCCTGCACGCGCCGGACGGACCGAAGCTGATCGGCTTCCTCAAGACCATGGAATTCACCTCGCTGACCCGCCGCGTGGCGGAAGCGACCGGCACCGAGGCCGGTGATGTCCAAGCCGTTGCGGTGACCGTCGAGCGCGCCGATAGCGCGCATGGGCCTGATGTTGGATCGGGAGCGCCGGCCGTTGCCCGAAGCGCGGCCGGCACCGAACTGGGCCAAGCTGGCGGAGCGACAACCACACCGGCGACGGAAACGCCAAAGCAAGGCGACACCCCTTCCCTGCTCGCCGCGCTCCGGTTGGAGAGCGCGGCCACCCGCAAGATAGATACGTCAGCCTATCACTGCATCCGCGATGTCGCGACCTTGAAAGCCTGGGTCGCCGAGGCGACCGAGACCGGCCTTGCCGCTTTCGACGTCAGGGCGACGTCGGCCGATCCGATGCAGGCCGAGTTGATCGGCATGTCCATCGCCACCGCGCCCGGCCGCGCCGTCTACATTCCTTTTGCCCACAAGAGCGGCAACGGTGACCTGCTCGGTGGAGGCACGGTCGAAAACCAGATCCAGCTTCGCGAGGCGCTAGCCGTGCTGAAACCGCTGCTGGAAGACAAGTCGGTTCTCAAGATCGCGCAGAACCTGAAATACGATCTTGTCGTCATGAGCCGCTATGGCATCGATGTCGCGCCTTTTGACGACACCATGCTGATTTCCTATGTGCTCGATGCCGGCACCCCTCATGGTCACGGCATGGATTCGCTTGCCGAGAAATGGCTTGGTCACACCCCTCTCCAGCTCAAGGACGTGACCGGCTCCGGCAAAAGCTCCGTTGGTTTCGATCAGGTCGGCATCGACAAGGCGACCGCTCATGCCGCCGAAGACGCCGATGTGACGCTGCGGCTCTGGCTGGTGCTGAAGCCGCGGCTTGCCGCCAAGGGGCTGGTGTCGGTCTATGAACGGCTGGAGCGGCCGCTGGTGCCGGTACTGGCGCGCATGGAACAGCGCGGCATCTCGGTCGACCGGCAGATCCTGTCGCGGCTCTCTGGCGAACTGGCGCAGGGCGCCGCTCGCCTCGAAGAAGAAATCTACCAACTCATCGGCGAACGCATCAACATCGGCTCGCCAAAACAGCTCGGCGACATCCTGTTCGGCCGCATGGGCTTGCCCGGCGGTTCGAAAACCAAGACCGGGCAATGGTCGACCTCGGCGCAGCTTCTCGAAGACCTCGCCGCCGAAGGCCATGAACTGCCGCGCAAGATCGTCGACTGGCGCCAGCTGACCAAGCTGAAATCGACCTATACCGACGCGCTGCCGGGCTTCATCCATCCGGACACCAAGCGCGTCCACACCTCCTACGCGCTGGCAGCGACGACGACGGGCCGGCTGTCATCATCCGATCCGAACCTGCAGAACATTCCTGTGCGCACCGCCGAAGGCCGCAAGATCAGGACCGCCTTCATCGCCGACAAGGGCAACCGGCTGGTCTCGGCCGATTACAGCCAGATCGAGTTGCGGGTGCTCGCCCATGTCGCCGAAATCCCGCAACTGCGACAGGCCTTCGCCGACGGCGCCGATATCCATGCCATTACCGCGTCGGAAATGTTCAACGTGCCGGTAGTGGGCATGCCTTCGGAAATCCGCCGTCGCGCCAAGGCGATCAATTTCGGCATCATCTACGGTATTTCCGCCTTCGGCCTCGCCAACCAGCTGTCGATCCCGCGCGAAGAGGCCGGCAATTACATCAAGAAGTATTTCGAGCGTTTTCCCGGCATCCGCGACTACATCGAAGAGACCAAGGCCTATGCCCGCGAGCATGGCTTCGTCGAAACGATCTTCGGCCGCCGCATCCACTATCCTGATATCCGCTCGTCGAACCCGTCGCTGCGCGCCTTCAACGAGCGCGCCTCGATCAACGCCCGCCTGCAAGGCACCGCCGCCGACATCATCCGCCGCGCCATGGTGCGCATGGACGAGGCGTTGGAAAAGGCAAAGCTGTCGGCCCGCATGCTGCTGCAGGTGCATGACGAGCTGATCTTCGAAACGGTCGAGGCGGAAGTCGAGGCGACGATCCCCATCGTGCGCCACGTCATGGAAAACGCGGCGATGCCGGCGGTGTCGATGTCGGTGCCGCTGCATGTCGACGCCCGCGCCGCCAACAACTGGGACGAGGCGCATTAGCGCCAACTCAAGGTGTGTTGAGATTCAGGTCAGGCCGAGCCGGAGTCGAAGACGGGCGCAAAGCGACCAAACTGGATGGCTCCCGAGAACCGGAGCGGCGCGTACTTTTGGGCACGTGAGCACTGGAAGCGCAGGGAGCCACCACTTACAGACCGGCATCACCTGAATATCAGCGCACCTTAAGCAGCCTGCGCCAGGCACTTGGCACACGTCCCGCGAAATTCGATCACCGCCTTCTTGGCGGCAAAGCCCGTCGAGCGGACCCATTCGTCCAGCCGGTGGTCGACATCGTGATCGGACATTTCGGTGACTTGCCCGCAGGTGTCGCAGATGGCGAAGGCGGTCATCGAATGGCTGTGGTCATGCGGCTCGGCGCAGGCGACGAAGGAATTGATACTTTCCAGCCGGTGCACGAAGCCGGACTTCACCAGCGTGTCGAGCGCGCGATAGACCTGCAGCGGCGCGCGAAAACCGCGCTCGCGCAGCTGGTCGAGCAAGGTGTAGGCGCTGAGCGGCCCGCTGGCGGCCTCGAGTTTCTCGAGCACGCACAGCTGGTTCTTCGTCAGCACATCCCTTGCCGCCATGATCCTGTTTCCAACCTGTCTTGCGTCGCTTGCGCATCATTTCCGCGCGCAAACGATCCCTGTCCATCCAGATAGCGACGAACAGGCATTTTTGCTACTGTTTCCAACATCTCTGCCCGGGAGGCTATCGAGAACGCCTATCGTCGACCGGAGTGGGATAACAGGCGGGCTGCTCTGCGATGCAACATTCAAAATACTGACAAAATCCTCGGCAAGAGTTGCCGCGCTTGGGAAATTCGATCGGGCTTGGGGAAGCAATCATGATCAAATTGACGCGGCGGACGCTGCTGGTCGGCACGTCCGCGCTGACGATGGCCGGGATGGTGTCGTTCAGGACCATGGCTGCATCGCGCACGTATCATGCGCTGCTGGTCGCCTGCACCGAATATCCGAACCTGCCACAGAGGAACTGGCTGATCGGGCCGAAGAACGATGCCGGCCTCGTCCACGAGTACCTGTTGAAGAACGTGCCCGACCCGGTGCGGTTCGCGCCCGAGAATGTCACGCTGCTGGCCAAGGACGTCCCGGGCGCCAATGGCTTGCCGACCCATGCCGCGATCAAGGCCGCGCTGGCCGACCTCGCCGCAAAGGTGCAGCGCGACGATTTCGTCTATCTGCACCTGTCCGGTCACGGCGCCCAGCAGCCGGAGAGGGTCAAGGGCGACGAGACCGACGGGCTCGACGAGATTTTCCTGCCTGTCGACATCGACAAATGGATAAACCGTGATGCCGGGGTGCCGAATGCGCTGGTCGACAACGAGATCGGCGCCGCGCTCGACGCCATCCGCAACAAGGGTGCCTTCGTCTGGGTCGTGTTCGACTGCTGCCATTCCGGCACTGCGACCCGCGCCGTCGAAGTCGACGACGAAATGGAGCGCAAGGTCGAGTTCGCCGACCTGGTCGGCGGCAGCGAAGCCGAGCGAGCCGCTGCGATCAAGGCCTATGACGAGGCGACATCCGCCGCAGGCTCGCGCGGCGTCGACGACAACGGCACGCGCAAGCCCGCCTTCAACCTGACGCCAACCGGCGGCGAACCGATCACCAAGGGCAAGCTGGTCGCCTTCTATGCCGCCCAGACGGTGGAGACGACGCCGGAGATGCCGCTGCCCAAGGGCACGACGGATGCACCACGGTTCGGTCTGTTCACCTTCACCATCCTGTCGAAACTGGCCGAGAATCCCAATATCACCTATCGCCAGCTCGGCCAGGCCGTGCTGCAGCAATATTCGGCCGACAGCCGCACGCGGCCGACACCGCTGTTCGAAGGCGAACTCGACGCACGCGTGTTCGGCACCGACAAGACGGACGCGGTCATGCAATGGCCTGTTGTCATCAAGGACGGCGACGCGACGATCGGCGCCGGCGTTTTGCATCGCCTCACCCCCGGCAGCAAGCTCGCCATCCTGCCGTCGGCGCTGTCGCAACTTTCCGACGCGGTCGGCTATCTCGAGGTGCAGTCTGCCAAGAACCTGGAGAGCCGCGTCAAGCCGGTCGAATTCGACAACAAGCCGGCGCTCAAGCTCGCCGACATCCCCACCAATGCCTATGCGCGAGTGGCCGAGATCGCCGTCGACTACAAGCTCGTTGTGGCGCGGCCGGCGGCGACCAAGGGACTTGAGAAGGAAACCGCTCTGGTCAATTCGGTTCTCGACGAACTGGCCACGGCCAAGGAGACCGGCTTCAACATCGAACTGGTCGACCCCGGCATGAGCGCCGAGCTTCGCTTTGCGGTGATGCGCGAGAATGCCATTGCCGGCGCCGCCAAGGACGCGACCGACAAGCCGGCGCTATGGTTCCTGCCAGCCTCAGGCGACGTGACCTTGAAGGATGGCAGCAAGCCGCCGGTGATCATCATCCACATGGATGACCGGAAAAAGCTGGTCGAGGCGACAACGAGGAATCTGCGCACCATCTTCCGTGCCACCGGGCTTTCGCGGCTGGCGGCGGCCTCCGATTACAAGCCCGAGGACGTCGACGTCCAGTTCCAGGTCAAACGCCGTGACAAGGACGGCCTCGAACCGTTGCAGGCTTCCGTGGTGCCTCGCGTCTCGCCGGGCGACGAAGTGCATGTGCTGGCAAAGAACGGCTCTGATCTGCTGGTCGACATCAACGTGCTCTATGTCGGCAGCGACTATTCGATCACCCACATCGTTGCCGAGCGCCTTGCGCCGCAAGCCACGCTCGAGGAGGGGCTGCTGGCCTTCACCGACACCAGCTTCGGCATGGAAAGGATGATCGCGGTTTTGACCGAGGCGCCGCCGGAGAGCGAGAAGGAGGATCTGAGCTTCCTGGCACAGGATGGCGTTGCGTCCATGACGCGCGGGCTAGGCCCTGCCAGCTTCACCGACATGCTGACCGATATCGGCATGGCGCCGGCAACCCGCTCGGTGATGCGGCTTGCCGACAAGAGCGGCCCGAAGGGCGCGGTGATGATCTTCCCGATGGAGACGGTGCCACGCGCCTGAGCGAATGCCGGCACAAGAGCCGGCTCTTGCGCGATCGGCGCGATATGAGAACATTCCCGGCAGGCGCAATGGCGCATGATGGCCGGATGAGGCGGATAGGATCGATTGTGAAGAATTCTATTTTTTCCTGGCGTGGAGCGGTGGCCGGCCTTGCTGGTGGCCTGCTCCTGATCGCCAATGCTTCGGCGGACGAGGCCTGCGGTCTTTGTGTCAAGCAGATCGTCACCAACTCGGAACTGGCAACCTGTTTTCTCGAACAGTACGACCAGATCGCCAAAAGCAGCAGCGGCGCCGTTGTCGTCGATCTCAGCAACTGCGCCTCGCGCGGCGTGGTCGAGGCGTTGCCGTCGCCGAACAAGGGGGCGGCGGAGCCCGACGTGCAGTTCATGATTTCGCGCCTGCAGCTGGAATGCCTGAAAAAGAAGCTGGAGGCGCCAGGCATCGTGCTGGATCCTTCCGCCATCATCGATCTGGACAGCTGCCAATGAAAAAACCGGCGGGCAACACCAGGCAAACGGCAGCTGCCGCACCCGCAAAGGCGCCAGCCACGGAGCCGGCTTTGCCGGAAACCACAGAGGGTTTTCCCTGGCCGAGCAGCCACGAGATCAAGAAGGAATCGAACCCGTTCACCGACCGTGACTGGCGCATGCTGGTCTATGCCTGGTCGGGTATGCTGGTGCGCTTGGCCATCATCTTCACCTTGATGTTCTCGATCTACCAGTTCCTCGCCAACCAGGAGCAGAAGCGCGTCGAGCAGACCATGTCGCTGGTTGAGCTCTGGGAAACCAAGGACTACCAGCAGGCGCAAAGGGCGCTGAAAGATCGCCTTGCGGCCCTCAACGCCAAATACGACAATCTGCTCAGCGCCAACCCCTCGCCGACCGAGGAGCAGGTGTTCCGGCAGCGGATCGGCATCGAGGCGATGACCGCCAGCGGTGGCGACATGCCACTCGCCGATTTCAGCGAAAATTTCGACCGCATTGTCTATTTCCTCAACCGCCTGTCTTTCTGCATCGACGGCGATCTGTGTTCGCGCAAGGTGACCGACGCTTATTTCCGCGACTATGCCGTCTCGTTCTGGAGTTATTTTGCCGGCTATGTCGACAAGCAGCGCAAGGCGGGTTCACCCACTTTCGCCACGGCGATCGAGACCTATGTGCGCAATGGGCAGCCCGCGGCCGAAGTCAAATAGCCATGGGAGGAGCAGCTCGCCGCCTCATGTGTGCCTGCTGCTGGCTGGCCATGGCCGGTGCGCTTGCTGTCGCATCGGCTGCTCACGCCGAAGAGGCGGCCGACTTCCACCTCGATCTCGACACCGGCGGTCACAGTGCGCAGGTCACCGACCTCGCCTTCACGCCCGACGGCGATGACATCGTCTCGGCATCGAACGACAAGACCATCCGCATCTGGGATTGGCAGAGCGGGGTGACACTGCGCACCATTCGCGGTTATCTCGGCAATGGCAGCGACGGCAAGATCTTCGCGGTCGCGGTCTCGCCGGATGGCAAGACGATCGCCGCCGGCGGCTATTTCGGCGCCAGCCTCGGCGACAAGCCGCCTTATGGCGATGTCAGACTGTTCGACTTCGCCACCGGCAAGATGAAGGCCGTGTTGAAGGCCGCCGACTACGCGACCTACGACCTCGCCTTCTCTCCCGACGGAACGATCCTGGCCGCCGGTGGCGCCGACGGCGTGGTCTATCTCTGGCGGCTGGACGACAAATCCGTGACCGGCTGGACGCTGGACAAGAAGCTCGATGCCGATTCCTGGCACATCGACAAGCTCGCCTTCGTTGCCGCGGGGACCCGGCTGGCGGCGACCACGACCGACAACGGCATCCGGCTCTGGGACGTCGCGAAGGGCGAGGAGATCGCCTTGCCGGCCGAAGCCGAGCCGCTGCGGGATATCAGTGTCATGGCGCTGGCCGTGTCGCAGGATGGCAGCCTGTTTGCCACCGGCAGCAAGGACGGGCTGGTGCAGCTCTGGCACGCTGCCGACGGCACGCTGCTGCGCGCCATGCCGAAGCAGGATTTCCTCATCGGCTCTCTGACCTTTGCCAAGGGGTCGCGGCTGGTCGCCTCCTGCGGCTATCGCTGCGCCGACAGGCATCGCTCCATCGTCTGGAACACCGACACCGGCGAGAAGGCGCTCGACTACACCGGCCATGACGGCACGGTCTATGCCAGCACCGCCAATGCCGACGGCTCGCTGGTGGCGACAGCCGGCGGCACGCGCAACGCCATCCAGGTCTGGGACCCCGCAACCGGCGAGCGCAAGGCCCTGCTGCAGGGAGTGGGCGAACCGGTGACCGCCGTCGGCATCGATACGGCGAACGACGTCATCGCCTGGGGCAATGCCAACCCTTGCCCCGAGCGCGTGTCCTGTCCGGAGGAACAAGGCGCACTGGACAACAGGTTGGTGCTGCCCACCGCCGAGCGTTTCTTCGACGACCCGCAGCCGCTTGCGGAGCCGGACTCGTTTGCCCGCGCCGCGTCGACAGACGGCCAGTGGTCGCTGCGCACCAGGGAGGGAGGCAAGGACGCGCTGGAAAACGCGGTGCTGGAGATCGCCAATGGCGGCAAAATGGTGCGCAGCATCGAGAACGATGCCACCAAAGGTTTTGTCCATTCAGCCTACACGCTGATCGACAATGGCCTTGGCCTGATCACCGGCGGCAATGACGGCACGCTGATCGAATACAGGACGGCGACCGCGAAACTGTCGGGCGAATTCACCGGCCATACCGGCGAAATCAACACTATGGTGGCTTCCGAGAAAGCCGGCCTGCTGGTTACCGGCAGTGCCGACCAGACGCTCAGGCTCTGGAATCTGAAGACGCACGAGCTGATCGTGTCGATGTTCTTTGCCGGCTCGCAATGGATCGCCTGGATGCCGCAGGGCTACTACTATTCCTCCGATGAGGGCGACAAGCTGATCGGCTGGCAGGTCAACCAGGGCCGCGACCATGAAGGCCGCTTCATCCGCGCCGGCCAATTGAAGAAATATCTCTGGAGCCCGGAAATGGTGCGCCGCGCGATCATCCTCCGCAGCGCCAAACAGGCGGTCAAGGAGATGCGGCCGGGCGTCGACAATGAGCTGCAGAAGCTGCTGCAGCGCAAGCCGCCGGAATTCGACATCCGCCTCGCCGAAGACCAGAGCAAGGTCCGTGACGGTTATGTCGCCGTCGAGATCACCGGGGCCAGGCAAGCCGGGACCGATGTCGCCGGCTTCTCGATCCTGTCGAACAGCCGCAATGTCGGCGACGTCACCGCCCGCTCGGTGGACGGCAACAGCACCATTGTCGAGATACCGGTCGAGAATGGCGAAAACACCATCCGCATCACCGGCACCAACGAATTCGGTTATATGACCGAACGCAGTGTGACGGCGCTGGCAAGAAAGACCGAGAAGGCCGAGGCCAAGGGCAAGCTCTATGTCGCGGTCATCGGCGTCGACAAATATCCGTTCCTGACCGACGCCTGTTCGGGCCACGCCTGCGACCTGCGCTATCCCGTCGATGATGCCACCGAGTTTCTCAAGGTGATTTCGCAGAAATCGGCACCGCTGTTCTCATCGATGGAGACGCTGGTTCTGGTCAACCGTGAAGCGCTCGACGAGGCCCCCGACAAGGCCAAGCAGACCTACGCCGTCGCCAGCGCCGACACCGTCATGGAGCCCGACTCCGACACAATTGACGACCAGCTTGCCGATTTCCTCGACAGACCGGGCGAGCACGACACCACCATCACCTTCGTCGCCGGCCACGGCATCAACATCGACGAGGACTATTATTTCATCCCGACCGACGGCCGCAAACAGGATGCGGAGCGCTGGAAGCGCTCCTCGCTTGTCGACTGGTCGGACATCCAGAAATCGGTCGAGCGGGCCAAGGGCATGCGCTTCATGCTGCTCGACACCTGCCATGCCGCCAACGCCTTCAACCCGCGCCTGGAAAAGGACGCGCAGGACGCGCGCATCGTCGTGTTTTCGGCCACCGCCGCCAACAACACCGCAGCCGAACTGCCCGAACTTGGCCACGGCGTGTTCACCTATTCGATCCTCGAGGGCCTGCGCGGCAAGGCCAGGACGTCCGACGGCGGCGTCACGCTGTTCGGCCTTGCCGACTACATTTCACGCGAAGTGGTGCGGCTGACGTCGTCGAAGCAAAAGCCGTTCTATTATGTCGGCGGCGTGGAGAACATTGTGCTCGCCGAGCCATGAGGGGACTAGGGCTGCGCCCAGGCAAACTGCCGGTCAACGTTCTGCTGACCTTGATAATTATTCTGCTCGCCCTCCCTCCCTCTAAAGCTTTTGCCGTGCCTGTCGTATGCCCGCAAGGCACCAACAACTTCCCGCCCTTCTACGACGACGCCACGCTGTTCAAGGATGCCATCGCCAAGGTCGCGGATGTCGAGCCTTCCAACCAGCGGCTGACCGGCATCACCGTTCCGCATCACCTTCTGGCTGCCGACCTGGTGGCGCTGGGTTTCCGGGCGGCGTCCAGCTTCCGCTACAAGCGGATCGTCATCCTGTCGCCGGACCATTTCCACAAGACGCACAAATTGTACGCCACCACGCTGCGCGGCTTCGATACCGTGCTTGGCCCGGTGGCGGCCGACGCGCAAGCGGTGCGCCAGCTCGAAACGCACGGTGACATGGTCGAGGAGTCCTGCCTGTTCGACAAGGAGCATGGCGTGCGCGCCATGCTGCCTTTCCTGCACCATTACTTCCCCGAGGCGAAAATCGTGCCCGTCGCGATGTCGGTCAAGGCGCGGCGCGGCGACTGGGACAGGCTGGCCGAGGCTCTGAAGCCGATCGTCGACCAGGACACGCTGATCGTCGAATCCACCGACTTCTCGCACTATCTGCCGCAGCACGACGCACGGCGCTTCGACCAGCAGACGCTGAACATGCTGGCCGCCGGGTCGCTCGACGGCATCGCATCCCTTCGCCAGCCGGATCACGCCGATTCCGTTGGCGCGCTCTACATCCAGACCAGGCTGCAGCGCGAGTTGTTCGGCGCCCAGCCGCTGGTCGTCGCCAATGAGAACTCGCAGGAGCACACGTCGGACTATGTCGAGCGGACCACCAGCAATGTGGTGGCGCTGTTCGGCGCCTTCGCTCCCGGCTTCAACAACCCGACGCGACCGAAGGACAGGATCTACTATCTCGCCGGCGACGTGAATTTCGGCCGCGCGATGAAGAAGATTCTGGTTCGCGACGGCGTTGCCGACCGGATCGTCGACAGCGTTCTGGCCCTCACCGGCTCACGGCCGCTGATCGTCAACCTCGAAGGCGTCATCCTGCCCAACGTGCCGGAAGCGATCGACGATATGACGCTGGCGATGCCGCAAGACCTGGCTGTCGACATGCTGAAGAGGCTACATGTCGCCGGCGTCGGCCTCGCCAACAATCACGCCTATGATCTCGGCCCGTCAGGATATGCCGAGACGCTGCGCGCGCTGGACGAGGCCGGCATTGCCCATTTCGGTCAAGGCGAGACGCTGGCGCTTGCCGATCTCGATCTTGTCGGCCTGACCGACATCGACACCAACGGCTCGAAGAACACCGACCTGCTCACCCCTGCCCTGCTTGACCGGCTGCTGCACGAGGATGCCGAGCGGCCGGTGGTCGCCTTCGTCCATTGGGGCCGCGAATACAAGACCGAACCGTCGGCGCGTGAGGACATGCTTGCCGACCAGATGCGGCTGCGTGGCGTCTCGGCCATCGTCGGCGGCCATCCGCATGTGTCGAGTGAGGCGATTGTCCCGCTTGCCGGCGGCGATGTGGCGGAGGTCTATTCGCTCGGCAATTTCCTCTTCGACCAGAGCGCCGAGCGGTCGTCGGGATCGATGCTGGAACTGCGCGTCTTCGCCCAGGGCACAATCTTCACCCGGCTTTTGCCGCTGCCCAACTATTTCGAGATGGGCCGGAAATAGTTAGCCGCAGCCGACCATGTCGCGCGGCAGGTAACAGGCCGCCGGCTCGGTCTTGGTCTCGAACAACGACTGTTTCGGCCGGAAGTAGAAGAGGGTCACCGGCTTGCTCTCGCGCACGCTGCCGTCGGCAAAATGCGCGGCGATGCTGAAGCTATGGATCGACGACATCGACGACCACATCTTCAGCCGCGCCGTGTAGGCGCTGATCTTCTTGTTGCCACGCACCGGCATGGCGATGGTGTAGTCATGCTTGCCGATCGGGAACTCGATGTTCTGGTAGCGCATCGCTTCCGGCGTGCCACCGCCGCCATCGCCGCATTCGGCCATCGCTTCCGGCGTCTCCAAAACCGCCATGGTGATGGAGGTGCGGAACGGCTCGCTCTGCTGGTAGACATGACCTTCGTCATCCGCCCAGGAATAGTCGAACTTGCCGATCGCATTCAGCGTCATCGCCTGCTGCATATTGCCAAGATAGTCGGCGACCTCACCGAACTTGATCTTGTTGGTCAGCTGGCTGCGGCAGACATTGAGACTGTCCACCGAAGGACAGGGAAACCGCCCCGTCTCCAGGCTGGCGGTGTCGACGCCGGCCTCTGCGAGCACGCTCTTGATCGACACGTCGACGCCTTCGCCAAAACTGCCGACGTCCTTGCTGAACATGCGGCTGGGATCACCGGTCGGATTGCCTTCGTCATCGATCGTGGTGAACTGGATAGACATCTTCATGTCATTGGCGTCACCCCAGCCATTGTTGACGATCGAGAAATCCGGACGGAAGCCGACGCAGCCGAAATGCTCCGATATCGACAGCATCGGCTTGCGGTAGGCATCGCTGGCGGCGACCTTCATTTCCAGACTGTCGAGCTTGACCCTGGATTGGTCTGATGTCTTCAGGTCGACCTCGGCAAAGGCCGGCGCGTCCTCCCAGTCCTTGCCTTCATAGACATTGCTGGTGGTGACCTGGCCGGTGCCGTTCCAGCTGTCATTATACTGGTCCGCCTGCGGATAGATCGCGATATCCTCATCGCGCGCCAGATGCTGGTACTGCATATCGGATTGCTGGGTCATGCGCTGGTCGACCGCGACGCCGATCTCGACCTTGTCGGCGTCGCCGCCGCCGGTCTGCGCCTTGAGCAGCCCGCCGACCCTGGCATCGGCCAGCACGTCGGGGCGGGAGCCACCAACCTGCTTGCCCATTGCCCATTGCGACTCGTAGACGGTGCCTCCGGCCAGTCGCGTGCGGCCCTTGCCGTTCTTCAACCCGTCGACAAATGAGCCGGCAAATATCTCGCCGGTCTTCGACAGCAATCGGCCTTCACCATTCGGCACGCCGGCGACGAACTGCCCCTCATAGCGGTTGCCGTCGGCATCGACATGGATGCCCTTTCCGTTGAGTTCACCGGCCAGCCAATGCCCGTCGAAAACCTCGCCCGAGCGCAGCTCGAGCCGGCCTTGCCCGTCGGGCCGGCCATTCCGAACGTCACCGAAATAGCTGGAATAGATGGTTTTGGGATCATAGCTCGCCGAGCCGCGCACCCGCCAGACCAGCCTGCCCTTGCCGTTGATGGTGCCGTCTTCGGCGATCGTCCGGTCAGGTGACTGGCCGGCCGCCGGCTCCCAGACGAAGTCGAGATTCTTATCCGGATGAAAGTCCCACACACGGACCATCCTGCGCAGCACCGAGCGCGTGTCTGCCTGGTAGAGGATCTGCACCCGTACCGCCCACGCGCCACCGGCAGGTGCGGTCGCCGGATCGGCGAAAGCCGGTGAAAGGATCAACGCGGCCAGCATCGATGCGGTCGCGATCCCGAACACTGCCCTTGCCCGCGCCATCCCTTGAGCCCCTTTGGATGCCAACCCCTTGGCCCCTTAAGCGTAGTCGGCGAGCCGGCCTCGTGCAAGAGAAGCCGCATGGGAAGCATCAGCATGAAAAAGGCGGCGGGATTGCCCCGCCGCCTTATCTCCACAGTGAATGCGCAGCGATTATTTATACAGGCTGTTGATCCACTGGATGTTGGCGGCGTTCAGGCGCACGGCGGTGTTCGCGTCGGGGCTTTCCGCCACGTTGACACCGGTGATGATGCGCTGCTTGGAGTTGTTGTCATAGGCATAGACCGAGCTGCCGCTCGACCCCGGGAACGTGTCGCAGTCATACTGGAAATATTCCGGGGCGATGTTTTCGGCGTGCACCTCGCAGTTCGCCTTCCACATCGTGCCCATCGGCTTGTCGCCGGGATAGCCGACGAGGTTGGCAGTGAAGTCCCCAAGATCGTCATAATTGGCATAGCCCAGCCAGCCGAGGTTGGTGCCGACGTCCTGCTTGAGGGTTATGATGCCGAGATCCCACGGGATGACCGAACCATAATAGCCCTGGTAGTTGTCGATGAAGCCCTGCAGCACATAGGCGCTTTCAAAGGTGAAGGCACCGAACGGTGCGTCGTCGGCAGTGCTGCCGTTGAGGCCTGGCACGAACAGATACTCGGAGAGCCAGTCCTTGTCCTCATGGCTGTAGAGGCAGTGCGCCGCGGTGAGCACGGTACGCGGGCCGATCAGCGTTGCCGAGCAGCTGCCATAGCTGCCTGTCTTCGCCGATTTGGCTTCGAGATATCCGATTGCCGAGAACGGATAGGTCTTGGTGTTCTTGACCTGCTCGCGATCGTCGGCGCCGAAAACCTGACGACCGGCTTCGCCCTCGCCAAGGTCAGGATCTTCGGTCTTGCGCGGAGCCGCGTCTTTTCCGTTGGCCGGCGCATTCAGTTCCTTGATGATAAGGTCCCGCAACGCTTCGCTCGGCTCGATCTTGATCTCCTTGCCATCGGCGGAACGTCCGACGATGCCATAGGATTTGACAGCCGTTGCCTCGTCAGCAAGCGGCGCAGCGCGGCTGTCTTCGTCAGTCAGCTTCGGCGACGCGATTGGTTTTGCCCGCCCGGGCTTGTAGTCGCCTGAAGTTACGTCCCGCATGCTTTCACCATTACCGGCGCTGGCGGAGCCAGGATCGGCGGCGAAAACAGGGACTGTCCACATTGCAGTGGAAAGCAATGCGGACGCAATGATAGCGTTTGTCAGTTTTGTCATGGTGAGACTCTCCCAAAAGTCAGCAAGGACTGGATCAAAATACAGAAATATTGTCGAGATCGTGGTGAAGTCGAAAAATGAGTTTGGTTACCGGTACCTGAACCTGATCATCACCCCATGCGGTCTGTCGAAGGCCCCCGCCAAAGACATCCGCGCCGGTATACTGCCTAAATTAATACAACATTGGAATGACAATTCGCTTCCACGTAGCCCGTGGGGGGCTATAGGGTTTTGAACGGGTTCCGCACGGGAACGCAATCCGCGAAGCAACGCCTGACTTGCCGGCGACTGTTTCGTTGATCATGCGCCGGGGGCTGGCTCGTTCGGGAACGTGTCTCAGGAGGATTTCAGGTGCACATCATCCATCGGTTCAGGCCGATCGCCGCCGCGTCGGCGTTCGCCATCGCCTCGGCTCTTGCCACCGTCAGCGCCAGCCAGGCGGATGACACAGCCAGGCCCGAAGCGGCGGTCTCGCCGATGAAACGCGTTGCAGATGCCAAGGCGAAGGCTGCGGCGGAAAATCCCGACGGCGCCGATCGCGTCTATGGCGGCAACCAGGCCGAAAAGGGCGCCTATCCATTTCAGGTCGCGCTGCTCACCACCGACAGGCTGGACGAGAACCCGGCCTCGCAGGCCAACGCACAATTCTGCGGCGGCAGCCTGATCGCGCCGCAATGGGTGCTGACGGCAGCCCACTGCCTCAACGACAAGGGCCAGCCGATTTCGCCTGACTCCGTCACCGTGCTGACCGGCGCCACCGATCTCAGCGAGGGCAAGCGCCACAAGGTGGTGGAGGTCATCGTCAACGAGGGCTACAGCGAGCAGACGCTCGACAACGACCTCGGCCTGCTCCGGCTTGCCGAACCAGCCGACGCGCCGGTCATCAAAGTCACCCGTGACGCCACACCCGATGCCGGCAAGACCACCGTCACCGGCTGGGGCAAGATGGAGGATGGCACTTTTCCAACCACACTGATGGTTGCCGACCTCGACCTGCAGCCGAACCAGGCCTGCAACAGCGGCATCAAGGCCATCTATGCGCATGATCTGAAGGCCGCCCTTGGCGATCTCTCTCACCGTATGCGTTATTCGGAGAAAGGCATCGACGCGGCCGCCACTGCGATTGCCGCCGACATGACCGACCCGCTGACCGGCAACATGATCTGCGCCGGCACCACCAGCGGCGTGCGCGATGCCTGCAATGGCGACAGCGGCGGCCCGCTGTTCATGACCGGCGCCGACGGTCCGGTCCAGGTCGGCGTCGTCAGCTGGGGCGAAGGCCCGGCGGACGGGAGTGCGGCCTGCGGCCACAAGGACGCCTACGGCATCTACACACGGCTGGCCAACTACACCGGCTGGATCGAGGCGAAGATGAAGACCCCAGCTCCAGCGCCGACCAAACCCAAGGCGGGACTAGGCACCGCCCAGAAACCAGCCACACCCTGAAGCGAGAGCATTTCGCTTCACATGAAAAACGGAGGGATGGGTTCCCGCCGTTTTATTTTGCCAGCTTAACGAGCGAGCTTACTTTCTCGGCGGACCTTTGCGCTCGGCGGAAGCCGCCCACAGGTTGATGTCGGACTCGCGCGCATAGCTATCGATCTCGGCAAGTTCGGCATCGCTGAAGTCGAGCACCTTGAGCGCGCCAACGCAGTCCTCGACCTGCTCCGGCCGGCTGGCGCCGATGAGTGCCGAGGTCACCTTGCCCTTGCGCAGCACCCAGGCCAGCGCCATCTGCGCCAGTGTCTGGCCGCGCTTGCCGGCGATGGCGTCGAGCGCCTTGATGTTGGCGATGGTCTTGTCGTTGATGAACGCCGTCTTCAGCGACTTGCCTTGTGAGGCGCGGCTGCCTTCGGGGATGCCGCCAAGATATTTGTCGGTCAGCATGCCTTGCGCCAGCGGCGAGAACACGATCGAGCCGACGCCGAGCCCTTTGAGCGTATCGAGCAGGCCGTCTTCCTCCACCCAGCGGTTCAGCATCGAATAGCTCGGCTGGTGGATGACGCAAGGCGTGCCAAGCTGCTTCAAGATATCGGCGGCCTCACGCGTGCGCTGCGAATTGTAGGACGAGATGCCGGCATAGAGCGCCCTGCCCGAGCGCACGGCATGGTCGAGTGCGCCCATCGTTTCTTCCAGCGGCGTATCGGGATCGAAGCGGTGCGAATAGAAGATGTCGACATAGTCGAGCCCCATCCTCTTCAGGCTCTGGTCGAGGCTGGCCAGCATGTATTTGCGCCCGCCCCATTCGCCGTAAGGCCCAGCCCACATCTCGTAGCCGGCCTTGGTCGAGATGATCAGCTCGTCGCGATAGCCGGCGAAATCGGTGCGCAGGATCTCGCCGAAAGCGGTCTCGGCCGAGCCGGGCGGCGGGCCGTAATTGTTGGCGAGGTCGAAATGCGTGATGCCGAGGTCGAAGGCCTTGCGCGCGATCGCCTGCTTGGTCTTGTGCGGTGTGTCATTGCCGAAATTGTGCCACAGCCCCAGCGAGATCGCCGGCAGCTTCAGGCCGGAGCGACCACAGCGGTTGTAGATCATGTTCTCGTAGCGGTTTTCGGCGGGGGTGTAGGGCATGGGAAAATCCTCAAATGGAAGCGAGCCAGTCGGCTGCCATCACGACAACGCGGCGAGTCGGCTCTGCCCCTCACCCTTACCCTCTCCCTGCCGGAACGGGGAGAGGGTTGAGGTGCGCGGTCTACTTCTTCTTCGCCAGCAGCGCCTTGGCTTCCTCGACGCCAAGTGCGGCCGGCCGTTCGCAACTGGTCTGCATGGCGACGAACTTGCCGGTTTCACCGGAGCGCAACAGGCCGGTCATCACGTCGACGGCATGCAGCGCGAGTTCCATGGAGCAACGGTGCGGCCGGCCTTCCGCGATCGCCACCGCCATGTCGGCGAGGCCGGCGGTACGGTAGTTGGCCATCATGCCTTGCGAATGCATCTCGTTGGGAACGCCGAACGGGTGCTTCCATTTCGGCAGCTTCTTGACCGGCTTACTGTCTTCGGTGAAGCGCACGTCGCCGCCGAAGAAATTCGGATCCGGCACGAACACCGTGCCCGCCTCGCCATACAGTTCCATCGGCGCGTGACCATGGGCCCAGACGTCCCAGCTGGTGTTGAGCGTGATCACGGCGCCGTTCTCGAACTCCAGCAAGCCGTGGATGGTCGTCGGTGTGTTGACCGGGATCTTTTCGCCCGCGCGCGGCTTTGAGCTGATGGTGCGTTCCTTGGCTGGCGTCGACGCGAAGGCTGCGACCTGTTTCACCGGCCCGATCAGCTGGATCAGATTGGTGATGTAGTAAGGCCCGATGTCGAGCACCGGTCCTGCGCCCGGTTGGAAGAAGAAGTCAGGATTGGGGTGCCAGTGCTCCATGCCGTGGCCCATGACGTGGCAGGTGCCGCTGGTGATCTTGCCGAGTTTGCCGGTGTCGATCAGGTCGCGGACCAGCTGATGCGCGCCGCCCAGGAACGTGTCGGGCGCCGAACCGATGCGCAGGCCTTTCGCCTCGGCGCGTTTCTTCAGGTCGAGCCCTTCCTTGACCGACAGCACGAAGGGCTTTTCCGAATAGACGTGCTTGCCCGCGTCGAGCACCTGCTTCGACACCTCATAATGTACCGCAGGGATGGTCAGGTTGACGATGATGTCGATGTCATCGGCCTTGAGCATATCGTCGACGGTTTCAGCGCGCAGCTTGAACTCCTTCGCGCGCGCCTTCGCCGCATCCATGTTGATGTCGGCGCAGGCACGCATCTCGATGCCGCGAAACAGCGGCGCCAGCGAAAAATACGCCTTCGAGATGTTGCCGCAGCCAATGACGCCGATGCCAAGTTTCTTTGCCATGCTGATTGCTCCTAGTAGGTCTTGACGGCTGCGATCGAGCGGCGGGCGAAGCGCTCGATGTCGTTCGGGTTGTCCTGTTCCATGACGTAGTATTGGGCCGCACTCTTGGCGCGCAGCACCTTGAACAGGCCGGCCCAGTCGATCGTGCCATGGCCGACATCCGACCAGCCATCCTCGTCCAGCCCCTCACCGGGCTTGGCCATGTCCTTGACGTGAACAGCGCTGATGCGCTTGCCATGTTTGTCGATCCACGCCAACGGATCGTCGCCGCCACGCACCACCCAGGCGACGTCCATCTCCCAGCCGATGTCGGGTGCCGCCGTGAGGATGAGATCCTGCGGCACCGAGCCGTCGGCGAGCTTCTTGAACTCGAAATCATGGTTGTGCCAGGCAAAGCCGTAGCCGGCCTTCTTTGCGGTCTCGCCGACCTTGGCCAGACGCTCGCCGAAACCGCGCCAGCCGGCCGCATCGGATGGCCGCTGGTCGGGCATCAGAAAAGGACAGATGAGCAGTGTGATGCCGAGCGCGTCGGTAATTTTGCGCACGCCGTCGAAGTCGTTCTCGAGCGCGTCGATCGAGAAATGCCCGGTCGGCATGGCGAGCCCGTTCTTGTCGAGTTCGGCGCGGAAGGCCTTGGGATCATCATAGACGCCACCGAAGCCTTCGACCTGGGTGTAGCCGAGCTTGCCGAGCGTCTCGAGGACGCCTTCCCAGGGCTGGAAATTGCGGGCGCTGTAAAGTTGGAATGACCAGTTCATCGTCTCTGTCCGTTCTGCTTGTGGATTGTCGTTGGGAGAGTGGTTCTCGGAAGCTAGATGCGGTTGCCGGTTGCGCTATCGAAGAGCGAAGCGCGCATCGGATCGAAACCGACCGTCACCGCCTCATCGTTTTCGGGCGTGCGTTCCGAGGTGACTCGGACGCTGAAATTCTGCTGGGCAAGCTTGAGCCAGACCAGCGTGTCGGAGCCCATAGGTTCGACCACCTCGACATTGGCGGCTGTCGAGAACGGCCAGCCCGTGCCACTGTTCAGGCTCACATGCTCGGGCCTGATGCCGAATACGGCCGGGCCGGGAGCTGGATGCCCGGCAAAGTCATAAGTGCCGAGCGGAATCTTGAGAGTGTCGGCCACGAACCGCCAGCCGCCGTCCGCGTTCTCGAGTTGCCCATCGATGAAATTCATCGCGGGTGAGCCGAGGAATCCGGCGACGAAGCGGTTGACCGGGCGGTTGTAGATGGTCTGCGGCGCATCGAGCTGCTGGATGATGCCACCCTTCATCACCGCAATGCGGTCGGCCAGCGTCATCGCCTCGATCTGGTCGTGGGTGACATAGATCATGGTGTTCTGCAGCTTGCGATGCAGCAGCTTGATCTCGACGCGCAGCTCGGCACGCAGCTTGGCGTCGAGATTGGAGAGCGGCTCGTCGAACAGGAACACGTCGACATCGCGCACCAGCGCCCGTCCGATCGCCACGCGCTGGCGCTGGCCGCCGGAGAGCGCCGCTGGTTTACGCTGCAGCAGCGGCTCGATCTGCAGGATCTCGGCCGCCCGCGCGATCCGCTTGGCGATCTCGTCCTTCGCTGTTCCAGCGACACGCAGGCCGAAGGACAGGTTCTTCTCCACCGTCATTTGCGGGTAGAGTGCATAGGACTGGAACACCATGCCGATACCACGGTCCTTGGGTTCTTCCCAGGTGACGTTCTTGCCCTTGATGAAGATGCGGCCTTCGGAGACGTCGAGCAGGCCGGCAATGCAGTTGAGCAAGGTCGACTTGCCGCAGCCGGAGGGGCCGAGCAGCACGATGAACTCGCCCTCGGCGACATCGAGATTGAGCGTCTGCAACACCGAGACCGCACCGAAATTGAGCGACAGGTTCTGAATCGAAACGCTGGTGCCGTTGGCTGCCGTCATCGCCATCACCCTTTCACCGCGCCGGCCGCGATACCGCGGACGAAAAGCTTGCCGGAAATGAAATAGACGATAAGCGGCACAAGCCCGGTCAGGATGGTGGCGGCCATGTTGACGTTGTACTCCTTCACGCCTTGCACCGAGTTGACGATGTTGTTGAGCTGCACCGTCATCGGATAGGTGTCGGGGCGGGTGTAGACGACGCCGAACAGGAAGTCGTTCCAGATGCCGGTCACCTGCAGGATGACGGCGACGACGAAGATCGGCAGCGACATCGGCAGCATGATGCGCAGGAAGATGCCCCAGAAGCCGGCGCCGTCGACACGCGCCGCCCGAAACAGTTCTTCCGGCATCGAGGAAAAATAGTTGCGGAACAGAAGCGTCAGGATCGGCATACCGAAAATGGAATGGACGATCACCAGCCCGCTGAGGCTGCCATAGAGGCCGATCTCGCGCAGGATGATGACGATCGGATAGATCATCACCTGGTAGGGAATGAAGGCACCGACGATCAGGATGACGAAAAACGTGTCGGCGCCCTTGAAGCGCCAATTGGCCAGCGCGTAACCGTTGACCGAGGCGATGGCAATCGACAGCAGCACCGACGGCACGGTGATGCGCACCGAATTCCAGAAGCCGCGCGAAAGCCCGTCGCAGTTGAGGCCGGTGCAGGCCGACGACCACGCCTTGACCCACGGCTCGAAAGTGATCTCGAGCGGCGGCGAGAAGATGTTGCCGAGCCGGATCTCCGGCATGCCCTTGAGCGAAGTGACGACCATCACATAGAGCGGCAAGAGGTAGTAGGCCGCCATGACAAAGAGTGTGCCGTAGAGGAAGATGTTGCGGCGCGAAAGCATACGGCGCGGTTTCGGGCCGTGTGCCCCGGCGATGTCCTGGCTGGAGGTCGCGATTGTTGGAGCGGTGGTGTTTGCCATGCTCATTTGCGCCGCCCGAATTCGATATAGGCCCATGGCACGATGACGATCACCACCGAGAGCAGCATCATGGTCGAGGCGGCAAAACCCTGGCCGAGGTTCTGGGCGAAGAACATGTAGTCATACACGTACTTGGCCGGCACCTCGGAGGCGATGCCCGGGCCGCCGCTGGTCTGGGCCACGACGAGGTCATAGACCTTGACGATGCCGGAGGCGATGATGACGAGCGTGGTGATGAAGACCGGCCGCATCATCGGGATGACGATGAACAGATAGGTTTTCCACATCGGTATCCCATCCACCCGAGCGGCCTTCCAGATGTCCTCGTCGATACCACGCAGGCCGGCCAGCATCAGGCACATGATGAGCCCGGTGCCTTGCCAGAGTGCCGCGATCGATATGCCGTAGATGACGATGCTGGAATTGTAGAGCGGGTCGAAGCTGAAGCTCTCCCAACCCAGCCCCCGCACCACATGTTGGATGCCGAAATCCGGATTGAGCAGCCACTGCCAGACAAGGCCGGTGACGATGAAAGAGAGCGCAAAGGGATAAAGGAAGATGGTTCGGAACGTGTCCTCGAAGCGTATCTTCTGGTCGAGCAGCGCGGCAAGGAGGAAACCGATGACCAGTGAAAATACCAGCGAGATCGCGCCGTAGATCAAGAGATTCTCGATCGAGATCAGCCAGCGCGGCGTCACCCACAACCGGTAATACTGGTCGAGCCCGACGAAATTCAGCCGCGGCAAGAGCTTCGAATTGGTGAAGGAATAGAGCACCGTCCAAAGGGTGCCGCCGACGAAAACCACCCCGGCGGTGAGGATCATCGGGATCGAGGCGACCTTCGCATTAAGGTTGCGGAACAGCGGGTTGGGGCGTTCGCTCTTGCTCATCTCGTCAGCCGGCTGGGTAAGGGCGGTGCGATCCCGGCCCTGCATTCGCAAGGCCGGGATCGAGGTGGGTTGCCTCCAACGTCAGTCTGCCGAAGCGATGAGGTCGGCGAAGCGCTTCTGCGCCTCTTCCACGGTCAATTCCGGCTTGGCGAAGAATTCGGCGAAAAGATCTTCCTTCTGCTTCTGGGTGTCCTGCGAGAGCAGCTGGTCCGTCCACGGTATGACGGCGCCCTTGGCGAGGATGGCGAGGCCCTTCTTCATGCAGTCGTTCGCCGCATTGAGATCGACGTCGCCGCGCACCGGCAGCGAGCCCTTCTTCAGGTTGAAGGCGACCTGCGTCTTGGGATCGAGCAGCGTCTCGGCCAGCACTTCCTGCGCCTTGGACTTGTCGGCATCCTTGAGCAGCGGGAAGTAGAAGGCGTCGCCGCCGGTAGCGATGACTTCGTTCAGCCCAAGGCCCGGCAGGCAGGTATAATCCTTGCCGGCGGTCTTGCCGGCAACCTGAAACTCGCCTTGCGCCCAGTCACCCATGATCTGGCCGCCGGCCTTGCCGGTAATGACCATGTTGGTGGCCTGATTCCAGTCCTGCACATTGGTGTTCTTTGCCATCTTGCGGGCATCATCCGCGGCCTTGAAGACCTTGGCGATTTCGGGACCGGCGGCGAATTTGGCATCCTTGTCCTTGTAGACCTTGAGGAATGCATCCGAGCCGCCCACCGCAGCAAGCAGAACGTCGAAGGCGCCGGAGGACTGCCAGGCCTGCCCGCCGACGGCGAGCGGGACGATGCCTGCCTTCTCCAGCGCCGGGGCGGCGGCCACGAATTCATTCCAGTCCTTCGGTACCGGCACGCCGGCCTTCTCGAAGGCCTCGTTCGACAGCCACAGCCACTGCCAGGAATGGATGTTGACGGGCACGCAATAGATCTTGCCGTCGATGGTGCAGCTGTCGAGCAGGCTCTTCGGCCGCACGACCTCCGTCCATTTGCCCTTGGTGGCGACGTCGGTAAGGTCGCGCATCAGGCCGGCCTGCACCAGCTCTTCCGCCTGTCGGCCGTGATTGAACTGGGTGGCGCCCATCGGATCGCCGCCGGTGATGCGGCTGATCATGATCGGCCGCGCCGTGCCGCCGGAACCGGCGATGGCACCATCCACCCAGTGATTTCCGGTTGCGTCGAATGCCTTGGCGAGTTCCGCAACCGCCGCGGCCTCGCCACCTGAAGTCCACCAATGGGTGACTTCCAAGTCCGTAGCGGCGGCCGGACCGGCAAATTGCAGGGCAGCGGTCGCTGCCAGCGCAGCGGTCAAAAGTCGGTATCGCATTTCGGTTCCTCCCAGAATCTGAAACGTTACAGATTTTCGATACGGGAATTGCGTGGGCTGCGCAACCCATGAACGAAGCGAGCTCGACATTTTTTCGAGTTGCGAACAAATTCGCATGAACAGCCGCTCTCATGTGCACTGCAACATGGATCACTGCACTGCAAAACATCGAAATAGCACGTGAAAGCCGGCAATAGGCGGCGGCTAGGGCGATTTCTTCTGGAATCCCAATGGGTTTCGCAAAAGAGCCGTCCACCTCGCCACCAGCGGTCGGCATCGCGACATTGGCAATCTGTAACGTTTCAGTATATTGACGCTTCGCTGGGGCTGGAACGCATATCGTATCGCTATGGCGGCGATTGCCGACCCGGCCTGCGACTGCTATGCGCCTGACGGGCGGGACGAATGGACAGACGGCGTACGGAAAAGAACGAGGAGGCGTTGGCGCAAGGGCGGCCGACGTTGAAGACGCTTGCCTTCATGACCGGGCTCGGCGTCACCACCGTGTCGCGAGCCCTGAAGGACGCCCCGGAAATCGGCGCCGAAACCAGGCGCCGTGTCCAACTCGTCGCCAAGCAGATCGGCTACCGGCCGAACCGCGCCGGCGTGCGCCTGCGCACCGGCAGGACCAATGTCATCAGCCTCGTGCTCAACACCGATCGCGAGATCATGAGCTTCGTCTCGGACATCATCTACGGCGTTTCGGAAGTGCTCGCCGAAACGCCCTATCATCTGATCGTCACGCCCTATTCCCGCTCGCAGGATCCGATGGAGCCAATCCGCTATCTGGTCGAGACCGGTTCGGCCGACGGCGTCATCATCTCGCGCACCCAGCCGAACGATCCGCGCGCCCGCTATATGCTGGAGCATGGCATGCCTTTTGCCACGCATGGCCGCACCGACATGGGCCTCGTCCACCCCTACCATGACTTCGACAACCATGCTTTCGCGGTTGCAGCCGTGCACCGGTTGGCCAGCATGGGCCGGCGCAAGCTGGCGCTTCTGTCGCCGCCGCCCGGGTTGACCTACTATGGCCACACGCTGAACGGCTTTGCCGATGCGCTGAGCGAGGTTGGCGCCAGCGAAATTCCATTCAACACCGTATCGATCGACCATACGATCGAGCAGATCAGAAGCCGGACCGCACAGGTGATGCGCCGCGAAAACCGGCCGGACGGCTTCGTCAGCAGCGCCGCCGCCGCGACACTCGCCATCGTCGCCGGCATCGAGGATGCCGGCCTCAAGCTCGGCCGCGACGTCGACGTGGTGTCCAAGCAGTCGTCGGACCTGCTGCACCTGTTCCGCAGGGAATTGTTGGTCGTCAACGAGAATTTCCGGCTGGCGGGCTCCGAGCTTGCCCGTTCCGTGCTGGGCTGGATCGGTGGCGCCGCACCCGGCTCGTTGCAGAGCCTGAGCGCAGCCAGTGACGTTCTATCGCTCAGCCAGGCAGTGCCCTAGCTCCTTGGTTGACGCAACTCCGGACGGAAAAACCGTTTCAAACTTTTCCTGGAGTTGCTTTAGCCAGCCGCACCACTGCCCCATGGCCCGTGGAATGCCCCCGGTCCGTCGATGCGCTCGAAGCCATGCGCGCCAAAGAAATCGCGCTGCGCCTGGATCAGGTTCGAGGTGCCGCGGCCCTGGCGGTAGCTGTCGAAATAGGCAAGTGCGGAAGACAGCGCCGGCACCGGCGAGCCGGCCTCCGATGCTCTTGCCACGACACGCCGCAGCGACGGATGCGCTTCCTGCATTAACGAGATAAAGGCCGGCGCCATCAGAAGATTTGTCGACGCGCCGCTAGAACCGAACGCCTCGGCCATGGTGTCGAGCATCTGCGAGCGGATGATGCAGCCGGCCCGCCAGATCCTGGCGATGGTCGGCATCGGCAGGTTCCAGTTGAACTCCTTCGAGGCGCCGCTCATCACCGCGAAACCTTGCGCATAGGCGGCGATCTTGCCGGCGAACAGCGCCAGTTCGAGATCTCCAAGCAATGCGTCCCTGTCACCGGAAATCTTCGTCACGCCGATGTTGCCATAGGCTTTTTCCGCCGCCAGCCGCTCGTCCTTGATCGACGACAGCACGCGCGCCGCCACCGCCGCCTCGATCGCGGTCGCCGGAATGCCGAGCTGCTGCGCCTCGATGACCGACCATTTGCCGGTGCCCTTCTGGCCGGCGCGATCGAGGATGATGTCGACCACCGGCTTGCCGGTCTTCGGATCGTCTGATGCCAGCACCTTGGCGGTGATCTCGATCAGGTAGGAATTGAGCCTGCCCTTGTTCCAATTGGCGAACACCGCGCCAATGTCCTTCGGCCCCATGCCGAGGCCGTCGCGCAGGATGCCGTAGATTTCGGCGATCATCTGCATATCGGCATATTCGATGCCGTTGTGGATGGTCTTGACGAAATGGCCGGCGCCGTCGGTGCCGAGCCACGCTGCGCAGGGCTCGTCGTTGAATTTGGCGGAGATCGCGGTCAGCACGTTCTCGACGCGTTTCCAGGAATCCTCGGTGCCGCCGACCATGATCGACGGTCCGTGGCGCGCGCCCTCCTCGCCGCCGGACACGCCCATGCCGATGAAAGTCAGACCCGAGCCAGAAAGCTCGGAGAAGCGCCGCATCGTGTCGCGGAAATTGGCGTTGCCGGCGTCGATGACGATGTCGTTGGCCGACAGCACGCCGCGCAAGGCTTCGATCTGTTCGTCGACCGGCTTACCGGCCAGCACCATGATGATGATCGGGCGCGGCGGTCGGATCGCGGCGGCGAGTTCCTCCAGGCTGTAGCACGGCACCACCATGTCCTTCAGCGCGCCGGCATTCTCGACGAAAGCGTCGGTGCGTGCCCTGGTTCGGTTGAAGACAGCGATGCGGTGGCCGTGTTCGGCGATGTTGAGCGCCAGGTTGGAGCCCATCGTGCCAAGGCCGATCAGGCCGATTTCGGCTTTTTCCATCGTTTCTTCCCTGCTTTCGAATCTTGTTGGTTGAAGCCCCGCGATTTGCGGGGATGCCCATTCTTGGGCGAGATGATTGACGGGCCTTTCGGGCCGCGTCAACCGCCTCGCCGAATTGTGTTGCATCGGCCGAGCCCGTGCCGAGGCGCTTGGCGGTCCGGCTTTACGGCCTGATGTCTACGGGTGCTTCGATCTTCACCATCTCGAAGTCCGAGACCAGGATGTCGATACGCACCGTCCAGCGGCCGGGAACCGGGATGACGAGATTGTCGACACGCCAGCTGCCATCGCCGGGCTTGGTCGCGGCGCGTTTGAGCGGCTCGATACCGGAATCGGGCTTCGACAACACCAGCGTCACCTCCTTGGCATCGAGCGGCCCGAAGTCGCCGGTCATGATGATCATCGAGGCGACGACCGATCCGGCATGGCCGGGCGTGATGCTGAGATCCGCCATCGCTTGCAGCGCGTGGATGTGGACCGAGACTGGTTGCGCCGCCGCGATCGCCAGTGCCCGTGGCGGCGGCGTGAAGCGCCAGCCTGCGGCGACACCGAAGATGGCCAGCACGATCAGCATTTCGACGCCGATCGAGCGGGCGAGCCTGCGCTGCACTTCCGTCGCTCCGGCCTCGGCCGATGCCGTCAGTTTCCAGCGGTTGACGGCGGCGAGCGTGAACAGAAAGACCAGCAGCCCGAGCTTGATCAGCAGCAGCTTGCCATAGGCGGTGTTGACCAGTGCCGCCGGCGTCTGCACCTGGATGACGGCAAGCACGATGCCGGCAGCGACAAGCACAGCCACCACAGGCACGATCATGCGTGAGAACCGCCGCAGGAATGGCGTGGCCTCCGCCGACTGGCCTTTCAGCGCCAGGCCGAGCGGCATCAGTGCCCCGGCCCAGAAAGCGATGCCGACGCCGTGCAGGAACACCATCGGTCGCGTCAGCCATTGCGGTTCGGCGGCACTGGCATGGCCGCTGGCGGCCAGCGCAACACCCACCCCGGCAAGTCCAGCCAGCGCGACTGGCTTGGCGGCCACGCGCGGCCCGGCCAGCGACAGCAGGCCGAGCCCCAGCGCGATCAAGGCGACCAGCACCGTCCAGCCGAAGCTGGTGTCGAGCCCGGTCCACCAGATGACCGGCTGCGCCAGATGAGAGAGCGGCGCGCCGAGCGCATCAAGCCCCTGCAAGCCGAGCGACAGCGGTGCCGCGACCAGCCCGCACAGGATTGCCGCGACGACGAAGCGCCGACCGGCCGACCAGCCATGGGTCAGCCAGGCAAGGGCGAAAGCGCCGCCGACGCCAAGGAAAAGGCCGATGTAGAGAAGAACCTTGCCGAGCCAGATCGCCGACCGCTGCGGCCAGTCGACGGCCTCGGCCACGATCGGCGGCTCTGTTGGCGCGCCGATGGAAAACAGCAATGAGCCGCCGACCGGATGACCGTCGGCGGAGATGACGCGCCAGCTCAACACATGCGTGCCGGATTTGAGGGTCTGCGGATTGTCGATTTCGACCGTCTGGTCGCTGAGGCGGAAGGCGGTCAGCGGAACCGGCGTGCCATCGGGCTTCACCAATGTCAGCACCAGCGGCGAGACCGGCTCGCTGAACGTCAATGAGAATTGTGCCGGACCCTGTGCCAGCACCGCGCCGTCGGCCGGGTCGGTCTTGATCAGCGCGGCATGGGCAAGCGCCGGACTTGTCGAGGCCATGACGATGAGCAGCATGACCACGGCCAGCAGCCCACCGGCAAGCCGGCAGACGAGCTTGCTGCTTATGTGAATCTTCCGCCGTGAGGATATCGCGTTCATGCCATTGCCATGAAATGGCGGCGCATTCTGCGAACGGAGCGCGCCGCCGAAAGCCATTATTTCTTTGGCAACAGCTTGATGCCGGGCGCCGGGCTTTCCAGCGCGTCTTCATCCTGCCCTGCTGCCGGGATCTCGATCCAGCGATCGGCAGCGCCGTCGCATTCCTGCACCACCGGGAAGTAAAGCTTCTGGCCCACGGGGAGATCCGCCGTCAGCGTCGCGCGAAAGACGAACTCGTCGTAGAATTCATCCGGCAGGCTTCCGCCGCTCCAGTCGACTTCCTTGACCCCGTCGGTCACCGCCTGACCGTAGAGCTGGTAGGATTTGTCGTACTTGCCCTTCTTGACCTGCAGTGTCCAGCCAGGCTTCGGCATCGGCTTCACCGCGATCACCCCTTCCGGAATCTGCACGCGTAGGGAGATCGTCGCCTTGCCGTCGCAGCCATGCGGCACGCGCAAGATAGCCTTGTAGGTCGAGCCGACAGCCGCCTCCTGCGTTTCGAGCGTGATGTGCGCGAAGGCAGCACTTGTTCCGAGGACGAGAAACGCGCCGGCCGACAAAAGATACTTGTTCATGATGGTCCCTCTGATTTCGAAATTTGTCCGACTGGCGCGATCAATCGGCGTGGTCGTCCATGCCGCCACCCATGCCTTCGACGGCGAAGTCGACGCTGACGGTGCCGGCCTTTTCGAAGGTCAGCGTGGCGGAAAACTTCTCGCCCTGCTTGGGTTGCCGCTTCAGGCCTATGAACATCAAATGATAGCCGCCAGGCGCCAGTGCTACCTTGCCGCCAGCCGGAATCTCCAGGCCGCCGGCAACCGGCCGCATGGTCATGACACCGTCCTTGACGCCCATTTCATGCAGTTCGGCCTTGTCCGAGACATCGGAGGAAATCGACAGCAGCCGGTCCGACGTGCCGCCTTTGTTGGTGATGGTGAAATAGCCGCCGGCGACTTTGGCGCCGGTCGGCGTGGCGCGCGACCAGGGGTGCCCGATCTCAAGATCACCGATCTTGAACTCATGCGCGAAACCGGTTTGGGCGCTGGCGAACAACAGGGCAAGAGCCAGTACGGCAAGAGCAATTCCAGGAAAAGTGTGAAACGGTTTTCCGTCCGGAATTGCGTCAAAAAAAAGCTCGAGACGCGCCTCGAAGCTACGTCGAATGCTGCCGAGCATGGGGCGCGCGGCGGTGCGGAAAAACTGGGACATGGTTGCTCCATGAAGTGATGGTCGCGCCGTTGCCGGCCGCGAACAGTTTGATCTTTGGATGGGTACGCCCGCGAAAGGTTCCGCCGGGCAAACAGGCTCAGGCCGTCCGCGGCGGCGCGCGCGGGTTCGACGGCGAGCGCTCACGCGCGAAGTCGAGATGGATGGCCGCCGGAAAGACGAAGGCGACGGCCTCGAAGGAAAGTGCGCCCAGTGCAAGCCCCGCATCGGGCGGCGGCGCGAAGGCCGGCGAAAACATGCCGCAGCCGAGCACGCAGCATTCCGGCAGATGCGACGGCGGCGGGTTGCCGCCGGGAAGCTGGGTCGCACCCTCACGGGTACAGATGACGTTGCCGAAGGCATCGAGTTGTGACGCATTCGGCCCGGTGCCGAAGGCGAACGCACCGAGCGTCGACTGGAGCAGCAGCAAATAGGCCGCGACAAGCGCGACCGGCATGCTCCACCGTCTCCCCTCCTTGTTCAAATGACTTGCCTGTTCAAACGATCTGCCTCATCAAGCAATCACCTGAGAGATATCTACCACGGGTGGGGCAGGTCGAAAATCGGCAATTCGATGCTGCGGCAACGCGGCGCGATCAGGATTTTTGTGGCGGCCGGCTCTCCGGGATCGAGGTCAGCAATGTCTGGCGCGCCGACTTCAGGTGTTTGCGGCAGGCTGCGTCGACCTTGCCGAGGTCGCGCGATTTGAGCCCCTCGATATAGGCAAGATGCTCACCGATCGCGACTTCGTTGCGCTCGCGCTCCTGCGCCTTGTTCCACTGGTAGTGATAGTGGAAGATCATGGCGATGACGTCGTAGAAATCGACGATGAAGCGGTTGTGCGACGCACGGTGGATGAGCCGATGGAAGCGCTCGTCCAGCTCGGAGAATTCGTTGAAGCGGGTGGCGATCTCGCTTGCCAGCAGGCGATGCTCGTCTTCCAGACGGTCAAGATCGGCCCAGACCGCGCTGTCCTGCGGCAGAGCGGCGAAGGCCGCCGCCGAGCGCAGTTCGAACATTTCGCGGATTTCGGTCAGTTCCAGCGCGAAGGCACGGGTGAAGCCCTTCAGCACCCAATGGCTGTTGCGGCGCTTCTCGATCAGGCCGAAGCGGGAGAAGCGGATCAGGAACTCGCGCACGCTGGTGGTGCCGACGCCGATCTCGCGTGCCAGTTCGAGCTCATTGATCTGCATGCCGGCCTCGGCGCCGCCAGCGAGCAGCCGTCGCATGAACGACCGCTCGATGATTTCGGCCAGCGTGTCGGTCTCTTCCTCGGGGAAGAAATCGTCGGGGCGCGGTTCGCGCAGCACCGTCTTGGCGCGCTTGTTCCAGGCGATCAGCCCGGTCTCTTCCATGCGCGCAAGAATGGTGCGCACCGTGGTGCGGCTGACGCCGAGCAATGTACCCAGTTCCGGCTCCGAAGGCAGGCTGCGTGTTTCATCGAGCAGCCTGAGGCACCTGTTGTAGGCATCCTTGTAGACGTTGTTGCTCTTCGACATTCCTGACCCGTTGCACGCCGTCGCTTGCGGCTGCTGGCTTCAAGCGCAATATGACGTTCCCATGACCCCCGAAAAGCGAAATCGCTTTTCGGAACACCCAAGGACATGCGGAACTCCCCAGCGAAAAAACAATTGACGCAAAACTGTTTTTTCACGATAAAAGACATTATCTTTTAACAGGCGCGTGTCAATCCGCCCGCGCATCCCAGGATTACCCAGGAAACCGCCCGTGAACGCCTCCAACAGCATCCTTCTGTCCCCCGCCGACAATGTCGCCGTCGCCAACGGCCGCATCGAGATCGGCACCGCGCTGCCGGGCGGTGCCGTCGCCACCGCGCTGATCGAGCCCGGCCACAAGGTGGCGATCAAGCCGATCGCCGCCGGCGAGGCCGTGGTGAAATACGCCCAGGCAATCGGCCGCGCGACACAGGACATTGCACCGGGCGAGCATGTTCATTCGCACAATCTGATTTTCGAATCCGGCCGCTTGCCCGTCGTGCCGCCAAGCGAGGCCGAGCACGCGACGGACGCCGACCGCGCCCGCACCTTCATGGGCTATCGCCGCGCCGATGGTCGCGCCGGTACGCGCAACTTCATCGGCATCGTTGCCAGCGTCAATTGCTCGGCCACTGTCTGCCATGCCATCGCCGACGAAGCCAACCGGACCCTGCTGCCGAAATATCCTGGCATCGACGGCTTCGTCCCGATCGTCCACGGCCAGGGCTGCGGCATGAGCGGCACCGGCGACGGCATGATGGTGCTGCACCGCACGCTCGCCGGCTATGCCCGCCACCCGAATTTCGGCGGCGTGCTGATGGTCGGGCTCGGCTGCGAGGTCAATCAGCTCACCCTCTACGGCCAGAAGGGCGCCGCCGCCGGCAAACGCCACTTCAACATCCAGGACGCCGGTGGCTCGCGCAAATCGGTCGAAAAGGCGATGCTGGTGCTGGCCGAGATATCAGAGGAAGTCGGCCGGCTGAAGCGTGAACCGATCCCGGTCAGCGAGATCGTCGTCGGCCTGCAATGCGGCGGTTCCGACGGCATGTCGGGCATTACGGCCAATCCGGCGCTGGGCGCTGCTGTCGACATCCTGGCCGGCGTCGGCGGCATCGGCATCCTCTCCGAGACGACGGAAATCTATGGTGCCGAGCACCTGCTCGCCTACCGCGCGGCAACACCGGAGATCGCGCAGAAACTCGACGGTTTCGTCAAGTGGTGGGAGGATCACGTCGCCAAGCACGGCGCCTCGATCGACAACAACCCCTCGCCCGGCAACAAGCGCGGCGGCCTCACCACCATCCTGGAAAAGTCGCTGGGTGCGGTCGCCAAAGGCGGCCAGACGCCGCTTAACGGCGTCTTCGGCTACGCCGAAAAGGTCACCGGCAGCGGACTGGTGTTCATGGACACGCCCGGCTACGACCCGGTCTCGGCCACCGGCCAGGTGGCGGGCGGTGCCAACATCATCGTCTTCACCACCGGCCGCGGCTCATGCTTCGGCTGCCGGCCGACGCCGTCGATCAAGGTCGCCAGCAACTCGACCATGTATCACACCATGGAAGAGGACATGGACGTCAACTGCGGCGTCATCGCCTCCGGCGAGAAAACCATCGCCGGCATGGGCCGCGAGATCTTCGAACTGATCGTCGAGACGGCTTCCGGCCGCAAGACCAAGAGCGAAGACTTCGGCTATGGCGACAACGAGTTCGTGCCCTGGCATCTTGGCGCAACGCTGTAACTCTTTGTTCTTACGCAATTCCGGACGGAAAACCGCTACACACTTTTCCTGGAATTGCTCTAGATTGAACTGATATTTGGTAGACTGCCGAGCCGGACAACGGTCGGCAGCGGGGAGGTTTTCGTATGGACAAACGCCGCATCGGCCAGACCGCGCTCGAGGTCACCGAGATCAGCTTTGGCGGCGCCGCGATCGGCGGCCTCTACCGTGCCTGTTCGCGCGAGGCCGCGATGGAGACGCTGCAGGGCGCCTGGGAGGCCGGCTTGCGCTATTTCGACACCGCACCCTTCTACGGTTTTGGCCTGTCGGAACGCCGTGTCGGCGACTTCCTGCGCTACAAGCCGCGCGATTCCTATGTGCTGTCGACCAAGGTCGGCCGCCTGTTCCGCCCGGTGCCGGACGACCACGTTCCCGATCACTCCTATGTCGATCCGCTGCCCTTCGCGCTGGACTACGACTATTCCTATGACGGTATCATGCGTTCGGTCGATTTCAGCTATGCGCGGCTTGGCCTCAACAAGATCGACATCCTGTTCGTCCATGACATCGGCGTCTACACGCATGGCGTCGAGAGGACCAAGCTGCACTTTCGCGAGTTGATGGACGGCGGCCTCAAGGCACTCGAGGAGCTGAAGCGATCCGGCGTCATTTCCGCCTATGGGCTTGGCGTCAACGAGGTCCAGGTCTGCCTCGACGTGATGCGCCGGGCGCCGCTCGATTGCATCCTGCTCGCCAGCCGCTATTCCCTGCTCGACCGCAGCGCCGAAGCGGAACTGCTGCCGCTGTGCCAGGCGCAACAGACATCACTGGTCATCGGCGGCGTGTTCAACTCCGGCATCCTGGCGACCGGGCCGGTGCAAGGCGCGCATTTCGACTATCTGCCCGCCAACCACGATGTGCTCGACCGCGTCGGTGCGATGGAAAGGATCGCCACTGAGGGCGGCTATCCCCTGGCCGCTGCCGCGTTCCAGTTTCCCTTGCATGAGCCCGCGGTCGCCACGGTGCTGACCGGCACCGCCAAGCTGGCAAACCTGACGCGCAATCTCGAACTGCTCGACGTCGACGTGCCGGAGACGGAATACGCCAGATACCGCCCCTATACGCTGGTGCAGGAGCTGGCGTGAAACGCGCATCCACCCGCCCATGAACTGGTGACCCAAGCTTCACATTCTTGCGATCCTATAAAAGAATGAACATTCCATATTGACGAATATGTGGAATTAATATTCCATGTATTCACAACGGAAACGGGAGCGTTTGACGATGGCAAGGGAGGAGCAGCGCGGTGGATCTGCCCCCTGCCAGGCCTCGCGAGGACTGGCGTCAAACACCGCTTGCATCGGCCGGATCGATGCACTATCAAAACATGGCAACTGTTTTTTATTGATAAAGTTCTGTTTGGGCCACGCCTATCCGGACGGAGCTTCCGTAACGTTCACCGGGCGACTTAGGGAGGATTCCTAATGAAATTCGTGACCAGCATTCTCAACCGCCGCGCCGTGATGACGTTGGCAGCAGCTTCGATGCTCGCCGGCGTCATGCATTCGGCGCCGGTTTCGGCGGCGGACGTGACCATTCCGATCATCGTCAAGGACACCACGTCCTTCTACTGGCAGATCGTTCTGGCCGGCGCCCGCAAGGCCGGCAAGGATCTCGGCGTCAATGTGCCGGAGCTCGGCGCCCAGGCTGAAACCGACGTCAACGGTCAGGTGTCGATCCTCGAGAACGCCGTCGCCAGCAGCCCGGCGGCCATCGTGATTGCGCCCACCGAGTTCAAGGCGCTTGGCAAGCCGATCGATGAAGCCGCTGCCAAGGTCAAGGTTATCGGCATCGACTCTGGTGCCGACTCCAAGGCCTTCACCTCGTTCCTGACCACCGACAACGTACAGGGCGGGCGCGTCGCTGCCGACGGCCTCGCAGCCGCCATCGGTGCCGCCAACGGCGGCAAGGTCGAGGGCGACGTGGCCCTGATCACCAACGCACCTGGCGCCGGCTCGCTCGAGCAGCGCAAGCAGGGCTTCGTCGAACAGCTCAAGGCAAAATATCCGGGCCTCAAGCTGGTCGCCGACAAGTATGCCGACGGCCAGGCCACCACCGGCCTCAATATCGCCACCGACCTGATCACCGCCAACCCGAACCTCAAGGGTATCTTCGCCTCCAACCTGATCATGGCGCAGGGCGTCGGCCAGGCTGTCGCCGAAAACAACCTTGGCGGCAAGCTGGCGCTGGTCGGCTTCGACAGCGACGAGAACCTGATCAAGTTCCTCAATGACGGCGTCATTTCCGCCCTCGTCGTCCAGGATCCGTACCGGATGGGCTATGACGGCATCAAGACCGCGCTCGCCGCCTCGAAGGGCGAGAAGGTCGAGGCCAACGTCGATACCGGCGCCAACCTCGTCACCAAGGCCAACATGAAAGAGCCGAAGATCGACGCGCTGCTCAACCCGAAGCTCTGAGCCGTCGCATCCAAATCGTTTTCGGGGCCTCGCGCCCCGGAAACATCCACTGCCGGCACAAACGGCTTGGCAATCCACAAGCTTGAGCTAGGCTGCCTTTCGAGGCGTATCCTTGCCTCGCAGCGTGCCAATTGTAAGGCCAATCTGGGAGGATTGTCATGACGTCGACGGCGCAGGACCTGCATCCGGCACCCGTGCTGGAACCAGGGCGGACCATCCTCGAATTGCGCGGGTTGGAGAAGCGCTATCCCGGCACCCACGCGCTGAAGCCGGTCAACCTCGCTTTCAAGTCCGGCGAGATCCACGCCATCGTCGGCGAGAACGGCGCCGGCAAATCGACGCTCATCAAGCTTCTGACAGGCGTCATGCCACGCACCTCCGGAGAGGTGATCTGGGAGGGCCAGCCGGCAGCCTTGGCAACACCGCATGAGGCGATGGCACTCGGCATCAATGCCGTGCACCAGGAGGTCGTGCTCTGCCGTCACCTGACGGTGGCAGCCAACATGTTCCTCGGCGAGGAGAATTCGCGCTTCGGCATCCTGCAGCAACGCGCCATGGTCAAGGAAGCACAGAAGATCATCGACGATCTCGGCTTCGATCTGCCGGCGCATGTCACCCTGGGCGACCTCACCATCGGCCAGCAGCAGCTGATCGCTGCCGCCCGCGCTACCGTGCGAGGCACCAAATTCCTGATCTTCGACGAGCCGACCGCCTACCTGACCCGCAAGGAGGCCGACCAGCTCTTCACCCTGATCCGCCGGCTGAAGGCCGAGGGTGTGACGATCATCTACATCAGCCACCGCATGGAGGAAGTGTTCGAGCTAGCCGATCGTGTTTCCGTGCTGCGCGACGGCACGCTGGTCGGCACCAGGAACATCGCCGAGACCAACGACGCCGAACTGGTCAAGATGATGATCAACCGCTCGATCGAGCAGGTCTACCACAAGGAGCATTTCACCCCGGGTGCCGCGATCATCGAAGCACGGAACCTGTCCGGCAAGGGGTTTGAAAATGTCTCGATGACGGTCCGCGCCGGCGAGATCGTCGGGCTCTATGGCCTGATCGGTGCCGGGCGCAGCGAATTCGTCACCACGCTCTACGGCCGCCACCGCAAATCGGCAGGCCAAATTCTCTGGGAGGGCAAGCCGGTTCAGGTCAATTCCGAGCACGACGCGATCAAGCTCGGCATGGCGCTGGCGCCGGAAAGCCGCCGCGACCAGGGTCTTTGCCTCAACCTGCCGGTCGGCCTCAATCTCAACCTGCCGATCTACAAGCGCATCTCGAACAATTTGCTGATTTCGAGCGCGCAGGAGAAGACGCAAGCCGACCGCCAGATCGCCGACCTCCGCATCAAGACACCGACACGTGGCGCGCTGGCTTCCAGCCTGTCGGGCGGCAACCAGCAAAAGATCGTCATCGGCAAATGGCTGGCCCACGGCGCCAAGCTGTTCATCTTCGACGAGCCGACGGTTGGCGTCGATGTCGGTACCAAGGCCGAGATTTACCGCCTGTTCGGCGCGCTGTTGTCGAAGGGCGCCGGCATCATCCTGATCTCGTCCTACCTGCCGGAAGTCTATGAGCTCGCCGACACGCTGCATGTGTTCCGGCGCGGCAAACTGGTGGCAAGCCATGGCTTTCGCGCCGCCAGCCACGAGGACATTCTCACGCAGGCGCTCGCCGAGAAACAAGAAAAGCTGGGAGGACAGATATGAGCACCGAGGCGATTGCTGTCGAAAAACCGAAGCGCAACTATAACGTCCTGTTTGGGCTGACGCTTTTGGCGCTGCTGGTGCTGCTGTGGATTGTGCTCTCCGTGGCAACGCCAAGCTTCGCTTCGGGCAACAACCTCGCCAATCTTTTGCGCCAGGGTTCGATGATCGCCATCATGGCGGTCGGCCAGACCTTCGTCATCATCACCGGCGGCATCGATCTGTCGGTTGGCGCCGTGGTCGGCTTCGCCACAGTCGTCGTCGCCATGATGATCAATGCCGGCTTTCCCATCTGGCTCGCCATTCTGGTGACGCTGCTGGTCGGTGTTGCCATCGGCATGTTTCATGGCTTCGGCATCGTCAAGATGGGCCTGCCGCCCTTCATCATCACGCTGGCGACGCTGACCTCGCTGCGCGGCATCGGCCTTTTGATGACCAACGGCAATTCGATCAACATCAACAGCGACACCTTCACGGCGTTCTCGCGCAATTCCTTTATCGGCATTCCCAACCTGTTCTGGATGGTCATCCTGGTCGGCATTCCGGCCTATATTTTCCTCCACCACAGCCGCTGGGGCCGGTATTTGTTCTCGGTCGGCTCCAACGCCGAGGCCTCGCGTCTTTCCGGCGTCAATGTCCAGCGCACCATCTACATGGCCTACACGCTGTCCGGTCTGTGCGCGGCTTTCGTCGGCGTGCTGCTTGCCGCCCGCATCGGCATCGGCAACCCGACCCAGGCCGAGGGCTGGGAGCTGCAGGCGATCGCCTCGTCGGTCATCGGTGGCACCTCTTTGTTCGGCGCCGTCGGCTCGGTGCACGGGCCGCTGCTCGGCGCCTTTATCCTGGCCACCATTAACAACGGCGCCAATCTGCTCAACGTCAACTCGTTCTGGCAGCGCATCATCACCGGCGCGCTGATTATCATCATCGTCTACTTCGACGGGCTGCGCCGCCGCGGCAAGTAGGCCGACCTCAACGATCGCCGGCCCGACATGACTGACGGGCCGGCGATTTCATGAACAGACTGGATCGAAGCATGAAAGCCGTCGTCTGCCGCTCGCCCGGCGACCTTGTCCTGGAAGACTGTCTCGCGCCGGACGCGCCGCCTTCCGGCTGGGCGCTGGTGGCTGTCAGCCATGTCGGCATCTGCGGCACCGACTACCATATCTTCGAGGGCAAGCACCCGTTCCTCGCCTATCCCCGCATCATGGGCCATGAAGTGTCGGGAACGATCGTCGAGACCGGTGATGGTGTCGAGCTTGCCATTGGCGAACCGGTCATCATCAATCCCTATCTTTCCTGCGGCAAATGCATTGGTTGCCGACACGGGAAGCCGAACTGCTGCGTCAGGATCGAGGTGCTCGGCGTTCATCGCGACGGCGCCATGTGCGAACGGATCCTGGTGCCGGCGCAAAATCTTTATCCGGCAAACGGCCTGTCGCTGGCGGACGCCGCCGCCGTCGAGTTCCTGGCCATCGGCGCGCATGCCGTGCGGCGCGCGCAGGGGCAGCCCGGTGCCCGCACGCTGGTCATCGGTGCCGGCCCGATCGGGCTCGGCACCGCCATCTTCGCCCGCATCGCCGGGCTTGACGTGACATTGCTCGACATGAGCAGCGAACGGCTCGACTTCGCAGCAAGCGAGCTTGGTTTTCAGACCCTCGACGGCTCGCGCGGCGCGGTGGCCGATCTGGTCAGGGAAGCAGCCGCTGGTGAAGGCTTCGATGTGGTCTTCGACGCCACCGGCAACACCCAGTCGGTGCAGTCGGCCTTTGCCCACGTCGCGCATGGCGGGACACTGGTGCTGGTCAGCGTCGTCAAGGACGATATCGCCTTTTCCGACCCCGAATTCCACAAGCGCGAGATGACGCTGATCGGCAGCCGCAATGCGCTGCGCGCCGACTTCGACCACGTCGCCGCCTCGATCCGCAACGGCGCCGTGCCATTGGCCAAGCTCGTCACCCACCGCACCACGCTGGCCGATACACCACGCGATCTCGCCCGCTGGACACACGAGAAATCCGGTCTGATCAAGGCCGTGATCGAGGTCGGATAGAAGCAATTCCAGGAAACGTGTGAAGCGGTTTTCCCGGGAAAAGCGCGTAGCGCTTTCCCTTGGGAATTGCGTCAGACAATCCGGCCCGTCGCCAGCGTCAGCTCATAGCGCCGACAATTTGAGCTCGACCCGCTCGGCCGGGAAGCGCGACTCCGAAAACTGGATCGGCTGGCCGTCGGGCGTGACGTTGACTGACACCGTGACCAGCACGATGGCGCCGGGCTGCAGGTCGAGGTCGGCGAGGTCGGCCGCATCGGCATGACGCGCTGACAGCATGGTCGATTGCCTGAGATAATCGTCTATGCCGAAACGTGCCAGCGACGCGGTGATCGAGCCGGTTTCCGTCATGGCGGCATCGATGCCGGCAAAACGCCTGGCCTCGAACCAGCCGGCGGCGCGCGACACCGGGCGGCCATCGGCTTCGCCGCGCGTTTCCAGCCGGATCACATCCGTTCCCCTGGCAAGGCCAAGCCCCTCGGCGACGCGCTGGCTGGCCGGCTCGACCGACGAGGTAAGCAGGACGGTATGCCGTTCCGACGCCTGCCCTTGCAGGCCTGCCGAAAAGCGTGTGCGCGCGCCGATCGGATAGGACAGCCGCTTGCGCGACAGCACGAAGGTGCCGCGTCCTTGTTCGGCCCGCAGCACCCCTTCCTGCACAAGGGCAGCGATGGCGCTGCGCACTGTATGGCGGTTGACTCCATATCGCTCGGCAAGTGCTACCTCCGGCGGCAGCGCTGCATTCTCGGCGAAATCGCCGATGGCGATCGCATGCAGGATCTTGTCGGCAATCTGCCGCCACAGCGAGACACCGCTGCGCCGTTCGATGCTGTCCGCCACCAGCTGCCCGACCATGAATTGCCCCCAGCCTTCTATCCCTGTCATCGACCCGTCATGGACTCGCGTTAGATAATAGGTATAATTGTCTATATCAATAGACAAATTTAGACAAAGGAATGTTGCTCATGCGAGGACAGGAAGCCCACGACCAGGCCGAGCGCAAGGCCGCCATGGCAACACTGGCACAATCCAGCGGCGATGACATCGTCCGGCTCTGGAACGCTACCGGGCTGCCCTCAGACGCTGAGCTGCTGCGCGGTCCCGAGACCGGCCTGGTCACCGTGCGCGGCCGCATCGGTGGTGGCGGCTCCCCCTTCAATGTTGGTGAGACGACCGTTACCCGCGCCACTGTCCGGCTGCCGTCCGGACAGGTCGGCCATTGCTATGCGCTTGGCCGCGACAAGCAGAAGGCGAGGCTGGCGGCCATCGCCGACGCGCTGTGGAAGGACCCGGCCCGTCGCGCCGAGGTCGAGACCGGGCTCATAGCGCCTCTGCGGTCGGCTCTGGCCACGGCGCATGAACGGCGCCGCGCCGAGACGGCGGCAACGAAGGTGGATTTCTTCACCATGGTTCGCGGAGAAGACTGATGGACATCGCAGCGCAATCGATCGAGGGCAGTTTCGCCGATCCGGTCTTCAACGCCCAGACCGTGTTCCGCGCCGTCATGGACGCGATGGCGCGGCCGGGCAGCGTGCAGCCCCTGCCGGCCTTCGCCCGCCCGCCGGTGCCGCTTTCGGCGACTGCCGGCGCCGTGGCGCTGGCGCTTTGCGACAACGACACCCCGCTCTGGCTCGACCCGGCTTTGCAAGCTTCCGCCGCGATCAAATCCTGGCTTGGTTTCCACACCGGCGCGCCTTTGGCCAACACGCCGGCCGATGCACATTTCGCTTTGATCGCCACGCCGGCCGAGATGATGGCGCTCGACGGTTTTTCGCAAGGTACCCAGGACTATCCCGACCGCTCCACCACGCTGATCCTGCTGGTGAGGGATCTCGTCTCCGGCGCCCCGCTGCTGCTCGAAGGCCCCGGCATCGAAACCAGCGCCACGATCGCGCCGGCGCAGATGCCGCGACATTTCGTCGAGCAGTGGAAGCAGAATATCAAGCGCTTTCCGCGCGGCGTCGACATCATCCTCGCCACCGCCGAAGGCGTCGCCTGCCTGCCGCGCACCACGCGCATCAAGACGATGGAGGCCTGAGATGTATGTCGCGGTAAAAGGTGGCGAGGCGGCCATTGCCAACGCCCACAGCCTGCTGGCCGACCGCCGGCGCGGCGACCGTTCGGTGCCGGCCCTTCGCCTCGACCAGATCGTCGAGCAGCTGGCGCTCGGCGTCGACCGGGTGATGAGCGAAGGCTCGCTCTACGACCGGGAGCTGGCCGCACTCGCCATCGTCCAGGCGCGCGGTGACCTGATCGAGGCGATCTTCCTGGTGCGCGCCTATCGCACCACGTTGCCGCGCTTCGGCTACTCCAAGGCGATCGACACCGCTGCCATGCTGGTCGAGCGGCGCGTTTCGGCGACCTACAAGGACCTGCCCGGCGGCCAGCTGCTCGGCCCGACCTTCGACTACACGCACCGGCTGCTCGACCCCGAGCTTGCCGCCGGCGGCGATGTCGCCGAGCCGCTGCGGCGCGAGACGGACGCGCAAGCCATGCCGCGCGTCTCCGCCATCCTGGCCCGCGAAGGGCTGATCGAACCGGATGGCGAGATGCCGCGGGACCATGTCCCCGGCGACATCACCCGCGAGCCGCTGGAATTCCCGATGGCGCGCGACATCCGCCTGCAGGCGCTGTCACGCGGCGACGAAGGTTTTCTGCTGGCGCTCGGCTATTCCACCCAGCGCGGCTATGCCCGCAACCATCCCTTCGTCGGCGAGATCCGCATCGGCGAGGTCGAGTTGGAACTGGATGTGCCCGAACTCCCGTTCGCTGTCCCGCTCGGCACCGTGCGGGTCACCGAATGCCAGATGGTCAACCAGTTCAAGGGTTCGGCCAAGGCGCCGCCGCAATTCACCCGCGGCTACGGCCTCGTCTTCGGCCAGAGCGAGCGCAAGGCGATGGCGATGGCACTCTGCGACCGGGCGTTGCGCGCCAGCGAGTTGGGCGAGGACGTTGTCGCCGCCGCCCAGGATGAGGAGTTCGTCATCTCGCATTCCGACAATGTCCAGGCGACCGGCTTCGTCGAGCACCTGAAGCTGCCGCACTATGTCGACTTCCAGGCCGAACTCGACCTCGTGCGCCGCATGCGCGCCGAATACGACGCGCGCGAAAACCCAGTGAAGGTAGAAGAGAAGCGGGAGGCCGCGGAATGATCGAAGGCCTGTCCCATATGACCTTCATCGTCCGCGATCTCGACCGGATGACCGAAATCCTGACCGGGATTTTCGACGCGCGCGAGGTCTACGACAGCGGCGCCAGGCAATTCTCGTTGTCACGTGAAAAATTCTTTCTGATCGGCGACATCTGGGTTGCCATCATGGAGGGCGAGACGCTGCCCGAGCGCAGCTACAACCACATCGCCTTCAAGATCGATGACGCCGATTTCGACCGCTACGCCGACCGCGTCGGCAAGCTAGGGCTCGACATGCGTCCACCCCGGCCGCGCGCCGAGGGCGAAGGCCGCTCGATCTACTTCTACGACGACGACAACCACATGTTCGAACTGCATACAGGCACGCTTGCTGACCGGCTCGCACGCTACGCCAAGGAACTGGAGGTCGCATCATGACCGACATCGCCACCTACAACTTCGCCTATCTCGACGAGCAGACCAAGCGGATGATCCGCCGGGCGATCCTCAAGGGCATCGCCATCCCCGGCTATCAGGTGCCGTTCGCTTCGCGTGAGATGCCGATGCCCTATGGCTGGGGCACTGGCGGCGTCCAGGTCACCGCCTCGATCATCGGCCCCGACGATGTGCTGAAGGTCATCGACCAGGGCGCCGACGACACCACCAACGCGGTCTCGATCCGCGCCTTCTTCAAGAAGGTCGCCAATGTCGCCGTCACCACCGAGACGGTGAAGGCCACCATCATCCAGACCCGCCACCGCATCCCGGAACATCCGCTGACCGCCGGCCAGGTGCTGGTCTACCAGGTGCCGATCCCCGAACCCCTGCGCTTCCTCGAGCCGCGCGAGACCGAGACGCGCAAGATGCACGCGCTGGAGGAATACGGCCTCATGCATGTCAAACTTTACGAGGACATCGCCAGGCACGGCCGCATCGCCACCACCTATGCTTATCCGGTCGAAGTCGAGGGTCGCTATGTGATGGACCCGTCGCCGACGCCGAAATTCGACAATCCCAAGATGCACCGCTCGCCGGCCTTGCAGCTGTTCGGCGCCGGCCGCGAAAAGCGCATCTATGCGGTGCCACCGTTCACCGAAGTGGTCAGCCTCGACTTCGAGGATCATCCGTTCGAGGTGCAGACCTTCGACCAGCCCTGCGCGCTGTGCGCGGCCGAGAACGTCTATCTCGACGAGGTCATCCTCGACGACCATGGCGGCCACATGTTCGTCTGCTCCGACACCGATCACTGCGAGAAGCGGCGTGAAGAGGGTCATCGTGGCCATCTTGCCCCCGAAACCCATCTTGCCCCAGGAAACATGGAGCCGGCGCAATGACCGACGAACCGTTGCTGCGCGTCTCGGCGCTCTCCAAATTCTACGGCTCGCGCGTCGGCTGCGACAACGTCTCCTTCGACCTGTGGCCGGGCGAAGTTCTGGCTGTCGTCGGCGAGTCCGGCTCCGGCAAGACGACGCTGCTCAACTGCCTGTCGACCCGGTTGTTGCCGAGCTCCGGCACCGCCAGCTATCGCATGCGCGACGGCCAGTTCCGTGAGCTCTACCGCATGAGCGAGGCCGAGCGCCGCTTCCTGATGCGCACCGACTGGGGTTTTGTCCACCAGAACCCCGCCGACGGCCTGCGCATGACGGTGTCGGCCGGCGCCAATGTCGGCGAGCGACTGATGGCGGTCGGCGACCGCCACTACGGAAAAATTCGCGCCACCGCCGTCGACTGGCTGTCGCGCGTCGAGATCGACGAGGACCGCATCGACGACGAGCCGCGCGCCTTTTCCGGCGGCATGCGCCAGCGTCTGCAGATCGCCCGCAATCTCGTCACCGGGCCGCGGCTGGTGTTCATGGATGAGCCCACGGGTGGCCTCGACGTCTCGGTCCAGGCCCGCCTGCTCGACCTGTTGCGCGGCCTGGTCACCGACCTTGGTCTCGCGGCCATCGTCGTCACCCACGACCTTGCCGTCGCGCGGCTTTTGTCGCAGCGCATGATGGTGATGAAGGACGGCCGCGTCGTCGAAAGCGGTCTCACCGACCGCGTGCTCGACGATCCGCGCGCGCCCTACAGCCAGTTGCTCGTTTCCTCCATTTTGCAGGTGTAACCATGCCGACGCCTCTCGTTGTTTCCGACGTCGCCAAGAGCTTCACCATGCATCTGCGCGACGGCATCAAATTGCCGGTCATCGCTGGCGTGTCTTTCTCGATCAAGGCTGGCGAATGCACCGTGCTCGGCGGCCCGTCCGGTGCCGGCAAGAGCTCGATCCTGAAGATGCTCTACGGCAACTACGCCGTCGACGAGGGCCAGATCATCGTCATGCACGATGACGGGCTGATCGATCTCGCCACCGCCAGCCCGCGCACCGTGCTTGCCATACGCCGGCAAACGATCGGCTATGTCAGCCAGTTCCTGCGCACCGTGCCGCGCGTCTCGGCGCTGGATGTCGTCGCCGAACCGCTGGTCGAGCGCGGCGAGGACCGCGAGAGCGCGCGCGGCAAGGCACGCGCCTTGCTGGCGCAGCTCAACCTGCCGGAAAAACTCTGGGCGTTGCCGCCGGCAACCTTCTCTGGTGGCGAGCAACAGCGCGTCAACATCGCGCGCGGCTTCATCACCGAGCACCCGATCCTACTGCTCGACGAGCCGACCGCATCGCTCGATGCCAGGAACCGCGACGTGGTGATCGAACTCATCGCCGCCAAGAAAGCGGCGGGCGTCGCCCTGCTCGGCATCTTCCACGACCACGACGTGCGCGAGGCGGTCGCCGACCGCATCATCGACGTCACCGCTTTCGCGCCCGGAAAAATCGCTGCATGACCAGGAAGCTCTCGGAGACGCCGCTGATCCACCTGACAGCGGACGTGCAGAACTCGACGCTTGGCCGCTGGACCGAGATCGCCGACCGCAGCCGGGTTTCCGAGAGCACCCTCGGCGATTATTCCTACATAATGCAGGACTGCGCCGTCTGGTGCGCGACCATCGGCAAGTTTTCCAACATTGCAGCCAGCGTGCGCATCAACGCCACCAACCACCCAACATGGCGGCCGACGCTGCACCATTTCACTTACCGCGCCTCCGACTATTGGGACGACGCCGAGCATGAGAGCGAATTCTTCGCCCAGCGACGCGCCAAGCGGGTCACCATCGGCCACGACACCTGGCTCGGTCACGGCTCGACCATCCTGCCCGGCGTCACTGTCGGCGATGGCGCCGCGGTCGGCGCCGGTGCCGTCGTATCGAAGGATGTCTCGCCTTACACAATCGTTGGCGGCGTGCCGGCCAGGCCGATCCGAGAGCGCTTCGATCGCCGCACGGCCGAACGCTACCAGGCGCTCGCCTGGTGGGACTGGGACCATGCAAGGCTGCGGACAGCGCTCGATGATTTCCGGGAACTGTCGGCCGAGGCCTTCCTGGAGAAATACCGGGGATAGTCGCTCACATCATTGTCATGAGCGCGCCTGTTTCATATCCCTGACACATCGCCGGGGCAGGACGCGGTGTTCCCCCCTGGAGATCGCAATGCCTGTTTCTGTCAGACCCTCGCTCGCCGGATTCTTTGCCGGCTCCAATCCGAAGCCACCGGTTCATCGCGGCACGCGCTACGACACGTCAGGCAATTTCCTGATCGAGCCCGGCAACACCGTCGTCAGCCATCTCGTCAGCGGTTCGCCCTCCGAGGCCGTGGTGCTTGCGGTGCGCGACCGGATGCTGGCGATGCCCGACGCCGACCGGCTGGCCTTCACCCCCGTCTCCAGCCTGCACATGACGCTGTTCCAAGGCATCATCGAATATCGCCGCCGGTTGCCCTACTGGCCGCATGACGTGCCGCTCGACACCAGCATCGACGTCATGACCCGCCTCTATCTGGAACGCCTGAAGGGTTTCAAGGGCTTCGGCCCGTTCAACATCAAGGTGGTCGAAATCGTGCCGACCGGCCTCACCGTCGCCGGCGCGACGGACGAGGACGTGCGCATCATGCGCGCCTGGCGCGACGCGTTGGCGGTGCCGTTCGGCTACCGGCATTCCGATCACGACAGCTACGTCTTCCACATCACTTTCGCCTATCAGATCCAGCGTCTTGCGGACGACAGGGCGGCCGCATGGCAGCAACTGTTCGATGACTCTCTCGCGCTTTTCGCGCGGCAGGCTCCGGTGATCGAGATCAAGGCGCCGGCCTTCTGCGGCTTCAGGGACATGGAGCACTTCGAGGAGTTGCTGGTGCTCGGCTGATCGACGGCAACAGGCGCCTGTGGGCAGTAACAAAACTGACATCAATCCGACACCGCAGGTTCATGGCGCTGCGCTAGCGAAGTCTTAACAGACCTTCAACGCGACTGGACTGGAAACGACCATGTCAGCCACGCTCGAAATCCGCGGCGTCACCCGACGATTTGGCAAGAACACCGCCGTCAGCGATATCAACATCTCGATCCCGCAGGGCCAGATGGTTGGCATTATCGGCCGTTCGGGTGCTGGCAAATCGACCCTTCTTCGCATGATCAATCGTCTCATCGATCCCAGCCAGGGATCGATTTTTTTTGACGGCGCCGAGGTCTCCCAGCTGCGCGGTTCGCCGCTCCGGCGCTGGCAGCGCGACTGCGCCATGATCTTCCAGCAGTTCAACCTGGTGCCGCGCCTCGATGTGCTGACCAATGTGCTGCTCGGCAAGCTGAACCATCGTTCGACCATGTCAAACCTGCTCGGCATGTTTTCCCGCGCCGAGTGCGCCGAGGCGGTCGCCGCGCTCGAGCGGCTCGACATCGCCCGCACCGCAATGCAGCCTGCCGGCACTTTGTCGGGCGGCCAGCAGCAACGCGTCGCCATCGCCCGCGCCATGATGCAGCAGCCCAAGGTGATCCTCGCCGACGAGCCGATCGCGTCGCTCGACCCACTCAACGCCAAGGTGGTGATGGATTCGCTGCAGGACATCAATCTGCGTGAAGGCATCACCGTCGTCACCAATCTGCACACGCTGGACACCGCCCGCGCCTACTGCAACCGCATCATCGGCATGGCCGCTGGCAAGGTCGTCTTCGACGGCCCGCCGGAAGAGCTCAACCGCGAGGCCGTGCGTCTCGTCTATGGCGCCGACAGCAATGGCGGCGAAATCTCCGAGGCCATCACCTCGACCAGCATCGCCTACAAGCAAAAGATCACCGCATCCGCCGGACCGCTCGAGCCCGCATTCCCGGGATATTGAGAGCGACCTGGATCGCCAGCCCGCGTCAAGGGCACCTGTCAAAATAACGAACGCTACCGGCGCGGGGCCGGAACCTACAGGAGAGATATCCAATGTTCAGGAAGATGGTTTTTAGCGCCGTTTCCGTGCTCGCCATGGCGACCAGCGCGGCCCACGCCGCCGATATGAAGGAATTCCGCGTCGGCATCCTTGGCGGCGAGAACGAAACCGACCGGCTGCGCAACTACCAGTGCCTGGCCGACCACCTCAAGACCGAATTCGGCTTCGAGAAGGTCTCGCTGTTCCCCGCCGCCGACTATGACGGCGTCATCCAGGGCCTGCTCGGCGGCACCCTTGACTTCGCCGAACTCGGCGCCTCCGGCTATGCCAGCGTCTACATCAAGGACCCGAAGGCGGTCACCCCGATCCTCACCACCCAGCAGACCGACGGCGCCACCGGCTATTATTCGATCGGCCTGGCGCTCAAGACTTCCGGCATCACCGACATCAAGTCGGCCAAGGGCAAGAAGCTCGGCTACGCCGATCCGGATTCGACCTCCGGCTATCTGATCCCGCTGACCCAGATTCCGAAGGACACCGGCGCCTCGAACGAAACCTTCTTCGCTTCGACCCAGTTCAACGGCGGCCACGAGAACAATGTCCTCGCCGTGCGCGACGGCAAGGTTGATGTCGCGGTGGACGATTCCTCGGGCATCGGCGATTTCAAGAACGGCTACACCTCCGGCACCTTCCACAAGGAAGTCGCCAAGGGCGCCGTCGACCCCAACGACTTCGTCGAAGTCTGGCGCTCGGGCCTGATCCCGAACGGCCCGCTGGTCGTGCGCACCGCGCTCGGCGACGACATGACCGCCAAGCTGACCGCCTTCTTCACCGATCTGCCGAAGAAGGACCGGGCTTGCTTCGAGGGCGTCGAAGGCGGCGATTTCACCGGCTACGTTCCGGTGAAGCCGGACTTCTACAGCGTCATCGTCGAAGCCCGTAAGGCAGCCATCGGCGGCTGACGGCGAAATCAGAAGGGCGGTGTTCAAAGCACCGCCCTTTCTGTGTGTCCGATAATGACCCTTTCCGTGACAGCACCCTCCGGCGCCACCCACCAGATGGCCGATGCCTGGCGACGCCAGATATCGCTGCGCCGGCTCTATACAGTGCTCGCCGTCGGTTTGCTGCTTGCCGCGATGTTCGCGAGCATGTGGTTCGCCGACGAAGCCAATGCCGGGCACTTCTTCGACCGGCTGCCGCACATTCTGGATTTCCTGAGCTGGCTGGTCCCCAAGGATTGGAACGACGTCTGGCGGGCGCTGTTCGACATTGCCTCGCCGCATGACACCGGCACCCAGGAATTCAACTTTCCGCTCGGCCGTGTCTATGTCTGGGGCGGGTTCTACATCCCTGAATATTTCGAGCTCATGCTGACCACGGTGAACGTGGCCCTGGTGTCGACCTTTATCGGCTTCATCTTCGCCGTGCCGTTTTCCTTCATCGCCGCGCGCAACCTGACGCCGCATCCGGTGCTGAGGCTCGTCGTCAAGCGCTTCATGGAGTTGCTGCGCGCCTTTCCGGAGATCGTCATTGCCGGCCTCTTCGCGGCCATTGTCTCGACCGGTCCGATCGCTGCCATCATCGCCATCGGCCTGCATTCGATCGGCGCGCTCGGCAAGCTGTTCTATGAGATCAACGAGAACGTCGACATGCGCGCCGAGGAAGGCCTGAGGGCGGTCGGCGCCAACTGGTTCGAGCGGGTGCGCTTTGCCGGCCTGCCGCAGGTGCTGCCCAACTTCATGTCCTACACGCTGCTCCGGGTCGAGATCAATGTGCGCGCCTCGACCATCATCGGCGCCGTCGGCGGCGGCGGCATCGGCGAGGAATTGAAACTCTCGATCTCACGCGGCTTCGGCGCCAAGACACTGGCGCTGGTGCTGCTGCTGTTCACGACCATCTTCATTATCGACCAGTTTTCCGCCTGGCTGCGCCGCAAGCTGGTCGGCGAACAAGCCTTCCTGATGGGTGCTTAGCCATGATCCCGAAAAGTGGAATCCGGTTTTCGGAAAAGATCATGGCAAGACCAAGAGATAGAGCCCCATCCCGGCTCTATCGGGATGGATCAGGCTCTTGATCATGGCGACGATGACCGCCGACGAAATTCGGTCGATCGAGGAACGCTACCCGCAAGTATTCCAGCGGCCGCTGTACAAGCGCTTCGCCCCGCTGTTCCTGTTCGTCGGCATCCTGCTTTACCTCATCTATGCCTTGTGGTTCTTCAGCCTGCCGCTAGTGCTGCGGGAATCGCACTGGGAACGCCTGCCACTCTTCCTGTCACAGTGGGTCAGCTATGACCTGCAGCCCGAGTTCCGCCTCGACCAGCCTGAGATCACGCCGAAATACCCGCGCTTTTCCGCGCTCGGCGAGAACCCAAATCCAGACTGGGTCATCAAGAACGCGGAAGGCACCTTTAGCGTCCTGATTGACGGCCCCGGCAAGTCCGTCACCTTCGACAAGAGCAAGGCGACGATCGTGGCCAATGGCGAGACGGTGCCGGTGTCGCTGACCGACGGCAAGCCGGTGATCTCGGGCCCGGTGCCGGACTGGATCACCGCGCATGACGATGAGGTGGTGGCCAAGATGGGCTTCGCCGGCGAAGTGCGCGTCACCGTCGACCGCGTCAAGGTCCGCAAGCGCTTCCTCGGCTGGGCGAATTTCGTCTTCGACACGCGCTCGCCCTTCTTCGGCAAGTCGGCCGGTGAAGTGGCCTCGCTGATCGTGTCCGGCCCCGAACTCAAGCCCGGTACCTCGAACCTCGCGCTGGCGGAAGACAATATCTGGAACAACGCCCAGTGGCAGCACGGCGACGTCTGGACTAAATTGTTGCAGACCATTGTCATGGCCTTTCTCGGCACGCTGCTCGGTGGCATCGTCGCCTTCCCGCTTGCCTTCTTCGCCGCCCGCAACATCACGCCGAACGGGCTGCTCAGCCAGGTGCTCAAGCGTTTCTTCGACTTCATGCGTTCCGTCGACATGCTGATCTGGGCGCTGTTCTTCACCCGCGCCTTCGGCCCCGGCCCGCTGGCCGGCAGTGCCGCGATCTTCTTCACCGAGATCGGCACGCTGGGCAAAACCTATTCGGAAAGTCTCGAGAATATCGACGACAAACCGCGCGAGGGCATCAAGTCGACCGGCGCCAACGGCTTGCTGGTGCAGCGCTATGGGGTGATGCCTGAGGTCATTCCGGTCTTCATCAGCCAGACGCTCTACCAGTGGGAATCCAACACCCGCGGCGCCACCATCATCGGCGCCGTCGGCGCCGGCGGCATCGGCCTGAAATTGTGGGAAGCGATGCGCACCAACTCCAACTGGGCCAACGTCTTCTACATGGTGCTGCTGACGCTGGCCGTCGTGTTCATCTTCGACAACATATCCAACTTCCTGCGCCGCCGGCTGAGCCGGACCATCCACGACTACAATAGGATCCAGGCCGAGCAGGGTTAACGATCCCGGCGCTTCAGGGCGTGTTGAGATTCAGGTCAGGCCGAGTCGAAAATGCTGGGTTCCGAGCACCGCAACGGAGCGTACTTTTGGGTACGTGAGTACCGGAAGCGCAGGAACCCGGCATTTGCAGACCGGCCTCACCCGAATATCGACACGCCCTATGCCGCTTTCTTCCACCCATTCTTGATATGCTTGTAGCCGTCGCGATAGACGGCTTCCGGGCTCTCGGAAAAATCACGCCACACCTTGGTGGCCGCCGCCAGGTCCTTCAGCGAACGGCCGAACGCCTCGATCGTCAGCCAGTCGTCATAGCCGCTCTTGCGGATGGCGGAGAACGTTTCCTTCCACGGAATGTTGCCGCGCCCCGGCACGCCGCGATCATTCTCCGAGATGTGGATATGCACGACATTCCCGCGGTGTTTTGTATAGGCGCCGATCGGGTCAGCCTCCTCGATGTTGGCGTGGAACGTGTCGTACATCGCCTTGATGTGCGGCCGGTCGATGGCATCGACATGCTCGGACAGATCCGCCATCGTGTTGAGAAGATAGCATTCGAAGCGGTTGAGCGCCTCGAGCCCGATGGTGACGTTCCTCTTGCCGGCATGGTCGCCGATGGCGCGTTGCGAGGCGACCGAGCGCTTCTTCTCGGCGGCTGTCGGCCCGGAGCCGGAGAAAGCGCCGAGCGTCGAATGCAGCGGGCCGCTCAGCGTGCTGGCGCCGAGCGCATTGGCGCAGTCGATTGCCCATTTCATGTAGTCGACCCCAGCCTTGCGGGTCGCGGCGTCGGCCGCGATCAGGTTCATCGCCGGATCGCCCATCGCTGAAACCGCGGTCCGCTCCAGCCCGATACGGTCGAGCAGCTCACCCAATTTCTTGTAGTCGTCGGGCGTACCGGTGAAGATCGGTATCTCGACTCCATCGAAACCGGTTGCCTTGATGTCGCGGAGCAACGGCTCGTGTTTCTTCGACACCGCCGTCGTCCACAAGAACATGCACATGCCGATTTTCATCGACGCCTCTCCCCCCCTGGTCCCCCCAGATCCATTCAGACTAAAGCTTCGTCCAGGCCCCATTCTTCTTCGACGACCTCACGCAGGCCTCGATGAAGGCCATGCCCTCGACGCCGTCCTGAATGGTCGGAAAGACGACATCCTTTGCCGGCTTGCCGCCCTTCTTGCGCGCGGCGCGGATCGCGCGCGCGGCCTCCTGGTAGATGTTGGCGAAACCTTCGAGATAGCCTTCGGGATGGCCTGATGGTACCCGGCTGACACGCCCCGCCACCGGCAGCGCGCCGGCGCCATTGCGGGTGATCAGCTGCTTTGGCTGGCCGAACGGCGTGTACCAGAGATAGTTCGGGTCGGCCTGCACCCATTCCAGCCCGCCCTTCGAGCCATAGATGCGCAGCTTCAGCCCGTTCTCATGGCCCGGCGCCACCTGGCTGGCCCAGATCATGCCCTTGGCCGGATGCGTCTTGCCGGCTGGCTTGAAGCGCAGCATGACGTTGACATTGTCGTCGAGCTGTCGTCCCGGCACGAAAGCGTCGAGATCGGCTGACAGGGAATCGAGCTCCAGTCCCGAGACGAAGCGCGCCAGATTGTAGGCATGCGTGCCGATGTCGCCCAGCGCGCCGCCGGCGCCTGCCTGTTTTGGATCGCCGCGCCACGACGCCTGCTTCTGGCCGGTGGCGGCGAGGTCTTCAGTCAGCCAGTCTTGTGGATACTCGGATTGCACGATGCGGATGTCGCCGAGCACGCCCTTGGCCACCATCTCGCGGGCCTGCCTGATCATCGGATAGGCGGTGTAGTTGTGGGTGAGCACAAACACCTTGCCGGTCTTCTCGACCACGGCGGCGAGCTTCTTGGCTTCGGCTAGCGTCGTTGCCAGCGGCTTGTCGCAGATGACGTGGATGCCGGCCTCCAGGAAAGCTTTTGCTGCCGGCACATGGACATTGTTGGGGGTGACGATGGCCACCGCCTCGATGCCGTCGGGGCGTTTCGCTTCGGCCTTGGCCATCTCGGCGTAGGAGGCGTAGCTGCGATCCGGGTCGAGCCCGAGTTCGGCGGCCGAGGCCTTGGCGCGCGCAGGATCGGAGGACAGCGCACCGGCGACCAGCACGAAATCATTGTCCATGCGCGCCGCGATGCGGTGCACCGCACCGATGAAGGCGCCTTGCCCGCCGCCGACCATGCCGTAGCGGATCGGGCCGCCTCCCGTTTCCGACTTCGATGCGCCGACCATGTTTTTTCTCCCTCGTGTCTGAGATAGGGTCGATCCGCGCAGCGGATCGGGGTGGGTCGTAGAGGTAGAGCTCGGCATGAACCGACCCCACCCGGCCCTTCGGGCCACCCTCCCCTCGAGGGGAGGGACTGCGGCGCTAGATTCCCATCATGCCGCGCAGCACTTTCTTGTCGGTGGCGCCGCCGGCAAAGTCGTCGAATGCCTTTTCCGTCACCCGGATGATGTGATGCTGGATGAACGGCGCGCCCTCTGCCGCGCCGTCTTCAGGATGCTTCAGACAGCATTCCCATTCCAGCACCGCCCAGGAATCATAGTTGTACTGCGTCAGCTTGGAAAAGATGCCGCCGAAATCCACCTGTCCGTCGCCGAGCGAGCGGAAGCGGCCGGCGCGGTTGGTCCAGCTCTGATAGCCTGAATAAACGCCTTGCCGCCCGGTCGGGTTGAACTCGGCGTCCTTGACGTGGAACGCCTTGACGCGCTCGTGATAGATGTCGATGAATTCGAGATAGTCGAGTTGCTGCAACAGGAAGTGCGACGGATCGTAATTGATGTTGCAGCGCTTGTGGCCGCCGACCGCGTCGAGGAACATCTCGAAGGTGGCGCCGTCGAACACATCCTCGCCAGGATGGATCTCGTAGCCGACATCGACGCCATTGTCTTCATAGACATCGAGAATCGGCTTCCAGCGCTTGCCGAGTTCGGAAAACGCCTCTTCGATCAAACCGGCCGGCCGCTGTGGCCAAGGGTAGAGGTAAGGGAAGGCTAGCGCTCCGGAGAAGGTCACCGACGCATTCAGCCCGAGATTGCGCGAGGCCTTGGCGCCGAACTTCATCTGTTCGACCGCCCATTTCTGCCGCGCCTTGGGATCGTTGTGCACCGAAGCCGGTGCAAAGCCATCGAACTGCGCGTCATAGGCCGGATGCACCGCCACCAGTTGCCCCTGCAGATGCGTCGACAGTTCGGTGATCTCGACGCCCGCGTCGGCGCAGATGCCTTTCACCTCGTCGCAATAGGCCTTGGAAGAGGCCGCCTTTTTGAGATCGAACAAGCGCGCGTCCCAGGTCGGGATCTGCACGCCCTTGTAGCCGAGACCAGCCGCCCATTTGGTGATCGAAGCCAGTGAATTGAACGGCGCGGCATCGCCCGCGAACTGCGCCAGAAACAGTCCAGGGCCTTTCATTGTCGTCGGCATCGGCATCCTTCCTCATTTTCTCGCGACCGAGCATAGCGCCGATTGGAAGCAGGGCCAGCCACTTTGGTCTTTTCACACCGGGCGCTTGTGCGCGCCGCCATTCTGGTATTACCAAATGCGAGGATTTGGTCAAGCCTCGCAGTGCATCATCGGAGCCCTTCAGGCATGCGAAAAGGGGATATATATCTCAATGTAATCAATGAAATAATCCAGGTTGACTGTAGCAGACCGCCGCTTCTTGCCGTCCAGAAGAAATTGCTGTAGACCTCGCTTTAGGCCCAATTGGTCGAACCAGTTTGCGAGAAAAGGCTGGGGATGCCTTGGGGAGGAACCCTTGCGTCGCCTTTTGGCGACTCATGTCGCAGGCGAACCATAAAGACGAATTTGGGAAGGACAGATCATGCATCTTTCGACGCACAACTGGATGCGAGCGGAACCGTTAGAGACGACGCTCAAGCGCATCAAGAAATTCGGCTATGAGTCGATCGAGATTTCCGGCGAACCCGAGCAGTACAAGACCAAGGAGACGCGGGCGCTGCTGAAGGAGCATGGCATCCGCTGCTGGGGCGCTGTGACCTTGATGCTGGGCGAGCGCAACCTCGCCGCCAGGGACCAGGGCCAACGCGAGCGTTCCGTGCAGTATGTCAAGGACGTGCTGACCATGATCAGCGAACTCGATGGCGAGATCATCACGCTGGTTCCAGCGACGGTCGGCAAGGTGGTGCCGGACGGCACCGAGGAAGAGGAATGGAAATGGGTTGTCGACGCCACCCGTGAATGCTTCACCCATGCCAAGAAGGTCGGCGTCAAGATCGCTGTCGAGCCGCTCAATCGCTTCGAAACCTATCTGTTCAATCGCGGCGCCCAGGCCCTGGCGCTGGCTGACGCGGTCAGCCCCGAATGCGGCGTCTGCCTCGACGCCTACCACATCCACATGGAGGAATTTAACGTCCACGACGCGATCCGACAGGTCGGCAAGCGCCTGTTCGACTTCCATGTCGCCGACAACAACCGTTTCGCCGCCGGCCTCGGCCAGATCGACTGGCCAAAGATCGTCGCCACGCTGAAGGAGGTCGGTTACGACGGCGCGCTGACCAACGAGTTCGTAGCACCCGTCGACCGCACACCGGCCGCACCCTATCCCGACATGGTCGAGCGCCACCCGGTCGACATCTCGCCCGAACAGCTGAAGTTCATCCAGGATCACGGCTCCAGCGTGCTGACCGAGAAATTCTACACCGACCAGATGCGCATCACCGCTGAAACGTTGCTGCCGCTGATCAAGTAGCCGACTGCCTGTTGGGAATTTGCCCTTCCGCCCTGACCGGCGGCAGGGCCGGGGAAGACCATGCGCATCAAGTCCGTCCAAGCCTGGTGGATCCGCATCCCGATCGAAGCCGCTCGGCAACACCGCAGCGACTTCGGTCAGGTGACGACCTTTGACGCCGCCATCCTGCGCATCGAGACGGATGACGGGCTGGTCGGCTGGGGCGAAGGCAAGAACGCCGCCGGCAGCGCCGGCAGCTACGGGGCGCTTGTCCACATGCTGAACCATGAGGTCGGGCCGCAATTGATCGGCCGCGATCCGGCCGATATCGGCGTCATCTGGGAGATGCTCTACAACGGCGTGCGCCACGACAGCGCCGCCCGCGCCGGCCACGCCATGCCGCAACTGGCGCGGCGCGGCATGAGCATAGCTGCCATCAGTGCCGTCGACATCGCGCTCTGGGATATCCTCGGCAAATCGCTTGGCGTTCCAGTCTGGCGGCTGCTGGGCGGCCGCAAGCTCGACCGCATGCCGGCCTACGCATCCGGCGGCTGGGCGGCCGCCGATGCCATCGGCGAGCAATTGAAATCCTATATCGCCGGGGGCGGGTTCAAGGCGCTGAAGATGCGGATCGGCGCAATGGACGGCGCCGCGCATGTTTCCGCCGCCCGCGTCCGTGCCGCACGGCAGGCGCTCGGCCCCGATGTCGAATTGATGGTCGACGCCCATGGCACCTACACGGTGGCCGAAGCCAAGCGCTTCATTCACCTCGTCAACGATCTGGACCTCGCTTGGTTCGAGGAGCCGATCATTGCTGACGACAAGCCGGGCATGGCTGAAGTGCGGGCAAGCGGCGCCGTTCCGATCGCCACCGGCGAAAGCGAGGCGACGCGCTATGCCTTCCGCGACCTTGCCGTGCTCAAGGCCGCCGACATCTTCCAGCCGGATCCGGCCTTCTGCGGCGGCATCAGCGAAGCGATGAAGATCGGCACCATTGCCAGCGCCTTCAACCTGCGCTTTGCGCCGCATCTATGGGCCGGCGCGCCCTGCTTCTTCGCCGGGCTGCACATCTGCGCTGCTTCGCCGGCTAGTTTCACTGTCGAATATTCGCTCGGCGCCAACCCGATGATCCATGATCTGATCGAAGAGACTGTCGAAGCCAAGGACGGTATGATAGCGATCCCGGAAAAGCCGGGTCTGGGATTCACCATTTCGGAGCGGTTCCTGGAGGCGCACGCGCAACGCGGTTGACGATGAAAGAAAAGAACCTTCTCGCGGAACTCGCCGCCTACCTGTTCTCCCATTCGGACAAGGAGACCGGCCGAACGCCGTCGGAACGTGAGTTGGCGGAGCATTTCGGCGTCAGCCGCGGCCAGATCCGCGAAGCGCTCGCCATCCTCGAAGCCATGCGCATCGTCGAGCGCCGGGCCAAATCCGGTATCTACATCGACACCAAGCAAGCCAGCGTCGAGGCGATGGCGCTGTTTGCGCGCGCCGGCCTGCCGCTTGATCCGATCCAGATCTACGAGACGGTCGAACTGCGCAAGATCCACGAGATCAAGGCGGCCGAACTTGCCTGTTCGCGCGCCACCGAGGAGAATTTCGAGCGGCTGCGCGAAATCCTGAAAGCGTCGGAAGAGCGCATCGCCGCAGGCGAAGGCCTGGCCAAGGAAGACCGCGAATTCCACCTCGAGATCGTGCGCGCGACCAAGAACAGCGTCTTCCACAATGTCTGCAGCGTCTACTACATGATGGGCGAGCAGCGCCTGCCGATCTATTTCAACGACCCCGAGCGCAGCGTGCGCTCGCATGCCGAGCATATCCAGATCTATGAGGCGCTGCTGCGCCGCGATGGCAATCTCGCCCAGGCGCTGATGAGTGCTCATCTGCAGGGCGCCGAGAGCTACTGGAAAGGCCTGATCGAGGGCCACGGAGAGGAACCTCAAAGCCCGACGCTCGAAAGAGCCTGACCGACATGGCACGCATCCTCACTACACACCCCTTGCATCCGCGCGCCTCGGCCATGCTGGCCGGCGCCGGCGAGCTTGTCGTCGCCTCCGCTCTCGATCCAGGCACGCTGGCCGCCGAGGCGAAGAACGCTGACATCGTCATCGTGCGCGCTCCTCTGCCGCCACAGCTTTTCGAGGGTGCCGCGAAGCTGAGGGCGGCAATCCGCCATGGCGCCGGGCTCGACATGATCCCGATGGAAGCAGCGACCGCAGCCGGCGTGCTGGTGGCGAATGTGCCGGCGGTCAATGCCCGCTCGGTTGCCGAACACGTCATGTTTGCGGCACTTGCCCTGCTTCGCCGCTTCCGCATCGTCGACCGCGACCTGCGCGCGAAAGGCTGGCTCGCCGGCCGCGAGCACGCCAATTCCAACAGCGAGCTTGCCGGCAAGACGATCGGCATTGTCGGCCTTGGCGCCGTTGGCCAGGCGGTTGGCCATATCGCCGCACATGGCTTCGACCTGAAGGTGGTGGCAACGACGCGCAGCATGCAGCCGGCGCCGGAGAAAGTCGGCTTCCTGTCGATCGACGCCCTGGTCGAGCAGAGCGACATCATCGTTCTGTGCTGCCCGCTGACGCCGGAGACGCGCGGCCTGATCAACCGCGAGCGGATCGCCCGCATGAAGCCCAATGCGCTGCTGATCAACGTATCTCGCGGACCGGTCGTCGATGACGACGCGCTGATCGACGCCTTGCAGAAACGCCGCATCGGCGGTGCCGCACTCGATGTGTTTTCGACGCAGCCGCTGCCGCCAGGCCATCCCTATTTCGGCTTCGACAATGTCATCATAACCCCGCACATGGCCGGCATCACCGAGGAATCGATGATGCGCATGGGCGTCGGCGCGGCGGGGGAAGCCTTGCTGGTGCTGGCCAACAAACTGCCGGTCAATCTGCGCAACCCTGAAGTTGTCGATCACTACCGGCGACGGTTTTCGGCGAGCGTGTAGCACATCGCCGTTTCGCCTCATTTTCTGGCGAGGCTCGCTCCCATGTCCAGACTTCGCTCCGCGCTGTTGTTTGTTGCCACCGCTTCGACAGGCATCGTGCCGTCGCTTGCCGCAGCCGAGAGCAGCTATGTCTATTGCGACAACGGGCTGCGCTGCTTCAAGGCGCCCTGCCCGTCGAACAGTGCGCTCGATCTTGCCAACGGCACGATCATCAAGGGCGTGTCGATCGACAGCAGCGGATTGCCGCAGGCCGACAAGGCGATAACGGATCTTTCAGACGCGCTTTACGCTGGAAAGATCGTTGTCAGGGGGTCGATCGAGCATCGCACGCAGACCATCACCGGCAAGGAGTACAGCCTGCCCTGGCTGGTCGCGACCGGCATCGTACGCACCGCCAAAGACAGCGAACGCAAGCACTGCTCGTCGCACTGATACTCAGATCGGCCCGATCACGAGCCAAGCAGCGACTCTATTTCAGCGGCAATCCGCAACAGACGCCGGTCACGGCCGTTGCGCGCCACCAGCATCAATCCTGCCGGTCGCACCATGCCCGGCATCGGCAGCGAGATCGCACAAAGGTCGAACTGGTTGGCGACCTGCGTGTTGCGCAGCAGCAGGCCTTCGGTGCGGTCGCGCAGGTCGGCATCGTCAGTCATCGAAACGATAGTCGGCGCCGTCACCGGTGTGGTCGGCAGGGCCAGCACATCGACCGATGCGAGCCGCTCGTCCATGGCGACGGCGAGCGCGGCACGACGACGCATTGCCCTGATATAGACTGGCGTCGGCAGCATCGCTGCCCGCGACAAGGGACCGCTGACGTGCGGGTCGACCGGCACCGATGCCCCTGTCGCCAACCAGTCGGCATGGATCTCCGCCCCTTCCATGGCAGCGATCGAACCGCGCTTGGTCGCCGCGCGCATCTCTCCAAGCAGATCGTCTATCGACAGGTCCGCCACCCCCGCGCCCGCCAATTCGACCTCGCCGAGACATTGCTCGAACGCGGTCGCTACCTCGCCTTCCGTCTCTTCGAAAAGAATGCCACGCGGGATGCCTATGCGCAGCCCTGCGAGGGAAATCGACGTCAGCGCAGCCGCTTCCTCGCCGGCCATCACGGCGTCGGCGGCGGCGCACTGGGCGACCGTTCGGGCAAGCGGGCCGATCGAGTCCAGTGTGCCGGACAACGGGAAAGCGCCGGTGAGAGGCACGCGCCACGCGGTCGGCTTGAAGCCGACGACGCCGTTGAGCGACGCCGGAATGCGTATCGAGCCACCGGTGTCGGAACCGATGGAGATTTCGCTCGTCCCCTCGCCGACGGAAACGCCGGCACCCGAGGAGGATCCCCCAGCAATGCGGCTGGCGTCGGCGGCATTGCCGGGCGTGCCGTAATGCTGGTTGTCACCGATCGCGGTGAAGGCGAATTCGGTCATGTTGGTCTTGCCGACGATCACCGCGCCTGCCTGCCGCAGCCGGCCAGTGATGGTGGCGTCGCGAAGGGCGGGCGTGGCGGTCTTGAGCATCAGCGAGCCGGCCGTGGTCGTCTCGCCGGCGACATCGAACAGATCCTTGATCGAGACAATGGTGCCGTCGAGGGGGCCTAGCGTCACACCAGCTCGCTTGCGGGCATCGCTGGCGTCAGCCTCGGCCCGCGCGGCTTGGGCATAAAGCTTCACAAACACGCGTTCTTCGCCGGCACGGGCGGCAAGCCGGACGAGAATGGTCTCGAGATGATCACGGGCTGATTTCATTTTTCGGTGTCGGACTCCGGACGCCTTGAACGTCTTGAAGGTAGCGGCCAGCACCTGGCCTGCCGAGACTTAACCCGGCGCAGGCGGTTTTGCACCCTGTCGAATTCGAGGAAAAATCCGATGCTCTACCAAGGCAGCTGTCACTGCGGCAAGGTCGCCTTCGAGTTCGAAGCCGAGCTGACCGGCGCCGTGCGGTGCAATTGCTCGATCTGCTCGCGCAAGGGTGCCCTGTTGTGTGCCATCCCGCATGAAACCTTGCAGGTTCTGGCCTGGGGCGATGATCTCGGCACCTACACCTTCGGCAACCGTGCCATCGCGCACCGCTTCTGCCGTGCCTGCGGAATCCACCCCTTCGCGGAGGATGTCGGCGAAGGCCTTGAACACAGAGCCTACGTCAACATGCATTGCGTTGCGGATTTTGACCCTTCGACCTTGCCGGTCTTCGACTTCGATGGCCGCGCAGTCTGAACCTATAGCCTGTCGCTTCGGTTGCGTTGGCAAGGTTCGTTTGTCGCTGCCACATAACGGCGCCGGCCCGAAAACCATGATGGTTGTCGGGTCGATGCTTGGGGTCAGGGATGTTATCCCCAAATGGTGAGTCCGACGGCTACTCGGCTGGCTTCGGGCCGCGCAGGAACACCACGATAGCCGCCAGCAAGGTTGCCGTGCCGCAATAGGCGAAGGCGCTGGCCACGCCGGCATGATCGACCAACAGGCCACCGAAGACAGCGCCCAGGGCAATCGCCACCTGGAATGTCGCCACCATCAGGCCGCCGGCGCTTTCGGCCTGATCGGGTGCGGCCCGCACCAGCCAGCTCTGCAGCCCGACCGGCACCGCGCCGAAGGCAAAGCCCCAGACCGCAACGGCGGCGGCGGCGATCGTGTGCGAGGCGCCGAAAACCAGCATCGAGGCAGCCGCCACGGCAATCAGCAAAGGCGCCAGCGCAACAGCTGCCTTGAGGTTGCGTTCGGCCAGGATGCCGCCTGCGACATTGCCAAAGAAGCCGCCAACGCCATAGGCCAGCAGCACCAGCGAGATCGTCTCGATGTCGAGCACCGGGACCTTCTCGAGGAAGGGGCGGACATAGGTGAAGCCGGCAAAGTGTCCCGACGCGACCAGCAGCACGACCAGCAGCGCCACCCTGATGGAGGGACGCTCGAGCACATCGAGCAAGGTGCGGAAGCTTGCCACGCCCACGGGCGGCAATTTCGGAATGGTGGCCACCTGCACCAGCAGCGCCAGGGCGCCGACGACGGTGGCGATCATGAAGGCGGTGCGCCAGCCCCAGATGTCGCCGACATAGGCGCCGATCGGCGCCGCGCAGACCGTCGCCACCGAAACGCCGGTCAGGATGATCGACATGGCGCGCGGCATCAGCCGCATCGGCACCAGCCTAAGCGCCATCGCCGCCGACATCGCCCAGAAGCCGCCGAGCGCGACGCCGAGCACGACGCGGGCTAGCAGAAGCACGGTAAGCGATGAGGCAAAGGTGGCAAGAAGGTTCGACAGGATCAGGAACACCGTCAGCATCCACATCACCAGCCTGCGGTCCATGCGCCTGGTGATGATGGCCATGGTGGGCGCGGCAATGGCGCCGACGATCGCGGTCGCCGTTACCGCTTGTCCGGCCACGCCTTCGGTGACGCCGAGGTCGCGCGCCATTGGCGTCAGCAGGCTCGCGGGCAGGAATTCGGCGGTGACGAGGCCGAAAACCCCAAGCGCAAGCGAGACCACGGCGCCCCATGCCGGTTCGGTTCGCTCATCGGAGTCTGCGGGGTTCAGAAGTGTGGCGTCGATGACGCCTGTCGCGGGTTCGGCCATGGTCAGTCTCCGATCTGTTTGCGGCGCCAAATAGGGAACGACCGACTCGGGGCTCCACCCGCTACATGCCTTGCCATCGCGGCTTGGCTATGTGGCCGGTCTCCGATCCTGTTTGCAGCGCAGCATCTGGCTGCAGTGCAACATAGGGAGTGACCGCCTGGAGTTTCCATGCTAGAAACCCCATTATGTTTGACCATTCGTCCAAAATCCCGATCACCGGCGATCCACTGACAGACATCTTGCGCGGGCTGCGTCTCGATGGCGTCGAATATGGCCGCTGCGAACTGAAGGAGCCCTGGGGCATCCAGTTTCCGGCCCATCCGGCGGCGCGGTTCCATTTCATCGGCCGTAGAGGCTGCTGGCTGATGCAGCCGTCCGGCGAATGGGTGCAACTCAATGCCGGCGATGCGGTGCTGCTGCCGCGCGGTGCGGCCCATGTGCTGGCCAGCGAGCCCGGCGCCCAGGCCTGGCCGATCCATGGTTACGAACTGGAAGAGGTCTGCAAGGACGTCTACTGCACGTCGAACGCAGAGATGTGCGACAAGGATTGCCAACCAGGAACGCTGCTGTTCTGCGCCAGCATGTATTTCAACCTCGATGGCCTGCATCCCCTGCTCGGCATGATGCCGGACGTGATGCGCACGCATGAATTGGAAGCCTATGAGCCGGGCATTCCGCATCTGCTGGACTCGATGGCACGCGAAGTGACGATGGAGCGTGTTGGCTCCGGCGGCATTCTGGCACGGCTGGCTGACGTGCTTGCCGCCACCGTCATCCGCTCCTGGGTCGAACGCGGCTGCGGCGACTCGTCCGGCTGGATCGCGGCGGTCAGGGACCGCGAGATCGGGCGCGTGCTGGCCGCCATCCATCTCGAACCGAACCACGACTGGACGGTCGAGTCGCTGGCCAGGATGATGGGCGCCTCGCGATCGGGATTTGCCGAGCGGTTCGCCACCATCGTTGGAGAAACGCCGGCAAAATACGTTACCCAGGTCAGAATGCACCAGGCGAGACAGTGGCTGGTCCGCGACCGGATGAAGATCTCCGTCGTTGCCGCGCGTCTCGGCTATGAATCGGATGCCGCCTTCAGCCGTGCCTTCAAGCGCGTCATCGGCTCGGCGCCCAGCCACCTTCGCGCCGAAGAACAGGCTGATATCCGCCAGCCCGGCTGAGCCGATGCCTCGTTGCGCGCCTCGGCGGCGCCGAAGCAGCGCGTTCTCACCCCGCGTGGCGCAAATTGACGCCGCTGCCCTTGTCGAACAGCACCACCTTGTCCGGATTCCAGGCAAAGCGCACCGGCTGCTCGATCGCCACATCGGTCCTGGCCGGCACCGTGGCGCGCAACATCGCGTCGCCGACGCGCAAAGTCAGGATCTTTTCGACGCCATGGTTCTCGACGTCGTGGACGTGTGCCTCGACCGGCGCGCCGCTCTCGAGATAGACGTCCTCGGGACGAATGCCGAAGACGAGCGGGCGACCATCGGTCGCCGCGCCCGCCTTTAGCCCCCCAAAAGCCTTGGCTCCCCCTGAAAAAGGCAGTTCGAAATTCAGTGGCGCCATCACCGCGCGGCCGTTCACCAGCTTGCCGTCGATCAGGTTCATCGGCGGCGAGCCGACGAAGCTCGCCACATAGGTGTCGCGCGGATTGTTGTAGATCTCGTGCGGCGTGCCGGTCTGGACGATGCGGCCATGGTTGAGCACGCCGACCTTGTCGCCCATCGACATCGCCTCGATCTGGTCGTGGGTGACGAACAGGAAGGTGGCGCCAAGCTGCATTTGCAGGTTCTTGAGTTCGGTGCGCAGCGCCTCGCGCAATTTGGCGTCGAGCGCCGACAGCGGCTCATCCATCAGGAACACGCGCGGCTTGCGCACGATGGCACGGCCGATCGAGACGCGCTGCATCTCGCCGCCTGACAGCTTGTCGGTCTTGCGGTCTAGCAGATGCTCGATCCGCAGCGTGCGGGCGGCGCGGTCGACGCGGTCCTTGATCTCGGCGTCGGGCAGCCGGCGGATCTTCGGCTTCAGCGGGAATTCGAGATTTTCCCGCACCGTGTAGCGCGGATAGAGCGAGTATTGCTGCAGCACTAGCGCCACGTCGCGCTCGGCCGCACCCCAGTCGGCGACATCGACGCCGTCGATTAAGACCTGGCCTTCGCTGGGCTTTTCCAGCCCGGCGATCAGTCGCAGCGTCGTCGTCTTGCCGGCGCCCGTTTCGCCGAGCAGCACGAAGAACTCGCCATCAGCGATGTCGAGATCGAGCCCGGTCAGGGCCGTGTGATTGCCGAATGTCTTCGAGATGTTTTTCAGCTGGATATGGGCCATCAGAGTCTCACCCCCAGCGACTTGCCGCTTGCCGTATCGAAGAAATGCGCCTGGGCTGGATCGATCCTGGCAAACACCTTCTCGCCGGGCCCGGCGACGAAGCCGCTCTTGGTGCGGGCGCGCAGCATTTTTGAGCCGACCTTGAGGTCGACGATATCGAAGGAGCCGAGCGGCTCGACGATCTGCGTCTCGACCGGCAGGAACCCTTCTGCCGCATCGCGACGAATGAGGACGCCTTCCGGCCGGATGCCGAGGGAGAGCTGCCCGCCGGCATGGCCGTTGAGCTTCGACAGCAGCGCCCGTGGGAATTCAAAGCCGGCGGCAGCGCCACCGACCGTCACCGAGACCGCGGACGCCGTCTCGGCGACTGCCGCGTCGGCGACGTTCATCACCGGACTGCCGACGAATTGCGCCACGAACAGGTTGGCCGGGTGCGAATAGACCTCGTCCGGCGTTCCCACCTGCTGCAGCACGCCTTCGTGCATGATGACGATGCGGTCGGCGAGGCTCATCGCCTCGATCTGGTCATGGGTGACATAGATGGTGGTCGACCCCTGCTTGATGTGCAGCCGCTTGATCTCGGCCCGCATCTCCTCGCGCAGCTTGGCGTCCAGCGCGCCGATCGGCTCGTCCATCAGCATCGCCTTCGGCCGCCGCACCAGCGCCCGGCCGATGGCCACGCGCTGCATGTCGCCGCCCGAAAGCGCCGACGGCTTCTTGTCGAGCAGGTCTGATATCTGCAGCGTCTTGGCGACCGAGCGCACCTCTGAGTCGATCTCGCTCTTGCTCTTGCGCGTGGCGCGCAAAGGAAAGGCGATGTTTTCGTAGACGCTCATATGCGGGTAGAGCGAGAACGACTGGAAGACCATGGCGATGTCGCGGTCGGCGGCCTTCAAATGCTGGATGGGTTTGCCGTCGATGAGGATGTCGCCCTCGTCGATCGTTTCCAGCCCGGCGACGGCACGCAAAGTCGTCGTCTTGCCGCAGCCCGACTGGCCGAGCAGAACGATGAACTCGTTGTCGGTGATCTTGAGGTTGAGGTCCTTGATGACCTGGACGGCGCCGAAGAATTTCTGGACGCCGCGAAGCTCGATCTGGGTCAATGCTGTGCTCCCGGATTTCGCACCTGGCCGGTGCCGGCCTTCTCTTCTGGCGCGATCTTCGAGGTGATGTTGAAGCCGATCAGCCCGATCAGGATGATGGTCAGCCCATAGCTGTGCACCAGCATATTCCAGGGCTGGCAGAGCGCGACGATACCGAGCACCATCAGCGCCTGGCTGCCCGGCTCCAGATATTTCTGATTGATGGCACGAAAGCTCATTTGCGGATCGCTCCGAAAGACATGCCGCGCAACAAATGATTGCGGAGCAGGAAGGTGAAGATCGCGACCGGCAGCAGGAACAGGAAGGTTCCGGCCGCGATCACCGACCAGTCCGGTAGCCCGGAGCCGACCTGGCTGGGGATGAAGGGCGGCGCGGTTTGGGCGCGGCGGTTGGTCATGATCAGCGCGAAGGCATACTCGTTCCACGCGGTGATGAAGCAGAACACGGCGGTGGCGGCGATGCCGGTGGCGGCCTCGGGCAGCACGATCTTGAAGAAGGCCTCCATGCGCGTGTAGCCGTCGACGAGGGCCGCCTCTTCATACTCTTTCGGAATCTCATCCATGAAGCCCTTCATCAGCCACACCGAGAAGGACAGGTTGAAGGCGGTGTAGAGGATGATCAGGCCGACATGGGAATCGTTGAGGCCGACCGCCCGGTACATCAGGAACATCGGAATCGCCACCACCACAGGCGGCAGCATGCGTGTCGACAGGATGAAGAACAGCAGATCCGCCTCGCCCTTCACCTTGAAACGCGAGAAGCCATAGGCGGTGAACGTTCCCATGCCGACCGCCAGCACCGTCGAGGTGATGGCGATGATCAGCGAGTTCAGGAAACGGCTCGGATATCCCGACCACTGCACCTGGCCCTTGCCGTCGCGCACGATCTTCTCGCCGCCGTCGAAGACGACGCGCTCCCACCACGGGGCGGCCGCATACTCTTCCGGCGTTGGCGGGCTGCGCAATTGCGAGCGCTTGGTGAACAGCTTCACGAAAGGCGATATTTCCGGCTGGAAGACCACCGTCGGCGGAATGGTGGTGGCGAGGTTGCGCGGCTTGAACGCCGTCGAGGCGATCCAGTAGATCGGCGCCAGGAAAATGATCGTCACCACCAGAACGGCGACGATGGCGACACGGTTGAAGCCTATTTCGGAAGAAGTGCGGACGGCAGCCATCTCAGCGCTCCTTCACCTTGTTGAGGTATTTGACGTAGATGTTGGTGATGGCCAGCACCATGATCAGCACGATGTAGGCGAGCGCGCAGGAGCGCCCCGTCTGCCACTCCTGGAAGGCCATCTTGTAGAGCCGGATCGAGATCAGTTCGGTGGTCGGCTGGCTGGTCAGGATGTAGGCGAGATCGAAGGTCTTGAACGCTTCCATGGTCCGGAAGATGACGGCGATCATCAGGATCGGCGCCACCAGCGGCAGCGTGATGCGGAAGAAGGTGTAGAACGGCCCGGCGCGATCGATCGCCGCGGCTTCGTAGAGATGCTTCGGCACCGCCGACAGGCCGGCCAGCGACAGCAGCATGACGAAGGGCGACCACATCCAGATGTCGGTCAGCGCAACGGCATAGAGCGCCATCTTCGGATCCGACAACCATTCGAAGGTACCGAGCCCGAGCGCATAGTTGATGATGCCGAAGGAAGGGTCGTAGAGCAGCTTCCAGAACAGGCCGACGACGGCCATCGACAGCATCATCGGCAGCAGCAGCAGCGTCGTCAGCAACCCTTTCAGCGGGATGTCGCGGTTGAGCAGCATCGCCACGCCAAATCCGACCAGCAACTGGCCGGCGACCGAGATGATGACGTACTTCGCGGTGATGGCGAAGTTGGACCAGACATAGGGATCGTTGAGCAGGTCGCGATAGTTCTGCAGCCCGACGAAATTCGCCGGCGCATTGGTCGACGCGCGAAAGTCGGTGAAGGAATAGCCGAGCGAATAGATCAGCGGAAAGATGTTGAAGACGATCAGGAACAGGACCGTCGGGATAATGAAGAGGTTGCGGATCGAAATGTCGCTGAGGCCGCGCGCGGCGGCACGCGAAGACCTGTCCAGCGTGGTGATCATCGTGGTCGCCAAGACCCTGCTCCCGTTTGCAGAAAAAGAAACGGAGGAGGCACCAACGCCCCCTCCGTGAGACATGATTGTTACTGACCGCGACCGTACTTCTTGAAAGTCGCGTTCCAGTCGGCGGCCAAAGCGTCCAGCGTTTCCTTGGCGGTGCCTTCGCCGCCGATCATGTAGGGGTAGACGCGCTGGTTGAGCTGCTGCAGCAGTTCGGCATATTCCGGCACTGCCCAGAAATCCTTCACCTTGAACATGGTCTCGTAGAAGGCCTTGTTGTAAGGCGTGGCGTTCTGGAATTCAGCCGACTTCAGCACGGCGGCACTACACGTGTAGCCGCCAAGTGCCGCCCACTTCTTCTGGGTCTCGTCCTTGATGAACCATTCCAGGAACTTCATCGCCTCGTCCTGCTTCTGCGAGTAGGAAACGATGGAGATGCCTTGTCCGCCGAGTGCGGCGAACTGGTCGCCGTTCGGGCCGGGAGGATTGGCGAAGAAGCCGGTGTTCTTGGCGTTCGGGTTCGACGCCTCGTTGATCAGCGAGGGGAAGAATGCGAAGTAGTTCATGCTCATCGCGGCCAGGTTTTCGGTGATCGCCTGATTGTCTTCGACGAAGAACGACTTGGCCCAGCCTGGAGGCGTGAACTTGTAGAGTTCCTTGTAGGCGTCGAGTGCCGCGACCGCCTTGTCGGAATTGATGAAGCCATCGACCTTGTAAGTCGAATAGTCACCCAGTTCGCCGCCATAAGAGAACAGCGCGTTCTCGAAGCCCATTGCCATCGCGTCGTAGGAATTGTCGGTGTAGATGGCGATGCCGTATTTCTTCTGGTCCGGCCGGTAGAAGAACTCGGCGATGTCGCGTAGCGCCTTGAAATCCTTCGGCACGTCGAGATCGTAACCGTATTTGGCCTTGAAGGCTTCCTTCTCTTTGGGGTCCTCGAACCAGTCCTTGCGATAGGACCAGCCGACGGCGTCACCTTCGAGCGGAATGGCCCAGTACTTGCCGCTGTTGCCGGGATATTCAGCGTAGTATTTCACCGTCGCCGGCGCCATCACGTCTTTCAGCTTGTGTTTGTTGAAGAAGTCAGTGAGGTCGACATAGTGGCCACCGGTCGAGCCGGCGCCGAGCCATTGCGAGTCGCCGACGACAAGATCGTAGGCGTCGCCATGGGCGTTGAACTCGGTGAAGGCCTTGGTCTGGAAGTCGCCCCAGGGCGTGGTCTCCACATTGATCTTGACGCCGGTTTCCTTCTCGTACTCGTTGCCGAGTTCCTGCAGATAGTTGGCCGGATCCCATTCAGCCCAGAAGATGGTGAGCGACTTTTCCTGCGCGTAGACGGATGTTCCGCAGGCAAGCGTTAAGCCGATACCAGCAAGCACGCTGGTCACTAACTTGCGCATAATGATTTCCTCCCTTGTGCGCATTCTACCTTGTCATGCGAGCCGGCAACGGGGCCGGCCCTGGTAGTTCCTCCCGTGATCGCACCTTTCCGGTTTCGGGCCTCCTCGCCCTGCCGGAAAATGGATCGCAGCCCTCACTTTCGATCCGCTTTTCTGATCCAATCTGGTATTACCAATCTTGGCCATACGTCAAGCCCTATCTTGGCAGCTCGACTTGGCCGTTGCTATTGGATTCCGGCTTTATCTGCCTGTTTTACCAAGATTTTCCTACTCAGTGATATGCGCAGGTGTTGTCCGGCACCCCGCACTGCGGTTAATATCGGTAATCGGCATGTAAATCTGGTCGAACCAGATAGGCGCTATTTCGCGACCATCGCCGGATCGATGCTGCCTCCTTCACCGATTGATTCCGTGATCGCCGCGCGCACCAGCGCCCCGGCCGCCCACTGCGCGACCGACATCGTCCGGCGACTGTCCAGCCCCCAGATATCCTTGAGCACGATCAGCACCTCGACGCCGAAGATCAGCGATAGCGCCTGTGCCAATCGCTTGAAGTCGCGCGGCGGCAAGCGGCCCTTGAGCGGCGCGATCGCCTCCTTCAGCAAGTCGATGCGGTGGCCGCGGGTGAAAGCCGGCTCGCCGTCCAGCGTACCGGCCTGGCGTCGCGCCCATTGATCGAGCGACAGCTTCAGTGCCGCCTTGAACGTCGCCTCGAAGGCCTCGATGCGCGGCATTGCGGTGTCGAACAGGTCGGCGACCCGGCGCTCGGCATCGGCGGAGGTCGATTGCCAGGTCAGGATTGGCCCCAACCCCTCGTCGACGACAGCCTTCACCAGCGCCGCCTGGCTCGGGAAATAGCGATAGGCGGTGGCACGGGAAACCTGTGCCGCTTCGGCGACCTCGCTGACCGAAGGCGTGACGCCCGCCTGCATCAGCCTTGTCGCCGTCTCCAGCATCAGCCGTTTCGTGCGCGCGCGCGGTCCGCGCTCTAGCGCTGGGCTGCTACCCCGCACGGCGTCGTCGCCCGCCGTGGATTGTTGACGTGAGACATCCATATCAATACGATACGCGCGTCTCAAAAATTTGCAATGACCTTCGCATCGTCGAGCGGCCGGGCAATGAGCGATGGGGCGCAGCATTGCGCCTGCCTGGATTGGGGAACGCAATGAAGCGCATCTATGTGGTGGGGACCGCTGATACCAAGGGCGAGGAACTCGCCTTCCTGGCGGATGCGATCGCTGCCACGGGCGCCATCGTTTCCCGCGTCGATGTCGGGACGCGCGACGCAACCATCGCCGTGGACGTCACCGCGAAGGACATTGCCAGCCACCACCCCGGCGGTCGTGACGCCGTGCTTGGCGGCGATGACCGTGGCGCCGCGGTTGCCGCCATGGGCGTCGCTTTCGCCCGTTTTGCGCAATCGCGAAACGACATCGCCGCCATGATCGGCATTGGCGGCGGCGGCGGCACTTCGATCATCACGTCGGGCATGCGTGCGCTGCCGCTCGGCCTGCCCAAGATCATGGTCTCGACGCTCGCCTCCGGCGACACCGCGCCCTATGTCGATGTCTCCGACATCGTCATGATGCCATCGGTGACCGACATGGCCGGGCTGAACCGGCTTTCCCGTGTCGTCTTGCACAACGCTGCCCAGGCGATATCAGGCATGGCGGCAAGGCCGGCGCCGCCACCCGACGGCAAGCCGTCGATCGGCCTCACCATGTTCGGCGTCACCACGCCTTGCGTGACCGCCATCGCCGATCAACTCCGCTCGACCTATGACTGCATGGTCTTCCACGCCACCGGCACCGGTGGTCGTAGCATGGAAAAGCTGGCCGACAGCGGCCTGCTGTCCGGGGTCATCGACATCACCACGACGGAGGTCTGCGACCTCCTGTTCGGCGGCGTGCTGCCGGCGACGGAGGACCGTTTCGGCGCGATCGCCCGCACCAGGCTGCCCTATGTCGGCTCGGTCGGCGCGCTCGACATGGTCAATTTCTGGGCGCCTTCAACCATCCCGGAACACTATCGCGGACGGCTGTTCTACGAGCACAATCCGAACGTCACGCTGATGCGCACCACGGCGCAGGAATGCCGAGCGATTGGCGAATGGATCGGTACAAGGCTCGCCCTCTGCGAGGGGCCGGTGCATGTCCTCATTCCGGAAAAAGGTGTCTCAGCACTCGACATCGAAGGTGGCGCCTTTTTTGACCCGGAGGCCGACGCCGTTCTGTTCGAGGCCATCGAGCGCACCATCAAGCCGAACGGCACGCGCCGCTTAACGCGCTTGCCCCTGCACATCAACGATCCCGAATTCGCCAAGGCCGCGGTTGCGGCTTTTCTCGACATCGCCAGACAGTGAGAGATTCAAGACATGCCCGCCATACCGCGCAAGGACGTACTGAAGAAATTCAGGGGAATGATCGACAAGGGCGTGCCAATCGTCGGCGGCGGCGCCGGCACCGGCCTGTCGGCCAAGGCTGAGGAAGCCGGCGGCATCGACCTCATCATCATCTACAATTCCGGCCGCTACCGCATGGCGGGGCGTGGCTCGGCCGCCGGACTGCTCGCCTATGGCAATGCCAACGAGATCGTCAAGGAAATGGCCTATGAGGTGCTTCCGGTGGTCAAGAAGACGCCGGTGCTGGCCGGCGTCAACGGCACCGACCCGTTCGTCATCATGCCGCTGCTGCTCACCGAACTGAAGACGATGGGCTTCTCCGGCGTGCAGAATTTTCCCACCATCGGCCTGTTCGACGGCAACATGCGGCGCAGTTTCGAGGAGACCGGCATGGGCTTCGGGCTCGAGGTCGACATGATCGCCGAGGCGAACAAGCTTGATCTTCTGACCACGCCCTATGTGTTTAATACCGATGAGGCGCGCGCCATGACAAAAGCCGGCGCCGACATCGTCGTCGCCCATATGGGGGTAACGACCGGCGGCTCGATCGGCGCCACCTCGGCCAAGTCGCTCGACGACTGCGTTGTCGAGATCGATGCCATCGCCAACGCTGCCCGTTCGGTGCGCAAGGATGTCATTCTGCTTTGCCATGGCGGGCCGATCTCGATGCCGGACGACGCCAGATACATTCTCGACCGTTGCAAGGGCCTGCACGGCTTCTATGGCGCAAGCTCGATGGAACGGCTGCCGGCGGAAGCCGCGATCGCTAGACAGACGGCTGATTTCAAGGCTGTGACACTTCATGACCAGAAGAAAAAGAAGGGATGATGAGAGATGACCGACAAGAGCAAAATGTTTGTCTACCCCAAGGACGTCGGCGCCTTCGGCTTCGACTGGGGCAGGCTGGCGCTGACCGTGGCGCCCGACGTGAATGGCGCAACGCGCTTTTCCGGCGGTGTCGTCGACCTGCCCTCCGGCAAGGGCCACACACGCCACAACCATCCGGGCGCCGAGGAAATCATCTTCGTCATCTCGGGCCATGGCGAGCAGATGGTCGAGGACGAGAAGGGCAATCCGGTGGTCGAGAAGGTCGGCCCCGGCTGCACCATCTATGTGCCGGAAAGCCGCTTTCACTCGACGCTCAACACCGGTGATGGACCGATGCAGCTTTTCGTCGTCTATTCGCCGGCCGGGCCGGAACTGGTGCTGCGCGAGCTGCCGGATTTCAGGTTGCTGCCGCCGGGCGGGAAGGACTAACGTCAGAGGCTGAGACCAATCTTCATCGCACGAGCGACCCTTGCCAGGTTGTTGGCATCGCTTCCCGAAGCGAGCCTATTTGGCAGAGTGGGGACGTCGCGTTCTGATCGGAAAGCATCCGACGATTGTAGGCGCGCCACCCAGTAGGACATACAGTTTTCCGCTGCCTCTGAACCAAGTTGCCAGAATACAAACCGAACAGAATTTTGTGGGAACATGAAACCTGGGATTTCAGAATGCGCGAGCTGTTCAGCTAGTTTGCGTGGAGCACCAAAACGCTCGAAGAATGGCAGGACAGTCGTCTGAATGTTGGCAACGATGTTCGCGATTTCAGCCTGACGGGTAAGCGGGTTTGCGATGTTCCATGTCTGCCAGTGATGCGGGGTTCGCAAATTGCCAAGCTGTCCACCCGCGACCCAGTTGCTGGCATTGGCCGGCCAACCGCTGCGTTCGTCCCATTCCCTTATTACCTTGTTGTGGACCGACGCATGCACGACGAGTTCGACATACTCTCCACCGACATTCAGATAGTTTGACTGAAAGGAAATCTTGAATATCCAGTCGCCGGTTCGGCGACTTGCATGAGGACCGCTTTTTGCAAAGCGAAATCCAACAGGTTCGAGCCGAGAAGAAATCTGGCAGCATGCGTCGAGAAAGACTTGCGTTGGCGCTTCCCGATCCATCTTAGCGACTGCTCAGACGGTCAAACCAGCATCTATGACGCCCCACCTCTATTCCACCCCCGGCCCCGGTCGCCGAACATCATATAGCCAGTGTCAGTCACGGCAACCGTATCCTCCAGCTTGATGAAGCCCCGCGTCGGGTGCAGCATCGTCGTCTCGACCGACAGCACCATGTTTTTTTCCAGCGGCTTGGCCGCATAGGTGCCTTCATAGGTCACCGGATGGTTGGTCATCAGGAACGGCGCTTCATGCGTGATCAGCCCCATGCCGTGGGCGAAGAAATCGGTGTACGGCGCGACCTTCGACGCCTTCAGCACGCCCTCGGCATGGGAAATCATGTCGCCGCCCAGCGTGCCCGCCTTGACCTTGGAGAATGCCGCCTGCTGCACCATCTCGACCTCGGCCAGCAGGTCTTCGAGTTCGGCATCCGGTTCGCCCAGAATGCCCATCCTGCAGAGGTCGCCGATGTAGCCGTGATAGTTGCCGCCGGAATCGATCGACAGCACCTCGCCCTTCTTCCATGCTTGCGGTGAGGCGGCGCGGTTGTGGCTGGAGCCCAGCGTCAGCAGGCAATATTCGAAATGCGCGCCGCGATTGGTTTCCTCGCGCCGAAGCTGCTCGATGATCTCGGTCTTGGTCGTGCCTTCGCCTGCCCAGGCAATGGTTGCCAGCATGGAATCGGTGATCAGTTCGGAGGCGGTGCGCAGCTTTTCAAGCTCGGCATCGGTCTTGATGGCACGCATGCTCTCAAGCATGGCTGTCGCGTCGATCAGTTTGGCGTCCGGCAGCGCCTTGCGGATCAGCGTGTAGGCGTCCGACGGCAGGAAGCTCGGCTCGATGCCGATGCGGGCGTCCGACTTGCCAATCTTCTGCAAATGCTCGACGGCAAGATTGGCGGCATCGAGTGTGCCCCAGCAGGCGGCGTGCAGCGTCGGTGTCCAGAACGGGTTGTTCTGGTGCTCGGCGCCTTCCATGCGGTTGCCGATATAGGCGGCATGGTCCGGTCCGCCCTTCTCATAGATGACGACAGGCAAATAGCGGCTGTGGCCGATCGCATCCATGGCGGCGAAGAAGATGAATTTGTAGCCGCCAAGCAGATACTGCGTGTTGTGCTTGGAGGTCGCGAGCAGCACATCGATGCCGGCCTCCTCCATCAGCCGGTCGACCCTTGCCTGGTCGAACGGGATATTGCTGACGGCACTCTTGCCCGGAGCAATGTTCATCTCTCTATCCCTGAATTGCCTGAGATCGCCGGCTATTCTGTTCCCGATCCCTAGCTGTGGATCAAATCTGCACCATTTTGCTCACTCTGGTCTAGCCAGAAATACGCGAAATGGCCCCGCTATACGGTCACCAAGTCGTCATTCGTCACATCTCCCGCTGATCTGGTCCTACCAGAGTCGACCGGATTGAACCGCTTCCTCTAAACTGGTCCAGCGGACGAAAATTTCAAAGCCAAGCGAGGATGCGCCAATTCCGTCTCTGGCGAAACCCTCGGCAAGGCTCATAATCGCCACCGCAAGGATGCTGGCGGGCTCGCCGGCGTTCGAGGGGTGTTGGCGCACCGGCCGGGTCGCGGAGAGGACGGAGTTCGATCATGTCAGGTTTCACGATTTCCAGACGCACGATGCTTGCCGGCTCGGCAATGCTGCTGGCCTCCACGGCCATGCCGACACTCGGCTGGGCGCAGACGCCGAAGAAGGGTGGGCGCCTGGTGCTTGCCGCCGATTCGGAGCCGCGCAACCTCAACCCGGCGATCGTCGCCTCCAACGGCGTCTTCTTCATCTCCAGCAAGATCGTCGAAACACTGGCCGAAGCCTCCTTCGATGGCAAGGACGGGCTTGCGCCACGGCTGGCCGTTAGCTGGGAAGGCGCTGCTGACGGGCTCTCCGTGACGTTCAAACTGCGCGAAGGCGTCAAATGGCATGACGGCAAGCCGTTCACCTCGGCCGATGTCGCCTTCTCTGCGCTGCAGATCTGGAAGCCGCTGCAGAATCTCGGCCGCACCGTGTTCAAGGACCTCGCCGCCGTCGATACGCCGGATGATCTCACCGCCGTGTTCAAATTCGCCAAGCCGACCCCGTTCCAGCTGATCCGCAACGCGCTGCCGGCACTGAGCAGCGTGGTGCCGAAGCACATCTACGAGGTGGGCAAGATCGAGGACAATCCGGCCAACAACGCGCCCATCGGCACCGGGCCGTTCAAGTTCGGCGAGTACAAGGCCGGCCAATATTACCGGCTGACGAAGAACACGGATTACTGGGGCAAGGACGAGCCCTATCTCGACGAAATCATCTACCAGGTGCTGCCGGACCGCACGTCGGCCGCAAGCGCGCTTGAAGCCGAGGAGATCCAGCTCGCCGCCTTCTCCGCCGTGCCGCTGGCCGACCTCGACCGCATCTCCAAGGTGCCGGGCCTCAAGGTGATCTCCAAGGGCTATGAGGGGCTCACCTATCAGCTCGTCGTCGAGATCAACCACCGCCGCAAGGAGCTGGCCGACCTCAAGGTGCGCCAGGCTATCGCGCATGCCATCGACAAGGATTTCGTCGTCAAGACGGTGTTCCTCGGCTATGCCGCCACCGCCACCGGTCCGGTGCCCAAGAACGACCCGCAATTCTACACCGCCGACGTGCCGACCTATGCCTTCGACCTCGCCAAGGCCAACGCGTTGCTCGACGAGGCCGGCTACAAGAAAGGCGCCGACGGCAACCGCTTCTCGCTAAAACTTTTGCCGGCGCCCTATTTCAACGAGACCAAGCAGTTCGGCGACTATCTGCGCCAGGCGCTCGCCGCCATCGGCATCGATGCCCAGCTGGTCAACAACGACTCGGCCGCGCACATCAAGGCCGTCTACACCGACCACGCCTTCGACCTCGCCGTCGGCCCGCCGGTGTTCCGAGGCGACCCGGCGATCTCGACCACCATCCTGGTGCAGAGCGGCATTCCCGGCGGCGTGCCGTTCTCCAACCAGGGCGGCTACAAGAACGACGCGCTCGATGCCCTCATCGCCAAGGCCTCAGAGACGCTCGACACCGCTGCCCGCACCGACCTCTACAAGGAATTCCAGAAACAGGTGGCCGCCGACCTGCCGCTGATCAACGTCGCCGAATGGAGCTTCATCAGCGTCGCCCGTGACACGGTCGGCAACATCGCCAACAACCCGCGCTGGGCGGTGTCGAACTGGGCGGACACCTATTTGGAATCGTGACACGCGGATGAACATTCGCGGCGAAATCAGCAGGGAAATTTGGTCAAGGCTGAGTTCCGTCCCACCTCCTGATCACCTCAACGCTCGGCCATCGAGGCCGCCATGACCCGCGCCCTCATCCTCCTCCGTCGTCGTCTCGTCGGCAGCATCTTCGTGCTGCTGATCGTCGTGATCGGCACCTTCCTGCTGCTCGAAGCAGCGCCCGGCGACGCGGTCGACGCCTATATCGTCTCGACCGGCGGCGACGCCGGCATGATCGAACTCTTGCGCCACCGCTGGGGCCTCGACCAGTCAGAGCTGACGCGGCTGGCCAACTATCTCTGGGCGCTGCTGCATCTCGATCTCGGCCAATCGGTAACGTTCTCCCGGCCGATCCGCGACGTGATCCTCGAGCGGTTGCCCAACACGCTGCTGTTGATGATCAGTGCCACCGCACTCTCCTTCGGTCTGGGCTCGGCACTCGGCATCTACGCCGGTGCCAGACCCGGCAGCGTCCGCGACCGCTTCCTGTCGATAGGCTCGCTGGCGCTCTATGCCGTGCCGGGTTTTTGGCTCGGCCTGGTGCTGATCGTGGTCTTTGCCGTTGACCTGCGCTGGTTGCCGATCGGCGGCATCGAAACCCTGGCTTCGGACAAGACCGGCCTCGACCGCGCCGCCGACATCGCCATTCACCTCGTCTTGCCGGTTTCTGCCCTCGGCTTCATCTATCTGGCGCTCTATCTGCGCATGATGCGCGCCGGCATGGCCGAGGTCTGGCGGCAGGATTTTGTCCTGGCCGCCCGCGCCAAGGGATTGTCGCGTCGTCGCATCGTGCTCGCCCACGTCGCCCGCAATGCACTGCTGCCGCTGGTCACCATGCTCGGCCTGCAATCGGCGCAAATGCTCGGCGGCAGTGTCGTCATCGAGAACGTCTTTTCCGTTCCAGGGCTCGGCAGGCTGGCGCAGGAAGCGGTGGCCGCGCGGGACACCCCATTGCTGCTCGGGATTATTCTCACCAGTGCCGTCCTGGTCATCGTCATCAACCTGCTCGTCGACATCGCCTATGCCTTTCTCGATCCGCGCGTCGGTGCCGGCGAGGCCGGCGCATGAGTCCCGTCCGCCGCTTTCTGAGCACGCCCGAGGCGGTTGCAGGTACGATCCTCCTGACGGCGCTGATTGCCATGGCGCTGTCGGCGTCGCTGCTGTTTCCCGGCGACCCGCAAGCCATCGCCGGACCAGCGCTGCTGCCGCCGTTTCAGGACTGGTCGCTACCGCTCGGCACCGACCGGCTCGGCCGTGACGTGCTGGCCGAGCTGTTCCACGGCGCCCGCACCTCGCTGGCCGTCGGGCTCGCGGCAGCGGCGGCAGCACTCGCCATCGGCTCTGTCGTTGGCACACTGGCTGGTTTTGCCGGTGGCCTCGTCGACGAGGTGCTGATGCGCATCACCGACGCCTTCCAGACCGTGCCGAGCTTCCTGCTGGCGCTGGCCTTCGTCAGCGTCGTCGGACCATCGCTCGGCATCGTCGTGATTGCCATCGCGCTCGGCACCTGGACCGGCCCAGCGCGTGTCGCGCGCGCCGAAGTCCTCTCCATTCGCGAACGCGATTATGTTGCCAGCGCCCGCGCCATCGGCATGCATCCGCTGGCGATCGCCTTTCGCGAGGTGCTGCCCAACGCCCTGCCGCCGGTGCTGGCGATGTCCTCGGTGATCGTCGCAGCCGCGATCCTCACCGAAGCAGCCTTGTCCTTCCTTGGCCTGGGCGATCCCAACCGCGTCACCTGGGGCGGCATGATCGCCGAAGGCCGCGCCGTGCTACGCACCGCGCCCTTCCTGTCGATCGTCCCGGGCCTAGCGCTGGTGCTGACAGTACTGGGTGTCTATCTCGCCGGCGAAGGCATCGTCGAAACGACAGCCGTAAGAGGAGGCCTGTCGTGACCACCCTGGCTTCGATCCGCGACCTGACGGTGACCTACCGCCGCGATGGCAATGAAGTGGCGGCGCTGAGACGCATCAATCTCGATATCGTCGCTGGTGAACGCCTGGCCATCATCGGCGAAAGCGGTTCGGGCAAGAGCACGCTGGCATTGGCGATTGCCGGGCTGTTGCCGCGGTCTGCCAGAATTGAAGGCCGCATTGACTGGTTCTTGCCATCGTCTGGTGCCAAGTCACCCCCCTCTGTCCTACCGGACATCTCCCCCTCAAGGGGGGAGATCGGCAGCTCCACCGCCGGCTCTCCAATTGCGTCCTCGGCGATTGGCGAAACCAGAAATGAGGGCGCAATCTCCCCTCTAGAGGGGGAGATGTCCGGCAGGACAGAGGGGGGCGCGAAGGATCGCCAACCATCCACCATTGCTAGAGACTATAAACCCCTCGGTGGCCGCGACATCGGCTTCGTCTTCCAGGATCCGTCCGCCAGCCTCGATCCGGTGATGGCAGTCGGCAAACAGATTGCCGAAGTGGCGCGCACGCATCTCGGCCTGACATGGCCGCAGGCGTACGCGAAGGCAAAGAGCTTGCTCGAACGCGTGCGCCTGCCAGACCCGGACTCGGCCCTACGGGCCTTCCCGCATCAACTCTCCGGCGGCCAGAAGCAGCGTGTGGCGATCGCCGCGGCGATTGCGGCGGGTCCGAAACTGCTGATCGCCGACGAGGCGACCAGCGCGCTCGACACCATCGTGCAGGCCGAGATCGTCGCCTTGATCCGGCGGCTGGTGGCCGAGGATGGCATGACGCTGCTGTTCATCAGCCACGACATCGCGCTGGCGGCCGAGCTTGCCGAACGCATTGCCGTGTTCCGTCATGGTGAACTGCTCGAGCTCGGCACGACGGCACAGATCGTCGGCGCGCCAACCCAAGCCTATACGCGCACGCTGCTCGACGCCCATATCGGCCTCGACGCCGCGCCGCTGCTGAGCCGAGCCGGGCTCAACGCATGAGCTTGCTCACGATTTCCAACCTCACCAAACGCTACCGTCGCGGCGGCAAGACCATCGCCGCCGTCGACGATGTCTCCTTTCACATCGACCCCGGCGAGACGTTGGCCCTGGCCGGGCCCTCCGGCAGCGGCAAATCGACGATCGCGCGGCTGGTGCTGCGGCTGATCGAATCGGATGCTGGCCGTATCGAATTCGAAGGCAATGATTTCCTGGCTTTGGGTGGCGCCGCATTGCGAGCGCGCCGCGCCCGCCTGCAGATGGTGTTCCAGGATCCGCTGGCCGCCTTCAACCCGCGCGCCACGGTGGCGCGCATGCTCGACGATCCCTTGCGCATCCATGGCATCGCCTCCCGCGCCGAACGCCCGCGCCGCATCGCCGCCTTGCTGGAGCGCGTCGGGCTGACGACTGATCTCGCCCCGCGTGCCATCCACGAAATCTCTGGCGGCCAGCGGCAGCGCGTCGCCATTGCTCGCGCCATCGCGACAAAACCGTCGCTGATTGTGCTCGACGAGGCGGTGTCGGCGCTCGATGTCTCGGTGCGCGGGCAGATCCTTGAATTGCTGCTCGACCTGCAACGCGAGGAACGGATCGCCTATCTCTTCATTTCACATGATCTCGGCGTGGTCCGGGCGATTGCCCACCGTGTCGTCCTTCTCGATGCCGGCCAGGTTGCCGAGAGCGGTGATGCCCGCGCCGTCGTCGACGCGCCGCAATCGGCCATCGGCAAGGCACTGGTAGCGGCAACACCGAGATTGAACCGGACCAGACCATGATCCCGAACCGAAGGGCCGCGTTAGCGAAAAGTGGAACCCCGTTTTTGGACAAGATCATGGTCAAGCAACAAGCCAGGACGCATCATGACCGACCCCGAAGCCAGAGCCGAAAAACTGTCGCGCGAACTCGATTCCGCCTTTCGCAACCGAGCCGATCTCTACCGTCTGTTCCTCGATGAACTGACCGGAGCGTTGGGCGCCGACCGGGCGGAGGCGATCATGATCCGCGCCATCGAGCAGCGCGGCAAGGAAGTGGCCGCAGCCGCCTTCGCCAACTTCGGCGCCAACGACGCACGCGCGATCGGCGAGGCCTTCCTGGCGGTCAGTCCGGACGGCGGCCGCATGTATCCGACCGAAGTCGAACGCAGTGATGACCGCATCGCCTTCAAGGTGAAGCGCTGTCCGCTCAAGGATGCTTGGGTCGAGGCCGGTGCCGGCGGCGAAAAGCTTGCCACGCTCTGCCGCATTGCCGGCGCCTTCGACCGCGGCCTGTTCGAGGCGACCGGCGTGCGTTTCGACAACGTCACCTGGACGCCAGGCCACGGCTCCGGCTGCTGCCATATCGCGCTGACCAACAGGGCCGGCGATCAAGAAGCAGACGATGCTGGACGCGCCTGACCAAACTGAAGGACATCAGCGACGCCGACGCTGTTGGAAAGAAGCCTGACAAGATGACAGTCAGGCCCTTCCTTGCTCTGATGCGAATCGGCGGACGGCGCCTCATTGAGGGGAGACAACAATGCATGTCGTGACATTGCTGAAAGCTGGGATGTTCGACGTCGAGATCGACGGCAGGCCGGCTTCGATCGCCGAGGCTTTGCCGAACTGGAACCGGCATGACCGGTTCGGCCTGGTGATCGACGATGTCCTTGGCGGCATCGGCGCGACCCATCTGCTGCAGATCGCCATCACCTCGTTCTACGACGTCAAGCCGAGCCGCCGGACCGAGTTGACCGTCTACCCGGAAATCTATGCCTTCCACATCGGCAAGGGCTACGGCGCGCATGCGCCGTACGATTTCTGGCCCGCCCGGCGCGAGGTCATCACCTCGCGCGATCACCGTGAGGTTCTCGACGCTATCAATGATCGCGGCATCACAAGACTTGCGGTTCCCGATCGCCAGCCGCGCGAGGTCGTGCATCGGCCGAAAGAAGTCGATGCGGCACTCGACCGCATCGCTTCGGCATTCGTCTACAGCCCGTCGGGCCGCGTAGTGGATCCGGATCTCATCATTTCAGGCAACGACAAGCGAACAGAATACAATCCCAACAGCGCCTTGCGGCCTCGCTACACCGATAGCCGGCCGGCTTCGGTTTCGACTGCTGCCAAGCCGGTCAAAGAGGTTGATCCGTCTTATCAGGAATGGCTCCGCAAGCGCGAGCACGACCTGACCAGCGAGCAGCGCGCCTTTGTCGAACGACGCCGCGAAGCGCTGAGAAAGGACGGTCTCGTCACCGAGTCTTACCGACGTGTCGGCGTCCGCGAAGCCCTGATGCGCCTGGCATCGGCCGGGCTCGGTTGAGCCTTCGTTCGATCAGTAGCCGACGGTGAAACGCTGTCTAATGTGGGCCGGCTTCTCGATCTCGTCGACCATGACGATGGCGTAGTCCTCGAAGGAAATGCTGCTGCCCTTGTCCGAGGCGAGAAGCGTGTCCTTGCCGAGGCGGAATTGGCCGGTGCGCTCGCCGGGGCTGAACACGGCGGATGGCGACAGGAACGTCCAGTCGAGGTCGCCGACCGTCTTCAGTTTGTCCAGGAAGTCGGCACCCTTCTGCGCTTCAGCCTTGTAGATCGCCGGGAATTCCGGCGTATCGACCAGCCGCTTGCCGGGTGCGACTTCGAGACTGCCGGCGCCGCCGACGACAAGATAGCGCTTCACGCCGGAGGCGCGCACGGCAGCGATCAACGTGTCGGCGTCGCTGTCAAGAAAATGCACAGCGCTGATCACCACATCATGACCACGGATCAGGTTGGCGAGACCTTCCTTGTCGAAGACATCGCCCTTCCTGGCTGTCACGCCCGGCAGGGCGGCGATCTTTTCCGGATTACGGGCAATGCCGGTGACCGAGTGGCCACGATCGGAGAGTTCCCTGAGAAGGCGCGAACCGGCAGCGCCTGATGCGCCTATGAGAGCGACTTTTGCCATGTCTTTTTCCGTTTCCTTGTTGGAGATTGCTGGTGGATGGATCATGCCGCCGCGATGTGGGCGACAAGGTTGTCGAAGCTGCCGAACAGTGCGTTCGAACCGATGAGCCGGGGCGCATCGTTGCGGATGACCGCCAGAGCAGGCACGCCATCGGCATGCAGGCGCTGAAACAGCGCGCGGCCACGGCCGACCAGTTCGCGGTGGGCCGTCATCAACCCTTCAGTCGGCGCCTTCAGCAGGTCGCCGGCGTCCGTCATGCCGGCGGCGGCGAGCACCTCGGCAACGCCACCGATGGTCACGACATCGCGGCCGTCGACATAGCGCGCCCGCTGGATCGCCTTCAGCGCGGTCAGCCGGCGGCTCGGATATTCCAGGCCGGCGGCACTGATGCCGAGGGTGGCGGCATGGGAGTCCAGTAGCGTCCCGCGGACATTGAGGACATCGTGTTGATAGGCCTGCGTGAACGGCTGTCCGGTCAACCGTTCGATGCGCTGATCGTTCGCCCAGGCGTGGGCGGCAAAACCTTCATCCATCGGACGCGCGCCGGCACCCGAGAATAGGCCGGTCGGCAGCAGCTCGACGCGCACGCCGCCGGCCGACAGCCTGTCCAGCATCGGAGTGGCGCCATAGCACCAGCCGCAGAGCGGATCGAAGAGGTAGGTCACTTCTGAATTGCTCATGGTCGCCTTGGTGCGGGATACCGGCTGCCGGGCATGCCGATGTGTTCGCAGATCTATGGCAGGCGGCGGTCTTGCGATAAATGGCGCCCAATAATACAAACTGTCTGATCCAATCAGACAAAGGCTGTCGCCTTGGCCGAACTTCTGAACCTCAATCGGCTCGCCTACTTCACCACGGTGATGGAAACCGGCTCGTTTACCGCGGCGGCTGACCGGCTTGGTGTCGCCAAGGCCGTGGTCAGTCACCAGATCGGCAAGCTCGAGGAGGAACTGGGCGCAACGCTGCTGCAACGCACCACGCGGCGCGTTACGCCGACCGAAGAGGGCCGCCTCTTCTATGACCGCGCGATGATCATCCTGCGCGAGGCGGAGGCGGCCTATGGCGAAATCTCGCATGGAGCGGTCGAGCCGAGCGGAACGCTGAGGCTGACCGCGCCGCTCGACTATGGCACCAAGATGGTGGCCCCGGTCATGGCGGCCTATCTGAAGACCTATCCGCATATGCGCGTCGAGGCCATCTTCGACGACGCGGTGAGCAATTTGGTGGACGAGCAGGTCGATCTCGGCATCCGCGTCGGCTGGCTCACCGATTCCTCCAACCAGGCGCGGCGCCTGGGCACGATACGGCAGACCGTGGTGGCGAGCCCCGCCTTCGCGGCAAGCCTGCCACCCGACGTGACCCCGCGCCAGGCCAGATCGCTGGCCTGGGTCGGCAATGCCCAGCTGCGCGGCATTGGCCAATGGCTGTTTTCCAGGGATGGTGAGACGGTGCTGACCGAACTCAATCCGATCATCATGTGCGACAAGAGCCCCGCCGCCCATGCCTGCGTGCTCGCCGGCATAGGACTGGGCGTATTTCCCGATTACAGCGTCAGCGACGATATCGCCGAGGGACGGCTGGTGCCGGTGTTTGCCGACTGGAGGTTGCCCACCGGCGGCATCCATGCCGTCTTTCCGCCAGCCCGATTTCGCCCCGCCAAGGTGCGCGCCTTCGTCGAATTGCTCGCGGCTGCCGAGAAAAAGCGATCTCGCGGCCGCACTATGGCGTGACGCCAATACGGGCGATCGACTGCAGGACGCTGCAAGAGGTAAGGGCTATTTCGGCCGCCAGAAACGTCAGTAAAAGCTTACATTGATGCGAAACCGGCCGCTCTCAAGCGGCTTGAAGTTTGGTTTTGGGGGCGGGCTTCGTTTCAGTCGCGGCTTGTGGGCTTGGGCGTGTTTGGGTGCGGCGGAGTGGAGCAGGGCGACGCCAGAGCGTCCAAAATCGAAACGCCCGTCGGCTTGGGGCCTGACGGGTGTTTTGAAGATTTGGTTTTGGGGACAGGATTTGTTTTTTTGTGCCGCGGCGTCGGCTTGGC
>NZ_JBHLYT010000045.1:0-33306 GCF_042431665.1 Mesorhizobium kowhaii
GCTGGATCTTCATGGCAATGTGGAACCAGTCGATGATGTGGGCTGTCGGCTTCGGCATGGCGCGGGGCAGCCGCTTCAGGATTTCGGCGCCGTCCGAGATCACGCCTGTCCGAAACATATATACAAATTTCGGACAGAGCCATCTCGTCTCCGCTTATGACTTACCTGGTTGCCAGTCGCTCATCTGCAAAATGTTTCCGCCGAGTTTTGCGAACGCGCGTTGGCGACAGGAGAAAACGAGAATCTGCTGATCGCGTGATTGACGATGCAAAGCGTCGAACATGCGCTCAATGCGATCGTCATCGGAATAGACCAACGCGTCATCGAGGATAACCGGTGTGGGTCGCCCGTCGCGGGCGAGCAGACGAGCGAAGGCCAGCCGGGTCAGAACCGAAAGCTGTTCTCGCATGCCGCCACTCAACCTCTCGACATCCTCGTCCTGACCATTGCGACGAACGGTCTGCGGCAACAGTGTATTCTCATCGAACACTATGGAGATGTCGTCGAATAACAGTCTGAGCAGCGGCCGCAGCTCGGACATGACCGGCGTGAGATATAGATCGCGTGCCGCCGAGCGCGCAGCGACCAGCGTTGTACGCAGCCGGTCGAGGACGGCCTTTTCGATTTCGAAGCGTCCCACTCGCTCTTCAGCGACTTCCAATTTTTCTCTGGCCTCGCGCCAAGCTTCTTCCACCGCGTCGTCGGACCGGGTGCGAATATGGCCATTGAGATCGGCTAGAGTTACACGCAACTGACTTGCTTCCTGCGTGGCGGCATCCTGGACCGAGCGGGCACGGCGCAGGACAGCTTCGGCGCTGGTGAGATCGTGAGCGCCGTCGCGCAGCGGCGCAGCGCGCATCTCAGCCGCTTCGCGCAGAGTTTGTCGTGCGGTGGCCTCGGTAAGGAGCAAGCGCTCCTTTTCCTGGCGCGCTGCGTCAGGTCCCAATATGACCTCGAGGCTGGTCAGTTCCGCCTGGATGGTCAGGTAAGCAGTCTCGGCGGCCATGACAGCCTCGTCGGCGTGGCTGCGCAGGGGCAGGGCCTCGCGCACGTTGTTGCGTGTTGTCGCCACACGCTGCTGGGCTGCTGCATGATTTTGCCGGATCTGTCGCGAATCGACTATAAGTTCGAGGTTCCCGGCCGCGAGGGCACTCAGTCGGGCAAGCTCCTCGTGCAATTGCTGTATTCCCTTGGGCGCGAGATCGCCGAGCCGCTGACGCGCCAAGCCCAGTTCGGCAGCCTTGTCGCGCGCTTCAACCAGGCGCTGGCGTGCCGTCATGAGGCTGTCGACGCCAAGGGACGCAAGCAGGCTGTGGTGCTTCGCTTCGGCTTCTTCGATGGTCCGGTTGGCTTGCTGGGGCCGAATTGAGCGCAGGGTCAAAGCTCCGATGCCGGCAATGTCTATGCGCACGGTGCCAGCAAAGCTTTGGTCTACTGCATGGAGCAAAGGCTTGGCATCGATGGTCACCAAATCGGCGGCGCCGTCCCGATATTCCATGCGTAGCGTCGGCAGGGTTCCCAGTTGAGCTGCACGAAGGCCGGCAATGTCGATTTCGAGCGCTTGGAGCTGCTCGACAGCCTGTTCCGGCACCGCCAGCATCGCCAGCGCTGCCTCTCCATCTTCGATCTGGGTTCTGGCGACTTCGGCTTGTTTCAGCCGGTTGTGTAGGCTTGCCAGTTGTTCGGCTGCGTCGCGCGCCAAGAGGGTCGTATCCAGCCGCGCGAGCAGTTCGCGAGCTTCGCGCTCTTCCTGTTCGGCTACTTGAACTTCTGCCATCACTTGTTCGTTTTCGACTATGGCAGAAGCGCGCCGATCGAGAACCTCACTGCGGCGAAGCTGCGCAATTGTCGACTGCTCGCGCAAATCCGCGGCTCGTTTGAGCGCGGTCCGAAAACTATCGAGGGCCTGCTTCGCCGCGTCGTGGTGAATTGCGGCCAGGGCAGCTTCCGCTTCAGCAGCCTTCAGGGCTTCGCTATGCGATTTGGCAGCCTCGACCGCGGCTTCGGCGGCCGAGATACCCTCCCGCCGGGTAGCGCCTTCTTCAGGGTTTTCAAGCTCAGACAGACGCGCCAACGCCATGCGCCGCTTGTCGAGCGCATCGCGCAGACCTGCAACTTCGGCGCTGAGGCGCAGTTCTTTTTTCAGCAGTTTGTCACGCTCATCGAGCGCCGCCGCATAGAGACCGCCGCTCTTGGGACGCAGCGTTGACGTAACCAGGCTATAGAGTTCTTCTTCGCATGCGGCGGCGATTTCCGCCATGCGTCGCCCGCCGGTCAGGGCTTCAACTTCCCCCTGAACCGAGGATAGTAGGCTTTCGCGCACGCGTTTGTCGCCATCCTCCTCGCTTTTGCTTCGCCTTTCGATGCCGGTGACTCCTTGGCGAACCCAGAGCAATCCTGCCGGTCCTGCGGTTCCGCCATGGATTAGATTGCCAATAAACGCTTCGGCCTCATCCGCTTGAGCCAACAGTCGGCTCCGCTCGAGGTCGGTAACGCTGGCCAGCTTGCCACCATAAAACTGCTTGGTAAGCCGATAGCGTCCTTCTGAAGTGGTGATGTCGGCCTCCACCACCGGATTGCCACCACTATAAGGCCGTAGCAGTCTTACGCCTTCGGGCGTCCCCGTATGAGGCTGGAAAAAGAGTGCATGGAGTGCTTCGAAGAAAGTTGATTTGCCGAATTCATTGACCGCGCAAAGCACGTTGACGCCGTCGCCTATGTTCTCGATGGCGACGCCTTGCCCAGCGAACCGTTTGACGTTGTGCAGCCGAAGGGCTGTAAGTTTCATGATCCCATCGCCTCGCAATAGCTAAACAGCCGAACCAGTGCTTGTCGTGAAATGTCGCGTTCGACAGTCGACCGCCTTTCGTCGGTGCTTTCATCCAACAGTGCCTGCGCTGCCTCGCGAAGGGCGCCGGAGCGACCGATCCGATCCAAATCGCCGCTTTCGCAGTCGGTCGCCAGGCCGTCCCCTTGCAGCTCCAGATAGGCGTAGTCCGGCGCGACTGCCGCGACCGCGGCTTCGAGGGCGGTTCGTCCGCTTACCCGTACCCGGCCAGACGCGGCAATTCGCAGCAAGGTCTGACGCCGCAAGTCTGCCGGTGGTAGCAACGCTTCGAATGCCGCCGCGCTGTCATCGCCAGACAGCAAATGCAGTGGAGCGGTTTTCCAGGAAAAGCTGGCTGTTTCGACGGCCACGATCTCGGGCAGGGCGCCAGGCCCGGCAATGGAAACGACAAGGGCCTGACCGGGTGTATCATGCTTGAAACGGTCAGGTTCGGGCGCACCGCTGTAGCGGCTGCGCTCATTGATGGTGACGGGCCCGTGCCAGTCGCCAAGTGCCAGATAATCGAGGCCGGCCTTGGTCGCGCGATCTGGTGCAATGACGTCGGACGCTACTGAATCTTCTGAAAAGTTCTGAATGGCGCCATGAGCAAGTCCGACCCGGATGGCGCCTTGCGGTGTCGCGGCGTTGTTCATCCACTCGGTAAGGTCGCGACCGGGTCTGCGGGTCGTGCACGGTGCGGGCAGCAGCGCCACGTCCGCAGCAATGGTCAGGATTTCGGGCCGGGTGGCCAGTATGACATTGTCCGGCACAACGCTGCCCGCAGCGCTCCACAATTGATCAGCTAACAGTGAATCGTGGTTGCCAGGGAGCAATATCCAGCGCAAGGGCGCGCTCCGGCTCATCTCGGCAAGGGCCTGCCGCAACATCGCTGGTGTAGGCGTTTCGGTGTCGAACGTATCGCCGGCCAGCAATATGGTGGATGCACCATGGACCCGTGCCTGTTCTGCCAGCCGGCTGATCGCGCTATGGCGCGCTTCACGGAGCCGCCCGCGCAGATCCTCCGGCATGTTGCCGAACCGCTTGCCGATATGAAGATCGGAGCTGTGGATGAAACGAAACATGGAGTCTCCGAGACTATGTCTGTGCCAGGTAGTGCCGGGCGCGATCGATGGCCTCATCCAGCCGGGAGCGTGATATCGCCGCAAGTCGCTCGACGCCGAGCATACGTGCAAGGTCGAGAGCGGGATCCGACTGTTCCAGAATGTCTTTGTTCGCGACGACGACAGCGGCTAGCTCGGCCATTGGAATGTCGGCAATGGACCGGCGGGCATAGGCGTCAAACGGCATGCGATAATCAAACAGATCGACCACCGTCCCCTTCTTCCATAGGAAGCTGCCGCTGGATTCTTCAGTTCTATCAAAATCGCGCAGATGCAGGTCGATCCGCTCCCGAATCTTGTTGCCCGTTCTGAGCCAGCCATGCGCCCGTGCGATGCGCTGCGCAAGGACGTCTTCTCGCAGCGGGCCTTCCTGTTCGATCACTGCGTCGACCATGGTCCGCAAAGTGCCTCGGTAGGCGAAGTCGTAAAAATGATCCGGGCTGGTAGCGAATGCTGATAGGTCTGTGAGGCGATAACGGTCGTCCGTCGGTATGGAATCATGCGTCGAATTCGCGGCAGCAGGCAAAATTGCTCCAGATGCTGATGGGTGCTCTACCGTCGCGACGGGAGCGGCGACAAGCTCTGGCTCTGATTTTATCGACAAGCTTGCAGGTTCGCCGATCGATGCAAACTCTTCGGCTGGCAATGGGTCTATGGGGTCGACCTTATGTCCCATGTCCCATTGGATCACCGCTTCACCTTCCTGTTGTTCAGCTTGCTTGCGACGGCTTTCCTCGAGCAGCGCGGCCAGGCTGGCATGAAGCCTCTCGGTGCAACCTTCGAGATCAAACCACCAATCGGTTGACCATACCCGGACAATGTTCCACCCGAGGCCTCGCAGGACCTGCTCTCGGACCTTGTCTCGATCTCGCGCCGTGGCAGAACTGTGATAGGCAGCGCCGTCACACTCGACCCCAGCCAGATAGGCTCCGGCAAGATCGGGATGCCGGATCCCTATATCCACTCGAAAGCCAGAAATGCCAACTTGTGGAACGATGGTCCATCCGCGCTTCTCAAGCTCGGCGGCTACAGCCTCCTCGAAAGGGGATTCCAAAGCCCCGACCGGTCCGCGTTCCTGCGCTGGCAATGCCACGGCGCCGCGCTCGGCAAAATCGAGGAAGGTTTTGAGATGCTGTACACCGATTGCCTTTGTCCGGTTGGGGTCGATCTGGTCGGCGGTAAAACCTGAAAATACTATCAATTCCTGCCGCGCACGCGTCACCGCGACGTTCAGCCGGCGTTCGCCGCCGTCCCGATTTAGCGCGCCGAAATCCATGGAGCGCTTGCCCGCGTTATCTTGCGAGAAAGTGATCGAAAACAGGATTATGTCACGCTCGTCGCCCTGGACATTTTCCAGGTTCTTGACGATGGCGGGTTCAATACGATCGTCGGCAAAGAACCATTCAAGCTCCGGCTCCATCTGTCGCGCCTTGTCGAAAAAGTCGAGGATGAGCGACTGCTGTTGCGCGTTGAAGGTGATGACTCCGAGCGTGGGTCGGTCCTTTTCCGGAAGGGCCAGCCAACGCCGCATCCTGCTGACCGCCTCGTCGGTGACCGCCTGGGCTTCGATGCGGTTGGTGCGACTTTTTCCTCGGTCGTAGATGCCGGTCGTGATTTTTCGCAGCTGCACTGCCCGATCTTCCACCGTTGGGGAAGGGAAGGTGATGAGCCTATTCTGATAGTAGTGATGGTTGGAGAAGGCGATCAGCGACTCACTGCGGCTGCGGTAATGCCAGCGCAGATCACGCACCGGGATGCCGGCCGCTTTGGCTTCGTCGAGAATGCTCTCAAGATCCTTTTCGTGCTCGACGACTTCCTCGTTCTCCTCGTTGCGGCCAAAGAAATTGGTGGGCGGCAACTGCTTGGGATCGCCTACGATTATGGTTTGATGGGCCCGCGCGATGGCACCGACGGCGTCCCAGGTGGTGATCTGCGATGCTTCGTCGAAAATGACTACGTCGAACAACGCCTGGTCGGGAGGTAGGTATTGAGCGATTGAAAGAGGCGACATCAGCATGCAGGGCGCGAGCTTGGCAAAGCTCGACGGCATAGCACCGATCATCTCGCGGATTGACCTGCTGGGCCGCTGCAATTCCATCTGATGGCGCAACAGGCCCAACTCGGAATTGCGAGGGACGCTTTGCACAGCCGGCAAACCATGAGCGATGGCGCTGATGACGCGAAGGCTTGCTTGAGCACGGACAAGATCGTCGATTTCCCGGAAATCGTCGATGGCATGCTCGTGCTGGAAGCGCCGGAACTCTCGCAGCACCGGATCGGCATCCAGCGTGGCCGGCAGCCACCAGCGCACGTAGCCTAGGCGGAACGCGGATTGAGCTTCGGTTGGTCGCACTAGACCCGCCTCGATATCGTCGACCAACGCTCCCAGATTCTGACTGACAGCTCTGCGACGTATGCCGCACCACGAAGTCCAGTCCCGCAGAAGATGACGGGCATTGAGCAAATCTCCCATCGCGGTCGTCATTTCGGTCAGCGGGTTATCATGTCCTGCCCACGAAGGCGTCTTTCCAGCAGGGATCGCAAATTGGGTCCTCGCAGCCTCGAATGCTGTAGCAGCCGCAAGGAAGCGAGCTGCCCCATGGCGCATCGTACTATCTGCTGCACCGCTTCGCAGGCTCGGGGCGGTTGCTTGGAGGAGCGCTCTGAGATCCTCCGTGCCGAGGCCGGGCAGGCGTAGCGTCTGTCGAAGCCTTTCGGCGATCGAGAGTATCTGATCGATACTACGGGTGTCGGTATTAAGTGCAGCAAATCCGACCGGCTTGCCAGATAGGATGTTGGCTTCGACAGTGGCGCGGCTGTCCTGCATCACGCGCAGCAGTGGCAAGTCCCGCTGAGGATCGGCCCCGCCCTCTGTGACATAGCCTTGAAGCAGCTTCTGGACTTTGCGTTTGCCCAACTGACTGTTTGGCCAAAAGGCAGAAGCAGCCTGTTGCCATTGCTGCTCTATGTTCTCTATTCGTATGCGCGCAACAGCAGCCTCGTCATAGTGTGCCGACAGGTCCTTGCGAGACTTGCGATAGTCCCTGATTGCATCATCGAGACTCGCGAGGGCTCCCCGCAACTGGGCGAAATCTCGATCAAAGACAATGCTGAGGTCATAGCCGGCACTGTCCTGGAGTGCCCCTGCTAGTTTTCGCAGCGCTTCGAGCTCTGCTGTTGACGCATCGCCTTTGGCGCGCAGGCCGATGCTCACCAGGAAGGCGTCGAGTGCGGTGGCTAGAACCTCGGACGCACTCTTGAGGGTCTTTGCCCCTTCGAGCAAGTTATCCTGCAAGCCCGACGTCCACTCGGTGACATCTATGAGACGCAAGACCGGTCGCATCTCCACTGACTGAAATGCGAGACCTGTTTCGGCGGCAATACGCTCCAGCGCCAGCCGGCTTGCCTCGTCATGGCCATCGCGCGAAGGCCACGACAATCCCGGAGCATGCCGTTGCTTGTTCTTGAGAGCGATGCCAAGCGCCAGATAGGGCGTGAGACCATTGATATGGCGCCGATGCAGCGCTTCGACATAGGTATTCAGTTCGTCGCGACGGACGCGAAGCCGCTCATTGATCGCAATCCACTCCGCGGCGTCCACGCGCACGCCGCTTTCCCAGCTGATCCTGAGCTGGTTGAGAAAGTTGCGTCGGTCCGCCTTACTGGAATGGAGTTCGAGACAATGCGCGCCCAGGCCATGTTCGCGCAGGCGGCGATACACCACATCGAGCGCCGCCGTCTTCTCGGCCACAAACAGCACAGTTTTGCCAACTGAAAGACAGTTGGCAATCATGTTGGCGATGGTCTGGCTCTTGCCAGTGCCGGGAGGACCGATGATGACAAAGTCGCGGCCCTCAGCGGCGGCAAGGCTTGCCGCGGTCTGTGAAGAGTCGGCCGGCAGCAGCGAAACGATATCGGACGGGGCATAGTGCCGGTCGAGTTCGCGCTCGTCCCGGAATGATGCGCCACTGCCCTCGAACGCTATCTCCGGCGTATCGATCAGGTGGCGTACTACGCGGTTTTCGCGCAGAGCATCGGTACGCTCGACCAGATCTTTCCACATCAGGAATTTGGCGAAGGAGAAGGTTGAGAGCGCCGTCTCGTCCACTACCTCCATACCGGGGACGTCGCGCACTGCCTGACGCATAAGACTTAGCAGACGGGGCACATCAACGCCGCTTTCGTCTTCGGGCAGCTCCCCGGAGAACTGAGGCAGTTTGAGCTCGAAGTCGCGCTCAAGAAACTGCAACAAGGTTGCGTTGAACCGCGGCTCATCTTCATGAAAGCGCAAGGTAAAACGCGATGTTGCGCTGCGGCGCTCGATTTTGACCGGCACGAGCAACAATGGCGCGCGATAGCTGCGCTCGTCCTCCGGCTTTTTCTTCCAGCGCAGGAAGCCGACCGCCAGGAAAAGCGTATTCGCGCCGCCCTCGGCAAAGTCGTTGCGAACTTGGCGGTAAAGATCGATCAGTCGGGATTCCAATTGGTGTCCATCGAGCGTCGATGGGAGCTCGTCGCGCAGGAGCGCTTCTGCTGCAAAACCGCGCTGCAGGTCACGTCCATGGACTTCGCGATAGAGGGCAGCATCACGCTCGCCCAATGGATTCTGTTCGGGCAGCGATATGAGCCTGATCGAAGCGCCTGCCATCAGGCGATCCTCTAGATAGCCGACGTCGGTACAAAGAAACGGAATTGTCTTCTTGGAGTCCGGAAAATTGAGCAGGCGGTTCCGCAGTGTCAAATCAAGGAGCTTTTTCTGCCAGCGGTCGATCCGCCCGGCAGCTGTCGTCGGCTTCACCTCGACGATGTCGGCAGGCAGGGCTGTCACGGCCGGTGCCGCTGGCAGCTGCAGCGCGATTTCGGTTGCCACTTCGGTATCCACGCTGCGACGCATCGGTTCGTGCGAGGCAAGCGGAGTAATGCCGCCGCTACGCGAGCGGCGGATATCGATGGCGGCGACAAAGGTGCCTACCTGCGTTTCGTCGAGCCGTTGTTCGATTGCTCGTTGCGCAGCCTCCAGCGTCATCGCCGGCCGATGCGTTACACCGGTCGTCTCAAACACGATCAGTTCGCGCGATGCCAGCGCCTTGCGTATCTCCATGGCATCGGTCTCGATGGCGTTGGCGAGCGTCTTTTGTGTTATCCAGGCGCCGACGGCAGCGTGGCCCTGGAACATAAGGACGACTGCATGCAGGCCCGTCGCCTCCAGGGCAGAGGCGAACAACAGACTGGCATCGAGACAGGTAGCCAGCCTCTCCGCCGTAATTGTTGAGGGACGTCGAATTTTTTGGCCTCGGCTTTCGAAGCTTGCAGGAGGCTCTGCATAATGCAGGGATAGACCGGCAACGGCCGAATAAATTGCGGCCGCCAGCATGAATGCGCGTTGCGGATTGCCGCTTTGATAGCCATCGAGGCTGGAGGCATGACCATGCGCTGCGAGCCGCTCCGCTGCGGAACGTAGCAATCCTGCGATCGCCGGGTCGTTCGGCATGACGAATGCAGGTAGCAATTGCGCCATATCGATGACGCCACCCCATTCGTCGCGAGCAAGCAGGCGCACAGCAATACGCTGCTCGGCCAGCACTGCGCCTCCTGAGGTGAGCCGCAGCGTTATCTCCCCGCGCTCAGCCTCATTGAGACCGGCCAGATAGCTGGCGTCGAGATCGATTTTTCGGTCGCTTAAGGGAAGCCGGTCGCCGGCAACAATCCGATCAATCGTCCAACTCTTGGCGCGCAAAAATGGTGGGTTCGATGTCAGGTCGAGAGTGCATTTTTCGAAACCCTGCTGGGTCGGGTTGTTGAGCGCGATAGACCGGATCACCGGAATAGCATTTTGGAAGGACGCATATGTAAAGCTGGCGGCGATGTCCGCCACGACTTCTATTACGGGCGCGGCTGATATACCGGCGGCATCGCCAGTGTCTGAACTCGTTTCCATGCCCTATCCCCTTTTTCATTTACGATAGAACTTTGCGGCCAGAATTTGAAAGTAAATTCTCGCTATTGTCGCCGCTTAGTTCTTCAGCAGCATAAATCCCTGAAATTCGAACCGCCTTGGTCAGTTCGACAGTTGTCGACCGCTGCAGGAATTGTGATCCTTGCTGCCGGGACAGCACGCTATTGCGTGGTGAGGCAGCTGCTCGTGCTTCACGTTTCGTTGAGCCGCGCTGGTCGTTCGTTTGAGGCCGGACTGCGCCCGTTCGTCCGGACAACGCAACTGGTGGGCCTTGGTCCGGCTCCTTTCAGGACCACAGGTGTTCGCCCCTTTTGGCTCGAAGCAAACAATCGCAGGTGAAGCCGCGCATGACAGCTTTGCGCCTCCTTCCAGTCGCCCAACGCGACAGCAGCTCAACCCGAGAGCGGCCGGTCCCTCAGTTCAAGGCTTGAGGGTTGAAGTCGCCTGTTTGACTGCGAGTTCTGCCGCCTTTGCAGCGTCCCGCGACATCCTGAAGAAGTCGGAATGGGATTCCCATCGCATAACCGGCGAGATCGGCGGCACGAGACAGATGTCGTGCCAGTACGGATTCGATCCGGAGACACGCGGTGCCCACGTGATCTCTGCTGACAAGCTCGACAGGCTGCGCGGCTTCCCAACTGAGGCCGAGGTCGACCGCAGGGACCGGGGCTTCCCGGCTTTCCTGCCTCGTGCCGAGCATCTGTGGCTAGTGTTCGGAGCGGGCGTGGAATTGCTGCTTGAGACGACGTGGCTGCGGCGCGCCGCCTGGCATTGTGGGGTCGCCATGCCAATGACAACGCCGCGCATCGGACGACGCAGCTTTCGGACGACGACGAGCTGCGTGTCGACAGGCTTCGGTTCCGGGCATGGAGGCTGCTGACGAAAGTCGACGCTATGCAGATCGCCGACGTCGACGAGTATCTCGCAGAACGCGTCGGACACGAACATGCCGGTTGGCGCATCCAGCCGACGGCGCAGATGGTCCAGCGCGCCCGCGAACTGCACGAGAGGACAATATCTCAATGCTGCATAAGCCAGTTCCTACCGCGCACGGCGGCCTCGGCATAACCGCGATCCCGATAACTGGGGAGCGGCCGAGTCCGAAGAAGTGGCCTAACGCCGTGAGATGGTACATCGGTGATGACGGGCCAAAGAGCAACGGGTCCCGGGTTTCGCGGTACGCGGCAAACTCTCAGAGGGCTGGGTCTTGGAAGGGGCGCCCGAGGAAGAAGCGCAGAAGCAGTCGTTCGGTATCCGACACTGGGGCGGCGACCAGGAAGGGCAATGCGCTCAGAGACATGTCTAACAGAGAGGACTGTTTACACGTCACCCCGGGTATCGTATGTCGCTGCCCATTCCAATAAGAGACATCACTGCTGTGATGTCAGATAGGCAAGCGACATGTCAACCGAATGGCCGAAACGAATCCGCAGCAGGGCTGCGAAGTTAAAGAATGGGAATGCGCTCCTGGCCCTCGCCGAGGAATCGCAGATCCTCTCGGAGATGCGGCGCCGCATCATGAATGGCGAGAAGCCCGTAACAGCGCTGTCCGGCGAGATGGTCGAGCGCTTCGGTCAGGAAGATGCCGAGCATCACGGACTCCGCCAGCTCGCTGGGGAAGCGACCGCGTTCATGGTCGAAAGCATGCTTGGCGCGGTCCGTTCGTCCGGATCGAGAAAGATCCTCGACGACCAAGTTTTCAGTTCAGGCACGCCTTTCCGGATTCCCGGACAGACCAGAGAGACCGTTCTTGCCGAGCCGCTGGCGACCGAGCTTCTGGTCCGGCACGTGACCGATGCCGCACTCGCCGACCTGGCGGCCCTCCTCGCCGCCGAACAGGAGCGCCGCCTGACGACCTTAGCGGTCAGCCAGCAGCTTCCTGACTTTAGCGAGGCGGGTCCGGCAATCCTGACCCGCCACCGCTAGCCGCTCGAGATACAGCGCAACGTCCCGCTGAGTCTCCCAGACCTCCGTCGCCACGGGTTCCGGCATGCAGTCGAACAGCGAACGGGGGACATCGGATTTGCGTTCGACGATCCTCGGCCGACGCCGTGCTCGGCACTGAAACTGCCGCCGAACCGGTCGACAGCGACCGAATAGACCCAGTCACGCAGCCGCTGTTCGAAGGCGGCATCGACCTGACTTGCATCGCTAGCCACCAGATTGAAATGCACGCCGCCATCGCCGATATGGCCAAAGTCGAAGATGTCGACACCGGCAAATTGCCGAGGCAGCTCGGCCTTCATCCACTCACAGAAGGCCAGAACGTCGGCTCTGCGGAACGACAGATCGAAAGCCACCAGCCGACCGGCATGCTTCACGCCTTCCGACAGCGCGTGCCGTAGCGCCCACATCTCATGCGCGGGACCAACGAAGGCGTCGGCCAACAGCGCATCGTCGCCTTGCAGGATATCGGCAAGCACGCTTTCCAGGACCGCGTCGATCGGCTGCTCGCCGTCGCGCGGCGCCCAGCTTCGGGAAATCTCGGCCAGGATCACATAGTCGGGAATTTGACCGTTCTGGAACGGATTTCGCAGCGACGCAACATGGGCGAGAGCAGCGCCAATCGCGTTTTTCGACATGCCTTCGAAGGCGGAAAGATACGATCCGAGGCGCTCCTCGATCGTCCGCAGCAGGGGCATGACAGCGACACTGCCGCTCGGCACCAGATAGGTTGTCGCGACCTGTTTTGGCAGTCGCTCGAGATTAAGTTCGCATTCTGTGACGATGCCGAAGGCGCCAGCCGTGCCGACGAAAAGCTGCTTCCAGTCGACGCCGGTGTTGTTTTTGCGTAATCCAGACATTAGATCGACAACCGTACCGGTCTCGTCGGCCAGAACGACCTTCACGCCAAGCGTGTTCTTACGCACATCGCCATACCGGAGAAAGCGCGTGCCGCCGGTATTGGTCGCCAGCATGCCCCCGAGGCGCGGATCAGCGCCAAGGTCGACCGGAAAGAAAAGCCCACTCGGCTCAAGCCGGGCATTGACCTCGGACAGCAAAATTCCGGTATCGACGCGCAACGATCGATTGTCGATGTCGAGATCGAAACGGCGCGTCATTCGATCCAAGCTGAGCACGATCTGCGATCCGCTGGCATCCGGTGTCGAGCCCGAGACCAGCCCTGTGTTGCCCGATTGCGGCACGAGCGCGATACGCTGCCGGACGCAATAGGCAACGCAGGCGGACATTTCCGCCGTAGTGCCAGGGCGCAGCACCAGCGCCGCATGACCGTGATCGTGGCGCGCACCGATCTCGTAGGCTGCCATGGCGGCCCGATCCATGATGACGCCATTTTCGCCAAGGATCTCCACCAATGCGGATTTGTGTCTTTCGTCGATCATCCAGGGCGCCTATTCCGCAGCCCGGAGGCCGCCGAGCGCTTGGCGACAGGTCTCGATCGACGCCTGTTCGATGGCGGCGTAGTGCTCGAACTCGTTCAGCACGCCAACACCGAGATCGCTTTCAAAGCGCTTCTGGTTGGGACTGGCGACAAATTCCTGGGTTGCCCCGTCGCCAAGATTCGACTGGAAGATGCCGGCGGCGCTGACAGGCAGGAAATCCTCGTAGACGATTGGGTCGAAACGGAAGAAACCTTCTGCGACAAGGTGCTCGAAGTCGTCAGCCATGACACTGCCGGTATGCCGCCCGCGCTCCGTCAGGGAGTATCTGAAGTATCCCAGATTCGCGGCCCGGATGCCTTCCCATGTATCGGGGAACGCCTCGAATGTCCGTGAAAGTGTTTGTGCGTAGTCGGCCGCGTTCGACCCGTCGGCAGCCGGTCGGATGATTGCGCGCGTGGCCTCCAGCAGACTGTCGTAAAGGGCGCGCCCCTTGGGTGTCAGCGCTATGCCGCGCTGCTCGATCTCGCCGAAGCGCGCGGTATGCGAGCCTGCCACCCAGGCGCCGTCCCCTGCGTTGAACGACACCACCTCATCCAGTGCCTTGAACGAAGTCTGCCTGAGCAGGATCGGGCAAAGCCGAGGTGGAGGGCCCTCCACGATTGCCTTCGGCGCTATGCCATGCGCCGGCATGCCAACCTGAACGGCATCGATATCGAGCGTGCGCGGCGTGAGATGATTGATGTGCGGACCTCTGAACGAGACCACATCCGCGATCAAGCGATGCGCCTGATGCAGGCTGTTGTACATGTCAAGACTGACGCAGGCCTGATCGTGCCACCGGAAAGTTTCGAGTATTTCGGCGACAAAACGATCCGCATCGTCTTCGTGCAGGCCAGCTTGCCGTTCGGCCTTCTCGGTGAGCGCCAACGCTCCACCCGTGAAAATCCTGCGCTCGGACAGGATGCGCTCGGCCTCGGCACGCAAGGTCTCGTCGTCGATGAGGTCGATCCTGAGCAGCGAAGTGAAGACGCGGAACGGATTGCGGCTCAGCGCCTCGGCTCCGACGGGGCGGAAGGCGGTGGAGTGAACCGGCACACCAGCCGGGCTCAGGTCATAGTACCCTACCGGGACCATGCCCATCACGGCGAACACGCGCCGCATCATCGAGAGTTCGGCCGGCGTTCCGAGCCGGATCGCGCCATGCCGTTCCTCCGAAATTCGGTCGAGTGAGTCCATCGCTTCCAGGCGCTGCCGAAGCTCGGGATCAGACCTCAGGGTCTCGTCATTGACCGAGGCGACCAGGTCCATCAGCGTGCCGTAGGCGGGGACCTCGGTCCTGTACATGGCCGACATCGCCGCCGAAAAGGCTGAACGGATGTGATCGGGTGTAACAAACCCACGGCTGTCCATGACGCGCGACCTCGCTCAAAAAAGGGCAGATCATTCCTGAAAAAGCTGATACTGGATTTCATGCTGCAAAGATTGCGACAGTTTCGACTAGGTTGATGCGAGTTACGCATGACACTCAACAGACGACTGATACCGGATCTGGTGGCGATCCAGGCATTTGAGTGTGCCGCGCGGCACGCCAGCTTCACGCGTGCAGCGGGTGAATTGAACCTGACGCAGAGCGCGGTCAGCCGGCAAGTCAAGGATCTCGAGAACCATCTCGGCGCGCTGCTGTTTGAGCGGATCCGCCAACGGGTGGTGCTTTCCGAGGATGGGCAGCGCTTTTTGCCGGAGGCGCGAAAACTTTTGCAGCAGACCGAAGAGACGATGCTGCGGGCAATGTCCTCGGCGGAGGCCAGAGTAGGTCTCAGCATCGCAACCTTGCCGACATTCGGCAGCCGCTGGCTCAGCCCGCGCCTGCCTGATTTCCTCAGCCAACACCCGGGGACGATCCTGAATGTCGGTTCCAGATCGGCGCCGTTCGATTTCGAGGAGGAGAATTTCGACCTCGCAATCCACTATGGGCAGCCGGTCTGGGCGCGCGGCACCTGCACTTATCTGTGCAGCGAATCTATCGTACCGGTAGCAAGCGCGGCGCTGTCGCCTTCTGCGGCGAAGAAGGTCCCGGCTGACCTTCTTGGTGAATCCTTGCTCCATCTGGCCACGCGCCCCAAGCTATGGTCGCAGTGGTTCGAACGGGCCGGCCTGCCGGCGGAATTGGCTTGCCGGGGACACCGTTTCGATCAGTTTTCGATGATCATAGAAGCCGTGATAGGCGGGATGGGCTACGCGCTTCTGCCGCGTTATCTGATCGAGCGCGAGCTGATGTCCGGTGAACTCGCCGTGATCCTCGACCTGCCAATGATGACCGAGAACAGCTACTACGTCGTCGTGCCGGAATCAAAAAAGACGAATCCGCTGGTGCAGGATCTTACCGCATGGCTGCTCGGACAAGTGACCAATGCGATGTAACGGTGGTGGTGTTCCTCTTGTTCTGGCGATCTGCTCGCGTATGGCGTCCGTCGGCACCACCACCAGCAGTCGCTCGAAGCGCTGATGGGTATTGAGTGCGAGCCTGGTCTCAGTCTTGCCGGTGCCGGGCTTCAGTTCAAGTGCCAGCTCCGGAGCGCGAAAATTCGTGGCCTTCGACAGATGGGCTTCCCGCTCCTTGATGACCTTCATCAGGGAACTGGAGGTTCACGCCGCTGTTGAAGAAGGAATTATCGCTCCGAAATTGGTGAGCATGAGGATTTGTGGGGCGGTCATGCGGTGCCGGTTTCTCTGTGCTCGTGATTGTCGTTGGCCATGCCGGGATACCATTGGCGGAAGGTCGAGCGGAGGGAACCGTCTAGGGTCTGCGTGCGGGTTTGCAGCAGAAGATGCGCGCCAATCCTGCTCCACTGCATCTGCTGTTTCTGGTTGTGTTGCAAACTTTCGCGGGCATGGCTTAAGGGCCGAATCATGGGAAAATAGCCTTGATTATGCGGCGAGGATGTCGAACTGCTCGGCCAGCGACGGATCTGGAGTGAAGGCGTACCTTGCCTGTCGTTTGCGCATCATGTGGACCATTTCGATGCCGGACAGGATGATGTTGGCGGTCGCTGGAGATTTGAAGCCGAGCATCGGTCGCACGCGGCGCTTGATGCGCCGATGGTCCTGCTCGATGTGATTGTTCAAATATCGACTTTTCCGCATTGCGATCGGCTTCAACCAGCGCCGCGAGCGGTCCTGCAATCGGCTTGTCGCATCGCAGGAAACGATCGCCTCGTGGTCTGGCTGCCGTCGATGACGACGCAATGCTCGACATCGACGGTGCGGAAAAACTGCCTGCCGCAAGCTGGAAACTGCGCAATCTGAAGCGCATGCCCGAGGACTGAGCAAATGGCCTTCAAGTCGATCAAGAAGCATCGATACCCATCCTCCGTCCTGCTCAATGGAGCAGGTAGACATTAACAAGGAGATAGACAAAAACTAAAATGAGAAATGAAACCTGGAGCCATCGTGGAGCCCTTCGTAAAAGTAGCAAACTAATACGCGTCGTAAAATTTCTAATAGTTGATATAAGTTGCGCCATTGTTTCAAGTTTCGATTTCAGTAGCTTTTAAATTTCTGAGACCTGTGCCAAAAACCCTGATGCAGTCGATGTGTGTAAGTTCAGTCACTCGTGAGACTTAGGTCATTGAGGATTTTCTGTAAACGCATAGCCTGCTTGATCGGACCCTCGGCATCATAGTTCAGCCAACCTTCCCAGGGCTCTTTCGGTCGCGAACGCCACCGTTTCGGACAGGGTGGGGTGGGCGTGCACCGTCAGCGCGAGGTCGGTAAGCGTTGCGCCCATTTCCAGGGCGAGCCCGACCTCCGCCAGCAGTTCGCCGGCGCCCGGGCCGACGATTGTGGCGCCGAGGACGCGGCCGCTTTCCGGTGCGTAGGCGATCATGGTCAGGCCGTCACCGCCACCGGACGCGAGGTTCCTGCCGCTGGCCGCCCATGGGAACCTGGCGACCTTGTGGGCGACGCCGGCTGCCTTCAGCTGTGCCGTGGTCGGGCCGACCCAGGCCAGTTCGGGATTGGTGTAAGCGACAAAGGGAACGAAGGCCGTGTCGAAGGCACTGGCGTGGCCGCAGGCCACCTCGGCGGCGACCTTGCCCTGATGCGTCGCGCGATGCGCCAGCATAGGCCCGCCGGTTATGTCGCCTACGGCAAAGATGTTGTAGCGGTTCGTGCGGCACAGCGCATCGACAATAACCGCTCCATCAGGCCTTACCTCAATACCGGCCTTTACGGCGGCGATCGCCGCGGTGCTCGCTCGCCGGCCGACGGCCTGAATCACGGCGTCCGCTTCGACAGTGCCTGCGTAACCGCCTTCGCAAGAGAGCCTGACGCTCTTCGCGCTGGCCTTGATACTGATGACCCGCGTGCCGGTGTGGACGATGCAGCTCCTGGCTTCGAGCGACGCGTTGATCAGGTCGGCCGCGTCGGCTTCCGCGCCCGGCGCGACCTGGCCGGCCAACTCGATCACGGTGACGGAGGATCCGAGAGCCGAATAGATCGTCGCCATCTCGAGCCCGATGATGCCGCCGCCGACGATTGCCAGGCGGCGTGGCACGAAGCGGAGTTCGAGCGCCGCAGTCGAATCCCATATGCGGCTGTCTTGCGGCCAGCCCGGCAGTTGCATGGACGAGGATCCCGCGGCGATGATCGCCTGGCCGAATGTCCAGCGCTCGATCCCGCCGTCCGCGATCGTTACGGCCAGCTCGTCATCGCGGACGAACGCCGCGCGCCCGGTGACGACCCGGACCTTGCGGCGCCTGGCGAGTTGGCCCAGTCCGTCGGTGAGTTGCGAAACGATCGCGTCCTTTCGCGCTCGCAGCGCGTCTATGTCCGTCTTCGGATGGCCGAACGAGATGCCCCAAGCGCCGATATGGCTCGCTTCGTGAATGACGCGCGCGGCGTGCAGCAGGGCTTTCGAGGGAATGCAGCCTTCGTTGAGGCATACGCCGCCGAGCGTGCTCCTGCCGTCGACCAGAACGACCGATCGGCCGAGGTCGGCGGCACGGAACGCTGCCGCATACCCTCCGGGTCCTGCGCCGATGACGATGAGGTCGGCATGCTGTGTCTCGATCATCGGCATCTCAGATCATCAACCGGCGCGGGTCGGCCAACAGGTTGATGTAACGCACCAGGAAGCGCGCGGCGTAGGCTCCGTTGACCACCCTGTGATCGTAGCTCAGGTCGAGCGGCGTCATCGGGGTCGGTACGAAGGCCCCGCCATTCCACACCGACGCGACCTCGGTCCGGGAAATGCCGAGGATGGCCACTTCCGGCGGATTGACGATCGGCGTGAAGCCGATGCCACCGATGCCGCCCAGATTGCTGATCGACATGGACGCACCGTCCATCTCGTCGGCGCGGACCTTGCGCTGCTGCGCGCGGGTCGCGAGATCGGCAACTTCGCCGGCGATACGCCAGAGGCCCTTACGGTCGGCGTCGCGGATGACGGGCACCATCAGGCCGTGCGGCGTATCGACGGCGATGCCGATATGGACATAGTCCTTCAGAAAAAGGGTGCGGCCGTCCGCTGAAAGCGAGGCGTTGAAGCGCGGAAAATCCCGCAGCGTCCGGGCGAGTGCCTTTACGTGGAAGGCCAGTGCGGTGAGCTTCGCCCCGCGCGTCCGCGCCTCGTCCTGGAATGCCGCGCGCGCCGCGTCGATCGCCGTCATGTCGGCGCGGTCGTGATGCGTTACGGCCGGGATGACCTGCTGCGCGGCGGCCAGGTTGAGTGCGGCGATCTGGCCGAAGCGGCTGGTCGCCTCCTCGCGGACCGGGCCATATCGCGCGTGGTCGACGTCCCAGTAGCGGCGATAGTCCCCGCCGGGGCCGACGCGCCTGCCCTCCAGCCTGTCATCGATATCGCCCGGGGAGATCATGTCCCGGCCCAGCTCGGTCGCAAGAGCATCGATATCCACGCCCGCCTCGCGGGCGCGTTGCCGGGTGGAAGGGCTGGCGACGGTCGCTGTCATCCTGTTCACCAATTGGTCGCTATGTACTGGGTTTCCATGAATTCCAGCATGCCGTCCTTGCCCCCCTCGCGACCGAGGCCGGATTGCTTGACGCCGCCGAAGGGTGCGGCCGGATCGGAAACGAGGCCGCGATTGAGGCCCACCATGCCGAACTCCAGACGCTCCGACACGCTCAGCCCACGGCGCATATCCTGGGTGAAGACATAGGCGACAAGGCCATATTCGGTGTCGTTGGCGCGAGCGACCACGTCGTCACCGTCGCCGAAGGTCTGGATCGCCGCCACCGGGCCGAAAATCTCGTCGCGCATGCAGTCAGCGTCGCCCGGCACGTTGGACAACACGGTCGGCGGATAGAAGAATCCAGGCCCGTCGGGCACCGTTCCGCCCAGCAACAGTTCCGCGCCGCGCGCCAGCGCATCCTTGACAAAGGCCGCGACCTTGTCGCGGGCGTCGGCGTTGACCAGCGCGCCAACGTCAATACCCGGCGCCAGTCCATTGCCCATCTTGAGCGCGGCCATGCGAGCGGTGAAACGCCGGGTGAACTCCCCGGCGATCCGCTCGTGCACATAGAAGCGGTTGGCCGCCGTGCAGGCTTCGCCCAGATTGCGCATCTTGGCGACCATCGCCCCCTCGACCGCGACATCGATGTCGGCGTCTTCGAAGACGATGAGGGGCGCGTTGCCGCCCAGTTCCATCGCCGGCTTGATGACCTGGTCGGCCGCCGCATGCAGCAGCTTGCGGCCGACGCCCGTCGAGCCGGTGAAAGAAACCACGCGGACGCGGGGATCGTGCAGCATAACGTCGACCACCGCCCCCGATCGGCGGCTCGGCAGCACATTGACGACGCCCGGCGGCACCCCTGCCTCCTCGAGCAGCGGCATCAGCGCCAGCATGGTGAGCGGCGTCTCCGATGCCGGCTTGATAACGACGGTGCAGCCTGCGGCCAGTGCCGGCGCGATCTTGCGCGTCCCCATTGCCGCCGGATAGTTCCACGGCGTCACCAGGACCGCTACCCCCGCGGGCTTCTGGTGCACGAGAATGCGCGCACCCGATGCGGGAGCATGCCCGAGATGGCCCTCGGCGCGCACCGCTTCTTCCGAGAACCAGCGGAAGAATTCGGCCGCATAGGCCGCCTCGCCCATTGCGTCGGCTTGAGCCTTGCCGTTTTCCAGGGTGATCAGCCTGGCAAAATCGCCGAGACGTGCGCTCATCAGCTCGAAGCAGCGGCGCAGGATGTCGGCGCGTTCGCGCGGACGCCGCGCGGCCCAGGCGGGGAAGGCCGCAGCGGCGGCATCGACCGCCGCCCTGGCATCCGCTTCCGTACCGGAAGCGACAGAGGCTAGAGCCGTCTCGTTGGCGGGATTGACGACGTCAAAGCGGCCGCCGGCCGAGGCGGGAAGCCATTGGCCGCCAATGTAGAGATCGACGGGTCCGTCGTACGGCGACATGAGAGTCCTCCTCAAAGTAGCTGTCGAAGCGGATCGAGGAGCCGCGCGGCAAAGCCGGTGACCAGCGCCGTCCCAGCGGCGGGGGTCAGCCGCGACGCGTCGAAGATCAGACGCAGGTTCATGTGGCCGGCGTCGCCGGTGAGCGTCAGAACGGGCGCCGGCTCGACGGCAAATCGCGTCGAAACAACGCATGTGCCGGTGAGGTCGCGCAGGGCCAGGCTGATCTCGCCATCCTCCGGCGTGGCTTCGAGGCGCGACAATGGACTCTGGTCCGGGTCGTGGAAATGCAGGCTGGTGGAGCCCTGTTCGACCCGTATGGATATCTGGCCGTGATCATCGGCCGTGGCCCTTAAGCTCGATGCGGCGAAGGCGGCCCATAAGGCGGCTCGTCCCGCCGTGCCACCTTCCTCCCCGAGCAGCCGAATCATCCCGGCAAGGCCCGCCGGTTTGATCATGGCTTCGATCTCCGAGAGCATCGCCGGAGCGGTGATCGCCGGGGCCGGCGGCAGCGCGTCGAGATCGGCGGCGTGGAAAGGTTGCCTCATGCCGTGCGCGACCAGCCGGCCGAGGTCAATGCCGCGCTCGGCCGCAAGGCGCCTGATCTTCGGCGAGGCAAGGATCCTGCCATCATCGGCTGCTGCCAAGAGCATCCGCTTTTCGAGAGGCGGCTTGGCCGCCGGCACGGCGGGCACCGCCGCGGGTATCGCAAGTTTCTCCGTAGCGGGTGGCGACGGCGCGGCCTTGGCCGGCGTGGAGCCAAGGTCCGGCTTTTCGCTGGATATGATCGCGATGGGGGAACCGACCGGGACATCATCGCCGGCGCCAGCCATCAGCGCGGCCACATAACCGTCATGCCCGGCCTCGACCTCCATCGTCGATTTGTCCGTCTCGACGTCGAGCAGGATGTCGGAAGCCTTCACCGCGTCACCTGGTGCCTTGTGCCAGGCGACGATCAGGCCGGTCTTCTGCGCCATGCCCAGCGCCGGCATGATGATCTCACGCCGCATGGAACAACTCTCCACGCACCGTCAGACGGCCTCGCTCGGCAACCGATTCCGGCGTCGGGACGGTCATGTCCTCCAGCACCGGGGAGAACGGCACCGGGACGTCCATCGCTCCGATCCGCTGGACCGGCGCATCGAGATGATAGAACGCCCTTTCCGCGATGCGGCTGGCGATCTCGGCCGTGACGCCAAAACTCTGGTGGCCTTCATCGACGACCATGGCCCGCCCCGTACGGCGGACGGAGGCAAGGATCGTCTCCATGTCGAGTGGCACGATGGTGCGCGGGTCGATGATCTCGGCCGCGATGCCATCGCGCTCCAGCAGGACGGCCGCCTTTTGCGCGACCTGCACCATCGAGGACGTGGCAACGATGGTGATGTCGCGCCCCGGGCGCAGCACCTCGGCCTTGCCGAACGGAATGAGGTATTCCTCTTCGGGCACCGGCGCCTTCTCCTGATACATCAGCTTGTCTTCGAAGATGACCACTGGATTGTCGTCGCGGATTGCCGTCTTCAGCAGGCCCTTGGCCTCGTAGGCGGAGGACGGCAGCGCGACCTTCAGGCCCGGTATGTGCGCGACGAGGGCATGCAGCGACTGGCTGTGCTGCGCGGCGGAGCGCCGCGTCGCGCCCAGATTGGTGCGCAGCACGAGCGGCACCTTGAGCTTGCCACCGGACATGTAGTGGGCCTTTGCAGCCTGGTTGCAGAGCTGGTCCATGACCAGGAAAAGGAAATCGCCGAACATCAGGTCGACAATCGGACGCGATCCTGTCATCGCCGCGCCAACCGCCAGGCCCATGAAACCGGGCTCCGAAATCGGCGTATCGATGATCCGGTCGGTGCCGAACTCCTCGACAAGGCCCGACAGGACCTTGAACGGGGTGCCTGCCTCCGCGACATCCTCGCCGATGAGAAAGACCGATGGGTCGCGGCGCATTTCCTCCGCGATGGCCTCGTTGACGGCCTTGGAAAGTGTGATCTCGCGCATATCGGTTTCCTCAGGCGACGATCATGTCGGTGAAGACATGGCGTCCCACCTGAGACGCATCGGGGAAGGGCGCCGCCAACGCATAAGCGACCGCGGCACCAGCCTCGGCACCCACCTCGGCATCGATCGACGCCAGCTCCTCTGGCGTTGCAAGCCCCTCAGCGGCCAGCCATCGACCGAAATTGACGATAGGATCGCGCTCTGTCTTCCACAGCGCTTCCTCATCCTTCGAGCGATAGTACTCGCGGTTGATGTCGCCGACGTGGTGGCCGTGGTAGCGGTAGGTATCGAGCTGGATGAAGAACGGGCCTTCGCCCTTGCGACAGCGCGCCACCAGCCGCTCCGCGAGCTTGTTCACCGCCAGCACATCCTGACCATCCACCTTGAAGGCTTCGATGCCGAAGGCCTCGGCGCGGGCGGGAAGCGACCCCGCCGCGATCTCCGCTGTCTTGGTGTACTCGCTGTAGCCGTTGTTTTCGCATGCGTAGATGACTGGCAGCTTCCAGAGCGCGGCCATGTTCATGACCTCATAGAGAAGCCCCTGCGCCGTTGCGCCGTCACCGAAGAAGCATACGGTCACGTCCTTGCGGCCGAGCCGCTTTGCCGAGAGCGCCGCACCGGTGGCTATCCCCATCGAACCGCCGACGATGGCGTTGGCACCGAGATTGCCGTTGGACTGATCGGCGATGTGCATCGAGCCGCCCTTGCCGCCGCAATAGCCTTCGGCACGGCCCAGAAGCTCGCAGAACATTTCCTTGAATTCGGCGCCCTTGGCCACACAATGGCCGTGGCCGCGATGTGTCGAAGTGATCTTGTCGTCGCGCGTCAGCACCTCGCAGATGCCGACCGCGACGGCCTCCTGCCCGGAATACATGTGGGTGAGGCCGGGCATCTTGGCCGACAGATAAAGCTGGTTGGCATTGTCTTCGAAGACGCGGATGCGCACCATCTGCCGGTACATGCGAAGGTAGGCTTCCGCGTTGGTTTTCCTGGCGTTCATCGGTTCGGGTCCTCCCGTCTCTTGCCGTCTCAGTACCGATTGGCGATCGGCAGGGTTTCGGCGGGGAACAGGCTGATAACCTCGCAGCCCTTGTCGGTAACGACCACCTCTTCCTCGATGCGGGCCGCTGAATAGCCGTCCGCCGCGGGGCAGTAGGTTTCGAGCGCAAAGACCATCCCGGTCTCGATTTCCATTGGGTGATCGAGGCTGACGGCACGGCTGATGATCGGCCGCTCGTGCAGCGCCAGACCTAAGCCGTGTCCGAACTGGAGCCCAAAGGCGGCCAGCTCGTTGGGGAAGCCAAGGCTCTCGGCGGTCGGCCAGACCTTGGCGACTACGTCGGTGGTGACGCCCGGCTTGATCAGCGCGATGGCCGCGTCCAGCCACTCGCGGGCCTTGATATAGGCATCGTTCTGCGCCGGCGTAGCCCGGCCGATGTTGAACGTGCGATAATAGCAGGTGCGGTATCCCTGATAGCTCTGCAAGATGTCGAAGAAGGCTTGGTCGCCGGGGCGGAAGTAACGGTCGGTGAAATTGTGCGGGTGCGGATTGCAGCGCTCACCGGCGATGGCGTTGATGGCCTCGACGTCGTCCGAGCCCATTTCGTAGAGCATCTTGTTGGCCATCGCGACGATGTCGTTCTCGCGGATACCAGGCTTCAGTTCCTCCCAGATCATGTGGTAGACGCCGTCGACCATGCTTGCCGCCTGGTTGAGGAGATGGATCTCGTCAACGTTCTTGATCTCGCGTGCGGACAGCATGACCTGCTGGCCGTCGACGACCTTGAGGCCGGCTTCCTGAAGCGCGAAGAACATCGCGGTCTCCGCGTAGTCGACACCGACCGGCATGTCGGCGACACCGGCCATCTTCAGCAAGTTGAAGATCTCTTCGGCGTAGTGCTTCATCAGGCCGAAGGACGGCGGGATCGTACCCCGCATGCCAACGACGCCAGCCCGGCAGCGCTCAGGGTCGAGCCAGTCACAGTACTCTCTATGATGAACGGCAGCCGAGCCGAAGTCCCAGACATAGGGCTCCTCGTCGCCGGCAAGAAGCGCGAAGCGGCACATCTTGTCGCGCTCCCACTCGCCGATCTTGGTGCCGCTGACGTATCGGATGTTGTTGACGTCAAAGAGCAGCAGCGCACCGCAGCCGGACTTGTTGAGGGCCGTCTTGGCGCGGCTTAGCCGATAGCGCCGCAGCCGATCGTGGTCGACCCGACGTTCGAAGTCCACGGCGGTATGGCCTAAGGCCGGCAGGTGCCGGTCCCAACGCCAGTTCGGATCGATATCGCCGGGTTGCAGGATGCGAGGGTTGAGGGCGCTGGACATTTTTCTCTCTCCATTGAAGCCTCGGCGCGCGTGGTATTGCGCACTATGCTTGATTGCGTCGCTACACGAGCCGCGCCTTTCCAGACAAACCCTTGTCCCGCCCCCTAGCCGTTCTCGGCAGGAACGGGACAACTCGGCAGGCTCCTATTGACCGACGCTCTCGGGAACCTCCAGTCCCGTAGGTATAGGCACCCCCTCGCTCTTCAATTTGACCCCAGAAGCAAGCGCAACGGTCTCCAGTACAGCCGCGAAGTCTTTGCCAAGATAGTCCTTAGGATCGAGCTGCAGGTTCGCGGCGCCGAAATGCATCTGGAACGCCTCGCGAGTGATTGCAGTGACGGGCATGGGTACGTCGAGCACGCGTCCGGCCGCGAGCCCCAGATCAAGATCCTTGCGCAACAGCGCCGGACTGAAGGTGGTCGTCCAGTCGAGATTGACGAGAGCATCCGATTTGTACCGGGTGAAGGTCGAACCCATCACCGAGTCGTTCATGAAGTTGAGAAACGCACTCCGAGGCACGCCGGCCTTCTGACAAAGAATGGTGATTTCAGCGAGGTTCTGTATGACGACGCCAAGAAAGACATTGTGTGCGATCTTGCAGAAGCGCGCGAGTTCGCCGTCCCCCACATAGGACACGCCCCGCACGGCAAAAGCTGCAATAAGGTTCTCGACCTGATCGAAGGCGGGCCTCGGGCCCGACACAACGGCGCTCAGCTTGCCGGCCCGCACGCATTTAGCATTGCCGCTCACGGGCGAAGCGATGAGTTGGGCGCCACGTGCCCCTAGGCGTCGACGGAGGTCGGCCGATTCCTCGACCCCGATTGACGAGCAGTCAACGAAAATCTTTGGCATGGCGGTACCGCTAAGGACCCCGTCTTGGCCAAAGTAGACCTGCTCGACATCCGCCCCGGTTGAGACCATCGTAAACAGAACGTCGCAGCCTGCGAGTTCACGGGGCGAGTCTTTTAGTGTTGCCCCCAGATCGACCAAAGGCTCTGCCTTGGAGCGCGTGCGGTTCCAAATCTGGACGCAATGCCCTGCCTTCAACAACCGCTCCGCCATCGGATAGCCCATTCGGCCAAGGCCGATCCATCCGATCCTCAATTCTGTCATGATGCGCGCTCCGCTAACTGTTGTTTCATCGAGTGGCCTTTGTAAAAGAACGTCGAGCGGACAATTGGGCGCCACGGGCGATGGTCAGTTTGCCTTCTTGTCTGCAAACGTTTGCATGATATAGCACGCGTAATTTCCCAGCGTCAAATCGGAAGTGCTAAAAAGTGACGATGCCTCCTAAAGAAAGCTGCGGTCGCTACCAACAGGAGGACCAGGCGCGCATTATGGCTGTGTGGAGCGAGGCCCCTGAAGGCTTGAATTCGCATGCAGCTACTTTTTTGCCTAAATCGCGATAGACCCTTGGTGTCCATTGAGTCCTTCAATTTTTGTATGGCGGTTGCATCATGACGACGAAGAAGCGCATCACGCTGCGTGAAGTGGCCGAGGCCGTAGGTGTCCATGTGTCCACCGTTTCACGTGCCCTTGGTCCCAACACCCGGCATCTGATTAATTCGGACGTCGTCGAACAGGTCATCAGGGCAAGTCGACAAATGGACTACCGGCGGCATGCGGCCGCCTACTCACTGAAAACGAATCGTACGAAGACCGTCGGCGTCATTGTTCCCGACATCACCAACGCCATCTTTCCCCCGATGATCCGAGGCATAGAAGATTCGCTTTCCACGGCAGGATATCTGGCGATCGTAGGGAACACTGATGGCGATAACGAGCGAGAGCGCACTCTTCTTGATACTCTCGTTGGCCGAGGTATTGATGGATTGATCCTGGCGAGCGTCGAGCGCAAAGACGATGTGTTTGATCTGGCTGCCTCGGAAAGCATCCCGATCGTGACTGTAAATCGCAGACCGGACCGTGATTCCGTCCATTCGATCGTACACGACGAATCCGAAGGTGTTCGGCGCGCGCTCACCCACTTGGTGTCATTGGGCCACCGGCGGATTGCGATGATCGCCGGCCCGCAGACCCTGTCGACTGGCGCAGAGCGCTACGCAGCATTCGTGCAATCCAGGTCATCGTTGAACCTGGATAGCGACGAAAGCCTGGTGGCGTTCGCCCAGGCATACAACGAGTCTGCGGGCGAACATTGCGTTGAGGAACTCATAGCGGCAGGCCACACGTTTACTGCTATCCTTTGTGCAAACGACCGTCTTGCGGTTGGCGCCTTGGCGGCCCTGAGCCGCCGAAATCTTATCTGCCCCAAAGATGTATCTGTGACCGGATACAACGACATGCCGATGGTTGATCGAATTGATCCCCCTCTTACGACCATAAGGATTCAGCAATACAGGATGGGATTTGAAGCTGGATCGATGTTGCAGAAGCTTATGAATGGGGAATCGCCGGCTCAAGTCGTAGTCTTGCCCGTCGAATTGGTGATCCGCAGTTCGACGGCGAGGGTTTTGGACGGAAGATAAGCCTTCCTGCGCCTTATCGGTTTTCCACGGTAATGCTTGCCTATGACTGCGCTCATATGTCCTGCCCGTGGGGGATGGCAAGCTGAAGCATGGCGTTTTGACGCCCGGACGAGAACCTTGCTGCCGAGCCGGTCACGGAAAATCCCTGCGACAGTTGTGGTTGACTGCCCATTTTCTTTCGGCTACGTTGCAAACGTTTGCAGAGCCTGCTGCAGTGGGAGGAGACGATGAGCACGATACGGCCGCGCGCGATCCTAACGTCTGCAATCAAACACGTCCCGCTCGATTGCCACGCCAAGATGGTCATCCATCCGTCTCGCAGTGTCTCCACCGCCTCCTGTTCCCCTCATCAAAAAATCGGGTGAAGCCGGCAATGACGAGCAACCAGCACGCTGCTCAGTTCAACGGCTTTCTTCCGCAAGCAGCCGGAATCGCTCTGTCGGCCACCGGCATTTGCCGGCACTTCGGCGCAACCCAAGCTCTCGATCAGATGGAGTTGCAGGTACTTCCAGGGGAGGTGCATGGACTCGTGGGGGCAAACGGGGCCGGCAAATCCACCCTCGTCAAGATTCTCTCAGGAGCACTGAAGCCCGACTCAGGCACCATCACTGTTGGCGGGTGGCATGGCGAATCTTTGACGCCACGTCGGGTCCAGCAGCTCGGGCTTGCGACGATTTTTCAGGAGCGCAGCCTGGCGCCTAACCTCACCGTCGTGGAAAACATTGTGCTAGGTCGAGAGCGGACCATCGCCGGCCTGTTCTTGACGCCGGATCATCAGCAGCACGATGTCGAGGACGTGCTTCGGCGTGTGGGCCTCAATGTTTCGCCGATGACGCCATTGTCGCAACTCTCGCCTGCTGCGCAGCAACTGGTCGAGATAGCAAAGGCACTCTATCGCGGCGCGCGGCTCATCATCATGGATGAACCGACCGCCGTGCTGGGAGCAGCGGAGACCACCAGACTTCTAGAGCTTGTCCGGGATCTTTCCAGCAAAGGCGTCGCTGTCGTCTACATCTCGCATCACTTGCACGAAACGCTCGCGCTGTCGGATCGCGTTACCGTCATGCGCGAAGGGCGGGCGGTTCTAACTGCCCCGTCTAACAGCATGACGCCGCAGACACTCGTCGAGGCGATGATCGGCCGGCATGTCGCCTTGGCCAGGCCAACCCAGTTGAAACTGGGCGATGTCGTCTTCTCTGCGCGGGCCCTCGGGCAAGGTCGGCGACTTTTCGGGATCAATCTAGACCTTCGCGCCGGCGAGATCGTGGGGCTGACAGGTCTGGTCGGCTCCGGCAGGTCCCGGCTCGCGCGGGTCATCTTCGGAGCGGAGCAGCCAGACAGTGGCGAGATGTTCCTTTTTGGCAAGCCCTACCATCCCGCCAGCCCGGCCGAGGCAATCACTCTAGGCGTAGGGCTAGTCCCCGAGGATCGCAAGACGGAGAGCCTGCTACAGCAAATGACTGTCGCTCAGAACGTGACGCTCACCCGGATGCCCGCGACGCCATATTGCGGTTTCATCCGGCTCGGCGAGGAACAAAGGACCGCCATGGCGTGGGTCAAACGCCTCAAGATAAGGTCGGCCCTGCCTGGGTTCCCTGTCTCCACCCTGTCGGGAGGGAATCAGCAGAAGGTCGCAATTGCGCGTTGGCTCCACACGAAGGCTCGCCTGATGATCTTCGATGAGCCAGGGCAGGGCGTCGACATCGGCGCTAAGGAGGAGATCTTGCAGACAATCGGCGCGCTCGCGGGTGACGACTGCGCGGTCTTGGTGATTTCAAGTGACCTGGAAGAACTTACCCAAGTCGCCAATCGTGTGCTTGTGCTGCGCCAGGGGCGCATTGCCGGTGAACTTACCGGCGCAGAGGTGACGGAGCAGCGGGTGCTAGAGCTGGCGATGGGAACCACTTTGCCGGTCAGCATGGATGAGCCGGTAGCATGACAAGTAACCCTGAAAATGCGGTCGGCGCCGGCACCAACGTGAAGCCCCGGCTACCTGCCCTTGGCCGAACGGTACGCGTCTATCGTTCTCGGATCGCGCTCGCCTCGGTCATCCTGCTGCTGATCGCAATCACAGCCACCCAGTCATCGGTATTCCTGACCGTTCACAATTTTGTCAATGTCGCGTCTCAGGTCGCGGTGCTCGGCGTTTTGGCTAGCGGTACCACGCTGTTAATGGTCTCGCGCGGCATGGATTTGTCGATCGGTTCCAGCCTTTCGCTGTCGGGGATGGTGCTGGCTTTCGTGATGCTGCAAGGCGCCCCGATCTGGCTGGCAATCGTGGCATGTCTTGCGGTTGCAGCGGCAGTTGGTGCGGTCAATGGCACGCTGGCCTCTTACTCCCCCATCCACCCCTTCGTTATCACACTTGGCGTTCTTACACTGCTGCAGGGACTGGCGCTTCTCGTTTCACAGACGCCCCTGTACGGGTTGCCGAACGAGTTTATCACCTGGGGCAGGTTGAAATTTCTCGGACTACCGATCGCGGTTGTCGTTTTCGCGCTTGTTGCCCTTTTTTGCCACATCCTTTTGCGCGCCACAAAGTTGGGCCGTTGGCTCTATGCCATCGGCGGCTCCGAGTCAGCCGCTCACCTCGCCGGTGTCCGCATTAGAACCGTTAAGATCGGCATTTACACGCTCAACGGTCTGCTTGTCGGCATTGGTTCGATCTTGCTGGTGAGCCAGATCGGTTCGGCTGGAGCCACCATGGGGGCAGGGCAAGAGCTCAGCGCCATTGCCGCCGTCGCCGTCGGCGGAACCACGTTGGCGGGCGGCAAGGGCGACATGATCGGAACTCTGCTTGGCGTCCTGTTGCTCGGGTTAATCAGCAATGCTCTCAACCTAATGTCGATCAGCCCCAACTGGCAGTACGTGCTCCAAGGTCTCGTCATTGTCACCGCAGTCATGGCGCAGCGAGACGCAAAATAAGCAATCTCAGCCAACCGTAAGATCAAACAGGGAGGAAAATCATGAATGTGGAGACAAAGTACGGGGCGATCAGGAAGAATCTTGTCGGGCGAAGCGGTGTTGGCCTAGCACTTGCGGCATTTGTGTTCGTGCAACCTGCAAGCTCGGCAGACGGACCTTTGACCGGAAAGACCGTCGCGTACATACAGACCTACAGCAACCCTTACTATGACGGGACCGCCGATGGTGTGAAGCTTGCCGCCAAGAGCTTCGGTGCAAGCACGCTCGTTCTTGTCTCGAACTTCGATCCAGCAACCGAGCGCGCGAATGTTCAGGATGCCATCACAAAGAAGGTTGCCGGCGTGGTGCTCGAACCTTCGACGGCTCAAAGCTCCGCGTCCAACTTGGCCTTGTTGAAAGAAGCTGGAATCCCCGTCGTGGTCCTCTACGGATACTCTCCGGACTTGCGCGCGGAGGCGGCCGGCTTCGTCCATGTCAACTATTCCAAGACTGGTGAAGCGGCAGGTGCTGCCCTCGCCAAGGCTCTCCCTGCTGGGGGCGTGGGCGTGATAACCGGTGCGCTCGGCCGTGGCGACGCTGAAGAGATGCTGGAGGGTTTCAAGCGCGGCCTCCGGGATGACAGCAGGATTGTCAGCGTTGTCGATGGTCTCTGGGATCGCCAAAAGGCATTCAAGGCAGCACAGGACATCGTCACCAAAACGCCCGACCTGAAAGGACTGTTCGTGATGAACGAGCCTATGGCGGCAGGTGCCATCCAGGCCATTGGCGATAAGGTGTCGGAGATCACAATTGTAAGCCAGAACGGTTCGCCCGAGGGCCTCACACTCATCAAGCAGGGCACGCTTGTCGCTACATCTGCCTGGTCGCCAGTGGTTGAGGGGATCATTGCGACCCGGATTCTCGATGACACTCTCAACGGAAAGCCACTGGCGGACTCCGACAAGGTCTGTCTTGTTCCATACGTCACCGTCACCAAGGACAATATTGCCGAATCTCCATCTTGGACGCCTGATGAGGCGACACTGGCAAGTGCCATGGCCACCAAGTGCGGCCGTCCATGAAGGTCCTCATTGAATGAGGTCAAAGCGTCGATAGGCAGCACGAGCAGGCGGCCCGCAACAGTTTGCGCGCTCGCCGCTCCAAGGTGGCCATCGGCGATTGCTAGGAACAGTATAGGTATCTCGAGGCAGGGGATCGGCAATGAGCCTTCACATTGACAGTCACGCGGCACCTCATCGGGGCAATCTACCGGCTTCACCTGTGTTCAACCCCCGGGCTTGTTCGTGCATGAGCCACTGGAACCCCCATTTTCAGTTGCACCAACACACTGTTGCGGCGGCACCTATCGCCGCGACAAACGGCGCGCCGGGCCTGTCGAGGTTGCGTGCCACAAACCCGGCAGGCGTGGCGGAACCAAAGCCCGGGAAAGGCCAGCGGATTCTGATCCGCGGCGGTACCGTCGTCACAATGGCTGATGACCATCGTGACTTCGCCCCCGGCGACATTCTGATCGATGGGGATCGTATTGTTGACATCGATCATAAGATCGACGCCACCGACGCTTTCGTCATTGACGCTACGGGTATGATCGTCGTTCCAGGTATGGTCGATACGCACCGCCACACCTGGCAGTCCACGGTCCATACGCTCGGACCGGATTGGCTGCTGTCCGACTATTTTGGCTTCATGCGCGGCGTGATCGGGCGCGTATACCGACCGGAAGACCTTTACATCGCAACCTTGCTCGGCGCGCTTGAGGGCATCGATTCCGGCACAACAACGCTTGTCGACTGGGCGCATCTGATGAACACTCCGGCACACGCTGACGCCTCGGTGCTTGCGCTCAAAGATTCAGGCATTCGTGCAGTCTTTGGGTATGGAAATAGTAACGCGGGCTACGAATTTCCAAATACGCATCGCCTCGATACGATCGATGCGAGACGGGTGCGAGATCAGTACTTCTCAGGCGCCGGCGGGCTGGTCACCATGGCGATAGCCGCACGTGGCCCAGACTACTCATCCCGGGAAGTTTGGATGGACGACTTCAAGGCGGCCAGGGAGCTGGGGCTGCCGATCACGGTGCATGTTGGCTCGAACGGGTCCTACTCCTATTCTGTCGGCCAGCTTCACGAGGCAGGGCTTTTGGGTCCTGACATTACCCATGTCCACTGCAATTCGTTGAAGAGCGACGAATACAAGATGATTGCGGACACCGGCGGGACCGTGTCGATCTCCGTTGAATCGGAAATGCACCTCGGGTGCGGCGCCAACCCGCTGTCGCGGCTGCTGGCCAATGGAATCCGACCGAGCATCTCGACTGACGTGCCGAGCGTGAATTCCTGCGACATCCTCGGTGCGTTGCGAATCACCCTTGGCACTCATCGCGGCCAAATATCGCAACAGATGCTCGACCATTCGGGCGAGAAGACTGAATCACGGCTAACGACCCGTGATATCCTGGAGTTTGCCACCCTGCGAGGCGCAGCCGCGGCGGGTCTGTCAGGAAAGACGGGGATGCTTGCCGCAGGGATGCAGGCTGATATCGTCCTTCTGTCCTACAAGCGTGTAGGTCTCTTCCCGCTTCACAACCCGACTGCGCTCGTGGTCATGAATGCAACTCCAGCGGACGTGGACACCGTCGTGATTGCCGGCAAGATCATGAAGCGTCATGGCGTACTGGATGTCGATCTCGCCGCGATTACGCGTGCGGCCGAGGCGAGCGCTGACTACTTGTACTCGCAGTCAAAAATGAAACCGCGTCCGACCTGCTATAGACTAGGGGCCTAGAGAGCCGAGAGCGTGTGAGACCGGTAATTTCTCTGGGGTTACGCGGCGCGCAGAAGGGGTGGTTTGGGCTTGAATAATGGGCGCACGTTTGGCTCTGGCTGTCGGAAGGGTGCCCGCAGC
>NZ_JBHLYT010000046.1:0-71325 GCF_042431665.1 Mesorhizobium kowhaii
GCGAAATCGCACTGCTCCACATTGAATGGAAAAGCGTGTCGTAAGCATCATCATAGGCCCCTGTGATCACCGCCGTAAGACGGTACACAGAGTCTGGATAATGGACCAGGAAACGCCGATGACCTTGTCCTTCGCCTGCGCGACCGACGCGAGCGTCAGCGACATGGCGACACCCGCCAGGATGGCGGCTGTGAATCTTTTCATTTTATCCTCCCTGCGCCGCGTATGGCGCGACCAAACTGACCCGTAGGCCGGCACAGAGGCTCTATTTTTTCGAGCCTCGAAAAAATACTGATCCAACACCCGAACGCTGTCAACATCGATTCTGATGGATTTTGATGTCTCTCTGAATTTTTTTCGAGCTCCGGAATAAATAATGACAGGATGGCAGGCTTCTGCCAGAATTTGGCCCATCGCTGATGGCCTTCGGGGGGCACGAAAGGCTACAGCGGCCGGGAGGATGTGAAAAAGCATGTCGGTCGGAATCCGCCACGACGATCTGCGCCGCCGCAACCGGGCGATGGTGATCGCGGCCGTGCGCCGCGCCGGACAGCCGTCCCGCACCGAGATCGCCGCGACCACGGGCCTCAGCCATTCGACCATATCGGCGATCTCCTCCGACCTCATCGGCGAAGGCATCCTGACTGAGAGCAAGCCGAGCGAGGCCGGCTCGCTCAAACGCGGCCGGCCGCAGGTCGGCCTCGGCCTCAATCCGGAAGCGGCGGCGGTGATGACCGTGGTGCTGTCGCTGAACTTCCTCTCGGTCGCCGTCATCGACTATGCCGGCCAGGTGATCGCCGAGGAACAGCGCCGGCTGGACACGCTGACCATGCCGCGCGACGCGCTGGTCGGTGAATGCGTCGCCATCGTGCGGCGCCGTCTCGAAGACCCCGACCTCGACGTCCGCAGTGTCGCCCGCATCGCGCTGGCGATCCAGGGCATCACCGACACGCGTGCCCGCGCCATGCTGTGGTCGCCGATCACGCCGCACACCGATATCGCCTTCGCCGACATACTCGAAGACGAATTCGGCATCCCCGCCACCATGGAAAACGACTGCAACATGATGGCGATAGCGCTGCGCTGGCGCGATCCCCAGCGCTACCGCGACGACTTCATCGCCATCCTGCTGTCGCACGGCATCGGCATGGGCCTGGTGCTGAAGGGCGAGCTGTTCACCGGCACCCATTCCTCGGGCGGCGAGTTCGGCCACATGATCCATCGGCCGAACGGCGCGCTGTGCCGCTGCGGACGGCGCGGCTGCGTCGAGGCCTATGCCGGCAACTACGCCATCTGGCGCAACGCAAGGCAGATGAGTGAGGACGCAGAACCAGTGGCCGATGTCAGTGACGCTGACATGCGCGCGCTGGCAACCGCGGCCCGCGAAAGAGACGGACCCGAGCGCGAGGCCTACCGCAAGGCCGGCGAAGCGCTCGGCTACGGTCTCGGCAGCCTGTTCGCGTTGATCGATCCGGCGCCGGTCGCCATGGTCGGTGTCAGCGCCGCCGCCTTCGACCTGATCGAGCCGGCATTGCGCGAGGCGATTGCCCAGACCGCAGGCGGCCAGCATTCGAAATCGATTTCTTTCGACACCGAACCGAACGAACTGCCACTGATCCGCGAAGGCTGCGCCATGCGGGCGCTGACCTTCGTCGACCAGGAGATTTTCGCGCCCGGCACGCAGACAAGATCCGGCCTCGGCGGCAAGAACGTGGCTTGAATTTGCCCGAAGAACGCGGACTTGGGATGTGCTGAGATTCAGGTCAGGCCGCGCCGAGAATGGTGGATTCCGAGAACCGGAACGGAGCGTACATTCCAGTACGTGAGTACCGGAAGCACAGGAAGACGCCGTTCGCAGGCCGGCATCACCTGAATATCAGCGCATCCCTAATCTTCCCTGATTGCGTATCCAGCACCGCGGATGGTGCGGATGACATCGGGCATGCGGCCGTTGTTGACCGCCTTGCGCAGCCGGCCGACATGCACGTCGACCGTGCGCTCATCGATGTAGATCGTCTCGCCCCAGACATTGTCGAGCAGCTGGCTGCGCGAAAACACGCGGCCGGGATGGCGCATCATGAACTCGAGCAGGCGAAATTCGGTCGGCCCGAGCCGGATCTCGCTCTTCTTGCGATAGACCCGGTGCGATTCACGATCGAGCACGATATCGCCGACCTTGAGCACGCTGGACAGCACTTCCGGCTTGGCGCGGCGCAGCAGCGCCTTGATCCTGGCCATGAACTCCGGCGTCGAGAACGGCTTGACCAGATAGTCGTCGGCGCCGGTCGAGAGGCCGCGCACACGATCGCTTTCCTCGCCACGCGCGGTCAGCATGATGATCGGCAGACGCTCGGTCTCGGGACGCATCCTTAGCCGGCGGCAGAGTTCGATGCCGGAAACCGCCGGCACCATCCAGTCGAGCACCAGAAGGTCGGGGACGTTCTCCTGCAGCCGGATCTCGGCCTCGTCGCCGCGCGTCACCACCTCGACCTGGTAACCCTCGGACTCCAGATTGTAGCGGAGCAGCACACCTAGCGGCTCCTCGTCCTCCACCACCATGATGCGTGGCGCGATCATCGACTGGTCACCCCTGTCGTCATGCCGCTGGCGCGGACATTGCCGTCTCGTCCTGCTTCGGACGATTGGCGGGCAGCTGCGTGCCGGTCAAAACATAATACGCATTTTCAGCGATGTTGGTGACGTGATCGCCGATGCGCTCGAGGTTCTTGGCGCAGAACAAAAGATGCGTGCAAGCGGTGATGTTGCGCGGGTCTTCCATCATGTAGGTAAGGAGTTCGCGGAACACGGAGGTGTATTTCACGTCGATGCGCTCATCGTCGGCGCGCAGTTTCGCCAGGGCCTCGGCGTCGCGCGCCGCATATTCCTCGATGACGCCCTGCACCTGGATCAGCACCAGCTGCGCCATTGCGTCGATGGAGTGCGACAGGTCGCGCGGCGTGACGCTGAGGCCGAGGGTGCCGACGCGCTTGGCGATGTTCTTGGCAAGATCACCGATGCGTTCGAGATCACCGGCCATGCGGATCGAACCGACGACGGCGCGCAGGTCGTTGGCCATCGGCTGGCGCTTGGCGATCAGCGTGATGGCGCGGTCGTCCAGCTCGCGCTGGCGCGCATCCATGATGGTGTCGTCGGAAACGACGCGCTGCGCCAGGGCGTTGTCCGAATTGAGCAAGGCGCGCGTCGAGCCGCTGACCATCGAGCGGGCCAAATCGCCCATGTCGCGGATCAGCTGGCTGATCTGCTCCAGATCCTCATCGAAAGATGCGACGGTATGTTCACCCATGATCCAGTCCTCGTGCCTGAAAATTCAACGCCGGACCACTCAGCCGAACCGGCCGGTGATATAGTCTTGAGTGCGCTTGTCGTCGGGGTTGGTGAACATCTTGTCGGTGGCGCCCTCCTCGACCAGATAGCCGAGATGGAACATCGCCGTGCGCTGCGACACGCGCGCCGCTTGCTGCATCGAATGGGTGACGATGACAATCGTGTAGTTCTGGCGCAGCTCGTCGATCAGCTCCTCGACGCGCGCGGTGGCGATCGGATCGAGCGCCGAGCAGGGCTCGTCCATAAGGATCACCTCTGGCGATACGGCGATGGCGCGCGCGATGCATAGACGTTGCTGCTGGCCGCCGGAGAGGCCGGTGCCGGGTTCTTGCAGGCGATCCTTGACCTCGTTCCAGATCGCCGCCTTCTTCAGGCTCTGTTCGACGATCTGATCCATGTCGGCCTTTCGCTTGGCCAGCCCGTGGATACGTGGGCCATAGGCAACGTTCTCATAGATCGACTTCGGGAACGGATTGGGCTTCTGGAACACCATGCCGACGCGCGCCCTGAGTTCGACGACGTCAATGTTCTTGTCGTAGATATCCTCTTCGTCCAGCGTGATCTTGCCGGTCACCCGTGCCGAGTCGATGGTGTCGTTCATACGGTTGAGGCAGCGCAGGAAGGTGGACTTCCCGCAGCCCGAAGGGCCGATCAGCGCTGTCACCTGATTGAGGCGAACGTCGAGATTGACGTCGAACAGCGCCTGCTTGTCGCCGTAGAACACGCCGACTTTGTCGCCGCGCATCTTGATCACTTCGTTCGACTTGGCGTTCATTTTGTCGCCCACTGCGTTTTCAAGAGACTGTTCGGTCATGATGTTCATACCAGATGCCTTTTTTTCTACCAGCGACGCTCGAACCGACGCCGAAGCACGATCGCTGTGATGTTCATGGCCATGAGGAAGACCAGCAGGATGATGATGGCGCCCGACATGCGCTCGACGAAGGCACGTTCGGCCTCGTTGGCCCACATGTAGATCTGCACCGGCAGCGCGGTCGCCGGGTCGAAGGGCGTCTTTGGATAGTCGGCAACGAAGGCGACCATGCCGATGAGCAGCAGCGGCGCGGTTTCGCCCAGCGCACGCGCCAGGCCGATGATGGTGCCGGTGAGAATGCCGGGGGCGGCTAGCGGCAGGATATGCTGGAACACCATCTGCATCTTGGACGCGCCGAGGCCGAGCGCTGCGGCGCGGATCGACGGCGGCACCGCGGCAAGCGCGGCGCGTGTCGCGATGATGATCGTCGGCAGCGTCATCAGCGTCAGCACCAGGCCACCGACGAACGCAGCAGAGCGCGGCATGCCGAGGAAATTGATGAACACGGCGAGGCCGAGCAGGCCGAAGACGATCGACGGCACCGCCGCCAGATTGTTGATGTTGACCTCGATCAGGTCGGTGAAGCGGTTCTTCTTGGCGAATTCCTCCAGATAGATGGAGGCGGCGACACCGATCGGCAGCGCCAGCAGCAGAACGATCACCATCATGTAGAACGAGCCGATGATCGCCACGCCCATGCCCGAGGTTTCCGGACGGCTTGAAGCGCCGTAGGAGAACAGGCCGGTGTTGAAATGCTCGGCCATCGCACCGTCCGCCCTGAGCTTGTTCATCCAGGCGATCTGCTGGTCGGAGACCTTGCGGCGCGCTTCCTCGACGCCAAGGTCGATCTGGCCCTTGAAGGCGGAGTCGAGATTGGCGGCGGCAAGGATGTTGACGTCGCGCGTCGTGCCGATGACCGACGGATCGGCGGCGACGATGTTGCGCAGCTGGACGCGGGCACCTTCGGACAGGAAGCCCTTGAGCTTCAGGGTCGACGGCTTGTCGTCGGGATTGATGCCGAGCTTGGCGATCAGCGCCTTTTCGGCGAGCTTTGGATAGTTTGCCTTGATCAGCACGGTCGGATCGGTGGCGCGCTTGTTGGACGGATCGATCACCTTCTCGTCAAAGCTGATCGGCAGCGACACCGTCGTCTGCCAGAAGGCCGTGTAACCCTTCGTGACGATGGTGATGAGCATGATGGCCAGGAACGCAAGGCCGACGGAAATCGCCAGCATGCCGTAGATGCGGAAGCGGCGTTCGGCGGCATAGCGGGCCTTCAGGCCGATGTCGCGGCGCGGATGAGCGGCGACCCGGACCATCGTATTCATGGGGATGTCGGTCATTCGTACTGCTCCCGGTACTTGCGCACGATGTAGAGCGCGACGATGTTCATCACCAGCGTCAGGGCGAACAGCGTGAGGCCGAGCGCGAAGGCGACCAGGGTTTGCGGCGAATTGAACTCGAGATCGCCGGTGAGCTGGTTGACGATCTTGACGGTGATGGTCGTCATCGCCTCAAACGGATTGATGGTGAGATTGGCGGCGACACCGGCGGCCAGCACGACGATCATCGTTTCGCCGATGGCGCGCGAGGCGGTCAGCAGGATGGCGCCGACGATGCCCGGGAGCGCCGCCGGTAGGATCACCCGCTTGATCGTCTCCGAACGCGTCGCGCCAAGGCCGAGCGAGCCGTCGCGCATAGCGCGCGGCACCGCGGTGATGATGTCGTCGGACAGCGAGGACACGACCGGGATCAGCATGACGCCCATGACCAGGCCGGCGGTGAAGATGCTCTGGCCCTGGATGAACGGCGAGCCGCCGGTGAGCGCGGCGGAGAGGTCGCGCAGGAACGGCCCCAGCGTGACGACGGCGAAGATGCCGTAGACGATGGTCGGTATGCCGGCCAGCAGTTCAAGCGCCGGCTTGACCACCGATCTCACCCTGGGCGATGCATATTCGGCCATGTAGACCGCCGACATCAGGCCGACCGGCACCGCGACCAGCAATGCAATCAGGGCGATGTAGAGGGTACCGGCGAGAAGCGGGATCAGGCCGAACTGGCCCTGGCTGCCGCCCGAGCCGGCGGCGGCGAAGCGCGGATCCCAGACCGTGCCAAAGAAGAAGCTCATCGGCGAGACGCTCTCGAAGAACTGGATCGTCTGGAACAGCATCGAAAGCACGATACCAACCGTGGTCAGGATGGCGATGGTCGACGCAGCGAGCAGCCCCCACAGCATCAGCCTCTCGACATTGTTGCGCGCCCTTGCACGCGGTGCGATTTGCCTGAGCGCATAGAAAGCGCCGGCGATCGACAGGGCGAATGCAAGGACAGCGCCGATCCTGCCAAGCCGGCTCTGCACGGCGTTCGCTTCGACGGCGATCGGGATCATGTAGTCTTGCGAATCCGTTGCCAGCGCCACGCCCTTGGCTGCGAGCAGCGGCTGCAGCTCGGCGAAGGTCGCGGGCAGCGCCGCCAGCGTGTTCGCATCGAGCTGATGCAGGCCTTTGGCGAGGCTCTTTACCAGGCTGACGTCCAGCGCTTCGCTGGCAACCTTGCTGTCAGCGGTGCGCTCAGGCAAGGCAGCGTGAATGTGCCGGTCGAGATAGAAGGACGAGCCGATGGTCCAGACGGCAAGCAGCAAAAGGGCAGGCAGGACGGCGAGCAGGAAGGCCCACCAGCCGTGATAGTGGGCGCGCGAATGCGGCTTCACCGTGCCGTTGTCCTGCGCTGCGGCACGCTGCCGACCTATCAGGAATGCAACCAGGCCGATGGCGACGACAATGGCCAGTACGAGCATGGACGACATGGACCCACCCCAGGGGAAACTCTAGAGCAAAGGATGCTCAAATCGCCACCCGCCAGCGGCAGGCGGCAAAACCAGGACGCCGGCTTCGGCCGGCGCCCTGGTTTTGTAGATTGGTTACATCGACTTTCCGGCGGCGAAAGCGTCGCGCTGGGCCTGACGTTCGGCGTCCGGGGCCGCGACGAGGCCGTATTCGGCGAGCGGGCTTTCCGGGCCTACCATCTGGTCGTCAAGGAAAAACTCGACATATTCCTTGAGACCGGGGACGACGCCGAGATGCGCCTTCTTCACATAGAAGAACAGCGGGCGCGACACGGGATACTTGCCGCTGGCGATCGTCTCGGTCGAAGGCGTGATGCCTTCCACGGTAGCGACCTTCAGCTTGTCGGCATTGTTCTCGTAGAAGGCGAGGCCGAACACGCCGACGCCGGTCTTGTTCGAGTCGATGCGGGCGAGCGTCTCGGTGTAGTCGCCGTCGATGTCGATGGCCTTGCCGTCCTTGCGGATCGCAATGCAGGTCTTGCCGACTTCCTTGTCGTCGGCGACGCCGGTGGCCTTGATGGCAGCCTTGTCGCAGCCGGCGTCGAGAAGCTTGGTCTCGAACACTTCGCGCGTGCCATGCTTTTCGCCGGGAATGTAGGCAGCGATATCCCAGTCGGGCAGCTTCGGATTGACCTGGCTCCACTTGGTGTTCGGATTGTCGACCAGCTTGCCGTCGACGACGAGCTTGGCGGCGAGCGCCTTGTAGATGTCGGCGGGAACCAGCGCCCAGTCCGGACCCTTGATGTCGGTGGCGAAGACGATGCCGTCATAGCCAATGCGAACTTCCTGGATTTCCTTGACGCCAGCGTCGGCGCAGGACTTGATTTCGTCCTTTTTGATCGGGCGCGAGGAGTTGGCGATATCGATCGTGTCTTCGCCGACGCCCTTGCAGAATTCCTTGATGCCGGCGCCGCTGCCGCCGGACTCGACCACCGGGGTCTTGAAGTTGGTGAAGGCTTCGCCGAACTGCTCCGCGACGATCTTGGCATAGGGTAGCACGGTCGACGACCCGGCGACCTGGATCTGGTCGCGCGCGGCGGCGAAGCCGGACGACGCGGCGAGCGCAAGCGCCGCGGCCGACGCCGTAAGGAGGAATTTCTTCATGTGGCCTGCTCCTGTTCGGAAGATGGTCTCTCGGCGCCGTTCCTTCAGCGCCCGCTGAGGCCAATAGCCCTCGATTATTACAGTCGCATGACAGTTTCATGTCAGCCCGGTAACGCGTCATCGGGGTGGGGAAAATGCCGGCCGGCCGGCGCTTGCGGCGGAGCCTGTCTTTGTGCCCGGAATCAGGCACTTGCGCCGGTTCAGACCGAGAGCGACCTGCGGTTTCGCAATCGACGCCTCGGCAAAGAAAATCCGGACGGGAGTGCGTTGCTCTCGGCCAGATGTCGTGGCCGGGCCATCGCCGAAAACAGGTCCGTTGGGGTAGGTTGACGCTGTCTCATGCCGGCGGTCGCTGCTCCCGCCCGTAACTGGAAGAGCGGAATTCGAATGTGGCCATTGTCTCGGCTGGGCGCCGCCTTGGGTATGGTGCGATCGCGCCATAGTCTTGCCTCAGCGGGGGGCGCGAATCGCCGCCGAGTTCCCCTGGGCATGCCGGGTGCTACGCCGGCCTTTACCCGGCGTTGCGCTGAGCCTGGCGGCTGGCGCCGACCCAGCGCTCGACCTTCTCGAGCAGGGCCCTTGGACTGATCGGCTTGGGCAGGTAGTCGTCCATGCCGGCCTCCAGGCAGCGTTCGCGATCGCCCTTCAGCGCATGCGCGGTGACGCCGACGATCGGCACATGCGTGCCGGTCTCTTCCTCCAGCCGGCGAATGGCGGCGGTGGCTTCGAGCCCGTTCATCTCCGGCATCGAGACATCCATCAGGATCATGCACGGATTGAGCCGGCCGAAGGCGTCGAGCGCCTTGCGGCCATTGCCGACGATCTCGAAACCATAACCGGTCTCGCCGAGAATCTGGGTGAACACCATCTGGTTCACCTCATTGTCCTCGGCCACCAGGATATCCAGCCTGTCGCCGCCGGCGGTCGCGGGTGGCCGGGGGCGAACCGAAGGCGGCTGTAGCAGCGCCCGTTGTTCCGACGGCTGTGGCCGCACAACCTTGCCCAGAGGGATGTCGGCTGCCAGCGGTTGGGCGTCGCCCGTGTTGTGGCGATGCCGCTGGATGGTGGCAACCAGCGTTTCCAGCAGCACCGATGACCGCGCCGGCTTGATCAGCTGGGCATCGATGCCGAGATCGCGATAGCTGGTGTTGGCGAGCGACTGGTCGACCGAGGTCAGCATGATGATCGGCGTGCCGGCAAGGCCAGCGGTGTTGCGCACGATCCGCGCCATTTCGGCGCCGCTCATGCCGGGCATCTGATAGTCGAGCACGACGCAGTCGACCGGCACGCCATAGGCGGCGGCGGCAATCAGCACTTTGAGACCCTCGGCGCCGCTTTCGGCCGCGCAGGAATCGAATGTCCACGATGTCATCTGCTCCGTCAGGATGGCCCGGTTGACGGCATTGTCGTCTACGATCAGCACGCGCGCGCCGGTCACGTCGACAGGCATGATGCGTTGCCCGTTCTGCTGACCGGCCCTCGGCAGCGTGACCGTGAACCAGAAGGTCGAGCCCTTGCCCTCGGAGCTCTCGACACCGATGTCGCCGCCCATCAGTTCGACGAGCCGCGAGGTGATGGCAAGGCCGAGGCCGGTTCCTTCGTGTCGCCTCGTCGACGAGGTGTCGACCTGGCTGAATTTTTCGAACACGAGTTTCAGCTTTTCCTCGGGGATACCGATACCGGTATCGGTGACCGAGATCGTCAGTTTCGTCCCAGTCGGAACCCTTTCGCCGGTGACGTCGACCAGCACATGGCCTTCATCGGTGAATTTAACCGCGTTGCCGAGCAGGTTGGTGACGATCTGCCTGATGCGGCCGACATCGCCGACAAACAGGCTCTCGAGCCGAGGCTCGATGCGCACGATGAGTTCGAGATCCTTCTCCTTGGCGCGTGTGGACACCAGCGTCGCCACATCCTCGATCGCCTCGGCAAGGTTGAAGGGCGCCGGATCGAGTACCAGCTGACCGGCGTCGATCTTGGAGAAATCGAGGATGTCGTTGATGATGGTGAGCAGCGCGTTGCCCGATTTGACGATGATGTCGGTGAACGTCTTCTGTTTCGGGTCAAGGTCCGATTTGGCCAGCAGTTCGGCCATGCCGAGCACGCCGTTCATCGGCGTGCGGATCTCGTGGCTCATATTGGCGAGGAATTCCGACTTGGCGCGGTCGGCGAGCACGGCGCGCTGCCGCGCCTCGCGCAGTTCGGCCTCGCGCATCTTCAATTCGGTGATGTCGGTGGTCGATCCGATCAGGTAAAGCGAACCGTCGGACGCGATCATCGCGCCCTTACGGGCGAATTGATGCCTGACGCTGCCGTCGGCCATCGTCACCGTCTCTTCGACCTCCTGGGTTTCGCCGGTGCGCAGCACGGCTAGGTCGCCATTGACGAAAGCTTCGCCATCCGGCCCGAAGATCTCGATGTCGGTCTTGCCGATCGCCTCTTCCTTGCTGAAGCCGGTCAGGTCGCACCAGCCCTTGTTGACGTAGAATTGCCTGAGGTCGGAGCGCTTGGCGTAGATCGACACCGGTACGTTGTCGATCAGGCTGCGGAACACCTCGTTCTCGCGCATGCTGTCTTCCAGCGCGCGCTCGCGCGCCTTGACCTCGGTGATGTCGGTGCTCGAACCGACCAGATGCACCGATCCGTCCAGCGCCACCAGGCGGCTCTTGCGCGTCATCAATTGCCGAACCGTGCCGTCGCGATTGGTGACGGGTTCCTCGATCTCCTTGACGGCGCCGGTCACGGCGACTTCGGTGTCGTCAAGGCTGTAGCTGTCGGCGTCCTGCGCACCGAACAGCTGGCGGTCGGTGCGGCCGATGACCTCCTCCTTGGCGAGGCCGGTTATCGCGCACCAGGCCTTGTTGACGAACTCGATGCTCAGGTCCTGCGCCTTGATGAAGGCGGCCACCGGCAGCTCGTCCAGCACGTGCCGGAACAGATCGATCTGGCGCATGCTGTCGCGCAGCGCCTTCTCGCGGCTCTTGATCTCGGAGATGTCGACGCGAACGCCGATGAACGTGCCATCGTCGGTCCGCATGTCGTAGACCTGGTACCAGCGGCCGTCGGGGTTGTGACGTTCGAACGAGGAACTGGGCAAGCGGTAGCGGGCGAGGATAGCGTCCAGCCAGCGATCGGGCTCGTCGTCGTAGAGCCTGTCGACTTGCGGGTCGCCGCTTGAGCGGAAATAGCCGTTCGAATGGCCGAGAACGAGCGCTTCGCGGAGTGTACAGCCGGGCTGCCATGCCGGCTTCAGGGCCGGCAGCGTATCCTGGATCTTGCGGTTGGCGAAGACGAACTTGTCGTCGCGATCGTAGATGATGACGGCCGCCGGCAAGGATTCCAGCACGCTGGCGAGATGCTTGCGTGCATCCTCGGCCTCGGTCTCGCGGCGCTTCATGTCGGAAATGTCGAACAGGAAACCGGCGACGTAGTTGCGGCCGCTGGCCATGCCGACGCGGCTCTTCCTGACGATGCGCGAGCGGCTGGCGCCATCGGCCTCGAAATTTTCTTCCACTTCGTAAGCGCGCCCGCTGGCAAGCACGTCCCGTTCGCTCTGTTCGAAAAGCGCGACATTGCTCATCGAGAGGAAATCGCCGCCAGGCTTGCCGAGCATCGCTTGCGGCGTCTGGCCAAACAAGGCGGCGAACGCCTCGTTGACGAACACAAACCGCAAATGGTCGTCCTTGACGAAGATCGGATCCTTGACGGCGTTGATCACCGCTTCCGCCAGCCGCGCTTTCTCCAGCGCGTCGGCAAGTTCGGCCTCACGATCCTTCATGTCGGTGACGTCGACATAGGAGATCAGCCGCTTGCCGCCGGCGAGCGGCGCCATCGACGAGATCAGCGTGCGGCCGTCATTGCGCGGGAACTGCCGCGATCCGGCTGTGCCGGCCCTGATTTCCGCCTCGCGATCGGCGATATGCCGCTGCCACGTCGCGTCGTCGGAACCATACGGGTCGACGTCGCGGCTGGCGTCCATCAGCTCGCGGAAGCTGCAGCCGATCTCGGCGCGCCGGGCGTCGATCTGCCAGAAATCGTAGAAGGCACGGTTGATGACTTCGGCGCGCAAATCGGCATCGAGGACGAGGACACCGATCGGCATCTGGTCGACCATGGTGCGAAGGTTGGCGAAGGTCTCGGCGGTCCTGGCATTGGCGTTCTCGACTTCGGCGTCGCGAAGCTTCAGTTCGGCGATGTCGTAGTAGGTCAGCAGGCGCTTGCCGCCGGACAGCGCGGTGACCGAGAACATCATGGTCCTGCCGTCAGCGTGGGGAAACTCGCGTGGCGCAACGGAGCCGGCGCGAATCTCCTCCATGCGGGTGGCGAGGTAGCGCTGCCATTGCTGTTCGTCGATATCGCCATAGATGCCGTTGCGGCGGTTGAGTTCCATCAACAGGCTGAACGGGGCGCCAACGGTCACGGCACCGTCCGGAATCCTGGAGAGGTCGCGATAGGCCTTGTTGACGATCAGTGTGTCGAGTCTCGCGTCCAGAAGCACGACGCCCATGTGCATGGCATCCATCGTCCGCTCGAGATCGGTCAGATGCTGGGCGGGTTCGCTATCCGCCGCCGGCTTCTGCTCCAGGGCCTCGAAAGCGCCGGCCAGCGCCGTGACGTTGCGGCCGATGCCGCGATAGCCGGCAAATCTTCCCTCGCCATCGAACCTTGGAAAGCCCGATGTCAAGATCCAGCGGCAATCGGCGCGGCCGCCTTTCAGTTCATAGACGAAGTCGCGAAACGGCCGATGCGCCTGCAGATCCGCCAGATGCGCGGCACCGCTGCGGTCGCCATTCAGGACCTGGTTGAGGAAGTCGAAGCGGAACCGGCCAAGCACATCAGCCGGATCGATGCCGGTGGCTGCCTGGTAATTTTGTGAAAGCCAGGAGAAGCGCAGTTCGGCGTCGGTCTCCCAGACCCAGTCCGAACCGGCTTCGACCAGTTGGCGAAGCGTATCGGTCGAATCCATGTCCGCAGCGGACGATGATGCATCGTCGGCATGCGTTGCCGATTTGCGAGGCCCGCGCTTGCCGCGCGCGCCGATTGTGTCGTCCGCTTCCGCCATGCCGTCCCCACCCGAAAACCAAGGCCGAACCCTCCCCTACGGTTCGTCGCCGGAATGTGCCCGACAAGCATTAACGATCCGCTAACCTTAACGGGCGGTTAGATATATCCGCCGACACGGCCTGCGGTATTGCGCCGGGTTGTCGGCAGGATCGAAGCCGCTATATAGGTCCCAAGGGATATTGCGGATGGTTGGACGGATCTTGCCTTTCGTCATGGGGCTGACGCTGCTGTTCGGCAGCGGCTGCACGCGCACCTATGACGGCACCGTGGTGATCCCGAGGCCGCTCGATGTCCGGCGTTTCTGGGATCGGCCGCCACCGCATGTCGAATACGGGCAGATCGAAGACGGCGCCTTTCCGGTGGCGCCGCAGCCGCCGCAGCGATTTTCCGAGCGCAGGGTGATGACGCATGCTGCGCCAAGAAGGCACCGGACGAGGGTCTCGACACCGCCTTCCCTGTCTGAACCAACGAAGCCGCTGACCTGCAGAAACGTCAGCGAGCCCGGCAAGAGAGCTCGCATGGTCTGCGAATAGCGATCGATCGGCAAATGCCTTCGGTGAGCTTGCCTTCAGAGCGAGGCGGCGCCCTTTTTGGGTTCTTTGGCACCGAGCTTGTCGAGTGCAAGACGCACCTGACGCAAATCGTCCTGCCAGCCGTCATCGTCGCCCATCGGGCTCTCCGACGCAGCCCGCTGCAGCCCACGCGCCTCGGATTCGATCCCGCGCAGCTCAGCGATTTTCTGTTCGGTGGTCAGGGAGCCGTCTTCGACGATCTCCAGCACCCGCATTTCCCTGAACGTGGCCATGGCGTTTCTCCTGGCTGATGTCGATCACAACGCCATGAGCGCCACTCTGTTCCAGGCAGATCCTGAGTTCCGGCCGGATCGCAACAGGCCCGCTGCAACCGGTCATCCGCCGAAATCGGAAAGGCCGGTGGTCAGTCGGCCGGGAAGAAGGCAGGGCCGACCACGCGCACCGGCCGTTTGCCGGCCTCGATCGACTGGTGCTGGGCGGTGCCCAGGGCTTCGGCATCGGGCGCGGGAACGGCAGCAACGATGCCGAGATCCGGCTTTACCGTCGGCAGCGGAATGATGGCGTTGCTCATGTCGGCGGGCGTCACCGTCCTGGCTCGCAATTCGGCGACCCGCTGGTAATAGCGCTTGACGTCGCATGCCTTGAAATTCGCGCCATCGCGGTATCTGAAGGCCGTCGGCAGCTCGGAGTAGGGCTTGCGCGTATCGAGCGCGACCATGTTGTCGGTTTCGAGGTTGGCGTCGCTCAGCGTGTAGAGGTCGACGCCGGGATCGCCGCAGATATAACGGCACTGATCGGCCGTATCCCTGAGCTCGCCGCTTCCGGCGAATTGCGACTTTGGCGCCGGGAAGAAGTAGCCGTCCGACAGGCGCACGCAAAACAGCATCGCATTGCCGCCGAGCGATGCACCCGCCGATTGGGTCCCTGGTGTGGGCGGGCGCCGCTGCTGCTTGGCCGAAGGCGCGCAGCCAAGCGCGACGAACCGCGCCTGCAGGCCCGATGTATCCCCGCCCGAATTCGCCGCGGCAGCGATCCGGCGCTGCACGTCCGCGCGGCTCCTGGCAAGGTCGGCGCAAGCGTTGAAGAGGCCACCCAGGGAGCTTTTCGCCGTGCACTGGCGCTGTCTCTCGATATTCTGGATCGCGGCAAGTTGCCGTCGCAACGAGGCAAGCTCCGGACTTGCCCCGCCACCGCGGCCGGCCGAAAGCAGCTGGGCCCTGATTGCGCCGCAGCTATCCGCATACGAAGGGGGTGTACCCCAGCAAGATCGCCGCCACCGATATCAGCGCGATCATCATGAGAGGCCAGAAACGGGTCATCTTGACGACTTGGTCCCTGTTGCTGAGAACCTGGAATTACAATGCTTGAATTCGGTAAGCTTCGGCTAAATGAGTAAATCCTAATTATTTCAAGCTTTTCAACCTGAATAGACTCTTCCTTAGTGTACTATGTCGCCCTCTGTAAATTCGATATTACATTTTTATTTCAAGATTGAGACGAACTCCAAAGCAATCCGGCAAGGCCGACAAACAGACCGGCAAGGTCGACGATCGCCGAGGGGCCGCAGCGCAGCGGACCCAAATCAATCCGCCGTTACCGCCATGCGCTTTGAAACTTTTGCCTGGCCTTCGGCGTTGAATGGCTAAAGGAGAACGCAGATGTCGATCCACTTCACGGTCTCGGACCTGACAAGGAACCTGTTTCACTCGCTTGGGCTGGACCACGAGCGCGCGCCAAGGCCCCTCAACGCCGAGCAAAGCCTGTTGCTGGAATGCTATCTGGCCGGCCAGATCCCGGAATCGGCCTGGAACGACTACGTCTTCGAGACGCCTGACCTTGCCCGGCATGCCGAGGCAAGGCGCAGCCACCACTGAGCCAGCACGCGCAGGGCCGCGCAAACCGCCGTGATACGGCGGTTTTGGCTGGCTTGTCGGTTTGCTCTCGCTTGTCGGTTTATTTGGGAGAGGTGAATTGCAACGTGAACACGTTGCCGGCGACCCCTTGCGCCAGCTTCGGCGAGAAGGTCAGGGGCAGGCAGTTCTGCAAGGCCGTTGTCGCGGCGTCGACAAATGATTTTTTCGCCGTGGCGTCGCCGTTCACCTTGATGGCTGTCGGCCTCGGGGGGCCGATCAGCGTGCCGTCCCGCTTGAAGCTGAAGCTCAAAGTAACGCTGGCGGTTCCGGCGTCCGCCGGCGGCGTCCAGCACGCCTGGATCGCGGCCCCGACATCGCTCATTGTGTTGAGTTCAGCGGCATTTGAAGGATGAACGGCGCCCGCCAGCATCATGCCCGCAATCGCAACCTGCCTCGCAACGCTTTTCATCGCCAGCCCTCGTCTCGCTCCTGACCGACAATCCATGCCGGACTGCCGAAATGGATGGTAAGGCCAACGCCGGCAATGACAATATCTCTCGGCAAAAAGTTGACGCCCAAAAAGCGACACCAGATGATACCTGCGTGGCCTGATCGCTGCTCGATCACGTCCCGCCGACAGCGTGCGAAAGCAAAAAGGCCGGCATTGCGCCGACCTTTCCTTCCACCTCGGCGCCAGTACATCCGTGGTCGCGGGGTGAATTATCGGCAGTAGACAGGGCTTTGGTTAACGAATCCTTAACCTCAGACCTTAGCCTGCGACTTCACATAGGCGATGTAGCCGCGCACGTCGCCGGCCGGCTCGGCGTAGGCCTTGCCGAGCTTCTTCTCGATCGCCGCCATATACTCCTTGGCCCATTTGGGCAGGGCGTAGTCGATGACCGCCAGGAACTCGAGCGTCGCCGCCAGGCGGATGTCGGCGATCGACGGGTTCTTGCCGCCGATGAACGGCTTGCCGTCCCTGAAGAAGCTGTGGAAGACCTCCAGCGGCTCGGCAATCGCCGCCATCGCGGCCTTCTGGGCTTCGGACTTCTTGCCCGGGTCGGCGTCGCTGTGGCCGACCTCGCCGGCATATTGCGGGAAGCCGAGGAGCGGATAGGTTGCGCGCGCCACATAGGGGTAGAGCGTACCGACCAGGTAAAACATGGCACTGTCGATCATCGCCCGCTTGGCCGGCGCCTTGGGATAGAATTTCTCCAGCCCGTGCTTGTTGGAGAGGTATTGCATGATGGCGCAGCTTTCCCACAACACGCCTCTGGGAAGGCCTTTGTCCTCGATCATTGGCGTCAGATGGGCGGGGTTTCGCGCCATGAATTCCGGCGAGCGGGTGTGGCCCCAGGCATCGGTCTCGTCGGCACCCAGCCCGGCCGCGCGCGCGAACACCCGAACAGTCATGTTGTTGACGCTGGGCTTCAGCATGCTGAGCTTCACGGCAGGTTTCTTAGCCGGCTTCGCCTTGGCCTTCGCAGCGGGCTTGGCCGCTGCCTTGGCCGCCGGCTTTGCCACCGCTTTCGCCGCAGGCTTCGCGGCTGCTTTGGCCGCGGGTTTTTTCGCACTCTTCGTCGCTGTCTTGGCCATTTGTTCCTCCCTCTGGTTTGTTCAGTATGGGTTCTTCGGTGCCCGGTCATCCGACAAGGTTGCGCGGGAACGCTCGACGAGCGCCTGGATCGCATCGGCAAGATGCACTTCCGCAATGTTGTAGTCGCCGCGCGCGACACGCAGCCTGTGCGCTTCCATCAACACGTCGGCATGGGTGAAGCCCGCCGGCGGCTCGAAGCGGTAGGAGGCGAGCTCGATCAGCAGGCCGAGCGGATCCTCGAAATAGATCGAATCCATGAAGCCGCGATCCTTGACGCCGCTGTGTTTGATCCCGCGCTCGTCGAGCCGGGCAACCGCCTGCAGGAAGGTGACGCGCGACACCGAAAAAGCGATGTGGTGGACGCAACCCGGGTCGGTCGGCGTGCGTCGTTTCTCCGGCGTGCGGCTCTCGTCGGTGAAGATGGTGATCAGCCGGCCGTCGCCCGGATCGAAATAGAGGTGGCTTTCCTTGGGTTTGTCGAGGTTGGGCTGCTCGAAGATGAACGGCATGCCGAGCACGCCCTCCCAGAAATCGATCGAGGTCTGGCGCCCGGCGCCGACCAGCGTGATGTGATGCACACCTTGCGATTGCAGTTTCTGCATTGGCCTTCCTCCCCGCGGCATTAACTGCCGGTCCGGATCTGCCCGGCACCCGACGTTCTGCGCGCCGCTTGAGCCATGCCTCAGGATCCATGGCGCAATGCTAATGCAATCGGCCCCGCCGCGCCAGAAGCGACGAATGCAGCCAAGATCGAACGATTGGTGGAGACGGAGAGAGTGGTACGCCCAAGGGGAATCGAACCCCTGTTCCCGCCGTGAGAGGGCGTCATCTGGCACAGCATGATACCAACTGATAGGCTATTAGACATTTGATTTCATTACGCTTTATCGCATATAGTATCATCTCGGTTCAGGCAGTTTCGTTGATCACAAAGCAACGAAATTGACAACGAAAACTCAGGGATGAGCGATGGCGCAACGTCGAAGCAGCCTATCTACCAAGACCAGCCGTGCGGCATTGCCGTCTTCGGACGCGCCCGAATGGGAGGTCATTAGCCCCGGTGTACGCCTAGGTTATCGGCGCGGGCGTGGGAGCCACGGCCGCGGCGGCACATGGCTGGCGGCTTCGCGGTCGGTTGACGGCCAGCGCCTACAGAGCCGGTTGGGCCAAGCAGATGATCAATTGCCGGCCGACGGCGCCAAGGTGCTCACCCATGAGCAGGCAAAGGACGTTGCGAGGGCCTGGGTCAAATCTCTGAAGGTCGGCAACGAGGCCGCCCCAGCGCTGACCGTGAATGCTGCGCTCGATCGCTATTTTGAGGCACGGGAAGCGGAGGGCATGAAGTCGCTCGACGACGCCAGGACGCGCGCGGCTTTTCACATTCGGCCCAAGGTCGGATCTCTCCGCGTTGCCGATCTGACCATCGAGAAAATCCGCGCGTGGCGCGATGGGATGGTGACAGCACATAAGCGACTGCGCACCGGCAAGTTCGCTGAGAAGGCCAATACCGTCGCCGTCGACTTGTCGGACCCGGAAGTGATCCGCCGGCGGCGCGACACCGCGAACCGAACACTGACGACATTGAAAGCGGCGCTCAACTGGGCGTTCAACAATCGGCTCGTCGTCGATGACACCGCTTGGCGCCTTGTGAAGCCCTACCGCGGCACGACGGCCGCACGCGTCCGTTTCCTGTCGCCTGACGAGCAGAAGGCATTGATTGCCGCCAGCAACGGCGCCATTCGCGATCTTGTGTCGGCGGCGTTGGTGACCGGCGCCCGCTTTGGCGAGCTCGCGCGGCTTCGGGTTCTCGACTACGACGTCGTCAACAAGTCGGTCTTCATCGCGGAGAGCAAGAGCGGCAAGCCCCGTCACGTGCCGGTGCCAGCCGGCGGCGCCGAGCTATTCGAACGGCTCGCCCGCGATCGTCCCGGCAACGAGCCATTGCTTCGACAGGAGAGCGGCGCGGCCTGGGCGACGTCGACCTACAACAGACCATGGAAGGCTCTGCTCGCCCAAGCCAAGCTCTCAGACGTGACGCTGCACGAAATACGGCACACCTACGCCAGCACGATGGTCCGCAACGGCGCGCCGTTGATCGTCGTGGCCGAAGCGCTCGGGCACAGTGACACCCGGATGGCCGAGAAGCATTATGCGCACTTGGCGCCGTCGTACGTCGCCGACACGATCAGGCGGCTGGCGCCGGACATTTGACCTTTTGGGAGGGGATTTTCATGCGCTGCACACCGAGCGAAATCAGGGCCGAAGCAGTGTCGGGCCTGATGCTTCAACTGTTCTCAGTCCTGTTGACAGGCTACATCCTCATTTTACCGATTCCAGCATATCTGGCGGTGTTGCTCGCGCTCGGTGTAGCGTTCGCGATGGCAATCAGCGACCATTTGCAAACCGCTATGTCGCTGACCAAGAGCCGGACCCTGGAGCAGCTTTGGCTCGGCGAACTAACTACGCGACTTGGGATCGAGGCCGCGGCTTCCGCCGGCGGCTCACCAGTGCACATCGACTGGCAAGAGATGACGACGCGCGCCGTTGGCGACATCCGTCTGTATGATCAGGATTTGAAGATCCGGGACGAACTGTCTTCCGGCGGCTCGATCGATGCCATGACAGGAGTGCTGATCGCAATAGTTCCAGTGGCTGTTCGGCTCGCCTTGGGCTGGGGGCTCGCGGTGCTGGCAAGCCGCTTTGTTCCCGCCTTGGCCAGCGTCATCACCAGACTTTAGGATACGCGGCGAGGCGGTGAAAGAGGATGCCTTCGGCCGGCCCGGCCCGATGCCTTCTTCACAGAATAGTCACTCTCAGGTAGGAGGATCGCCCGATGGCTGAAACTTCAATCGAATGGACGGACGCGACGTGGAACCCGGTGGCGGGCTGCACGATCCTGACTGCCGGATGCACGAATTGTTACGCGATGCGCATGGCGGCTCGCCTCGAAGCGATGGGCCAAGGGAAGTATCAGGGCCTGACACGTAAGAGCGGCGGCCGCGCCAAATGGACAGGGAAGGTGACGCTCGATCCAAAGTCACTCGCCACGCCGGCGACCTGGAGCAGACCGCGTCGGGTCTTTGTCAATTCCATGTCGGACTTGTTTCATATCGACGTGCCTGCGGATTTCATTCGGCGGGTGTGGACCGTTATGGAAGAAACTCCGCGGCACACCTATCAAATCCTGACAAAGAGGCCGGAGCGTATGGCCGACGTTCTGGCGCGCGGCGATTTTCCCGTGTTGCCTAACGTCTGGCTCGGCACAAGCGTTGAAGACAATCGCGTTCTCGATCGAGTGGACGAATTGCGCAAAGTGCCGGCGGCGATCAGGTTCGTTTCACTTGAGCCTCTGATTGGGTCTGTGGCAGGTGCCGATCTGACCAACATTGATTGGGCGATAGTGGGCGGTGAGTCGGGACCGGGCTCGCGCTATATGGACCCGCGCTGGGTCGACGAAATCGAGGCTATGTGCCGGGGCAGCGGCACAGCCTTCTTCTTCAAGCAGTGGGGCGGCCGCAACAAGAAGGCGACTGGCCGCACGCTCAACGGCCGGACTTACGACGAGATGCCCGCGGCTTCGGCGCATACTTCCGGTTGACGTAGCGAACAAATTTCTCCGCAAGCTCAGTCGCCTTCGGGTCAGGATTGGCCACTGCCAAGAACAACGAAAACGTGTGGCCACCGTGCGGGGTCATGATCGGAAGCGACTCGGATACGAAAGCAAAAGTTTCCCGCAGGAGTCCTTCAAACCATTGATCAATTTGTTCTTTGCTCACGGTTCGGCGGGCGGTTCGCTGCGTCGGAGGCGCATCGATAAAGGCAGCAAAGATGTCGATCTGCCCTGAAGGATTTTCCGGCTGCATGGCGTAAAGGTCACGCCATCGAGGGCTGAGAACCCGGTCAAGCATGGCCTCTTTATTGCCGATTCCAGCGTAGTCATGAGCAAGCTGCCGAGTGACGGCCGCTACGTTAAACAAAAACCAAATGTCGAGGCATTCAGTTTGACTGAGCGCCTTTAGCGTCGACCAATCGACCTGCATGGAAAATGGGTCCAAGAATACCACGCCACGTGAACGGCTCCGCGCCTTGCTGGTCCACGGCGCTTTCCCAATGATCTCCAACAGTTCGGCATTGGCATCGCCGCGAAGAACTTGAATTTCCGCATTTGGCCAGTCAAGTCTAACAGCCTCAAGCGCGGCTGCACGCTCTGGATCCTTCTCGATAAAAATGAAGTGCTTGAAAGGAGGATCTATTTTGAGAGCACGCCGAGCCGACCCGGCTAAGGTTTCAATAACGGTTTCGATCTCGCGGCCTTCGAAGATGCCTCCGACCTCACGCTCAGCTTCGCGGTCGCCGGATCCCGCAAATGCGTCGATATACCATAGGTCCATCTTTGCCCAAGTCAGCGCCTTTGCATAGCACTGAAGGTAATATTCTACCGCGTCTAGTTTGATCTCTGACCACGGTCCACCATATTTGTGCGCCATTTCTTGCTCCAATTACGTCTTGGGCCGACCGTCGCCAACGGACCGTGTTTTGATAGAGTTCGATTTACCTCTAGCAAAGCGATTCACACGGAATTCCGTCGCTGTCCCGGTCGAGCTTCCCGCCCCACGGGCAGTTGTCGAGATACCAGCGCGCCTCGTCGCATGAACTGATCTGCGAGCAGGTTCGCCGCGGCTGGCAGGAGTAGCTTTGCGCCACCTGCCTGCGGCTGATGATCCCGAGAGGCTGGCTTGCCGGCGCTTGCTCGCCGGTGCGGTGCTCTGCGCGCCATTCCCAAGGCGCTTGAAACGTTCCGACCCAGATCCCACGCTTTGCAGCCTGTGCCGCCGCCTGTTGTCCCGGATAGGCACCGTGGCTGTATTTGGGCCAATCCAGGGCCTGGCCGTGCTCGACCATCCAGCCGGCCACGCTGGCGCCATCAGCACGGCTGCAGTCGCCGACGTAGCGGCCGTATCGATCCCATGAGACGAACGTGCATGTAACCGGCTTGGATATCGTCAGGAAGGCATCAAGCGCCGCAGCAGACTTGGCACCGCACCAATATTGGAAGCCTTTGGGGTCGTCGCATTGCTGGCTGGATTCGGGCGCATCGATCCCGTTGAAGCGGATGCGCTGGCCGTGGATCTCGATCGTGTCACCGTCAATGACGGATGCGACACCTGAGATCGGGCCGGGATTGTTCATTGATCCGAGAACGGGGATGCGTTCAATATCAGAATTGCTGGCGGTGACGTAGCCGACCGCGCCAACCAGGACGACCGCTGCCAATCGAAATTGCGGATCTCGAAAGACCGAACGTCTCGCCGGTCGGCGAACCTTCTTAGGTGGAGATCTTGACCAAGCCATAGGCGTCCCCCCGAACACCGCAGCCCCATCATGCCTCGCTATCGGGAGGAAGTCGAATCTCGCTACTCTGCCCGCACCTTCCCGATCAGGGTCTTAGCCATGTGCGGAACGGATCAAGCCTGCAGAAGAGGGACTACGGCAGGACTCATGCAGCTTTCAATCTGCGGGGTGCTCTTATTCCCTGAGGCTGCTGCAGGGACACGGGGAATTTGTCCTCAGCAACGAGCTCGTCCAGCTTGCCGAGCAGTTCGCGCACGGCATCGGATTTGCAGGAATAGTAGATCGTCTGCCGATCGCGACGGGTCTCGACAAGATCGAGTGCCCTCAGTTTGGCCAGGTGCTGCGACAGGGCGGATTGGCTGAGCAGAACTTTTTCAGCGATGACGCCGACCGACATTTCACCGCCGATCAGATAGCTCATGATCAACAGCCGTTTCTCGTTGCCCATCACGGATAGAAATTCCGCGACATATTTTGCGTTGGCTGTAAGCTGCCTCGAAATCATCAATTCTTTTCTCAATCCGACAAAGTGTCACCAGCCAAGAGAACGGCCTGGCAGGGGCTGCCTTGGCGCGGAGTGGGAGCCTGAGCCCAGACGTTGGACAGGCGCCTTCAACGATTATAGTGCCCCGCCTTTTCGAGACCGGAAATTACGCGATCACGTAATGAATATTCACTTATACTAAAATATTTCACGCAAGCCGGCTCCCCGAATCGTCCCGTCCATGGCAATTCATTAGCATCGCGACATATATCGACCATGCTCTGGTTCTCACCGCCGGTTCCCGTTCGAACGAAGCGCGTTGGCGTGACGCGCGAGGTGAACAACGTCGACGCCGCTGCCGAGGAATTGCTTACATGGGAGACGCAAACGCCAAATGGCGCGTTGCGGTCGAAACATGCGTGGGGGCGATAGAAGGAACGAAGACACCCGATGACGTCAGAGAGGCATTTCTGGCTGCGGCGAAGGCCTGTGGGATGCTGCGGCAGCGGTGATCCGGGAGCGGCTGTCTATCTGGAATTTAGCTTTCAGTAGAACATTAGATAATTCTTAATTACTGTGAGTTGGCAGCCGACGTCGCCCCCGATGTCGGCTGAAGATCGGTATCCGATCGGCCCGCGTCCTCCGCCAGAGGCGCGGGCTTTCCCGCCTAACGCGGTAGGTAGGCATCCCCATCGGCTCTGTGCTCAAAGCAGAACCAATGCGACGGCTGTCTTGGCTTGCTGAACCCCCAGCCCGCGACCTTTCCGTAACCCGAATGCTCGCAAACATGACCAAGAACTCCGCCAGGGCCACGCGCGGCCGGCGTCATGCCTTCGGCCAGTTTGAGCGGTTCGTCGCTCATAGCAGTTTGATCGGCTCCATCAGGCCGGCATAGTCGTTCGGCATTGACGCCAAGGCGGTCGGGGTGGCACCGAAATTGCGTGTCCCCTCGCATGAGCCTGGACATGTCTCAAATCGGTTGCTCGCGCTGCAGAGTTCCTCTGATCCGTCAAGCAAATGAACATATGGGTTGTCCCAATTGCGGAGCGTCCGACACGCGCAAGAACGTGGAGCTGCAAATCTACGCCCAAGCCTCCGCTGCAATTTCTCGATTGATAGGCCGCCCCGCAAGGGAAGCGATACGCCTAAACTCCGTTTCATTCTCTTGTGCAGTCGAGAAGAACGGCCGCCTGAGCGCGATCAGAGACAAAGCGCCGGGTGAGCGAAGATTAAAAAATTGACCCGAAAGCCGAAAGGTTTGGGCGGCCCGGCAGCCGGGGGTTTTGGGGGGACGGCCGCCGGGCCATGCCGGAGAGTTCCTCCTCCCGGCGAGCACGATTTTGGCGTCATATTAGCGATAACGCAAATACGCCCTTTGATGGGGCTGAAGGCCGGGACGGGCTTGTCGGTCGATTGCCTTACCTGCCAACCGCGGCGGCCAGCTCGGACGCGCTCGCAATGATTTCGCGGGCATTCTTTGTCAGGCGGCGGTTCTGCTCGATGAGTTCCTGAGTTTCTTTAATGCGGATGAGGCTTTGCCGCTCCCTCTCATCGAAACGCCCAACCAGCTTTTCGGTTTCGTTGATCTGTTGCATGACGATGCCGCCTTTCAACGTATTCAGCATAGAAACCCGCGAGGCTGGGATCCGTTCCCTAGAGCGCGCGGGACGCATCGGTGCTGTAGGACAGCTGTGGCGGGAAGCGCCCTATAGCCTTGCATTTGTTGGAACCATTTCAGCGCCACCTAATTAAGTCGCCGGCGGCCGCTTCGGCTGCTGGCCAACGTTCGGCATGACCTTGGTCGGCCCGCGTCCGCTGCAAATGGGCGCGGGCCATCAAGCGGAACCGAATCAGGTGCTTGCAACTTGTTAGCTGAGACGAAGCTTGCATGAGGCGCGCCTAATGTTCAGGGATAAAGAAACACGAGTTTTAGAAGCGGCCCTGCTCGCCGCAGTGCCAATCTCGATCCTGGTCGCGGTGGCGTTGGTCAGCCTTACGTTCGGTTGGTTCGGATGAGCAAGCGCGGCACAGATTTCCTTTACAAATGGATTTCGGCCAACGTTCCCGAAACCATCGGTGCGGATGTCATCTCAGTAGCCGAGCTGACGCAAAAGCTTTTCGCCGACGCCAAAACGGTCGGCATCAGCAGCACCGAGATCGAGGAAGACACCGGCAGTGTCTATGAGGCGATCCTGGACGCCATCGTTCACCACGATGCCGGCAACGTGGACTAGCTGCCGCTTGTCAGAAATCCCCAGTTACGCGATAGTATTTTGGGGAGACGGGGATGCGCAAACTACCATCCGATATCGATGCGGACGTCGTATTGGGCATTGGGCGAATGCTCGATGATCATGCCAGGATGGCGTCCGTCTCGCTGGCGGATGCGGTAAAAGACATCCGCAAAGTCTGCCAGACAAGGCTTTAGCGACCATGATCTCGAAGAGCTGGTGATCGAAATGGCTGCAACTCGCGGCCTTGCCGTCTTGCTCGATCGTCGCGCGACGTAGTGCTCTTGTTGATTTCTGGATAACCTCCCCTACGTTGCGGAGTTAGCGACGGATGGCAAAGGGCTGGACGTTCCAATCTCTGATCGACGGCAAGATGACCGTGGCGGCTCACTGCCAGACGGCGCCGTGCCATCATAGCCAACGGCTCGACCTGCCGAAGCTGCGCGACCGCTTCGGCCCGGATGCGCCGGCCATGGAATGGGACATTCGCCCAAAGCTTCGCTGCAAGAAATGCAATGGGAACGATGTTGGGCTGATCTACACTCCCGACAGCAGCCCCAACGCCTACGGCAAGGCAAAGGGCGCATAACCGACCAGCTTCAGCAGGTGATAGACTGCGATGCCGACCAGATAGAGCGACAGGGCGATGAAGGCGATCCGTAGGATCATGCCTTTGTCGCCAGGGAAGTGCGTCATGGCGGATTGTTACGCATTCGTCTTCCGCTTCGCTGGCGCCTTCTTGGCGGGTGCGTCAGGAGTAGCTTTGCGGCCGAGGCCAGATGCCTTCGCTAATTCCGAGCGTTGTGTCGCATAGTTTGGCGCGACCATCGGATAATCGCGCCCCAAGCCCCACTTGGCTCTGTATTCATCGGGGGTCATCCCCAAAATAGCCAGATGCCGCCTCAGCGATTTGAACTTCTTGCCGTCATCGAGGCAGATGATGAAGTCTGGCGTCACCGATTTCTTCGGACTCACCGCCGGCGTGAGCGCTGCCGAATGTTCGATTGCTGGCTGGCCCACTTGAGCTAATGCCAAGTTCACGCTGGCGATCAGCTCGGGCAGAGCAGTAACGGGCAACGGGTTGTTGCTCACATATGCTGAAACAATATCGGCAGTCAGTTCGATCAAGTCAGTTTCGTTTGACAAACGCGTGTCCTCCAAGGTTGTGGTCCACTCCATATTGTGGATTGATTGAGAGAGCAACTGAACGTTGCCATATACCGCGTTGGTCTCGTAGGGCGAGATTCCACAGCGGTTGCCCAACCTCTGCATGGAACACGTCCGGTCAAGCCGGCTCGATTAAGCGGAACCGCCACCGATCGTGTTGCCGGCGCCTACATTGTAGTTCGGCGTGGTCACGTTCGTGTACGAATTAGACTGGACGTTCCAATTGTTCGCACCCGCCTGAAACACGTTGCCGAAGTCGAGAGACCCGTACAGGTTGCCGATAATATTGCTCGGGTAGCCAGACGTGTTCGCAGTCACGTTAACGCCCTTGCCACCTTTGACGCCAGTAGGGTTAAAAAATGTGTTGTGATGAACGTGACAGTAGCGAGCGAGGTTGACGTTAACGCCAATCTGATCAGGCGGAACAACAAAATAGCTATTACTGATCCAAACGCCGACGATACTGGTCTGGATATTAATCTGGTTTAGGGTCGTGTTGAACTGGCTGTTCGAGACGACCAGTTGTGCGAGACCAGTACTAACGGCGTTAGGTGGAACCGTGATACCGACTTCGCCACCGACGAAATTGCATTGGTTAATAGTCACACCCTGTTGGTAGTTGTCGTACAGAATACCAATATCGGGGTTGACGAACCGGCATTTCGAGATGTCGGCGACGATAGGAATGTGACCAACACCCCCGTACATGTGTATGCCAATAGCCGGTTTATAGGTGCCACCGAAAACATCGATGTCGTCCAGGCTGACGAACGACAGGCTATTCAGGTTCATGCCGACGGCAAAGCCTGTCGTGTACGGAAACGCGCCCGAGCCGGTGAAGGCGAGGCGCGACAAATTCGACGACATGCTGCTTCCCGACGTGCCGGCGCCGCTGATGCTCAGAGCCGCATTCAGCCCTGTCATCGCGACAGCGGATTTGAAGGCGATGTCGGACATATTGATGACTTGCTCATTCACCAAAGAGATCACGAGACCATTGGTGTTGTTCGCCCACACGAGTTCGGTCGCGTCCTTGCCTGCGCCCCGGATCGTGATGCCTTTCCTGACAGTGCCAGTCAGAGTTATCTGACTTTCCGCAAAGAACTTGCCCGGCGGCAGGATCAGTTCGCCACCGGCAGCCAGCGCGGCGATGGCGTTCGTGAGAATGGTCGTGTCCTGGGTGTTGGAGACGCCGAGCAGGCCGAAATCGGACAGGTGCATGCTGTCGCGGAGCCGGGCGATGGCGAACCGCGTGACGGCGTTCGCCGCAGAATGCTGGTATCGCAATTTAGCGATGTCGATGCCGCTCGCCGCGGTGCCAGGAGTGGCGACCTTGATGTCCGTCACGGAACCGTTGGCGAGCGTGCCGGACGGTCCTGTGGCCCCGGTAGCGCCGATGACGCCAGTCGGGCCGGTAGCACCGGTCCCCGCCGGACCAGTCGGCCCTGTGGCGCCGATCGGCCCCGTGGCACCGGTGATGCCAGTCGCGCCCGTAGGGCCGCCGGCCGGTCCCGTGGCGCCTGTCGCTCCTGCGGGTCCGGTTGGCCCTGTGGGGCCGCCAGCCGGCCCTGTGGCGCCGATTGGTCCCGTAGCGCCGGTAGCGCCTACGCCAGTCGCTCCGCTCGGTCCTGTGGCGCCGGCTGGTCCAGTAGCGCCGGATGGCCCCGACGCGCCTACGCCAGTCGGCCCAATCGGCCCTGTGGGGCCGGTGGCGCCCTCGCCGGTGATCAGTGCGCGCGTTGCGTCTGACAGCGCGTCGGGCGTGACGACGCCATTGACCAGCGCGCCGTCGTTGCGCCGCACCTGTGCCAGTGCATCGATCGACTCGTCGACGCTGTTGATCAGGTTATCGAAATCGTTCGAAATTTGCGTGCCGGGAAAACTGGAAATTCCCTGTTGCTCCTGCTGGAACGCAACGTAGTCGTATTCGCGGACGGGTTTCTGTGGATTGCTCACGTCGGCCTCGTTGATTTGCTGGTTTCGGGCATCACACCTGGAAGACGATCGTGCCGACGATACGGCTCGTCGCCGTCATGTTGGTCTTGTCCAGGTCGCTGGTGCCCGTGGACCCGCCCATTTTGATCTGCATGTTCGTGGAGCTGGTGACGCCCAGGACACTGAGGGCGCCGGTGATGGAGCTCAGGTTGCTGTAAATGCTGATGCTGCCGGAGCCGAGCATTCCGGTGACGGTGCCGGGCAAATTCAGGATGGATACGGCGCCGGAACCGCTGCCCAACGTCGACACAGTGATGTCGAACGCCGCCACGATCACTCGCCCGATCTTGGTGTATACGCCGGTTCGGTTCAAATACACGAAGCCCGCCGTGCCGCCGGTGGCGAACGAAAACTCCGGCGCCGTCGCCCAGTTCTGTTCCAGGTAGGTCCGCACCGCCAGCGTGTCGAAGCCCGCGCCGCGCGTGACGGCGGCCCACGAGGTCAGATCAGCATCGATCGGCTGCTTTTCGGTGTCGAGCTCCGCGATCGCGGATTGAACGTTGGTGGCCGCGATACCACCCGTCGGCGAGAACGTCACGGACGACGCGGCCGAGCCTGGCCCCGTGGCGCCGGTGACGCCTGTCGGGCCGGTCGCCCCGGTGACGCCTGTGGCGCCCGTAGGCCCGGTTGCTCCGGTGAGGCCCGTCGGCCCTGTCACCCCGACCGGTCCAGTCGCGCCGGTGACGCCTGTCGGGCCGGTAGCGCCGATGCCCGTTGGACCTGTCGCCCCGGTCACGCCTGTCGGCCCTGTGGCGCCGATGCCTGTCGGGCCGGTGGCTCCGGTGATGCCCGTCGGTCCTGTCGCCCCTTCGGGGCCACTCGGGCCGACTGCGGCCAGCAAATCCCGCGTTGCCTGAGAGAGGCTGTCGGGTGTGACCTTGCCGTTGGGCAACGCACCGTCCGATCGCCGCACGTCGGCCAATGCGTCGATCGTGTCGTCGATGCTGTGAACGATGATGTCGAGATCCGTTTCCAGAAAAGACCCTGGGACGGCGGTGAAACCGGAATAATCGTACTGGCGGACGGGTTTTTCGGGATTTGCCACTTTGATGCACCAACACGTCGCTTCCAAATAGCATCGCGGTGCTGGAGCCATGCTCCACACAAAACGCTTGATATGCCTAGTTGGAAGTCCGTTGACGTTGGCTTCGGAGGTTTCCGAAGCGGCTTGGTGCAGTTGCCCGAGTTCTGCGCGGTTCCGGCGTTTGTTAACTTAGTCGATTTCTGCCAGGAAAACCAGAGACACCGTGGACAACTGCGCAACCTGGGCTGGACCCATCGTCTCACCCCCCGCTCGATAAAATTCCTGTGTGCTGTTTCGCTCTTTATTGCTACAACAATAAATAAAAATGGGGGTTCAAATGAGCGATACTGCTGCTGGTGTCAAACCGTTAGGTCGATCAATAAACCATTGGCCAGCCTTCTTTGTGATCCTTGCTACTGGCGTTCTCGTTGTCGCAGTTGCGAATGAGAATCTGGCCTATGCCATCGGGTACGCAGGGGCGATAAGCCTCATCGCCTTCTTCGCGCTTCGAAAGGCAAGAACGCTTACGAGCCTTGTCACGGGTTATATCGTCTACGCGGCGGTCCTTGGGACCCTTGTCGGCGTGGACGTGCAATCTGAAATTAGACACCTTCGCGAAGACATCAGTCAGGGATGCTTATCTAGAAACACGGACGTTGCCCAGCTTGCGATCGAACAGCAAAAACCATATTGCGAGTGCTATGCCGGTGACATGTCGATTAATATGACGTGGTGGGGCGCGAAGAACTATGTGCTTTTGCGAACGCCAGCTCCGAATTTTCGGGACAATTCGGAGTTAATTTCAATGGCCACTGAGGCGGCTAATCGCTGCGCCAGCCAGCTGAAAACACGTTAAGAAGGCGCGGGGATTGGGCGACCCGGCCCCAAATAGTTCAGCGCTGACCTGCATACATCTGGTCCTGCTGCTTGTGCAGCGTCTGCGCATAGGCCGTGGCGTCGGCAGCGCTATCGAAGACACCAAGATGCTTCCCGGTCTTCCGGTAGAGCGCAATCGCCCCTTCTGCCGTTAGCTTCACCCCGCTCGGCGAGATGGTCGGGATCAGGATTTCTTTGCCGTCCTGCTCGAATGACATTGACCGAACCGTGCTGATCGAACCGTCATCGTTCTTCACCACGGGCCGATGAGCCAGATCGATGTTGCCCGGATCCAGCAAGCCGACGATTTCGGCCGTCGTGGCGCCAGCGTGCCGGTTACCAGCCGGATCGTAGAGCGTTCCGCCGGCCTCTGCCGCCGAACGCAGGCCGGCTTCACCAAAGCTGATCTTTCCGCTCCGATTTGTGGCGTTTCGGATCAGATCGACCGAATGCGGCTCGATGAACATGTCGGCCAAGGTTTTCAGGTTGTTGCGCAGCGCGGCGCGCTTCACTACGTCGCCAGCTTTCGTCCAGGACGTTCCCAACGACTTGACCAAGCCCGTCGCGATGCCGACTGGCGATGCTGAGCCGGCCAGGTCGGCATTCATCGATCGGTTGAACTCCGTGGCGCTGCCGATCTGCTTCCGCCTGCCAGTGGCGTGCAGCACGTCGAGGAGATCGGGCATCGAGACGGCGGCCTGCGGACTGGTCTCCCGCAGCACCGCGTCGAGGATTTCCTGGCGCGTGTGGTTTCCGGCGACATCCTTGTGGAACTTGGCGCCCGCGAAATCCCTCACGCCTTCCTGCGTCTCGGTGGCAGCCTTGCTGTAGCGGTCGGCGAGGTTCTGGCGCACGAGCCCGCGCGTGGTTGCCGGATCTTCAGCAACAAGTCGGCGGGCGGCGTCTGCGGCTTCACCAGCGGACCCTGTGAGCGGATCGTGAGGCAGAAGGGCGTTGCCGGCGCTCGCTGTGTCTCGTGCCGCCGCCACGCGCCCAACCGGGCCTTGCTCCAGCGGGTTCAATTCGGTTCGGCGAAGTGCCTCTTGCGTGGCGAGCGCCTGAGCGTACTCGGGCGAGGCCGTGGTCGCGGCGTTGCGTGCGTCCGCCGCTGCGGCCCTGCTCCTGCCTGCCAGTTCGGGGCCGTAGAGCGGGTTTGCCACATTGGCGAGCGCTTCGCCGCGCGCGATTAGGTCCTTCGTCACGGCGTCGATCACGCCGATGGAGTTGTCCGGCAGTCCGGCGTAATCCGGCGCGAGCTCGGCGTTGCCGCGCAGCCGCGCGAGGCCCGCGGCGAAGCGCGGGTCGGCGGCGATCGGCGCGAACTGCGCCTGCGGCACAACTTGTGGCCGCGCCGGGCCTGTAGGGCTGACCGGGCCGGTGGCGTCGTAGAACGGGCGGGTTTGCGCGTTGATGCCTTGGCGTGTCTGATCGATAACGTTGCCGGCGGCTTCGGCCGCTGACGGACCAAGCGTGGACGGCTGTGGGTGCTGCGGCGCGATCTGATCGAGGACGTTGCCGACTGCGCTGTCGACTTGCGCGGGACGCTCGGCGAAGAACGGCGCTGTCCTCGCCCGCCCATCCACGCTGCCCTCGACAACACGCAGCAGGTTCGGCAGCGCACTGGCGCCGTTGGTGGCCTGGGCGATTGCCTCCGGCCCGGTGAGCCTAATGCCGGTGGTGTTGTCTTGCAGGCCGAGCGCGCGCCGCCAGTCAGCATCGGTCATTTCGCTCGTGGCACGACGGACCACGCTCTCGGGGGCGTTGTAGGCGCGTCCAGCGGCGGTGCCGGCATTGCCGAATAGCGCGCCAAGAAAGCGCGAGACGCCTTCGTATGGCGTGCCCTCTGTGGCTTGGCCTGCCCCTTCAGAAATGACCGCCGGTGCGAGGACGTTGCCCGTGAGATCCTCCGCAATATGCCGAGCCACCTCACGGCCGGTCCCTGCGAGGCGGGCGGCCTTGCTGGGCAACCCGCCGGGCGCCACGAATTCGCCGATCGTGCCAGCGTATTTGCCAGCGGTGGTTTGCGGCTTGTGCAGCACGGCGTCCATAATCTCGCGGGTACGGTCTTGGGCGGCGTATGGACCTTGGCGAACATCGACGGGTTGGCCGGCAATCGCGCTGAACGTGGAGTTCACAATTCCGGTCAAGGGATTGATCAGGAAGTCCTTGAAGTGATCGTGCTCGGGGCCGGGAACCGCCGGGTCGAGCCCGAGCGCGGAACGCACCGGACCTTCGGCCTTGTCGAACAGCCAGCTACCGATACCTTCGCCCATACGGTTGAGGGTGATCGGCGACATTGCTGTTTCAGCCAGCCCGCGCGGAACGCCCGAAACGAAGGAGAGCGCTACGTCCTTGATGGCTGACGGCTTGCCGGCGGGCTGCGAAGGCGGGCCGCCATACGTCTCTGACATAGCTTTCGCCATCACGTCATCGGACGTGCCGGCAGGGAACTCAACTATGGAGCCGTCGGGGGCCTTGATCTGCTGGACTGGAGCCGCTGGCAACGCGTATTTCGTCCACGGTCCAGTCGCCGCAGGTGCGGCCGGCAACCGTGGCAGTCGATCGCCTTTGGTGGCTGGCGGGTCGAACTGGTCGAACACGTTGGCCGCCGGCTTGTCGTCGGGGAAGCCCGCCCACGGATCGATGGCGGTTGGGGCCGGCTGCACGACGTGAAAGCCGGGCGGGATGTCAGATGATTGGTATTTTTCCCAAGGCTTGCCTGGCATCGGAACCTCCGTCCATTCGAACCATCGATGCGCGCGAGCAGTGCTCTAGCGATACGCGATCAGGATGTGTTCGGTTGAGATACGGGCGAGCCCGCGGCGGCGCGGCTGCCCGAGGTCCGCGAGTGTTCCGGCGACACACAATTTACCGGATTTGCGCGAAGATGACCAGCCTTTTGGCTGCCTGCATGAAGCCCAACTCGCGTCAGACAGAACGTCCAAAAGTTCGGCAAAATTGCAAATTTCTTCGACCATTCGCCGAGATTTCGGCCGCGTGATTGGGACTATGCCGCGGGGTGGCACCCGGCCTGGCCGGCAGGCGGCTGCCACCCGGTCGGCAGCCTGGCGCGCCTGGCCGATCGCGTCGCGTCGTTCGCACCGGTACAGTCAGCGTCAATCGCAGGGGTCGCATTTGACGCCCGCCAGGGCAGCGAAAACCGTGACAACTGCATTATTGATACTGTTTCCGCCTCAGCTAATTCAAAGGCTTGGGCATGCCGCTTGGTAGCGCCTTGGTAGCAAGGCAAGATTTTGGTGCCGTTTGGCTCCCTGCCTGCCCCATAGAGCTCGCCCGCTTAGGACGGCACGCGGGAGGTGCGTTAATCGACAAAAGAAAGGCCCGCTGCCATGCGCAGCGGGCTTTTGCCGTTCCTGTCGTTGGCGGGGAATGCCGTTACCCGACCCTCGCCGCCCGCTCTGCTTTTGCCGACGCGAGAGCAAGCCGCATGTGCTCCACCCACATCTGCTCATGATGTTTTTCGATCTCCTCAACCGCGCCGACTTCAGCAACGATCGTGATCGTGACCATCTCTGAGAACCCTGCCAGAGGAGCGCATTCAAACGACCAATCGGACTTCGTTTCGATCATCGGCTCGGTCGTGGCTACGCACCTGGAGGCGAAATTAATAACTTCACACATGCTGTGCTCCTTAAGCCGTTTTTCGAACGGCGGGTTTGCGTCCGGGGCCGAAAAAGCCGCACAGCGTGGCCTCTGCGTGCCTTTGGGCTTTCGCCTTGGACATTCGCGCGCAGACCCCGGACAGGAAGAATTTTGAAAGCTATGCACTAAGGTCTTTCGAACCTGTGAGAAGATTAACACAGCACATCCTAGCGTCAATATTGTTTAATTGCTGTTGATCATTATTCCGGCGATCAACAATGATCAACATACAATCAACAACCACCCTTTTGTAATTGCACTATGACTCCACACTTATTTAATTGCATGGTATGTAGGCACCCTAACGTGGACAAGGGAGCGAGTTGATGGCCCCTGGAAAACTCTTGACCCAGGATGAAGTCGCCGAACGGCTTCGGTGCTCGCCATCGAAGGTGAAGCGCCTTCGGATCGCAGGGCTGTTGGCTTACCTCCCCGGCCGGCCTGTGTTGATCGAAGAGGCCGATATCGAAAAGTACCTGGAAAGTGTCAAACGTCAGGCTCGACCCGCTGTCTCCAAGAAAAAGGAGAAAGGCGCCAAGCCCGAGCTGGAGGAGCCAGGAGTTCTTGCGAAGCGCATTTGGCTAGCACGTCAGAATTTTCAACTCGATAAGCAAAGCAGGCAAGGCAAAGACAAATAGGGAGTCCCAGAGATGAATACGGCCAAGTTTTCACATTTGGAGATGCATCAGCCAGGCGCCGTGCACTGGATGTCGCTGCATTCCTATGAGATTCCAGAGGCCGAGGTACCTATGGCTTTGATGCAGGTCATTGTATTCACAGATGAGTTGCCGCGCTGGCATATGTGGGTCAGAAAATTGAGAAGCGAACACACAGACACACCGGGGATAGACTTCTTACATGTTTGGAGCGTCGAAATTAATCACCGTGCAAACAAAGGGAAACCATCAGCGCTCCATATCTTGAACATCCAGTTGCCGTTCTCGTTAATGGCAAAATCAATGGAGACATACCGGCGAGGTCTGGATTGAAATCGTATAGGTGCCGACATTCAGCGAGGCGCGATTGAGATGTATCAGGCCGCGACAAATCCCGCTGTTGTCATTCCATTGGCACTCTGCGCCGTCTATTTCCTATGGGTGTTTTTCGCGCCGGGTTGGGCGATGCGTCGGGAGATCGCGCGGTACGAGCGAATGGACGTTCGCCGGGAATACGAACGCGGGCGACTGGCTGACGCGCTGGCGCCGTTGGAAACGCGCATTGGCGCCGATGAGACCGAAGCGGCCATCGATCGCTACACGGACGGGCGCTAAAATCTCGGCCTAGTCGAAGGCGCTGCTGCCAGCATCGAAGGAAGGTTCCTCCGCTTCGCGCGCGGCACGCTTCAGCCGATCGATTTCGGCTTGCAATTCATCGCCCGACATCTCGCTCGGATCCTTCGATTTCTTACCGGCCGATGATCGATCGACCAGCACACCATTTGCGCGAAGCAGCGCCACGCCTGCGGTTGCAACTGCCGGGGCGGGCGACTTCTCGTCTTTGCAAACGCGGATCAGCCCGTTGACGGCCGATTCCAGCCCTTCGGTTCGCAACCTGCGGTCGACGCGTTCGAACAACTGCTCCGGCGTTTCGTTGTCTTCAGTGCTCATCCAAATGCTCCAGGATCGTTGGTCTTCGCCATAGCGCGAGCGAGTTCGGCCTTTCGATCGGCGATCAGCCTTTCCAATTCTGTCACCTCGTCGCTCGGCGCCGGTCGTGATCGTGGCTGTTCTGACAGCATCTTCCGCACCGCCGCTCTTTGCTTCCGCTCGGCCTTGGCCCGCTGGCGCGCCGCGGCGGATCCGGGTTTGTGTGCCCGTTGCCACGCCTCGTGGCGTTCGCGCTGCTCTGGCGTCATGGCGGCGACCCGCTTCACTCGCTTCGCCGCGGCGCGCTCTAGCGTGCTCAGCTTCTTGTTGAGTTTAGTCATTGCGCCTGGCGTGTCCCGTTGAGGCCAGACCGGACGGTGCCAATCCTTACCCTTTCCGGTCTTCCCGCCGTGGCAGCGGCATCGCCCGTTTGCCATCGCGAGATTTTGACAGGGCTCTCCATCGCGTTTTCGGGCGGCGCCACACCGCGGCTGTAAATGCCGGGTGCGGTTCCATCGAATGATCGAAGCGCGGCCGACGGCGATCTGCGCCGCGCTGCCCCGCCAGCCGCCGCCTGGCCGCTTCGGCGTGCCGGCGCCCTTCACGGCCGATCTCCAGTAATGCGCCATTGAGGTATCGAAAATGCCGCCGGACGCCTGCGGGTTGGGTCGGGCTTGTCGGCCCGAAAACCCTCCCGTAGGGAGACAAGCACCGACAAGCCGACAAGCATTGAAATCATTGAGTTTTTTCGGAGCTTGTCGCTTGTTGCCAACCGACAAGACCGACAAGCTCCGCCGACATACATGTTATGCCATTGTTTTTGTGTAACTTTTCGCTTGTCGCCGACAAGCCCACCGACAAGCCCGTCAAGCATTTTCGCCTCCTGATGACGGCAATTGGATTTCGCGCTTTAACCACCAGGGCGCCGTCGCATGTGCCTTCTTTTGGAGCGCTCGTATCTGGACAATTTGTCCGCCACGATCGATCGAAACGCCTTCGCCAAACAAAGCCAGCGTCACCATGCCCGTGATTGCCGGCCGGTGTTTCGCGGTCGTCAGTCCGTCCTGGCGAAGTTTCTCGGCGACAGGTTCCAAGATGCTCGGAAGCTCACACTCGTCGAACTGCATCAAAGCATCAACGATCCTGGCGATGTGGCATGCTTTTTCGGACGCCATTTCTTTCCCGGCAGTGGCCTTCGAGCGGGCCGCCACGTCGACGAGTTCCAGCACCGGCGCATAATCACCTTCAGCCTTCAGGCGTTCGGCCGGATCATCAGCAAACAGTGCGGCCGCGACGCCGCGAGGAAAGCCGCCTCCATTGTTGACGGGAACACTCAACCGGCGAAACACGGTAGGTTCAGTCGGCTTGCGATGGTGGGACACCTTGGCGTAGTCGAGCCGTATCCATTGATCGCCCGGCGATACGCCCCACGCCTTCTCGTCGTCGGCGCCAGTGACGTTCGTCAGGGTGAAGGCGCTTCGAACCTTGCCCACGGCAGCAAACGCGCCGCGGCCGGCGCCCATGTCGCCGCGGTGGTCGCGGCTGCCCTTGCTGGTGTGATGCAGGATTTGAATGCAGCAGCCATGTTTGGCCGCGATGTTGGCTACCTCCTGGAGAAGAGCGTTGACATCGTCGTTGCTGTTTTCGAGGCCGCCCGACATAAGGCTGACTTGCGGATCCAGGATGACCAACAGGGGCCGGTGTTCGGCAATCCTCGCCTCCAGCAGATCAGCACCCGGCGCGCGGCACAGCGGTTTACGCACATCCGGGCGGTGCAAGATCGACAGGGTCTCGCCGTCGACACCAGACCACAAGATGACGTTGTGCTTCATGTCGTCGGGTTTGAGCCCGAGATACTGCTGGCACGCGGCAAGACGGCGCTCCATTTCGTCTAGCCGGTCCTCGGCGTTGTAGATCAGAACAGGGCCGGCCCGGTGCAGGAGCTCGTGACTTTCGCCGTTCGCGCCGCGGAGCACATCGCCTTTTCCTGTGGCGACGATCACAGCATCTCGAACAGCGAAGGTCGATTTGCTTATCCCCGGTTCGCCCACGCATTGCGTGACATCGCCGATCGGCAGGCGCGGTTCGATCAGGTATCTGCGGACCGGGAGGGTCTTGGGGTCGACTAGGCCGCCGACGACGGAAAGACCGCGCGGCCGTTCGAAGTAGATGGCGGCCAGGTCTTTTACCAGCCGATAGTCGGCGCCGCCGTGTGCTTGGCTGGCGATGTGGGGATATGAACCGTCCGTGTAGATGATCGCCTTGTTTCGACCGCCGCCGTACTCGGGCTCGATCGGATCGGCGCACGTCTTGCGGTGAAACTGCGCAGGGTCGGCCAGGATCTGGTCGACTGTGACCCATCGCCCATCATCAAGACCGACGCGAAAGCCACCCATCAACTCCGATCGCTCAACGGCGGCAGCCACGATGCGTTCGGCGACTGCATGCGTCAATCCGCTGGTGGTGTGTCGCTCAATCTCAGCTTGGCGATAGGCTGATGAAATTACTTCGGCCCGCTCTGCGCACGACTGCTTGATCGCTTCAATGCGGCTGGCGAGCTCGACCTTCTCAGCTTCGGACAGCGGCGGCAGTTTGGTCGTATCGCAAAAGCCGCCCGCCGGATTGATGATGCGCGGTTCTCGGGCGCCTGGTGTGTATGCAAGGCGGTTGTCGTCGAGAATTGCGTCGGCCTCGTACCAGAGCCGTTCCGGTCCCTTGGTGGCGACCTTGTCGATCAGAGTTCGCACCGAAATCGCGCCGCTCTTGGAGATGAACGGGAAGCCGTAGCCGGCCAACACCAAACGATCGAAAAGCCTGTCGGCGAATGCGGCAACATCCGTTCCATCCAACACGAAAGCATAGCGGTGCTGCCCGGAATTTGCCCCCGTCGATTGGCGGGTGGCGGCGTTCCGAACGCCAGTCGACGAAGACGGGCGCATGACCGTGCAGGCTTCGGCGAAGGCGGGAAAGACCTCCACGAGCACGCCGGTGATTTCGCCTGGAGTGTCGCGCACGCGCTGCTTGATGTCTTCCGGCCAATCCTTCACATCGAAATCCAGCCCGAGCACCGCGGGTCCGGTTTGGTGCGCGAAGAATGATTTGCCGCGGCTGATGGCGTCGGGGGCGTCCGACAGCATAGCCTCTGTTACGACGATGGCGGCTTCCTTGCCGTCGGGCGGCGGCACGAGCACCAGTGCTTCATTCGGTCCCAAAGAAGATAGAACGGCAGAATACGCCGTGGCGATGTCTGACGCGGTGCCAGACACTTGAACGCGCCGGGCTTGCCCCCTAGACATGCCTGGACTGCGTGTGCTGACCGGCTTGCCGGTGGCGTCGACGCTGAATGTCTTCGTAAGCGCTCCGGCGCTTTCCATGACGGTGAACGACAGGTCGCGCGTCTCTGGTCGGGCGATCGTGTCAGGAACAAGCTCGATGACCTTTGGCGCGTCCGTACCTTTTATCGACGCTAAGTACTGTTGGAACTTGTCAACATCGCGTTGTGGTATTATATTACCAGTATCCATTATTCGACCTTCTCGCCGGCTCGCGTTTCCAGACGCGGCCGGCGTTTCTGTTTCGTGGGTCCAAGGTCGATTGGTCGTCGTCAGGTAGAATTGCGGGCGCTAACCCGTTACCGCGTGCAGGTCCGCATAGCCGGGTTCACCCGCCTTGGGCGTGAACCAGTAATACTGATCCATCAGGCGTCGAAACTCGGCACACTCGCGAAGTACCTGGAGCGCTGCCCGAACGTTGGGGCCTGTGTTGGCGCGCTTTTCAGGCTCCAGCTTTAGCGGGATCTCGAAAAACATGTCGCCGGGCAAGCCTTGTTCGTTGGCACCGCGCGCGACAAGCCATTGCATACCCGGCACCATGGCCTCGCCTGGCTGGAGCTCCGCAACAGTCGCAGGCCGCAGATCGCAGAATACAGGCGGACGATCCAACATTTCAGGCCGACTGTGGTTGCGACCGCAACGACGTTCACGGCGTGAGCGAGACGCGACTGTCAAGCTGCACCCGCGCAGCTTTCGAGGAATGCTTCTGCGTCGGCACGGCGCACGAGTGTTCGTCCACCGATGCGGGTTTTCTTGAGATCGCCCGCACGAAGCAGGCGCCAAACGGAGGCGCGGCTTATGCGGAAAAACACAGCCGTTTCGCTTACTGTCAGAACGGCAGGTGAATTGCTGGTGTGCTGGATACCCATGGATGACCTCGGTTCGGAGCGATCCGCTCACGTTGATTGGCCAAAATCCGAGACATCCGTTTCAACAGTTTCATATGCGGCCAGTTGTTCTATTACAATATCGGGCTGAAGCATATAAGTCAACTAAATCAACAATTTATAAAAATTCCGACATACAAATCCACTTAACGCATTGATGATCCTAGTTCAAATCGGCTTTTGACCGCCGGGGAGCACGCCCTCGAACGTCGGCTGCTCCAGATTGCACGATCCACCCACGCCAGACCGATTGCAAAAGCAACGAATTCGACAACGAATTTCAGGGCTTGTCGGTTAAATGCTTGAAAAGCTTGGTACGCCCAAGGGGAATCGAACCCCTGTTCCCGCCGTGAGAGGGCGGTGTCCTGACCGCTAGACGATGGGCGCGTTCAAGAACCGGCGATATAGGCTGACGGCTGGGAAAAAGCAACTGGGGTTCGGGTGGCTTTGTCGTATCGAGGAAAAGCCGGCCGCAAGCCTACCGTTTCGGCTCGATCAGGTCCCAGAGATTGCCGTGGAGATCCGCAAAAACGGCCACCGTGCCATAGGGCTCGAAGCGCGGCGGCTCGCGGAATTCGACGCCCTTCTCCAGCATCGCCGCGTGGTCGCGGGCAAAATCGTCGGTTTCGAGAAACAGAAAAACCCGGCCGCCGGTCTGGTTGCCGATGCTTTTGCTTTGTGCCTCGTCGGAAGCCTCGGCCAGAAGCAGCCTCGCGCCCTGCCCGTTGGCCGGCGCCACTGTGACCCAGCGCTTGCCGGCGCCGAGATCGACATCCTCGATGAGCAGGAAACCCAGCCGATCAACATACCAGGCAATCGCCTCGTCATAATTGGCGACGACCAGCGCCACGGTCGCGACACGACGGTGCTCGGCGAACCCGGTCATCCCTGAGGCTTACTCATTTGTTGCGCCCCGCTCATTTGTTGCGGATTGCAAAACGGCCGATCAGACGGCGCTCGGCGATATCGTAGATGAAGATCGTGCGGCTGCCGTCGGTGAGTTCGGCGTCGATGGAGACGCGATTGTCGGACAGCGACTGGCTGACCACCTTGGCGCCGACCGGCAGCACGATGTCGCCGCTGACCGGCTCGCCGGCCGGCACCTGGATGTCACCGGCCAGCGGCGGGTTCGCCGGCGGTGCGTTGCGCGCTTTGTAGACAAGGGCGCCGATCACCACCATAAGGGCAAGGAACAGCAGGCCGAGATTGATCCCGACGAAGCGGACGAGTTTCCTGCGCACCTTTTCGACCTCGGGGTCGAGCGGTTTCTCCTGATCTTCCTCGGCAATTGGGCTGGCCATGGCAAATAGTCCGGAACGGTTTTTCAATGAGCGCTCATAGCGAAGAGGCCCCTGAATTGATAGAGGACCAATTCAGAGAGGCAGCCCCCACCGTGCTGGTGGCGGGCGCGGATGCGGCCGGCCAGCGCCTCGACCAGTGGCTGGCGGCCAGCCTCGGCCCGGATATGTCGCGCAGCCGCGTGCAGATGCTGATCAGGCAGGGCGCGGTCTCGATCGACGGCAAGCCGGTCGACGAGACCAAACGCAAGATGACGCCGGGCGAAAGCGTCTCGGTCGCCATGCCGGAGCCGGAACCGGCGGAGCCACAGGGCGAGAACATCGCGCTCGATGTGCTCTATGAGGATGACGAACTGATCGTCATCAACAAGCCGGCTGGCCTTGTCGTGCATCCCGGCGCCGGCAATTGGACCGGCACGCTGGTCAACGCGCTGATCCACCATTGTGGCGACAGTCTTTCCGGCATCGGCGGCGTGCGCCGTCCGGGCATCGTTCACCGCCTCGACAAGGAGACCAGCGGCGTCATGGTGGTCGCCAAGACCGACCGCGCCCACAAGTCGCTGTCGGAAGCCTTCGCCGATCACGGCCTGACCGGCGATCTCGAACGCGCCTATCTGGCTTTGGTCTGGGGCATACCGCAGCGGCCGACCGGCACGGTCGACGCGCCGCTCGGCCGTGCCGCCGACCGCGTAAGGCGTGCCGTGGTGCCGGGAGGACGCGACGACGCCCGCCATGCCGTCACCCACTTTGCCGTGCGGGAACGCTTCGGCGTCGATCAGCAGGAGTTTGCCACGGCGAGCCTGGTCGAATGCCGGCTCGAGACCGGCCGCACCCACCAGATCCGCGTCCACATGGCGCATATCGGCCATCCGGTGATCGGCGACCCCGACTATGGCCAGGCTTTCCGCACCAAGGCCAACCGGCTGCCCGAACCGCTGAAAGGCCAGGTCAAGGCATTTTCCCGGCAAGCTTTGCATGCCTGGCTCCTTGCATTTCGCCACCCGGCTACCCATCTAACGATGCGGTTCGAGGCGCCGTTACCGGGGGGCATGGAGGAACTCGTCGGCGGCTTTCGCAAGCTCTGAACCTGGTCACCAACAAGCTTCAAGCTAGCCATCAAAAAACCTGACTGGTATTGTTCACTTCAGCGTGACACACTGTTTCGTGTTGAACAAACGCCTGTCTTTTCTGGTTTTGTTCCTGTATAAGATCTGATGTCGCGGGCGAGCCTTTTGGTGCTCGCGTCATATGCCCGCCGCGTTTCGGGGGCATCACTCCAATAGAGAGGGGGCGCTATCATGGCCCAGTCATTACCCAGTATCGTTTCCGGCGAAGGCGGCCTCAGCCGCTACCTGGAAGAAATCCGCCGCTTTCCCATGCTGCAGCCGCAGGAAGAGTACATGCTCGCCAAGCGTTATGCCGAGCATGAGGACACCTCCGCCGCGCACAAGCTCGTCACCAGCCACCTCAGGCTCGTCGCCAAGATCGCCATGGGCTATCGCGGCTACGGCCTGCCGATCGGCGAAGTGATCTCGGAAGGCAATGTCGGCCTGATGCAGGCCGTCAAGAAATTCGAACCCGAGCGCGGCTTCCGCCTCGCGACCTACGCCATGTGGTGGATCAAGGCCTCGATCCAGGAGTACATCCTGCGCTCGTGGAGCCTGGTCAAGATGGGCACGACCGCCAATCAGAAGCGCCTGTTCTTCAACCTGCGCAAGGTGAAGGGCAAGATCCAGGCGCTGGATGACGGCGACCTCAAGCCGGACCAGATCGCCGAGATCGCCACAAGGCTGAACGTTTCCGAAGCCGAAGTGGTGTCGATGAACCGCCGCCTGTCGGGCGACGCCTCGCTCAACGCCCCGATCCGGGCGAGCGAAGGCGAATCCGGCGAATGGCAGGATTGGTTGGTCGACGACCATGAAAGCCAGGAAGAGATGCTGATCGAGCAGGACGAGCTGGAAAACCGGCGCGGCATGCTGTCGGGCGCTCTTGCCGTGCTCAACGAGCGCGAGCGGCGCATCTTCGAGGCCCGTCGCCTCGCCGAGGAGCCGCTGACCCTGGAAGAGCTGTCGGCCGAGTTCGACATCAGCCGCGAGCGCGTGCGCCAGATCGAGGTGCGCGCCTTCGAGAAGGTGCAGGACGCGGTCAAGGCCGCCGCCAAGCGCCAGACCCAGGCGCTGCGCACCATCGAGGTGCAGCCGGCGGCGTAAGGCCAGCTTCGGCAGCGAACCACAAAGGCGGCGTCAGGAAACTGACGCCGCCTTTTTTGTGCCCAGCGGCCGGCAGGAAGCTCGATTGTCGGTCAAAGCAATTCCAGGAAAAGTGTGTAGCGGTTTTCCGTCCGGAATTGCGTCAAAACAAAGAGATAGAGCGCCGTAAGTTCAAAGTGAGTCCAGCGGAAATTTCAGATAGCGCCGGCCATTGGCTTCCGGGTCCGGCAGCCGTCCGCCATTCATGTTGACCTGCAGCGCATGCAGGATCAGCCTCGGCATCGGCAGTGTCCTGTCGCGGGTCTCACGCAGGGCGACGAAATCAGCCTCGGTGCGCGCGGCAACAAGGTGGATGTTGCCGGCCTTCTGCTCGGCGACCGTGCTTTCCCACAATGGCTCTCGTCCGCCGACCTGATAGTCATGGCCGACGAAAACGCGCATCTCGTCCGGCAATGCAAGGATGTCCTGGATCGAGTGCCACAGCCGCGCGGCACTGCCGCCGGGAAAGTCCGCCCTTGCCGTGCCGCTGTCGGGCACGAACAGCGTATCGTGGACGAAGGCGGCATCGCCGATCACATAGGTGATCGAGGCCAGCGTGTGCCCTGGGGAGAACAGCACCGTGACCGGAAGGGTGCCGATCCGGAAGGTTTCGCCTTCCCTAAACAGCCTGTCCCATTGCGAACCGTCGGCGGGAAAATCCGGCCAGTTGTAGATCGCCTTCCAAAGTTTCTGGACGTCGACGATCCTCTCGCCGATCGCCGTGGGCGCGCCGGTCTTCTGCTTCAGATAGTGTGCCGCCGAGAAATGGTCGGCATGCGGATGGGTATCGAGGATCCACTCGATGCTCAGCCCTTGCTCGCTGACGAAGTCGAGCAAGACGTCGGCGCTCTTCGTTGCCGTGGCGCCGGACCTCTCGTCGAAGTCGAGGATCGGATCGATGATGGCGCATCGTTTCGTCGCCTGGTCGGCGACGACATACTGGATAGCCCCTGTCGGCTTGTCGTAGAAGCCGCTGACCTGCGGCCTGGCCAAAGCTACGTCCAATTTCGGCTTCCCCAAACCCTGATGCATGTCGCCCAAAAGTGCCCCCGGTTTTGGGAGAACGACATGCATAAAAACAAAGACCTAGAGCGCGTCGTCTGAATCCGTTCAGACGCGACGCGCTTTGGTCGGCAGGAATGATTTTCTCTGCCGGCACCCGAGGGGAGCATGGTTGTCCCCCCGTGTGCCCCAGTCAAGTATCATTTCGCTCGCAGCGGCGAGAAAGCCAAAAGCTGTTCCGAAGAAGCGCGGTCAGGCGGATGGCTGCTTGGTCTTCCTGAGATAGGGCAGGATGGTCTCGTAGGCGCCGAAACGCTTGATTGCATCCTCGTTGGAGACGGCGGCGGTGATGATGACATCCTCGCCCTGCTTCCAGTTCGCCGGCGTCGCCACCTGGTGTTTGGCGGTCAGCTGCATGGAATCGACCGCGCGCAGGATCTCGTCGAAGTTGCGGCCCGTGGTCATTGGGTAGGTAAGCACCAGCTTGATCTTCTTGTCCGGCCCGATGACATAGACCGACCGCACGGTGGCGTTGTCGGCGGGCGTGCGGCCCTCCGACGTCTCGCCGGCGCCGCCTGGCAGCATGTCGTAGAGCTTGGCGACCTTGAGGTCCTTGTCGCCGATCAGCGGATAGTTCACCGAATGGCCGGTCGCCGTCTTGATGTCGTCCTGCCATTTGCCGTGGCTTTCGACCGGATCGACCGAAATGCCGATGATCTTGACGTTGCGCTTCCTGAACTCGCCTTCCAGCCCGGCCATCGTGCCAAGCTCGGTCGTGCAGACTGGGGTGAAGTTCTTCGGATGACTGAACAGGATCGCCCAGCCGTCACCGATCCATTCATGGAACTTGATCGTCCCTTGCGTGGTCTCGGCGGTGAAGTCCGGCGCGATGTCGTTGATACGAAGGCTCATGGCACATCTCCCCTGTAACAAACTCGCCAGCAGAGAGGGCGGGCGGCAAACCATGCCGCCATCAAGGCACCCGCGCTCCGGCTTAACTCTATCTTAGCGCAAAAATTGCGACGGCGAGATAATATGAAACTCTTGTCGGCGGCGGAACGAGCACTTTCGTACTGCCTGCGGCGCCACTGGCGCACGAGAGCTTTTGGCTGGGTTGGAAGGGCCGCGTGCGGCTCAGACCTTGTTGACCGCCAGCGTCGCCGTCAGATCTTCCATGCGCTGTGCCAGCGCGCCAAGCGCATTGGTGAGCACGCCGTCGTTCTTGTCGGCCTTGGTCAACGCGTCGTCGCGCGTCTTGCGCAAGGTCAGCACTTCGCTTTCCATGCCCTTGACGCGCTTCTGCAACTCCGAGAGTTCGTCCATCACCATGATGCCGGCCATGACGGTCAGCCGCTGGTCGCCGATCTCGCCAAATGACTCCTTCAGATGCGAGACATAGCGGTCGAAGCGTTCGGCAAGATCGATCAGATGCTCTTCCTGGCCTTCGTCGCAGGCCATCCGATACTGCTTGCCGTCGATGGAAACCGTGACTTGTGCCATGAGCCTACCTGTCCAGCCCTATCTGTCCAACACAGCGCGGATGGTTTCCATGGCGGTCACCAGCCGTCGCGACACTTCCTTGTTGGCGTCTTCCAGCCTTTCGGCGCGCGCTTCGGAATTGTCGAGTTCTTGCGCCAGCCGCGAGCGGTCGGCGTTCATCCGCTGCACCTCGGCCTCGGCTTCCGAGTAATCGCGTTCATGCTCGAGCTTGGCCGCGACGGCATTTTCCAGCCCCTCTATGGCCTTACCCAGCCTGGAGATGACTTCCTTGAGCGTGGTTTCCCCGGTCATGGCCTTCGTCCTGTGCCCTGCCCATCACCGAATCGTTCGCGTTCAGAACGCGTTATCCGCGAAACATTAGGCACCGGGTGAAGGCAACGTCAACAAAGCTCTCGCGACTGTCCCCTGCTAACGCTAATGTAGGCCCGCCGCCGGCATCACAAGACCGGCAAATGCGCACCGGTTTGTTGACTAAAAGCCCGCGCCTGCTATGTGTCGCGCACCCTTTTCAAGGCTCTCCCAAGCCCCCAAACTCCCACCTCTGGAGGAACCATGACGTCGCGTGAACAACATGACCGGATGGCCAATGCGATCCGCTTTCTCTCCATGGACGCCGTCGAGAAGGCTCAATCCGGCCACCCCGGCCTGCCCATGGGGTGCGCCGACATCGCCACGGTGCTGTTCACGCGCTTCCTGAAATACGATCCCAAGGCCCCGCACTGGGCCGACCGCGACCGCTTCATCCTGTCGGCCGGCCATGGCTCGATGCTGCTCTATTCGCTGCTGCATCTGACCGGCTATGAAGACATGACCATCGACCAGATCAAGCATTTCCGTCAGTTGGGCTCGAAGACCGCCGGCCACCCCGAATATGGTCACGCCACCGGCATCGAGACGACGACCGGCCCGCTCGGCCAGGGTCTCGCCAATTCGGTTGGCTTCGCGCTCGGCGAGCGCATCATGAACGCTGCCTTCGGCAACGACCTCGTCGATCACTACACCTATGTGCTGGCCGGCGACGGCTGCCTGATGGAAGGCGTCAGCCAGGAAGCCATCGCGCTTGCCGGGCATCTCAAGCTCAACAAGCTGATCGTCTTCTGGGACAACAACAACATCTCGATCGACGGTCCGGTGTCGCTCGCCGACAACACCGACCAGGTCGCCCGCTTCCAGGCCTCCGGCTGGAACGCCAGCCACATCGACGGCACGGATCCGGAAGCAATCGCCTATGCCATCGAAGCCGCCCGCCATTCCGACAAGCCGACGATGATCGCCTGCAAGACGACCATCGGCTTCGGCGCGCCGACCAAGGCCGGCACCAACAAGGCACACGGCTCGCCGCTCGGCGCCGACGAGATCGCCGGCGCGCGGAAGTTCTTCAACTGGGATTCGCCGCCCTTCGAGATTCCGGCCGACATCCTCGACGCCTGGCGCACCGCCGGCAAGGCCGGCGTCAAGGCACGCACCGACTGGGAAGGCCGCCTCGCCAAGGCCGATGCGAAGCTGAAGGCTGAGTTCGAGCGCCGCCTCGCCGGCAAGCTGCCGTCCAACTTCGACGCCGTCATCGCCGACTACAAGAAGAAGCTCTCCGCCGACAAGCCGAAGGTCGCCACCCGCAAATCGTCCGAGATGGCGCTGGAAGTCATCAACGGCGCCGTGCCCGAGACCATCGGCGGCTCCGCCGACCTGACCGGCTCCAACAACACCAAGACCAGCCAGACCAAGAACATCACACCGGACGACTACGGCCAGCGCTATGTCCACTATGGTATCCGCGAGCATGGCATGGCCGCCGCGATCAACGGCTTGACGCTGCATGGCGGGCTCATCGCCTATGGCGGCACCTTCATGTGCTTCTCCGACTACGCCCGCCCATCGATGCGGCTTTCCTCGCTGATGGGCATCCGCTCGATCTTCGTCATGACCCATGATTCCATTGGTCTGGGCGAAGACGGCCCGACCCACCAGCCGGTCGAGCATCTGGCGGCACTGCGCGCCATCCCCAACCACAATGTCTTCCGTCCGGCCGATGCGGTGGAAACCGCCGAATGCTGGCAGATCGCCCTAGAATCCGAAAAAACGCCTTCGACGCTGGCGCTGACCCGTCAGAACCTGCCGACGGTGCGCACCGAATTCTCGGCCAAGAACCTGAGCAGCCAGGGCGGTTACGAACTGGCCGCCGCCAGCGGCGAGGCGGCGGTGACGATCTTTGCCACCGGCTCGGAGGTCGAGATCGCACTTGGTGCCCGCGATTTGCTGGAAAAGCACGGTCACCCGACTCGCGTCGTCTCGGTTCCCTGCTTCGAACTGTTCGACAAGCAGAGCGACGACTACCGCAAGAAGACGATCGGCAACGCGCCGATCAAGATGGCGATCGAAGCCGGCATCCGCCAGGGCTGGGATCATCTCATCGGCTCCGACGGCATCTTCATCGGCATGACCGGCTTCGGCGCCAGCGGCACCATCGAACAGCTCTATCCGCATTTCGGCATCACCGCCGAAGCCGCCGCCAAGGCAGCGGAAGCCCGCTTGCACAGCAAGTAAGGTCTTGCATGTCGCCCAAAAGTCTATCGCGGTTTTGGGAACGACATGCAGAAACAAAAATGCTCCGGCGAAACCGCGCAAAGCGATTTCGCCGGACTGGCCCAACCTAATCGATTTAAATCCACGTCGCTGCGGCTGGATTCTTTCCGCTTCCGCCGCTATGAAGCTGCGGACCCATCGTCTGCCCTCCAGCTCCCCGGGAGAGAAAAATGACCGTCAGAGTTGCCATCAACGGATTCGGCCGCATCGGCCGCAACATCCTGCGCGCCATCCATGAATCAGGCCGCAAGGACATCGACGTCGTCGCCGTCAACGATCTCGGCCCAGTCGAGACCAATGCCCATCTCCTGCGCTTCGACAGCGTGCATGGCCGCTTCCCGCACGAAGTTTCGGTCTCCGGCGACCAGATCACCGTCGGCAAGGAAAAGTTCAAGGTCACCGCGATCAAGGATCCGACGCAGCTGCCGTGGAAGGAACTGGGCGTCGACATCGCGCTCGAATGCACCGGCATCTTCACCGCCCGCGACAAGGCCGCCGCGCACCTGACCGCCGGCGCCAAGCGCGTGCTGGTCTCCGCGCCCGCCGAAGGCGCCGACCTCACCGTCGTCTACGGCATCAACCACGACAAGCTGACCAAGGACCACATCGTCATCTCGAACGCGTCGTGCACCACCAACTGCCTGGCGCCGCTGGCTGCCGTGCTGCACGAGACGGTCGGCATCGAAAAGGGCATGATGACGACGATCCATTCCTACACCGGCGACCAGCCGACGCTGGACACCATGCACAAGGATCTCTACCGCGCCCGCGCCGCCGCCCTGTCGCAGATCCCGACCTCGACCGGTGCCGCCAAGGCGATCGGCCTGGTGCTGCCCGACCTCAAGGGCAAGCTCGACGGCATCTCGATCCGCGTGCCGACCCCGAACGTCTCGGTCGTCGATTTCAAGTTCATCGCCAAGCGGCCGACCACCGTCCAGGAGATCAACGAGGCGGTCATCGCCGCTTCCAACGGCAAGCTGAAGGGCATTCTCGGCGTCACCCATCACCCGAACGTCTCGATCGACTTCAACCACGATCCGCGGTCTTCGATCATGGCGCTCGACCAGACCAAGGTGATGGACGGCAACTTCGTTTCGGTGCTGTCCTGGTACGACAATGAGTGGGGTTTCTCCAACCGCATGTCCGACACCGCCGTCGCCTTCGGCAAGACCATCGCCTGATCGCAAGGCTTTCTTTTCGAAACCTGAGACGCCCGGCTCTGTCCGGGCGTTTTTCATGAGAGCGCCGTGCGCCTTCGCAAATTGCATCCTGATCGCCAAAGCGCCCGAAAATCAGCGGCATAGGGCAAAAAACCACCCTGCCGCCTTGCACTGGTCACGTCTTCGCCCCACTCTGCCGTAAACCAGGAGACAGACGAATTTGAGGGGCTGATTTCAGGATGGAGCATGCGATCTATCTCGTCACGCTGGTCGGCACAGCGCTTGTTGTCGCCGCCGCGTTTTCGAGCCTGATCGCCTTCCGCTTCGGCGCCCCGCTTCTGCTTCTGTTTCTCTGTATCGGATTGGCCACAGGCACCGACGGCCTCGGCATCCAGTTCGACAACGCCCGCATCGCCTATTTTGCCGGCTCACTGGCGCTGGCCGTCATCCTGTTCGATTCCGGTTTCCGCACGCCGTTCAGCGCCTTGCGGCAGGCGGCAGGCCCGGCGCTGTCGCTGGCGACCTTTGGCGTGCTTCTCACCACCGGCCTGTTCGGCGCCGCCGCCCACTACCTGCTCGACCTCACCTGGCTGGAATCCTTCCTGCTCGGCGCCGCCGTCGCCTCCACCGATGCCGCGGCGGTGTTCTTCCTGCTGCGCGCCGGCGAGATCAATCTGCGCGAGCGCGTGCGCTCCACGCTTGAGGTGGAATCCGGCACCAACGACCCGATCGCCATCTTCCTGACCATCACGCTGGTCGAAATCATCGCCGCCCACGCCAACCCCGAAGCCAATGTCCTGGTCACCAGCCTGATCCTCGGCTTCCTTCTCAACATGGGCCTCGGCGCCGTTGTCGGCGTGCTCGGCGGCCTCGCCATCGTGCGCCTCGTCGACCGGCTCAACCTCGATCACGGCCTGCTGCCGATCTTCGTGCTGACATTGTCGCTGATGGTCTTTGCCGCCGCCGGCGCCATTGGCGGCTCGGGCTTCCTGGCGGTTTATCTCGCCGGCCTGATCTCCGGCAATTCCGACATCCGCGCGGTCACCATCCTCAAGCGCTTCCAGGACGGCATGTCATGGCTGGCGCAGATCATCATGTTCCTGATCCTCGGCCTGTTCGCGACGCCGTCGCAATTTCCGGCGATCATGGTGCCAGCGGTAGCGCTCGGCCTGTTCCTGATGTTTGTCGCCCGGCCGATCGCGGTCTGGCTCTGCCTGATCCCGTTCCGCTTGCCCCGCCCCGAAGTCGCCTTCGTCTCCTGGGTCGGCCTGCGTGGCGCCGTATCGATCCTGCTCGCCATCACCCCGCTGCTCGGCGGGCTGGAAAACGGCCGTGTCATCTTCAACACCGCCTTCATCATCGTGCTGGTGTCGCTGGTCATCCAGGGCTGGACGGTCGGACCGCTGGCGCGCCGCCTGGGTCTGATCGTGCCGGCGCGGCTCGGCCCGCTGGACAAGGTCGAGCTGGAATTGCCGGGCTCGGCCCATCACGAGCTTCTTGCCTATCGCGTAGCACACGGCAGTCCCGTGGCGCGCGGCGAGCGCATCCCGCGCTGGGCACGGCCCTCGCTGGTGCTGCGCGACGGGCGCTCGATGCGCTTCCAGGACATGGGCAGGCTCGCCGCCGGCGACCAGGTCTATATCTTCGTGCCGGATCGCTATCCGCGCCTGCTCGACAAGCTGTTCGCCAGCCGCGCCGTGGTCGATCCCGAGGATGCGGATTTCTTCGGCGCTTTCGCCGTCGACCCGGCGCGCTCCGCCGGCGAACTGGAAGCGGCCTATACGCCCGGCCTGACCGAAGCGGAGCAAAAGCTCACCGTCGGCGCGCTGGTCACGGCGCGGCTCGGCGGCCATGCCGAATATGCCGACCGCGTGCTGCTCGGTCCGATCGAGCTGATCGTCCGCGACGTCGACGACAAGGGCAAGATCATAGGCCTCGGCCTTTCCTTCGAGCCGACCGCGCCGGTGGCGCGGGTGCCGGTTTTCCTGAGTGCCGGCGAGATCGGCGACCGTCTCTCTGCCTTTATCCGCAACTGGCGCAAGCCGACTGAAACGCAGATTGCAGAGGCGCGGGCGGACGAGAAACCGGCGCCGGAACCGGCGGCGGAAAAGGCAACGACCGAGAGCTGACACGGCGATCGTTTGCGCCGCCCCTCATCCGCCTGCCGGCATAGCCTTGGTACCGACTTCAAAATTTCGTTTCGAACCCAGCCTAAGCCTTGCATCATCGTCGGCGCGGGGTATGGTCCCCCGATTTTTCGCGAAAGGAACCCGTATGGCCGCCTTCAAGACCCTGGACGACATCGGCAACATCAGCGGCAAGCGCGTGCTGGTGCGCGTCGACCTCAACGTGCCCGTCGCCGACGGCAAGGTCACCGACGCCACCCGCATCGAACGCATCGCGCCGACCATCGCCGAGCTGTCCAGCAAGGGCGCCAAGGTCATTCTGCTCGCCCATTTCGGCCGGCCCAAGGATGGCCCCTCGCCCGAATTCTCGCTGGAGCCAATCGCCAGGGCGACGGCCGATGTGCTCGGCCGCCCCGTCGGCTTCGCCAGCGATTGCGTCGGTGACACGGCCGGAAGCGCCATCGCCGCCATGAACAAGGGCGACGTGCTGCTGCTCGAAAACACCCGCTTCTACAAGGCCGAGGAGAAAAACGATCCGGCCTTCACCGAAAGGCTCGCCGCCTGTGGCGACATCTTCGTTAACGACGCCTTTTCCGCGGCGCACCGCGCCCACGCCTCGACGGAGGGGCTGGCGCGTCTGTTGCCGGCCTTTGCCGGCCGCACCATGCAGGCCGAGCTCGAGGCACTGGAGAAGGGTCTGGGAAATCCGGTCCGCCCAGTCGTTGCCATTGTCGGCGGTGCCAAGGTCTCGACCAAGATCGACCTGTTGATGAATTTGGTGAAGAAGGTCGACGCGCTGGTCATCGGCGGCGGCATGGCCAACACCTTCCTTGCCGCGCGCGGCACCGATGTCGGCAAATCGCTGTGCGAGCATGATCTCGCCACCACTGCCAAGCAGATCATGATCGAGGCGGCCGAGGCCGGCTGCGCCATCATCCTGCCGGTCGACGGCGTCGTCGCAAAGGAATTCAAGGCGGGTGCCGCCTGCGAGACCGTCGCCATCTCGGATGTGCCGGCCGACGGCATGATCCTCGATGTCGGTGCCAAAACCGTGAAGACCATTGGCGAATGGATCGACCGCGCCGCGACATTGGTCTGGAACGGCCCGCTCGGCGCCTTCGAGATCGCGCCCTTCGATCATGCGACGGTGGCGGCGGCGAAGCATGCGGCAGCGCGCACCAAGGCCGGCAAGCTGGTCTCGGTTGCCGGCGGCGGCGATACGGTGGCGGCGCTCAACCATGCCGGTGTCGCCGACGACTTCACCTATGTCTCGACCGCCGGTGGCGCTTTCCTGGAATGGATGGAAGGCAAGCCGCTGCCCGGCGTCGACGTGCTGAAGCGCTAAAGCATTTTGCAGCCAGGCGGAAACGCCTGGCGTGGCAGAAATGCGGCTAAAACAAACAACTCGATCAACATAAAGGGCGCCTAGGACTTTCAATCGATTCGAGCTTTCCGATGCCATTCCTTTGGCGGTAGACTTCCGTTAAGCGCGGAAAGCAACCGTTTCAGGAGAAGCAGAATGAGCGAACGTCTCGAAGACATTGCCGCCGCGATCGTGGCTGATGGCAAGGGCCTGCTGGCCGCCGACGAAAGTTCCGGCACCATCAAGAAGCGTTTCGACGTCATCGGCGTCGAATCGACCGCCGACAGCCGCCGCGACTACCGCGAGATGATGTTCCGCGCCAGGGAGGCCATGACCCGGTACATTTCCGGTGTCATCCTCTACGACGAGACGATCCGCCAGAAGGCCACCGACGGCACACCGCTGGTCGACATCATCAAGGCGGCCGGCGCCATCCCCGGCATCAAGGTCGATGCCGGCGCCAAGCCGCTGGCCGGTTTTCCCGGCGACACCGTCACCGAGGGACTCGACGGCCTGCGCGAGCGCCTTGCCGACTATTACAAACTCGGCGCCCGCTTCGCCAAATGGCGTGCGGTGATCGACATCGACACCGGCAAGGGCGTGCCTTCGGCCAATTCGATCAGCTCGAACGCCCATGCGCTCGCCCGCTATGCAGCGCTTTGCCAGGAAGCCGGCATCGTGCCGATCGTCGAGCCGGAAGTGCTGATGGACGGCGCCCACGACATCGACACCTGCTATGCGATTTCGAAGGCGACGCTGATCAAGCTCTATGACGAGCTCCATGCGGCGCGCGTCGTGCTTGAAGGCACGATCCTGAAGCCCAACATGGTGCTGGCCGGCAAGAAATCGGGCAAGGTGAGCAGCCCGGAAGAAGTCGCGGAAATGACCATAAAACTGTTCCGCGAGACCGTGCCGGCAGCGGTGCCGGGCATCGCCTTCCTCTCCGGCGGCCAGGAGGACGAGGAAGCGACCGCCAACCTCAACGCCATCAACGCCATCGGGCCGCACCCGTGGAAGCTGACCTTCTCCTATGGCCGCGCCCTGCAGGCCGCGCCGCAGAAAGCCTGGAGCGGCAAGGCCTCGAACATCGCCGCCGGCCAGGCCGCCTTCACCCACCGCGCCCATATGAACCATCTGGCAGCACTTGGAAAATGGAAGGCGAGCCTGGAACAGGCTGCCTGATCGGGGCTTTTCCGTATTCCTTCGAACCCGGGCCATTGCGCCCGGGTTTTTTGTTTGTGGCTTGCCTGGGCTTGGGACGGAGCGCCTGCGTCCTTATTTCCTCTCCGGCGATGTCGGTTTTCGCCCGTCCCGACCGTCCTTGGGATGACAGACAGGGAGAGGTTCATGCATCGCAACAAGGTCGTTTCGCGTGAAGACTGGTTCCAGGCGCACAAGGCGCATCTGGCCCGCGAGAAGGAACTGACGCGGCTTCGCGAACGCATCTGCACCGAGCGGCGTGAACTGCCCTGGCTGAAGATCCGAAAGGACTATGTCTTTGAGACCGAGCAAGGACCGAAGAAACTGGCCGACCTGTTTGCTGGCAACAGCCAGTTGATCGTCTATCACTTCATGTTCGGGCCGGGGTGCAACCATCACTGCGAGGGCTGCTCGTTCCTTGCCGACCATATCGACGGCGCCAACCAGCATCTCAGACATCACGACGTGTCACTGGTCGTGATCTCGCGGGCACCGCTGGCTGAACTTCTGCCCTACAAACAGCGCATGGGCTGGAAGTTCGACTGGGTATCGTCCTATGCCTCGGATTTCAACTTCGACATGCAGGTCTCCTTCACCGACAAGCAGATCGCCGCTGGCGATACCACCTACAATTTCGAGACCCGTCCCCGGACGTCGAAGGAGCTTCCCGGCACCAGTGTTTTCTACCGAGACGAGAACGGCGACATCTTCCTCACCTTCATGTCGCGCGCCCGCGGCGGCGAGGCGCTGATCGGCACGTATGATTATCTCGACATGACGCCGAAGGGCCGCAACGAAACCGGTCCCTATCACGGCCTGATGGATTGGGTGCGGCTGCATGATGAATACGGTGACCGGTCGGGAGCGCAGGAGACCTGTTGCGACTAGAGCAATTCCAGGAAAAGTGTGAAACGGTTTTCCCGGGAAAAGCGCATAGCGCTTTCCCTTAGGGAATTGCGTCAAAACAGGCAGATAGCGCGGTGGCCAGCCGCCGGTCGTTCACGTCGGGCGCGACATGCGCTAAAGGGTGCGCATGCAACGCCTTCTCGCCCTCCTCACCTGGCTCGCCTACCCGGTCTATGTCTGGCAAGGCCTCGGCGTGCGCCGCCGCACCACGCGCATGCTGCCGGCTCAGGGACCGGTCATGCACGATCTCTCGGGCAACGCGCCGGCGATCTCGCTTCTGGTGCTGGGGGATTCCTCGGCTGCTTCGGTCGGCATTGGCAATTCGGAAAACGGGCTTGCCGCGCAACTCGCCGTGCTGATTGCGGAAGGCACCGGCCGCGCCGTGCGCTGGCGGGCCACCGGCTTCAATTCGGCAACGTCAGGCCAGATCCGCGACCATGTCCTGCCCAATCTGTCGGCGGATCCGTGGACGCATATCGTGCTCGCCATCGGCACCAACGACACCAAGAATTTTCACTCGGTGCCGCGCTTCAAGAGGGAGTTCGGCGGCCTGCTCTATGCGCTGCGCGCCAAATGGCCGGAAGCGCGCGTAGTGTGGTCGCCGGTACTGGAGTTCACGCGGGCGCCGGCGATGCCGTCGCTGCTGGGAAAAATCCTTGAGATTCGTGCCACCGAGATGAACCGGATGGGCGAGCGCCTATGCCTGGAGCGCGGCGCAGTGCCGGCGCCGCGCCTGCCGATCACAAATCCTGAAGAGGGTTTTGCCTCCGACGGATTTCATGCCTCGGAAGCCGGCTACCGGGCCTGGGCCGAGCATCTCGTCGGCCCGGTGCTCGCCAGCTGAACTGAGCCGGGCCTGCTTGGCGCAGGCCTATGTCCAGTGTCCGAGCACGGCTGTTATGGAAATCGCCGCCATCGCCAGCAGCGCCAGCTTCCAGAAGTCGCCGCGCCGTTTCAGCCCCGGCCAGCCCAGCGGCTTGATCAGCTGGATGACCATGATGCCAACAATGACGAGCGCGAGGAGTTTCGACATGCCGCCTTTGACCAGCAACGCGGCCGGCTGTCAAAGCGCGTCGTCGTTACCTGAGAAAGAATGGGCATCGCGATCCCGAACCGGAACGCGGCGCCCGTCTTGACTGAGGAACGATCTACTTCAGCGGCTTGAGGCCGGCCTCTATCGAAGCGCGCTTCGGTTCGAGGAACGGCGGCAGGGCCAGCTTGTCACCCAGAGTCTCCAGTGGCTCGTCGGCGGTGAACCCCGGCCCGTCCGTGGCGATCTCGAACAGGATGCCGTTCGGCTCACGGAAATAGAGCGAGCGGAAGTAATACCGCTCGACCTCGCCGCTCGACGGCAGCCGGAATTCGGCAAGCCGCGCCGTCCATTGATGCAGCGTCTCCTGGTCCGGCGCCCTGAAGGCGACGTGATGGACCGCACCGGCGCCTTGGCTTGCCGGCGCCAGTCCCGGCTGCACCAGGACGTGAAGCTCCGCCGCCGGCCCACCCTCACCCATTTCGAAGACGTGAACCTGGCCCTCCGGCGAAGCATAGTCGCGGGCCTTGCGCATGTTCATCACTTGCGTCACCACCGCCTCCGTGTTGGTGATGTTGGGAACGCTGATCACAATTGGCCCCAGCCCGCGGATCTGGTGCTCGGCCGGCACCGGGCTTTGCGTCCAGGGATGGCTGTCGCCCTTGCCGCCATCGCTGACGAGGCGCAGACGCTGGCCCTCGGGATCCTCGAAATCCAGACAGAGGTAGCCGCCGATGTCGGCGATCTCGCTCGCCACGATGTTTTCGTCGGTCAGGCGCTGCTTCCACCAGGCAAGGCTTTGCTGGCTGCCGACCCTGAGGCTGGTCCGCACGATGCTGTGGGTGCCGCGCCGCTCGCGGCCAACCGGCCAGTCGAAGAAGGTAAGGTCGGTGCCCGGTGTCGCTTCGCCGTCGGCATAGAAGAGGTGGTAGGCCGAGGTGTCGTCCTGGTTCACCGTCTTCTTGACCAGCCGCAAGCCCAGCACCTTTGTGTAGAAATGGAGATTTCCAGGCGCATTGGCGGTGATGGCGGTCAGATGGTGGATCCCTGTCAGTTGCAGGCTCATGGTCGTCTCCCTGTTTTTGGGGAAGAATTTTCTCCTTCCATATCAGAACTGCGGCCTCGTTGCTGAAGACCGCGTATCCTGACAGTCCGTCGCCGCAGACTGAACAGTGGTGCCTCGATCGATATTCGAACGGTGAACAATCTCAACTGGGCAAGTCCCTTGCGGGCTAGGTCTGGGTGCCGTGAAAACGATGCCTTCCCTCGGAATGGGCACCGATCGCAACTATCGTCCGCGCCCTGCCATCCTCCTGACAGACTGCTGTCAGGAGGGGTATGCGATAGTGTCTCCATTCACAGAGAGGAGACTAGCCATGAACGGTTTTACCATTCTGCGCGGCATGCAGCACTATGTCGGCAAGATCCGGACGATGCGCAACGAAATCCGCACCCAGCGGTTCATGAACTCGCTGCCGGCGGACCTTCGCAAGGATATCGGCTGGCCGGATATGTATTCGGAACGTCGCCATCTCGGCAATTGAGACGAATTTTTCGACACGGCGGTTGGATGTGGGCGCCCCAGCGCCCAGATAATAGGTCCGGCGCGCGAGGGATGGAGCGAGCTCATGCCCGAACAGAAGACAATCGGCTTTCTTTTCATCGAAGGCTTTGCCGACTGGGAATATGGTTTGCTGGCGGCATCGGCGGTCGAATGGTTCGGCGCCCGCGCGGTGTCGCTGACACCCGATGGCAAGCCGGTGACCGGGACCAGTGGTTTTCGGCTGACGCCCGATCGCTCTGCTGAAGTCGGTGAGAATGCCGATCTCGATGCCATCGCTGTTATCGGCTCCGACCAGTGGGCGGGCGAGACGCCGCCAGATGCGGCAGAATTGCTCACATCCGTTGCGTCGCGCGGCGGCGTGGTCGGCGGTATCTGTGCCGGCACGCTGGCGTTGGCCCGGGCCGGCCTGTTCGAGCAGGCCAGGCACACCAGCAATGGCCGCGACTGGATCAACCGCCACGAAGCCGGCTATGCCGGCGAAAGCAACTATCAGGACGTGCCGCACGCCGTGTCCGACGGCGCGGTCGTTTCCGCGCCAGGCTCAGCGCCGGGCACCTTCGCGCTTGCCTTTCTGAAGACGCTCTATCCGGAAAGAGGCAGCGATCTCGCGCAGATGCGGACGCTGTTCGCCAAGGAGTATGCTGAAGCCTCCTGACAGTATGTTGTCAGGAGGAACGTGCAATGGTGCGAAATCGAGATGCTGTGCATCGACGAGAGGACGATCGATGAAGAGCTGGAACGACAGATTGAACGCACAAGGTATCAACGGCGTGAAGCCGACGCCGCGCACGATGGCCGATGTCATCGAGGGCCAGCCGATGCTGGTGCCGACAGCTCGTCAGGTCGATGATTTCATCCGCTCGATTCCGGAAGGTATCGAGATGGATGTCCGTGCGCTGCGCACGGCACTTGCCATCGAGCATGGCGCCGAAGTGACATGCCCGGTTACCATCGGCTATCATCTGCGCACTATTGCCGAGGCCGCCAACGAGGATCTCGAGCGCGGCATGACGCTGAGCGATATTGCGCCGTTCTGGCGCGTGCTCGACGCGAACACGCCGACCACGAGAAAACTGTCCTTTGGCGCGGCATTCGTCGCCGCGCAGCGCAAGCGCGAAGGGCTGAAACCATAATGCATGCCGCCCAAAAGTGTTCTGCGGTTTTGGGATGACGGCAAGCGCAAAACCATAATGCGCGTCGCCCAAAAATGGAGACCGGTTTTGGGCGACATGCATAGAAACAACGCCGAGGGACCAACCAATGCGCCGCGCCGACAGGCTCTTCCAGATCGTGCAGCATCTGCGTGGTGGCCGTCTGGTCACCGCTCAGAAGCTCGGCACGTGGCTCGAGGTTTCCGAGCGAACCATCTACCGCGATATCGCCGACCTGCAGTCGACCGGAGTGCCGATCGACGGCGAGGCCGGCGTTGGCTACATGATGAGGGAGGGTTTCGACCTTCCGCCGCTGATGTTCACGCGTGACGAGATCGTCGCGCTGGTTGCCGGTGCGCGCATGGTGCGCGCCTTTGGCGGCGCTGCCATGGCACGCGCCGCCGACGAAGCGCTGGTCAAGATCGGTGCGGTGCTGCCGGATGCCGAGAAGGACCGCATCGCCCGCACCGAGATCCACACGCCGATGTGGGTGGTCAGCGACGCCGCCCGCGAAGCGATCGACCTGATCGAGCGTGCGGTCGAAAAGCGCCAGGTGCTGACCATCGACTATTGCGACGAGGCCGGCCGCGGCACCGCCCGTGATATCCGTCCGCTCGGCCTGTGGTTCTGGGGCAAGGTGTGGACGCTGGTTGCCTGGTGCGAGATGCGCGACGATTTTCGCGCCTTCCGCATCGATCGCATCGCTTCGGTGGTCATCGCCGGCCGCATCTTCAAGCCGGAACGCGGCAAGCAGCTTGCCGACTTCTACCGGGCAGTGGAGCGCAGCGAGGATTACGGCATGGCACCGGACCGCGCGGCGCGGACCTAGAGCAATTCCAGGAAAGTGTGAAACGGATTTTCCCGGGAAAAGCGCATAGCGCTTTCCCTTAGGGAATTGCGTCAAAACAAATAGCTAGAGCGGTTCTACGTTTCCGTGAAACGACGAACCCTCTGAGACTGCCGGACCGCACAAAAAAAGCCCGCTCGAAGCGGGCTTTTTTGTTGGATTGTCGGAGATATCACTCGTCGTCGTCATCGGTGTTCTTGGACTTCAAGGCCGAGAGCTTGGCGAAGACGGCGTTGGCGTCGAGCTCGGCATCCTCGTCCTTCGGTTTCTCCGGAGTCGGCACCAGCCGCTCGGTCAAGGCCGCCGGCAGCAGCGTGTCGCCGACCGGCTGTGCCTGCTCGCGGCCACGCGAAGCGCGGTTGACTTCCATGTCGAGGTCGATCTGCGAGGCAAGGCCCAGCGTCACCGGGTCCATCGGCTGCAGATTGGCCGAGTTCCAGTGCTTGCGCTCGCGGATCTGCTCGATCGTCGACTTGGTGGTGCCGACGAGGCGCGAAATCTGCGCGTCCTTCAGTTCGGGATGGTTGCGCACCAGCCACAGAATGGCATTCGGCCGGTCCTGGCGCTTCGACAGCGGCGTGTAGCGCGGACCCTTGCGCTTGGATTCCGGCACCCGCACCTTGGGGTCCGAAAGCTTCAGGCGCTGGTTCGGATCCTTCTCGGCGCGCGCGATCTCGTCGCGGGTCAGCTGGCCGGTCATGATCGGATCCATGCCCTTGATGCCTTGCGCCGATTCGCCGTCGGCGATGGCCTTGACCTCGAGCGGATGCAGCCCGCAGAACTGCGCGATCTGCTCGAAAGAAAGCGCGGTGTTGTCGACCAGCCAGACGGCGGTCGCCTTGGGCATCAGCAGCGTATTGGCCATTTTAAAAATCCTTCTCGTTCGCCCGCGTTCCCGCGCGGGCGGTGGTTTAGAGCCACCAAAATGGGAAATTCGCGGCCTGTATAGCCGCTCCATCGCCGCTTCGCAATGTTTTTGGATATCATCGGCCAGAAACCGTCGCCCGCGACGACCGGAACGGCTCCGCGCTCTTGAGCAGCGACAAGCTGGCTTTGCTGGCTGAGGCCGCGGTCGATCCCGTCTCGCCGCCCGACCTCCAAAACGACAAAACCCGCCGGACTGGGTCCAGCGGGCTCGGAACCGCGACGGAAATCCGTCTGATGCGGCTCTGGCTTCTACGGCATGGTCCGCTCTGAGCGGACCGTGCTCGACTTCAGATGGCCTTGCGGGCGATCTTTTCGATGTCGGCGCGGTTGATGCCGAGATCGTTGAGCTGACGTGCGTTGAGACGGTTCAGTTCGCGCACGGTCTCGGTGTACATGCGCCAGTTACGGAAAGCGCGGATCGGGTTCATGGTAGTCCTCCAAATGGGTTGTTCGTTTCGGTGATGCTCAAATAGTCATCATCGATCAGGACTTGAACGGCCGATTTTGCATAGCAATGATGCAAATGCTGCATTGCATCATTAAGCCTCTGTTCATCTTGTAGGCAGCGAGACGCACGCCGGGGACGTGTCGAGATTCAGGATGCGCAGGAAGCCGCCATTTGCAGGCCGGCATCACCTGAATCCCGATACGGCCTAGCCGACGTCGAGCACGATCTTGCCGATATGCTCGCCCTCTTCCATGCGCTCATGCGCCCGCCAGGCCTCGCTGAGCGGGAAGATCATGTCCATGACGGGAGCGACCTTGCGCGTGCCGAGCAACGGCCACACCTGCGCCTCTAGCGCTGCCGCGATCGCCGCCTTGAATTCGACGGTGCGCGGCCTCAGCGTCGACCCTGTGTGGGTCAGCCGCTTGACCATGATCTTCGAGAAGTCGGCGCTCGCCACGGCGCCGGCCTGCACGGCAATCTGCACAATACGACCCTCAATCGCCGCGGCCTCGTAGTTGCGTGCCACATAGTCGCCGCCGACCATGTCGAGGATGACATTTGCGCCTTTGCCTCCGGTCGCCTCCTTGACCGCGGCGACGAAATCCCCCTCGCGATAGTTGATCGCCCGGTCGGCGCCCAGCTTCAGGCACGCGTCGCATTTCTCCTTGCTGCCGGCGGTGGTGATGACATAGGCGCCGAAAGCCGAGGCAAGCTGGATTGCCGTGGTGCCGATGCCGGACGAGCCGCCATGGACGAGCAGCGTCTCGCCGCTTTTCAGGCCGCCGCGCTCGAACACATTGTGCCAGACGGTGAAGTAGTTTTCCGGCACCGCCGCGGCTTCGGTGTGGGTAAAGCCGGCCGGCAGCGGCAGCACGCTGCCGGCGTGAACCTTGACATATTCGGCATAGCCGCCGCCGGGCGTGAGCGCGCAGACGCGGTCGCCGATGCGCCAGCGCGATATGTCATCGCCAAGAGCGGCCACTTCGCCTGACGCCTCGAGGCCGGGCAGGTCGGACGCGCCGGCAGGCGGCGGATAGGCGCCCTTGCGCTGTTGGACGTCGGGCCGATTGACGCCGGCGGCATGCACCTTGATCAGGATCTCGCCGGGGCCGGGCTGCGGCACGTCGCGCGTTTCGGGTTTCAGCACCCGGGGGCCGCCCGGCTCCGAGATCGCGATGGCCGTCATTCTTGCCGGAACTTTCTGTCCACTCGCCATGAGATTTCCCGTCTTTCCTCGCCGTTATCCGATCGGCTGTTTGCATCGACGCCCCTGCCCTATGTATGCTGATTGCCAAATCAGGCAAATGGCCAATCTGGGAGGAGCGACGATGGCGATCTTCGACGACGAACCCAAGAAGAAGGCGCGCCCGCACGAGATCGGGCAGGATCTGTCGCTGCTTTCGGTCGGTGAATTGACCGAACGGATCGGCATCCTGCGCGACGAGATCACCCGCCTGGAAAACGAGCTCAAGGCCAAGGACAGCACCAAATCGGCCGCCGAAGCACTCTTCCGCCGCGGATAGAGGCGGGCGCAAGGGCTCGCCGCCGAAAAGCCCGAATGCGACTGTCTTCAGACCCAGCGTCCCCCGCCAACCCGAGCCGGATCAAACAATGTTCGCAACCTACCGACCGATCCTCTCGCTGCTTCGCGGCACCGCCTTCCTGCTCGCGGCGTCTGGACTGCACGGTCTGCTGTTGCCCCTGCGCGGTCAGTTGGAAGGCTTCTCGACCGCATCGCTCGGCTTGATGGGCACGGCCTGGGCCGGCGGCTTTGTCACCGGCTGTTTCTTCGCACCGCGCCTTGTGCGCCGCGCCGGCCATGTGCGCGCCTTCGGCGCCTTTGCCGCGTCGGGCGCCATCGTGGCGCTGCTCACCGGGCTGATCATCGACGAATATGTCTGGATCCTGCTGCGCGCCTTCACAGGCTTCACCATGGCCGGCGCCTTCATGGTCATCGAAAGCTGGCTGAACGAAAAGGCCACCAACGAGAACCGCGGCACCGTCTTCGGCCTCTACATGATGGTCACCTACGCCTCGATCATGGGTGGACAGATGATCGTCGCCGGCGGCGACGTGAAATCAGCATCGCTGTTCATGATCACCGGCATCTTGTTTTGCCTGTCACTGCTCCCGACCGCGGTTTCGACCGCCTCCCACCCCAAGCCGCTGCAGGATGTCTCGCTCGACGTCAAAGGCCTTTATGCCAATTCGCCGGTGTCGGCTGTCGCTTGCGTCCTGATCGGCATCGCCAACGGCGCCTGGGGCACGCTGGGCGCGGTCTATGGCGCCCGCATCGGCATTCCCACGGCCGAGATCGCCCTGATGATGAGCCTGGTGGTCGTTGCCGGTGCCGCCATGCAGCTTCCGGCCGGGCGTCTCTCGGACAAGACCGACCGGCGTTTCGTGCTGGCGGGTGCTGCCTTCGGCGCGGCCTTGTTTGCGCTTGCCATCTTTCTGTTCGAGCCACGCTCCAGCGTCTTCGTCATCGTCTTCACTGCCGCCTATGGCGCCTTCGCCTACACGCTCTATTCGATCGCGGTGGCGCATGCCAACGATCACGCGCGCTCCGAGGATTTCGTCAAAGTGTCGGGCGGCCTGCTACTACTCTATGGCTTCGGCACGATGATCGGCCCGTTGCTGGCCGCCGCCCTGATGGGCTGGATGCGCCCGGAAGGCCTGTTCCTGGCAACCGCCTTCGCGCATCTCTGCCTGGCGGGCTATACGCTGCTGCGCATCAGCCGCCGCGCTCCGGTGCCGATCGGCGATCGTGACGCCTTCAAGACGCAGCCAGCCGACCGTTCGGTGACGCCGGAAGCATTGCGGCTTGATCCCAGAAGAAAAGCAGAAGCAGACAGTTGAGATTCGAGAGGCTTTGCCTCACTAATAAAGGCATGATGTTTTCCGACGCCTTCATGGCGATTGCCGACCCCAACCGGCGCCATCTTCTGGAAGAACTTCGACGCGGCCCGAAAACCGTCAACGAACTGGCCGCGGGTTTGCCCGTATCGCGCCCGGCTGTTTCGCAACATTTGAAAGTGCTGCTCGATGCCGGGCTGGTCAACGCCAAGGCCGAAGGCACCAGGCGCGTCTATACAGTGAGCAATCCCGGCTTCCTCAAACTCAACATCTGGCTCGATCAGTTCTGGGAAGCCTGACGGCCCGCAGCATCGGCAACACTCACCTCGTAGTTCAAGCTTCCTTGCGCAAGACAGCGCCGAGCGCGTCGAGCAGCTCGCCTGTGCCATGTTCGCGTGTGGCTGGCGTGTCGTGGCCATCGAGGAAGGCGCCCTGTTCCGTCATCACAAGACGCGTGCCGTTGCCCTCGGCAAGGAGTTCGATCGTCGTCAGCGACACCGAGATGCGGGTTTCGCCAAACAGCATCTCGTAGCTGTAGACGATGCGCTGGTCCGGCACGATGTCCTGGTAGACGGCGTTGAAGACGTGGATCGGACCATCCTTCGGCCCGCCGGCATTGACCTCCTTGCCGCCGACGCGGAAATCCATTTCGTGCCTGTGGGTCATCGGATTGTCGGGGTCGGCGAACCAGCGCCGCTTGGCGGCCGGATTGCTCAGCGCAAAATAGACTTTTGCGGGCGACGCTGGGTAGCTGCGCTCGATGACGAAGGTGGAATGGACGACGGAATGTTCGGTCATGATGGGCTCCTTCAGTTTCCTTCGGTGTCATCGCCAGTCTCGGCCAGAAAATCGCCGAGCCGATCCAGCCGGCGTTCCCAGGCAAGACGCCGTTCATTGATCCAGTGTTCGGCCGCTCTCAATGCCTTGGGTTCGATCTGGCAGGTGCGCACCCGGCCAAGCTTCTGCGTGTGCACGAGGCCGCTTGCCTCCAGCAGGTTCAGATGCTGGACGACGGCCGACAGCGACATCGCCAGCGGCTCGGCTAGTTGGCTGACCGAGGCCGGGCCGCGCGACAGCCGGTCGACCATCTGCCGCCGCGCCGGATCGGCGAGCGCCTGGAACATCAGATCGATCTGGGCGGGATCGTGCAGCATTGCGATCAGCCATTGTTGTAGGGGAAGAACTTGAAGTAGGGCTGCGCCTCCTCGATCACGCGAGCGAAAGCCGTGCGCTGCACCAGGCGGTCATGGTATCGTTTTACGGCGGGGTATTTGTCGCCGAACGGCTCGACCTTGTTGGCATAGAACAGTGCGGGAGACGCCGAGCAATCAGCCATGCTGAAGGCGTCGCCGATTGCCCAGTTCTTCGTCCGCATGTCCTCTTCGATGATGGCGTAGGAATTGCGCAGCTGGGCGCGGGCCTGCTCGACGCCGAACGGGTCGGTCTTGTCCTGCGGCCGCAACCGGTCGCCGACGATCTTCTGCATCGGCTCCTGAACATAGAAATCATAGAAGCGATCGGCCTGCCGGACTGCCAGCGCCAGGTCGATGTCGGCCGGAACGAGGTCGACCGGTCCCGGATAGTGCGCGACCAGATATTCGACGACGATGGTCGATTCCAGCACCGTGCGGTCGCGCGCATCGTCGCGCAGGGCCGGCATCTTGCCGGTCGGCGAAATCTTCAGGAAGGGCGTGCGCGACTCGGTATCGCCGAGATCAACGATGACCGGCGTAAACGGTATGCCGTTCTCATACAGCGCGATCAACGGCTTCCAGCAGAAGGAGGCCAGTGGATGGAAATGAAGCGTCAGGGACATTTTTTGCTCGTCTGTTTCGGGATGCGTCGGTGGTCGATGCCGTGCTGCCTGCCAGAATAAAACACTGAAGCATTTCCTTAACTATTGCGACAGGCCTGGCTCGTCAAGGCCCGTAAAGGATGGCTCAATTGGCTTGAGTGTGATCGACGATGGCGGTCACCATCACCGTCCAATCGTCCGGATGCAGCTCGTGGCCGCCGCCTTCGATCCGAAGAATTTTCGCAACGGCGACGGCCTCAGCCAGCGCCTCGCCGTGCTCGACCGGAAAGATCGGATCCGCCGTGCCATGGATGACCAGCAGTGACGCCGTCATCTCGTGCACGCGGCCCTTCCACGCATCGCCACCCCTAAGCATGAAGTGATTGGTCGCGCTCAGCAGGCCACCGGAGCGATCGTAATCACGCTCGACAAAAGCCCGCATCTCGGCCTCATCGAATGGGTGCACGGTGCTGGCGATCGCCTGCGCGTCCTTGACGATGAAATCGACCACCTGGCCACGGTCCGACCAGTCGACTTTCGCGCCGTCGGCCGAATGCTTGACATAGGCATCGCTCGTCTGTGGCAGATGCGATGTGTCGATCCCCAGGGGCGAGCTGCTGATCACGGTCAGCGAAGCGACATGGGACGGGTGCTTGAGGGCCACAAGCTGCGCGATCATGCCGCCCATCGACATGCCGACAACATGTGCCTTGCCAACGCCGTGGTCGTCGAGAACACGCATCGCGTCGTCGGCCATGTCGTCGAATGTATAAGGCGGCTCGCCCGGCGGATATTTCGTCGAACGGCCGGTATCGCGATTGTCGTAACGGATCACGAACAGGCCGGCATCGGCCAGTTTCCGGCACAACGCCTGCGTCCACCAGAGCATGGAGGCCATCGCTCCCATGATCAGCAACAGCGGCGGGTTTGCCGGATCGCCAAAGGCCTCGGATACGATCTTGGGGCGTTCGATGGTTGTCATGGCTCAGTCTCCTGCCCAGCAATACTGATTGCATTTTGCAATCGGTTGCACGATAATAAAACTGATACGATAATGCAACCGGTTTTTTGGAGAAATCTCATGAGCATGGATCACCGGTCCGGATGCCCGATCAACCTGTCGCTGGAAGTGTTCGGCGACCGCTGGAGCCTGATCATCCTTCGCGACATGATTTTCGGCGGCAGGCGCCACTTCCGCGAGCTGCTCAACGGATCGATGGAAGGCATTGCCTCCAACATCCTTGCCGACCGGCTGAAGCGGCTGATGGAGCTGGGCATGCTGACCAAGGCCGACGATCCCAGCCACAAGCAGAAGGCGATCTACAGCCTGACCGAGATGGCGATCACCCTGGTGCCGATCCTGGCCCATCTCGGCGCCTGGGGCCGTGTCTGGCTGCCGGTCAGCGAAGAACTCTCGATCCGCGCCGAGCTTCTGGAGAAAGGCGGACCGCCGCTGTGGGACAAGTTCATGGACGAGTTGCGCCACGATCATCTCGGCATGCCGCTCGATACATCGGCGGACGCTACCGTTCGGGCGACCTTGCAGGCCGCCTACGAGGCCGTGGTCGCCAGCAAGGCCCTCGCCGCCAGCCCGGCCGCTTGACCAACTTATTTTCCCGTTTGGGACCCGGCTCTGCTAGAAGAGGCGGAAAATCACGATTCACGGGATTGGATAAGGTCTTGGTTGAGAACTCTCGGGATGCTGCCCGCGCGCGCGCTGACCTGCGTTTCAAGAAGCAGGAAGAGGCGGCAACCGTCCGCCAGAAGGCGATGGCCGAATACGTCGCCGAGAGCGACGCCCGCCAGGCCAAGACCAACAAGTTGCGGGCGCTCCGTCTCGCCAAGGAAGCGGAAGACCTTGCCAACGCGCCGGCGGCACCCGCCAAGAAGCCGGCCCGCGCCAAGAAGAAATAGCGCTGCCAGCCGGCACGATCGATTGCCGGTCTGGAAGCATGCAAAATGGCAGCGCCATATCCGGATGGTGTCAGTGACGACACCGTCCCGACAATGCCGCCGCTTTCCATTCCACCTCTTCATGCGAAGCAATTTCAACCGAAACCGGGATTTTACCGTGCCCGTCGACGGTCAATGATCGACGCGCTTTCAAACAGGAGACTGCCATGACCGCACTGCCGCTCGAAAAAGCCGTTGAGATCATCGATGCCGCCTTTGCCAGGGGCGCCGATCTCAAGCTCAAGCCGCTGGGCGTCTCGGTGCTGGACGCCGGCGGACACCTGGTCGCCTTCCAGCGCCAGGACGGCGCCTCGTTCCTGCGTCCGCAAATGTCGGCCGGCAAGGCCTATGGCGCGCTCGCCATCGGTATGGGCTCGCGCCGCGTCGAGGCCTTCGCCAAGGAGCGCCCGCACCTCGTCGCCGGCATCTCGGACGTGTCTGGCGGACGCGTGCTGCCGGTCGTCGGCGGTGTGCTGATCCGCGACAAGGCCGGCGCCATCATCGGCGCCGTCGGCATTTCCGGCGATACGTCAGACAATGACGAAGCGGCCGCCATCGCCGGCATCGAGGCCGCCGGCTTCACCGCCGATCCTGGTTGAGGCGCCGGCTCTAATTTAAGTTGATGTCCCTGCTCGCCGACCGCATCGACACCGCGAACCCGGCCAGCACGTCGAACAGCGCGATGACCATCAGCGTGAAGAACACGGAATGTGCCGCACCCTTCACCAGCAGGAACTCGACCAGGAACGCGACGAAGACCAGCGTCGACAGAAGATGGTCCATGATTGAGGCATTGGTCGTTCGCACCGACTTCGCCATTTCGAGGAAAAGGAAGATAAGCCCGAGCAGCACCATCAGGTCGCCCAGCGTCATCGAGAACACGCCGCCCGACATCATGCTGAACGAGAAGATTTCGTTCGCCCACGGGTCGTCGCCGCCGCCGAATATTCCGAGCAGGCCGAGATTGTAGAGCACGAAAGGCACGATCAAAAGCGGGACGGCACCGAACATCTGGCGTCTCCATCTGGGGGCAATCTTCTGTAGAATGCGCCACAGGCACGCCGTCAAGATTTTTCGTGAAAGGCCACGAACACGGTCGAAGACCGGATGCAACAACCATGTCAGCTGGTCGCCCGGCCGACATGGAGCAGATTCCAGGAAAGTGAAACGATTTTCCGTCTGGAATTGCGTCAAACAAAGAGATCGAGGGCTCAGCGCGCCAACGCGGGCCAGGGGCTGCCCGGTCCTGGGGCCCGCCAAACGCAAAAAGACCGGCCACTGGCCGGTCTTTCGATAGCTCAAAACTTCGAAAAAGCTGGTCTCAGCTTTCCTTGGGCGTCAACACCTGACGGCCGCGATACATGCCGGTCTTCAGGTCGATGTGATGCGGACGGCGCATTTCGCCGGAATTCTTGTCCTCGACATAGGTCGGGGCCTTGAGGGCGTCGGCCGAGCGGCGCATGCCGCGCTTGGACGGAGAGGTTTTTCGTTTCGGAACGGCCATGGATATGCTCCATTACATGGTCAAAAAGCCCCGCCCGCCCTCGTGAAAGGGCCGTGTCGGGGCCGGAATCTGAGAAAGTCGGGTGCCTATACACGCCCTGCGCCGTTTTGGCCAGCACTGCCGCGAATTTTTTTGAGCTGGCTACTGCAGACAGCCGACATAGGCGCCGGAGCGGCCGGCGCGGCGCTCGATCAGATTGGCGAGCCGTCTCAGGCCCGGGCCGGGCTTCGCCGGATTGCGGGCAATCGGATTTGGCAAGGAGACGGCGAGCAGGGCTGCCTGCCGTCGCGACAATTGTTTTGCTGAAACGCCGAAATGGTGCTGTGCCGCGGCCTCGATGCCATAGATGCCCGGCCCCCACTCGGCGATGTTGAGATAGATCTCCATGATGCGCCGTTTCGACATCACCGCGTCGAAATAGACGGCCAGCGGCAATTCGACCACCTTGCGTACCGAGCCCAGCGGCCGTGACCAGAGAAAGAGGTTCTTGACCGTCTGCATGGTGATGGTCGAGGCGCCGCGCGTCGCTTCGCCGGCCAGCGCGTCGTCGACGACGCCCCTCAGCTCGCCGAGATCGACACCCCGGTGAAAGCAGAACTGCCCATCCTCCGACATGATGACCGAATTGGCCAGCACCGGCGCCACGTCGTCGATCGACACCCAGCGGCGGTCGTAGCCGGAGAACGTCGCCAGGTCCTTCAGCATCAGTGTCGAGACCGGATGCACGAAGGACGGCAGATAGAGGAACGTCAGCACCGTTGGTATGAGCGCCAGCACCGCGGCCACGACGATGCCGCGCCGGACCCAGCGCTTGAGACTGCGGCGGTTCACGCCCCGCGATCTCGTCGCCATGTCCAGCTTTTCGATTTCATGATCGACGATCGGTTCCGCCAAGCCGCCCAACCCGTGCTTCTCCCTGCTCCGGCATAATGGCGCTTGGCTTCTTGCGCAACGTCTGAGTGTCGGCTACCGCTCCCGGCCATGACGAATGAGGACGAAATGGCGTTCGAAATGGCGCTTATTGCGCGCGCTGCCGCCGTCGAGGTGCTGCTGCGGCGGCTTCTCGACGACCGCGCGCTTTCGGGCGAGATCGCGCGGCCCGACCGCCTGATGGCGGCCATGCGCCACGGCGTGCTGAACGGCGGCAAGCGCCTGCGTCCCTTCCTGGTCATGGAAAGTGCAGCCCTTTTTTCCGCCGATGGCGACGCGGCACTGCGCGTCGCCGCCGCCCTTGAATGCGTGCATTGCTATTCGCTGATCCACGATGATCTGCCCGCCATGGACAACGATGATCTGCGTCGCGGCCAGCCCACCGTGCACAAGGCCTTCGACGAGGCAACCGCCATCCTGGCCGGCGACGCCTTGCTGACGCTGGCCTTCGACATCATCGCCGGCGAGGCAACCGTGCTGCCGGCGGAGCGGCGGGCAGCCCTGGTGCTGGCGCTGGCCCGCGCCGCCGGGGCCGGCGGCATGGTCGGCGGCCAGAAGCTCGACCTCGAGGCCGAACAGGTGCCGCCGGACGAAGCCGGCATCATCCGGCTGCAGGCGATGAAGACCGGCGCGCTGATCCGCTTCGCCTGCGAGGCGGGTGCGCTGATTGCCGGTGCCCCTGCCGAGGACCGTGAGCGGCTTGCCGAATTCGGCTCGGCGATCGGCCTCGCCTTCCAACTCGCCGACGATTTGCTCGATTTGACCGCCGATGCCACTCAGATGGGCAAGGCCACCGGCAAGGACGCCGCCGCCGGCAAGGCGACGCTGGTGGCGCTGCACGGCGCGAACTGGGCGCGCAGCCAGCTGCAAGGGCTCGTCGAACAGGCGCATGAATTGCTCGCGCCTTATGGCGAGCGTGCCATGCGGCTGAAGGAAGCAGCGACATTCGTGGCGGCGCGTAACAGCTGAAGTTGCGGCCAACCAAATCGTCGTTCCGATCAGATTGCGAAATTCGCCTGCTTTGCGCCATGAGCGGACGCTTAGCATCAAGGCTTTGAACGTCCCTATGTGGACCGAAGAACGAACCCGCTGCGCGGGAGGGCGCCTGCGGTTGAGGTAGAGATCAAGAACCGGTCGTTGCGCCTGCATTGAGCGGGGTTCGGCAGCGGCAGAGCATCACA
>NZ_JBHLYT010000047.1:0-10657 GCF_042431665.1 Mesorhizobium kowhaii
CAACCAGGTGTCGCGCGCAGCATCCAACTGCTCGTCGACCACGACATCCTACCCAAACTTCAGCCGGTTCAACCCGTCATAACCTCTGTGCAGAGGTACTAGTCGCTGCGATTTTGAGCAACTCATGTTCTGACCCCTATGTCATACGGTGGCGTGAGCCATCGGTCACCGACCTCTGCCACAGCTTCTGATGCCGCCTCATACAAGGACCAATCCGAGCCTCCCGCGCTCACCCTGACGGCTCGCAAGGGCTTGAAAAGCCGCATTCCGATTCAAACTCTAATCGTCCTGGGCACGACGAGGCGGAACGCTCGGCTGATTTTCAGGTATGCGTCACGCATATGATCCATATGATGCAGAACGATTTTTTCGGCACATCTGTTGCGTATTTTGCAGAAGCCGCTATGGTGCAGCGGATCGGCAGCGTGAGCCGGTTTGCCGACCGACTTAGGAGAAAGTACGGATGAGGACGGGGCGCACTTCAAAAGTCCACTTGGCGCTGATGTCGATGACATTGACCTGCGTATTCAAGCGTTCGAGACGGCTCTAGTAGAACAGAAGCATCAGAACGAGTTAATCATTAAGCGAATCGATGACCTTCTTTGGATGCAAGCGCTCGAAGACGTTTCGACAGTCTCGAAGATTAAATACACCGGTCCCGCACGTTTTGAAGAGAATGACACCGCCCAAGCTGCTGGAACCGAGCTAACTGTATATGGCTATGTTTTCATCCAAAAGCATATAGATAAGAAGGTTAAGCCTCCTCTTCTTGTCTTTATGCATGGTGGTGTACACAGCAATCTCAAAGGCACAGAATACATGGCAGTTGTGCGAGAGCTTATGGATCCGAGGTACGTAATTGTTGCCCCGGATTACCGTGGTGGAACGGGATACGGAAGCGACTACTATAATCAACTTGATTACGGCGGCGCAGACATTGATGATGTGTATCGTTCCGGCGAGTTGGTATTGGATCGCTATGACTTTATCGACTCCAGTCGTGTCGGGATCCTCGGCTGGAGTCAGGGGGGGGGTCTGACGCTCTGGAACATATCCAACTACCCCGATGCCTACCAAGCCGCATATGCGGGGGTTCCGGTTAGCAACTTGGCGTTGCGAGCGGGCACGAAAGCGCAAGGCTCCCGCGGATATCTGGCTGACGACTACGGCGCCCCAAGTGGAATCGGCAAGCCGGCATACGATAACGTAAAAGAATATGTCAAACGTTCACCTGTTTATAATGCTGAGAATCTTTGCGGGCCCCAACCTGCGTTTTTAGCCCTGCTGTCCGGTCCTCCCATTTGACCGCGGACGGCGAGCCCTGCCGGTGCACCTCCCTGCCGGCAGGCTTCGCCTAGCTCTCTCTGCCTCTGCGGCCTCGTGATGTGCCCACGCTGATCTCGAACAAAGCCTGGCAACGTTTGTGCGGGCATCCTTGAGCATGTTCAGGACGTCGGGCCTTATTTATTGGCTTTCCCGGATGAAAGCCGAACTGGAGGGACATCCCATTGTCGGCGAAGTGCGCGGCGTCGGTATCCTGTCCGCCGTAGAGCTGATGCGAGATCCGAAACAGGGGCGCCGTTCGAACCTGATCTTCAGGTCGGCGTTCGCGCCGCCGCCGCGCTGCTCGAGAACGGTGTGATTGGTCGCGCGATGCCGCATGGCGATATCCTTGGCTTTGCCCCGCCACTGATCATCACCAGGGAGGAAGTGGAAATCATCGTCGACGCGACCGCGAAATCGCGTCCCGCCCACTGATCAATGCGGTGTGGCAACGGCGAAGCTATATACCGCCAGTAAATACGAATTGGAAAGCTGCGATCGAAGGTACAGTTCGTGCAACTGTGCAATACGTTCGATTTGCCCAAGTAACACGCATAAGTCCGTTGCATAGAAGCAACACCTAAAATTATATAGCTCTGCAGGTAAAACTTTGAACTTGTGCAAATCTATGTTGCGAGTAGCGTCACGACGCGAAGTATGCGCTGCGATGTGCGTCTATTTCGTGGGATGTGCGTCTATTTCGATCGTGGGGGGCAAAGACGGTTCGTCCATAGACGGTCTCCCTTTTTGTTGGGAGGCACAGGTTGGAGCCAACGGCGGCTGGTTCGTGAGCATACGAAATACGCAACCCATCGCCGTCCTCAAAACTTCAATGTATCCAACGCTCTTTCGGCGGTTTGCTGAGGGAATGCTATCGGGAAAGCCACATATGTCCGGGGATGAAAAGCGCCAGACCGAGCTTTCAAGCTTTGTCATGAGGGAGGTGCAGCGAATTCTTGCCCAATGCGATGAGGCGAGACAGGGGGAAAAGGCTGCTCTTGTGCCATCGGGTTCTGCCTCCAACGATTTGACCGCCGTGGCCGCCGAATTTCTTGGTAGGCTTGAGGCCGAAGCGGCGCGACGGCTAGACGCCCAGGCGTGTGAGATCGCTTCGCGACCCCTACCAGATCATCCACTCGGGCATCCGGTTCTGAAAGATTGCTCGAGAGAAGGCGCTCGCATTGCAGAGTGGGCTGGCCCGGTTGCAGGGTCGACGCGTCTCGAGAGCCGTTTTGGAATACCTCGGTCCACACTGCATTGGTGGCAGCGGCACAATGATGTGATTGCCTTTCGGAGAGGCTCCCGCAAGCATGTATTTCCCTTAGCTCAGTTCATCGACGGCAGACCAATGCCGGGAATCAGGCAGGTGCTTTCCTCGATCTCCGATCCCAGATTGGCTTGGCTATGGCTGATCAGCCCGTCGCCTCTTCTCAAGGGCCGTGTTCCTATCGAATTGCTCAAAGAAGGTATGGACACAGAAGTCGTTGCGTCGGCCGCCCAGGCTCTTTCTCTGGTTCAATCTATCTGACAATTGGCCGGGCGCCAGCTTTCCCTCGCCCGAAAGCCGTCTCTCTCACGCTTTGGTCGCTCTCGGCGCATACTCTACTGCGCAAATAAGGCAATGTGCCAATTGTGCGATTTGTGAAAATGTATAAATGTGCAATTCGTGCAACTAATTCAGCTGATTTAGTGTCAAAAATGCAACTAATACTTCGCTAAGTCGTCGGCAAACGGAATTTGAACTTGCGCTAATTCACCCGGCGGATAGCGTCGGGCCGGGAAGGATGCATAGCGATGCGCATCTTTTTCGATCGTGGGGACAGGCAGCGGTTCGTCCATCGACGTCCCCGCCCTTTTTCAAATCTTTGAATGGAGATCAAATATGAACATCAAGAGCCTTCTTCTCGGCTCAGCTGCGGCCCTGATCGCAGTTTCCGGTGCGCGCGCCGCCGACGCCGTCGTCGTTGCCGAGCCGGAACCGGCTGAATACGTCAAGATTTGCGACGTCTACGGCGCTGGCTACTTCTACATCCCCGGCACCGAAACCTGCCTGCGCATCGGCGGCTATGTCCGTTACGACATCAGCGCTGGCGATGTAGGCAGCTTCGATGGCGCACGTTCGACAGACGTTCTTAACGGCAAGGACCAGGGCACCTGGCACAAGAATGCCCGCTTCAGCCTGAGGACCTGGACTGGCCAGGAAACCGAGCTTGGCACGTTGAAGACCTACACCGAGACCCGCTTCAACTTCGGCAACAGCGCCTACTATGCCGGCGCAGACGGCAATCAAGCCCACAACAAGAGCGCTACGCTGAATAAAGCTTGGATCCAGCTTGGTGGGCTCCGTGTCGGTCTGGACGATTCGGCGTTCGATACTTTCATTGGCTATGCCGGCAATGTTCTCAACGACACCATCGTTCCCTATGGCGATTTCTACACCAACCTCATCCAGTACAACTTTGACGCCGGCAACGGCTTCTCGGCCGTGATCTCGCTCGAAGAAGGTTCGGTTGACGTCAACAATGTCTTCTACGTGGGCACGATCGATAGCTACGTTCCGCATGTCGTCGGCGGTGTGAAGTACACGCAGGGCTGGGGCGCCATCACCGGTGTCGTCGCCTATGACAGCAACTACGAAGAATGGGCCGGCAAGGTTCGTGCTGACTTCAACGTGACCAGCGAGCTGTCGCTGTTCGCCATGTTCGGCTACGGCACCGACAAGAATTCGCTCGACTTCGCAAGCGGTCGCGACTTCTACAAGCAGTGGGGCGGTCATTGGGCTTGGTGGGCCGGCGGCACCTACAAGTTCAATGAAAAGACCTCGTTCAACCTTCAGGTGTCGGGTGACCAGGACAAGAACTATGGCGTCGCGGCTAACGTCGCCTACACTGTCGTCCCAGCCCTCACGGTCACCGCCGAAGTTGACTACGATCACTATGGTCACTTCAACGACGGGACCCCGTTCGGCAACTGGACCGCTGCCGACAAGAAGAACAGCGTTGGTGGTCTCCTCCGCTTCCAGCGCTCGTTCTGAGGATTGAAGGGCTCGTTGCCCGCGTTCGAAGCGGTACCTGCGAGCCTTCAATTCGCGGCTGAACCATTGTGGTGAGGCTTGTAGAGGTTTCGGCGGATTGCTTGATCACGGACCTCCAATCCGAGCATTCCGTTGATGAGAAGGGCGCCCTGTTCCCGGGCGCCCTTTTTTGGGGTTTATCATCGGACTCGCGCAAGCGAGATGGATCGCGAGCGACTGTGAGGCGGACCGCTCTCCGCCAGCGTCGAGGGCTGCTCCTGCTGACAGCGGCCGGCACGTCAAACGAGACCGCGTGTGATGGTCACCGACAAGCTTCGATCCTACAGTGCTGCGAAGCAGCGATATCATGCCGGACGTCGAGCATCGCTCACACCAGGACCTGAACAATCGCGCTGAGAATTCTCGCCAACCGGTCCGACGGCGGGAGAGGATTATGAAGCGGTTCAAGTCAGCGCGACAGCTTCAGCGCTTCGTCTCCATCCACGATCCATCGCCAACCTGTTTCACATTCCCGGCGCAGTATAATCTTTGCGAGCACCAACCTGCTTTTTTGCCCTGCTGTCCGGTCCTCCCATTTGACCGCGGGCGGCGAGCCCTGCCGGTGCACCTCCCCGCCGGCAGGGCATTCCTTCTCTTAACTCTCTCTGCCTTCGCGGCCTCGTGACAAGCCCACGCTGATCTCGAATTGTCCGGCGCCCTGGACGGCGCGCTGTCTTCAGCCAGCACCAGAGCGTCGATCCCTCATCGCGCGCGTCGCCTTCGGCGGATGCCTTTTCGATGGGGCTTTGCACGGCCGGGTATTGGGCCATCAGAAGCTGAGCAAAGGATCCTTTGCGAATCGGCGCGGTCCCGCATTTGCTGTTGTGTGACGATCCCCATCATCGATCCGCGAGGCAATCTTGCGGCGATGACCTTTCAAGCGCGGTCCTGCATTTTTCGCGTCGCGGATCGCTATGAAATGGGGGATCCCATACGTTGCGACCTGTTTTCGCTTCGGCCTGTGGGAGCCATCGAAAATTAAGTTGTACCATCCCCTATGATGCCCTGATCCTGCCATTGTCCATGGGCAAGTGGACTGAGGGAAATCTCCAACTTAACCTCTACACGAACAGAGAGGCTCGGCCCAATGAGCAGGGTGGTGCGCGCGGACGCGGCTGTAGTTTCGTCGGCCACGTTTGCTCCGCTGGAGAACCCCACCTTTCGAGTGATCTGGCTTGCCGCACAGGTGTCCAGCCTGGGCTGGCTGCTGCAGACCGTCGCGGTCAGCTGGCTTATGGCAACCATCTCGACCTCGGACGTGATGGTCGCCCTGGTGCAGACCTCGACGACGCTGCCCGTATTCATTCTGTCGATCTTTGCCGGGGCCATTGCCGACAATTTCAGCCGTCGCAAAGTGATGGCGCTCGGCTGGTGCGTGATAGCGCTGTCGTCGATAACGCTGACTGCTCTTGTGGGGCTGGGATTTTACAATCCATGGATGATCCTCGCCTTCAGCTGCCTGGCCGGATGCGGCGCTGCCTTTACTGATCCGGCTTGGCACGCCTCGGTTGGCGACATCTTGCGAAAACGAGAAGTTCCGGCCGCGGTCACGCTGATCTCCGTCGGCTACAATGCCATGCGAAGCATTGGTCCGGCGCTCGGCGGCGTCGTCGTTGCCTCCTTTGGACCGCTGACGGCCTTCGCCATCGCGACGCTGACCTACCTGACGATGCTGTGGGCCATAGGGCGCTGTAAATGGAGTGGTCGCGCGTCGCCTCTTCCCCGAGAGCCAATGACCACGGCCATTCATGATGGAGCGCGCTTCACGGCGCTGTCGGGAGAGATCAAGGCGGCAATCGCGCGCGGAACTCTGTTTGGCCTGACAAGCATCTCGATACTGGCGCTGCTGCCACTGGTCGCCCGCGACCAGCTGGGAGGAGGACCCATCGCTTATGGCACCCTGATGGCCGGATTTGGGGCGGGTGCCTTATGCGCCGGCATCTCCAACAACGTTCTGAGACGGTCGCTGTCGCAGGAGCGATTGACAACGTTGGCGTGCATCGCCTGCGCGGCGTGCTGTCTGGCTCTTGCGTTTACTCCTTCACTGCTGGTGGCAACTATTGCGCTGACGCTTGGCGGTGCGGGCTGGGTCGTCACCTGGACGGGGCTTGACGTGAGCGTGCAATTGTCGAGCCCACGGTGGGTCGTTGGTCGCACGCTCTCGATCTACTCTGCCCTTTCCTCGGGCGGCATCGCGGCCGGCAGTTGGCTCTGGGGCGTGCTGGCCGAGAATTATTCGCTCAGCCTGGCGCTGGAATGCTCCGCTGGCGCTCTCCTGTTGGTTGCCGCCACCGGGTTCCTGCTGCCCATTCATCAATGGAAAGATTCTGACCAGGATTCCCCGGGCTTCGAAACGCCCGAACTCGCACTGGACCTGAAGTCGAGAAGCGGCCCGATCGTCGTCAAGATCGAGTACTCGATACCGGAGACCAATCTGGAAGCTTTCCTGGATCAGATGCGGGAACGACGCCGGGTTCAAAGCCGCGTCGGAGCCCGGCACTGGACCCTCCAGCGCGATCTGCAGGAGCCGCAGCATTGGACAGAGACATTCCGCACGCCGACCTGGATGGACTACCTTCGCCTGAACCATCGCCTCACAGCGGCGGACAAGGAGCTGGATCAGCGTCTCCTCGAATTGCATGTGGGAGAGCTTCCACCCCGCACCAAGCTTGCGATCGAGCGTCCGACCGGAGCGGCCCGCAAACGGGATCAGTCGACGAGTTTCTTTTTCCGACGGTGATCTCATGCGGGAATAACGGGTAGGGGCAATTGCGGTGAGGACGAGGCAAGCTTTCCCGCTCGCCCCCGATCTTGCGGTCGGCCGATTGATCTCACCGCAACAACTTCGATTAAGTGCCCGCCTGGGTCGATCGAGCCCGGCTAGGCCCGTTCCAGTGTCGGGCTTTAGCGTGGGACAATTTGATCAGGTCATGCGCCGGCGGCTCGGGCAGGAATGGCCACAGGCGCGTTTGTCTCGTCGAGGATACTGAAACTGTATCGGCCGTTTGCGTCGACATCGACCGAATAGCTCAGGCGGTCACGAATGTGATTGTCCTGATCGAAGGTGACGATCCGTGGTTTCAGCGAGGTGAGTGCGGTTTCGTCGAGGTAGATCGAATTGCAGACGATGATCTGGTCGCCGGGCTGGCACGTCCGCGCGGCGGCGCCGTTCAGAACACAGCACCGAGAGCCACGCTCGCCAAGGATCACATATGTCGAAATCCGCGCGCCGGAATTCTTGTTCCATATCTCGACAAATTCCATTGGCAGGATTCCAGCCGCCTCGCAGTGGGCTGGATCGAGCGTTATCGACCCGTGGTAGTTAAGGTTCGCCTCGGTGACATAAAGTCCGTGGAGCTTGCCGGCGACTATCTTTCGCATGATTTTGCTGGTCCTCTCGATGAGCTTGATCCGGGTAACTGCCTCTCGAGCAGTTGATGACCACCGCCTACATTCCAATCGCCAGCGCCCCGCCGGTAAGGCCTGCACCGGCCGCCGCCAGCAGCAGCTTCTCGCCCCGCCGGATAGGCTGGTCACGGTGCGTGATCGACAGCGACAGGGGAATGGTTGCGGCTGACGAGTTGCCATGGTCGGCGATGGTCTTGACGATGCGTTCGTCCTCGATGCCGAGCGACTTGCCGACCGCGTTGAAGATGCGGGCATTCGCCTGGTGCGGCACAAAACGGGCGACGTCTGACCTGGCCAGGCCAGCCGCCGCCAGCGCCTGCAGGGAACAACGGCTCATCATCTCGACCGCCTTGGCGAAGACTTCGCGGCCTTTCGCGATGGTCATGCGGGTTTCGGCGATGTCGATCTCTTGCGCGAACGGACGGCTGCTGCCGCCCGCAGGGATGTGGATCAAGCCGTAGGCGGAACCGTCCGCGGCAAAAGATGAGCCGAGGATGCCGAGGCCGGGATCGATTGCCGGGGCAAGCACCACGGCGCCCGCGGCATCGGCGAACAGCACGGCGCTCGCCCGCTCGGCCGGATTGATCCGGCGGCTCAAGATGTTGGCGGCGATGACGATGGCCGGCTTGTTGTGCAGGCGCACGAAGCCGTCGGCGAAGGTCATCGCATAGATGAATCCCGCGCAGGCGCCGGCCAGGTCGACCCCGCCGGCCCTTTCGAGGCCGGCCTGTGCGCCACCAGCGGCGCGCTCGGCGGCAGCAGATGGTCAGGCGTGGACGTCGCAAGAAGCAGTAGGCCGATCTCCTTGCGATCGATACCGGCCGCCTCAAGCGCCATGTCGCCCGCTTTAGCCGCCAGCCCGGATAGGGTGTCGCCGGGCTCCGCCCAGAAACGCGAGCGGATGCCGGTGCGCCCCTCGATCCAGCCTGGGTCCAGACCGAGTTGTTCCTCGATCTCGGCATTGTCGACTTTTCGAGCCGGCACGTGATGGCCAAGGCCTATGATGCGCGCCGTGCGGTTCATCTCTTGTCGCTCGCAAGTTCGGCTGCCTCTTCTATGGCCGCGTAGAGACGGTCGAGTTCATCCGATGTCACACAATAGGGCGGCAGCACGTAGATGACGTTGCCGAGCGGTCTTAACAGCAATCCCCGCTCGAGGAAGAAGGCGCGCAGCCTCGGGCCGACCTCGGCCAGATAACCGGCATTGCCGACGCTGAGGTCGAGCGCGGCGATGGTGCCGGTCGTGCGCACATTCTCGAAACGCGCGTCCCTCTTGAACCGCGCAATCTTCTGCGCCTGCATCCGCGACAGGGCAGCCACGCGTTCAGCCACTGGCTCGTCGTTCCAGATGCCGACATTCGCAAGTGCCGCCGCGCAGGCGATCGGGTTCGCCGTGTAGGAGCTCGAATGGAAGAAGGTCTTTGTACGATCCGTGGAATAATGCGCGCGAAAAATCGCATCGGTGGCGAGCGTCGCCGCAAGCGGCAACGAGCCGCCGGTCAGCCCCTTGGATGTGCACAATATGTCGGGCGCAATTCCCGCCTGTTCGCAGGCGAACATTGTGCCGGTGCGCCCCCAGCCGGTCATGACCTCGTCGGCGATGAACAGCGTGTCGGAGCGCTCGGCAATGCGTTTGAGTTCGGCGAGAACTGAAGCCGGATACATCCGCATGCCACCGGCGCCGAGCACCAGCGGCTCGACAATCAACGCGGCTGCCTTGCGGTGGCGCGTGAGCCGTTCGAAGGCATCGAGCGTGTCCTGCTCCTGGCCCGCGGCGGGGAAGGGGATGGCGTCGACCTCGAACAGCAGGGGCTCGTATGCGGCATTGAAGACGCCACGTGCGCCGATACTCATCGTGCCGAACGTGTCGCCATGGTAGCTGTCCTCCATGACGACGATGCGGGCGCGCGGGAAGCCATTGTTGCGGTGAAAGCCGAGCGCCATTTTTAGGGCTACCTCGACGCTGGTCGAGCCACTGTCGGAATAGAAGATCCAATCGAGACCCGCCGGCGCCAGGTCGACCAGCGCTGCGGCCAGCTGCTCGGCCGGCTCGTGGCTGAGGCCGGCAAAGATCACCTGATCGAGTGTCTCGGTCGCGTCGCGGATTGCTTCCATGATCTTCGGATGGCGGTGGCCGTGGGTGACGACCCACCAGGAGGAGATCGCATCGAGTATGCGCTTGCCCTCCCGTGTCTCGACATAGGCGCCTTCGGTGCGCACGATCGTCGGCGGCACCGGCTCGGTGGCATGCTGGGTGAAGGGGTGCCAGACAGCGGAGCGGCTCATTGTGGGGTCTCCATGAAGTCGGCGGCGGTGAAAGCGGCGCGCATGGCCGCGGAAAGCGCTTCGGGCGTCAGCGGGTCGACACGCGGCAAGCGGCCAAGCACGCGTACCTTGCCCATCTCGGCGATCGTCCTTTGCGTATCGGCCATCTCCTCGCCGATGAAGGCTATGCCGAGCAGTGGTATGGAGCGGGTGCGCAGGGCCTCGACCGAAAGCAGGGTGTGGTTGATGGTGCCGAGCGCCGTGCGCGCGCAAAGAATGACCGGCAGCTGCCATTCCTGAAACACATCAACGAACCTGGTCTGCCGATTGAGCGGCACCATCAGCCCGCCGGCGCCTTCGATGATGAGCGGGCCCGGCAGCTCCGGAAGCGAGAGCTTTGCTGCTTCGATCGCAACGCCATCGAGTTCGGCTGACCGATGCGGCGACAGAGGCATCTTCAGACGGTACACTTCCGGCAGGACGCGCCTGTCGAAGACGGTCGAAACCCGCTGATAAACGACGACAAGATCTGAAGCGCTGGAAGAGCAAAGGCGGCCGCCCGCGCGCTCTTCAACTAGCGCTGTAGCGG
>NZ_JBHLYT010000048.1:0-10224 GCF_042431665.1 Mesorhizobium kowhaii
CAATCCATGCCCTTCAATTGCCGAGCAGTTCGAGATCCTTGCCGCCTGATCATTGGCGCGAAAGCGTCGCGTCGTGACCGAAATCACGATTTGCGACAGAACCCTGCGGGCTGGCCCGTGTGGCGGGTAAGCAGGCTGGCGGTCCTGGGATGTAGGCGAGGAGCCAGCTATTAGTCACGGTTCCGTCTTCGTTGTGAGCTGCGGCAGTTCCCCCAAGCCAGTCGGCGGCCATCTAAAAACGCGATGGCACCGTCCGGGACATTATATTGGCGGATTGAACGACGCGTGGCGCATAGTTCCAGAGCAGGAGAATGCAACCGCGAAACGCGCCCGGTCACCTGAATATTCGCAATAGGTTGAAGAATGAGCGGAATACCACACCTTACAGTCGATCTCGATGCGCCCGGCGTGAGCAGGGGGCATCTTGTTGTCCCGGGAGGTGTCGACCGAGGAGAGCTTTCACTCCCGGTCTTCAGTCTCAACAAAGGTGAGGGGCCGCGCCTTCTTGTCACCGGCGGAAATCATGGCAATGAACTGGAAGGGCCACTTGTCGCGCGACGGCTTATTGAGTCGCTGCCAGAAACGCAAACCTGTGGAACGGTCATCGTCCTACCGGTGCTCAATCCATTGGCTGTGGAGGCATGGAGCCGCAATACTCCGCTCGATGGATTGAATCTCAATCGCGTGTTTCCAGGCCGGGCCGGCGGGTCAGTGACCGAACGAATCGCGGATGCGGTTTCGCGCGTATTGTTGCCAATGGCCGACACCGTGTTCGATCTGCACAGCTTCGAACCAACGTGGGACTTTCCACCGGCGGCCACGACGCACCCGATTGCCGATCCTGATCTCATGGCCAGGACGGTGAGAATGGCGGAGGCGTTTAAATTGCCCCTGACTTTGGTCTGGGATTACAACGACACGGCTGGAATGTTCGATATCGTGGCTCAAAACCAGGGCAAGGTATTTGTTTGCACTGAATTCGGCGGCGGCACGGTCGGCGCGGACAATCTCGCGATTTATGAGGCCGGAGTGCGCAACGCGCTCATCGCGCTCGGGCTGATCGAGGGTAAAGCCGAGTATCCAACGTCCCGTCAACCGAAATCCGGCCAAACGCTCGAGACGCATCCGCATGACGAGTTGAAATCACCTGCAGCGGGCATCTTCGAACCTCGCTGCTCCGTGTTGGATCAAGTGAAGGACGGAGATCTCATAGGTATCCTGCATCCGATGGATTCGCTGTCCGCTGTGTCCATTGATATCCGCGCGCACGGAACATCCATCGTTGTCGCCATACGATCGGGGGCGCATGTCCACGCCAACCAAGGAGTAGCGCTCGTTGCGCGACCACCGAAAAACTAAGAATCGGCGCCCACCAGCCAGCATCGCATTTAAGTAGCAGAACGAATTTAATCCCCTCAGAACAAATCGAGTTACTCAATTGCAGATCAAAGACGTCCTCCTCGCGCCTGGCAACGGCGCATTCTTTTATGACGATCAAGCTGCCATTCGGTCCGGCGCGAACCAGGACGGCTTCATCTATGTCGGCGAACCGACAACGCCTGGGTTCACGTCGCTTCGCGTGCCGGCATCTTCGCTTAGTGTCGGGCTTGTTCTCACCGACGACACCATTGTTTGGGGCGACATGATGGGCGTTCAGTACTCTGGTGCTGGCGGACGCGATCCTCTGTTCGACACCAATCAAATCTCAGAACTAACGTCACGCGTGGTCGCGCCACGGCTTCTTGATGTTGATGCATCTTGTTACCTTGAGGCCTGCGCGAAGGTTTTCGAGCCCTTTGAACACAAGCGGTTACCTCTCGCGATTGAGTATGGTGTCAGCCAGGCTCTGCTTCGAGCAACGGCCTACCTCCAGCGTGTCACCATGGCAGAGGTTGTATGCGCTGAATTTGACTTACCGCTGCCGACGTGCCGCGTCCCAATTTACTGCCAGAGCGGTGACGCTCGCGAAATCAACGTCGACAAAATGATCCTGAAGGCGGTGGATGTGCTTCCCCATGGCCTGATCAATTCTCGGCAGAAGTTTGGTGTCGACGGCCAGAACTTCATGGAGTTCGTGAAGTGGGTTGCAACTCGTACGCGCCAAATCGGCCGCCCGGGGTATCATCCCGTGCTGCATTTCGATGTGTATGGCTGGATCGGCCAGGAAATCGGCCTGGAGCCGCAAAGCATCGCCGACTTTATCTGCAAGGTTGCAGATACCATCCCGGGTTTCACCCTCAACATCGAGGCCCCGGCGGATTTTGGTTCGACGCAAGCTCAAATTGAGAACTACGCCAAGATCGTATCGATTTTGGACGAGCGGGGTTCCAGGACGCGCGTTGTCGTTGATGAGAGATGCAATACGCTTGAGGATATCCGGCACTTTGCCGAAGCGAAGGCTGCGCATCTGGTCCAAATCAAGACTCCAGACGTCGGCTCGCTCGCCGATACGGCGCGCGCCGTTCTTATCTGCAAGGCGAATAAGGTCGGGGCGTATGTCGGAGGAAGCTGTACCGAGACGGATCTCTCCGCCCAAGCTTCTGTCCACGTATCCGTTGCAACCCAGGCCGACATGATGCTTGCAAAGCCCGGAATGGGCGTCGACGAGGCGTTCTCCATTGTTGGGAACGAACAAAATCGGTTGCTGGCGATGCTGAACCGTCGCCGGACTCAAAACGAAATCATTGGATGAAAAGCACGGTGTCGCATGCAGAACTCTCTTGAAGGGATCACTGTCGTCGCGGTGGAACAGGCGGTGGCTGCGCCTTACGCATCGTCGCGCCTTGCGGACGCGGGCGCCCGCGTCATCAAGATCGAACGGCCCGAGGGGGACTTTGCCCGCAACTACGACAAGCTGGTGCGGGGGCAGAGCGCTTACTTCGTCTGGCTCAACCGGGGTAAAGAGTCAGTCTGTCTGGACCTGAGGTTGGAAGCGGATCGCGCCGTCCTGGACACGCTCATTGCCAGTGCCGACGTTTTTATTCAGAATCTGAAGCCGGGCAGTATCGAAAAACTGGGATTTGGGTCTGCGGATCTCCGTCGACGCTTTCCGCGGCTGATCACGTGCGACATTTCTGGTTTCGGAGAGACAGGACCATATTCCCACTTGAAGGCCTATGATCTCATCGTCCAGGCCGAAACAGGACTATGCGCGATCACGGGCAACCAACAAGGGCCCGCGCGTGTTGGGGTGTCGGTTTGCGATATCTCGGCGGGCATGACAGCGCATAGCGCCATTCTTCAGGCACTGTATCACCGCGAGGTCACCGGCGAAGGGACAGGCATCCAGGTGTCACTGTTCGATGCCGTCGCCGACTGGATGAACGTACCGGTTTTGCAAAACGACTACAGCGACTATCACACGGTACGCGCCGGCGTGAAACACCCGTCGTTGGCGCCGTATGGCGCCTATCGTTGCGCCGATGGCAAAGACGTCATCTTTTCGGTTCAGAATGACCGCGAATGGGTAAATTTCTGCGAGAAATTTCTCAAGCAACCCGAGCTTACACGCGCACCTGGTTTTGCCGACAACATGGAGCGTCTTGGTCATCGTGCGCAACTTGATGAGCTCATTGAACAGCGCTTTTCCGAACTGTCCTGCCACGAAGCAATGCACGAGCTTGAGGCGGCCGGTCTGGCATATGGCCGACTGAACGAGGTGGCGGATGTTTCAAGGCATCCGCACATTCGCAGGGTGCAGGTTGGCACACCCGAAGGAACCGTCGAGACGATAGCGCCGGCGGCGATTTTCAACTCGGAACGCCCCTCGTTACGCCCCGTTCCGGCTCTTGGCGCTCACACCGAGGCTGTCCGCGATGAGGTTCTGGGGCTTTTGCGCGAAAGAGCCGCGTCAGCGTGAGCGCGCGTCTGAGTAAGGTGAGGCTGCTCACGGTTTACGAAGAGCCTATTTCCCTCGGATCACTCAGTCATCGGCCGACCAGCAAGCTTACCGCTGCCGGCCTCGCTAAAGTCGACCTCAGAGGCGACCTATGATTAAGGATCCCCTCCGGCCGTTGAAGGCGCGATGTCTGTACCCCGTTGGAGATCCCTACTCTTCGTGCCCGCTCACGTTCCACGCTTTGTGGAGACGGCGCATGAGCGGGGTGCGGATGGCGTCATTCTCGACCTGGAGGACTCCGTTCCCCAGGAACAGAAGGGCGAGGCCCGCCGGCAGCTGCCTGACTCCGTGGCAAAGGTGAGCCATGGGGGTGCTTCGGTTTTGGTCCGGGTCAATCGTGGTTTGCGCGCGTTGGCGGCGGATCTCGATGCAGCCGTTATAGCGGGTGTTGACGCACTTGTTCTTCCGAAGACGGATTCAGCGGAGTGGGTGATAGAGATCGCGAATACGGTCTCGGAACTTGAACGAGAAAGAAATCTTGTCCAGGGACGCATCCGGTTCCTTGCCCAGATTGAAACCCCCGGCGCCTTGCAAAAGCTCGCTGCCATTGCGTCGGCCCATCCCAGGATGGTCGCAATGGCGCTGGGTCCTGAAGACTTCAGCGCCGCTGTCGGCGGCGCTCCGGAATTCGACCTTCTGCTGGCGCCGAACCTTTCCGTTCTGTTTGCCGCCCGTGCAGCCGGATTGCTCCCGCTGGGCTTCGTTGGAAGCATCGGCGAGTTTTCCGACATTGAAAAACTGCGGGAAGCCGCGGCCTATGCGCGGCGGCTTGGCTTTGCCGGAGCTTTGGCAATCCATCCGACACAGGTCGCCATATTCAACGAGGCTTTCTCGCCAAGCGCCCAAGAACTCGAGTGGGCCCATTGTGTTGTCGCGGCTCAAAATGATGCCGCCACGCGCGGCCTGTCTGCATTCTCATTGAATGGGAAGATGGTTGATCCGCCCGTGGTTCGGCGCGCCTACGAGATCCTGGCTCTCGCTGGCAACACCTAAGCCTTTAAGTCGGTGGCTGGTAGGCTGGTTTTCTCTCTACGGTCGAGGGTTTGTTACTTGCCCGCCATCTCGTTTCGAGATAGATATGCGAGCACTGGGGATCTTGCCCCGGTTGGAAATTGTTCATCGTGGACATCAGGCAGTTAAGATACTTTGTCGGCGTCGTCGAAGCCGGTAGTTTCACGAAGGCAGCTGCGACCCTCAACGTTGCTCAAAGCGCCCTAAGCCTGCATGTGCGGCAGCTGGAGGAAGGATTCGGCACCCAACTGCTGGTTCGCGATCGAACCGGTGTCAGCGTCACAGCGTCGGGAGACAAGCTGCTTGAGCGAGCGCGGATCATCCTGAAGGAAATTCAGCTCACTGAGGCCGAACTGACCAACTCGGTGGCGGCTCCTTCCGGAGAGGTGACCATAGGCATTCCCTCCGGAGCCGCTCGCGTCCTTAGCGGTCCCTTGCTTGAAGCGGTAAGAAGCGAATTGCCAAGGATCTCGCTTAAGATGATCGAGGGGATGACGGGACCGCTGGAGGAGTGGATGGCTGCTGGCCGGTTCAATCTGGCTGTCCTCTACCGCACTGCCGAGAGCGTGGGGCAAATGACAGTACTGGCCCGTGAGGAATTTTTTCTGGTGGTGCCGCCGGGTGAACCGCCTTTCGAAGATTCAATTCCGCTCGCCGACCTGCACGCGTTTCCTCTGGCAGTTCCCATGCGCAACAACAATGTCAGGCGTTCGGTGGCTGATGTCGTTGCCCAACACGGTTGTGTTCTGGACGTCAGATTCGAAGTCGACTCCCTTTCCACGATCATCAATATGGTCATGGAGGGAAAGGCCTATTCCATCCTCACCCCGTCGGCCATTCAGAAAGAGGCGTCTCAAGGGCAGGTCCGAACGGTCAAGATCATCGATCCGGTGATCACCCGTTCCGTTGTGCTTGCCGTCAACCCGAAAGATGAGCGCTCTCCGGCCGTGTCCGCGGTTCGTAAGCTGATCCCCAAGGTCGCAAAAGCCTTGATTGAGGGCAAGCACTGGTCAGCGACAGTACCGGACCGGGTTTAGGGAACCCAAGCCAAGTTCTTCCAGTGCTATGGCTCTTCGCGGCTTGAGCGTTATCAAATCTGGATTCGAGATGGTTTTGGGCGACATTCAATATTTGACCACATCGACTATCGCGATGAAATTGCAGGGGAGCTAGGCACGGTACCATATCGGCCCGTCCTCGTACCTGGCAAATTCACTGAAGCGGAGCATGCGATGTCCAATGCCACGACCTACCAGCTTTTCATCAACGGCAGTTGGCGAGGCGGTAGTGGAACTCTGACCGTGACCAACCCGGCGACAGAGGCGGTATTTGGCTCGGTGGCCGCGGCGTCGGCTGCGGATCTGGACCAGGCCCTTGCTTCTGCAGAGCAAAGCCGCCGAGCCTGGTCGTCAAGGCCTGCAAAAGAGCGCGGCGAAATCCTTGTTGCGGCGGCCAAAATCCTGGCAACGAAGGTGGGAGGCGCAGCCAAGGAGTTGTCGAGAGAACAGGGCAAGACTATTGCCGAAGCAACGGGCGAGTACGCGCGCGCTGTTGAAACTCTGGAGTGGTACGGCACGCACGCCGAAGAATTGACGGCCCCCATTCCGCATGGCCCGAACCGAATGATTGTCCCCGAGCCGCTTGGCGTGGTCGCTGCCTTCACGCCGTGGAACTATCCCGCGGTGCTTATCGCCCGCAAGCTTGCCCCCGCATTGGCGGCAGGCTGTCCGGTGATCCTCAAAGGGGCTGAAGAGACGCCGAGTGCGGCCATCCACATCGTCGAAGCCCTGCGCCAGGCGGGTATCCCGGACGGTGTGGTCAATCTCGTCTTCGGCGTGCCGGCGCAGATTTCCGAGCACCTGCTCAACTCGCCAATCGTAAAGGTCTTGACCTTCACTGGTTCCACCGCGGTTGGAAAACACCTGGCCAAGCTTGCCGCAAATAATTTGCAGCGGTGTGTCCTTGAACTCGGCGGGCACTCCCCGGTCATTGTTTGCGAGGATGCGGATCTCGCAACGGCTGTTCCGGCAATTTCAGAATACAAGTTCGAGTGCGCGGGCCAGAGCTGCAACGCACCAAGCAGAATCCTAGTGGCGCGGCCACTTTATGAGGAGTTTCTGTCGCGGATGACCGAAGTCGCCCGCAAGATCAAGATCGGCCCGCCGGACGACCCAACGACGGAGATGGGACCGATGGCAAACGCGCGGCGAATCGAGGCCATGCAGGGGCTGGTCAAGGACGCGGTGGAGCGCGGCGCCCATATCGAGACCGGCGGCGCCCGCCTCGATCAGCCGGGCTTTTACTGGCCGCCGACTATCCTGACAGGGGTGCCGAAGGATGCGAAAGTGCTTCATGACGAGCCGTTCGGGCCGATCCTGACCGTGGCGCCTTTCGACACGATCGAGGAAGCAATCGAGGAAGCCAATGCCACCGACTATGGCCTGGCCGCTTACTTCTTCACCGGCGCCGCAGATGCGAAACGGGAGCTGATTGAAGGTGTTTCGGCGGGCGCTGTCAGCGTAAATTACCTGAAAGGAGTTTCCGCGGATGCGCCGTACGGAGGCGTCAAACAGAGCGGCTATGGCTATGAAGGTGGCGAGCATGGCCTGCGCAGCTTCCAAAGCCTGAAACTCGTCAACGGGCTCGGGTCATTCGGGTAAGAATTGGTGAAAAAAAGAACCTGCACCATTGCCGGTGAAGACATTGCAAGGAGCGTTGCCGACGCCCTCCAGTATATCTCGTACTACCACCCCCCGGATTATATCCAGTACCTCACACAGGCTTATGCGCGCGAGCAAAGCCCGCCGGCAAAGAACGCCATCGGGCAGATTCTGTTGAATTCGCGGATGGCCGCATTTGGGCGACGGCCGATCTGCCAGGACACCGGTCTCGTGGTGGTCTTCGCCAAGGTCGGGATGGGAGTTCGTATCAATTCCGCGGCCAGTTTCGTGGACCTCGTGAATGAAGGCGTTCGTCGGGCATATCTCGACCCGGACAATCCCCTTCGACCATCGATCGTCTCGGATCCGCTTGGCCGACGATTGAACACCCGCGACAACACGCCGGCAGTCGTTCATGTCGAACTTGTGCAAGGCAACCAGATCGAGATCACCATCGCCGCAAAGGGTGGCGGGTCGGAAAACAAGGCGCGTTTCACCACCCTTAACCCCAGCGCGTCCGTTGCCGACTGGGTGGTCGACACCGTTTCGACGCTTGGCAGCGGCTGGTGCCCACCAGGGCTGATCTCGGTCGGTGTCGGTGGTAGCGCCGAAAAGGCGATGCTGCTCGCCAAGGAGGCCATGAACGAGCCTATCGACATGTCGGATCTGATCGCCAGGGGGCCGTCAACTGCGGAAGAGGCGCTCCGCATTGAGCTCTATGAACGCATCAACGCTCTCGGGATCGGCGCCCAGGGCCTGGGAGGTCTGACAACCGTCGTCGATGTCAAGGTTGCAACCTATCCAACCCATGCGGCGTCCAAGCCCGTGGCACTCATCCCGCAATGCGCAGCCAACCGGCACCTGACGCTCACTTTGGACGGCAAAGGGCCAGCGCAGCTCCAACCGCCCGACCTTTCCCAATGGCCTCAGATCGGTCCTGAAGACTTGCAAACAAGCGGCGTTCGCCGGGTCAACCTGGATGGGTTGACGAGAGAAGAGACAGCATCGTGGCGCTGCGGGGAGACCCTTCTTTTGTCCGGAAAAATGCTGACGGGTCGCGACGCCGCCCACAAGCGAATGGTCGAACTGATGGAAGCCGGTGAACCGCTTCCGGTCGACCTGCGAGGACGCGTGATCTACTATGTCGGACCAGTCCGAGCGGTGAGGGATGAGGTCGTGGGGCCGGCTGGCCCCACAACCTCCAGCCGCATGGACGATTTTACGGAAAGATTGCTCGCGCAAACCGGGCTTTTCGCGATGGTCGGCAAGGCGGAGAGGGGACCAGCGGCTATTGCATCGATTGTCAGACACAAGGCGCCCTATTTGGTTGCAGTGGGTGGCGCGGCGTACCTGATATCGAAATCGATCAAAGCGGCGCGGCTCGTGGCCTTCGAAGACCTCGGCATGGAAGCCATCTGTGAATTCGAGGTCCAGGACATGCCGGTGATCATGGCTGTCGATGTTGAGGGAAACTCGGTTCACACTTCTGGGCCGATTGAGTGGCGCAAGCGCATGGCAGCCGATAGCATCGCGCGCAACATCGGCATTTGATCACCCCATCTGTTGGGATCGTCCCGCTTCACTCATCCATAGACTGCAGAGCAACGAGAAGGCTGTGCGCCTCATTTGGGCTGCTGTGCGAATAGGAGCAAACGCACGCGCGACATCACCTGCCACGAACGCAACGCTTGATTGGCGCGTCGGTACCATAGATGCAATTGGCACGGACCCATAAGCAGCCTAAACGTAAAGCCGTGATTCAGCTCCGGCAGGCCATGAAAGCGAAAATCAACACTGTACGCCTCGACGCCTGGGACCTTCGGATTCTATCCGAGTTGCAAGCAGACGGTCGGATATCGAAAAGCGAGCTTGCGAAACGCGTTCATCTTTCGGCGTCGGCTTGCTCGGAGCGGCTGCGCATACTCGAAACGGCAGGAGCTATTGAAGGTTACTACGCGCGGCTGAGTCCGTCCCTCACTGGGGGCGTGATCTTTGTCATGGTGGAGGTGGTGCTGGATCGTCATCGCCTCGAAGACCAACGACACTTTGAGGCCGCAATTCAAGGCATCCCCGAAATCCTGGACTGCTGGGCGATTGGAGGGCGGATCGACTACCTGCTGCGCGTCGCAGCTTCTTCTATGGCTGCCTATCAGGAGTTCATGGAGGGATTGCTGCAGATAGGCCTCGGGATCGACCAATATTACAGCCTCGTGGTGACGAAATCCGTGAAATCCAATTCGCCGATACCCTTGTCCGCACCCAGCGCGCGATGAGTTTGCAAAGCCCGTGTTTTCCACGGAGATCGACGCAAGTTCCGTGAATTCGTCGGTCGCGGACGGGCATTGCCGTGGAACGTGAGGTGTGTCCGTCGCTATAATCACTCCTTGACGAGCGGCTGACGAATTGTCTTCCGCCGGACGATCAAGGGGAGAGCGGCAATGAGCCTGACCAATCTGGGGACCAAGCAAGTTCAGGAGAAGGATCGGAGCTTCGTCTTTCATCCGTCCACGCACTTGGCAAAACACAGCCGCGGCGAGACGCCCAACCGGATCTGGTTCCGTCGCAAACTTTTCGGAAAGGTCATTGCTGCATGACGGCTGCTCCTGCTTTCCGGGAGTTTGTCATGTTCAAGGGCCGCCATTTTGATCGATCCGT
>NZ_JBHLYT010000049.1:0-1339 GCF_042431665.1 Mesorhizobium kowhaii
TATCGGATTTATAGGCGTCGGTGCCGACCTTGATGCCGAGGCTCAGCAAGTTGGTTGCGCTTTGTACGAGGTCGTCCGGATTGTAACCATCTGGGCGAGAATCGATGCGAGCAGGATAGTGGTCGAGCAAAAGCTGGATGCGGTCTCGTGGCTGAGGCGTTGCCGGATAGGTCTCGGTCAGACCCGGGAAAAGCTCGCACAGCCTTGCGCTGAAGCTCGGGTTTGCGGCGTTCGCGCTTTCGATTGTTTCGGGCAGGAGTTGTCCACCCTGCTTGACTGCCCATGCCACAAGGTCGGAGACGAGCAACTCGGCCATTTCGCGGGCAACCGGATGTTTGGCGACCTCAATCTCGCGCCTCGCCCTCGCAAACGTGTTCTGGATATCCTGGCCACTCACCTCTTCCTGGTTCAACAGCTGACCGATATCTCGCCGGAGCTCCTTGTGAACGCCCTCATAGGTGCCAAAGACGGCACGCTCGGCAAACCAGCGTCGTGCTTCATGGGATTGAGCCAGAAAGCTTCGCTGCAGGCAGGTATAAGTTTCCAGAACATTCTGCGTGGCAGAGAGGATCTGGCGGGCGCGACTGAACTGGTAATCGTCGCCCTCAAGCGCCGGGGTATGGGACTTTGGCGGCTTCAGCGACGGAAGTCCCAGAGCTTGCTCCCGGTGATCGAACGCGCGCAAATGCTCATAAAGCTGCGGCCGGTCGCCGAGGATGATGACGGTGTCGCCGTCGAAGTCGCCGTCAAGTTTTTTCTGCTCACCGGTCGGGACAGCCACCAACGAGCCCGGGGCAAACACCTCGGTCGCCTGCAGGATGCCGAGGCAGTCGAGCGGCGTGTCCACCTTGACGCGGTCCTTGCTCGAGGTCCAGCTCGCATGGCATTTGACGTCCTCGGCAGACATCACCAGCCCACGGTCGGCGTAGGCGGCCGGCCACATCTTATCCGGGACAACGATCAGAATGCCTTTGGCAAAAAAGGTCGGATCGTTGGCCGCCAGTTCCCTCCCCGACTTCTGGGCGACGTTGAAGCTGTATTGGATGGCCGTGCAGTTGTCGAGAAACACAGCGGTCGGATCCCCCTCGAGGGCCGACTTGACTCCTTCTGGGGCAAACGGGCGCAGGTTGGGCTTGTCATAGGGCGAGCGCCCGATCAGCACGCCGCTCGTCCCCGTCAACGTCTCGCTCTTGAGCGTCGGCACATGGAGACACTCGTCGCTGGAGGGTATGGCAACCGCGCCAGGACCGTCGATATGTCCGCCAGTCACGGTTCGAAACAGCTCCTCGGCCGACAGCCTTTGCCCCTGTCGGCTCTCGAGCCAGGTCTTGGCCTTCTC
>NZ_JBHLYT010000050.1:0-9795 GCF_042431665.1 Mesorhizobium kowhaii
CCGTAGCCCCCGCTGAAAACACGCAGGGCAAGGTTCAAACATGGGTCAATTCTCGGTGGAAATATCCTGGGTTGCCGGGTCAGTTCTCAGTGGCAATCAACAGCGCTCTTGCACCACGCAGTCCTTTGGCTGATTTCGAGCGACCTGGTTAGTCCATCAAAAGCACCAGAGCGGGATGCAGCTTCTTCAGATTCGGCAATGATTTCGATTGCCAGGGTATGTCGGGCGTTCCACGCACGACGAGTCGAACATCGGGATGCTTGCGCACCTCGATGGTAAATTTCGCCAGCAGGTTGATACCGGAAGAGTTGAGAAAGTGAAGGTCCTTCAAGTTGAGCGTAATGGAGGAGGGATTTGAGGCAAGAACACTGGCCGCCAAAGCCGTGATAGGCGCACCGGCTTCGGAACTGGCGAGCCGCATGGCACCGTCGAAAAAAATTTCGCTTCCTTCAATCCACACGCGGTAGTCGTCTGTCTTGATTTCCATGGCCTGGCTTCGTTTCATCTAGTTGTGAGTTTGCGAGATCGGAATGGAGGCATATGTCTCCAGGCAAATCCGATCGCTTTCGTCGGCGGAGCTGAATATCCAAGCCAGGCGTGCGCCATAGTCGCTCATCAACGTCAGCAATCCGAGTCCGGAGCCTGCCATGTCGGGGTTCGCGGCATTCGCTTCAATTCGCTGTATCAGCAGGTCTCTGGGGTCGCCAACCGTGATGTCCGCCAGGAGGTTTTGGAACTCGGACGCGTCTTCACCATCGACGTCGTTCGACACCTTGAGCTTGAAGCACTCCGAATCCATCGACGCCTCGATCACGATCTCACCCGGTGCGCGAAACTTGACGGCATTTTCGATGAGCTCGTTGACCAGATATCCGATGCTATGGCGCACTTCCCTTTAGTCATTGCGGGACGACTGAAAGCGCAACGCGAAAAGATCGGCGATGAAGTCCGAGGTCGTGGCACAATGACGCCAACTCAAGTCGAGAGGTCCGTCGAACAGCCGCACGCGACTGACACTCTCCTTCATCCCGATTGCAACGTCAGGGGTACCGAACAGCGTGGTCATGCCTATGTGTGCCTTATGATCACGAGGGTGATGTCGTCGTGGATCTTCTGTATTCCGATATGGGCCATCAGATCCTCGATGATCCCGGTTTTGATTTCCTCGGCGCTCCTGCCATGACGTTTTCGTGCGCTCTGGCAAAGGCGCTCGAACCCGAACAGTCTTTTGTCCTGGTCTTCCGCCTCGGTCACACCGTCGGTGTGCAGCACGATCACGTCGCCGCTCCCGAACTTGATGTCATGCGTGTCAATGAACTGCGAGATGTCACTCTCCAGACCAACCGGCAGACCCAGATCAAGCGTGTCGATGCGTTCGACTTCCCCGTCCGCACGGACGACGAGAACGTCCTCATGCTGGCCGGATAGCGTTACCCGCCCATCCTCAAAGTCAAGGAAGGCCAGCGTAAGATGCTTATCGGTGTTCGTCCGCTCGATGTTCTTGTAGATCGCTCTGTTCAGCCGATCCAGAAACTGGTGCGGATCCGCTTCGTTGGTCTCCTGCAGCGCGCGTGCAACGGATTGGACCATCAGCATCAGCACGCCGCTCTCGAGACCATGACCGGTCACGTCGCCGATGCCGATCTTTACCCGTGATCCGTTCTGCAGGACGTCGTAGTAGTCCCCGCCGACCTCGTCCGCCGGCCGCATATACGCTGCGATCTCCAGCCCCGGAATCGCTTCGAGTTCGAATGGTTTCGGCAGGACCATCATCTGGATCTGCCTGGCAACTGCGAGTTCGGCACCGAGGCGGACGTTCTCGTCCCGCAACTTTTCGTTGAGTGCGGAAATCTCCTGATTTGCGTCCCCGAGCTCCCTGGTTCGTTCGTCGACGAGTTGCTCGAGGTTTTCCGTGTGAAAGCTGATCTCCTCAGCCATCCGGTTGAAGGCAATCCCTGCCGCTCCTACCTCGTCGCGCGTTGGAATGTTCACGCGGACTGAATAATCTTTGGACTGGAGCTTCTGGGCGGCGCTGGCAAGCGCCCTGAGGCCCGCGGTGATCCGTTTCGAAATCCCGAGCACGGCCGCAAAGACAATCAGAAGCGAAACGACGATCGCGCCGACCTGGAAGAGCAGGATACGATTGGTTGCGCGGGAAATACTCTTCTGCGCGGCGAACAGGGACGCATAGATCTCCCCTTCGGGAACGACGATCCCGACCGACATCGTTTCGGACTTGATCGGTCCCGAACTCCACAGATTGGTCGGTTTCAACCTCTTGAGAACAACAATGTAGGGAACGCGTTCGCCCTTGTTGTCGAGCATGATATGCTGGATGACACCGTCATTGTTCTGGTCGAGAGGCAGCGACGCGATAGCCGGCTGCGTACTTCCCCGCAGAGACCTCTCCAGGCCGGTGACGCCCTGCGTGCCGGCATCGCTCGATGAAGTCAGGCCGATGATCGCCTGGCCCGACGGATTGATCGCCACCACGTTGCCGGTCGACATCGTGAGGAAACCGAACCCGGTTTCAGCGATCTTCACCCTTTCAACGACTTCCGCGAGCTGATCGAGCGTGATGTCCGCCCCCGCCGTGCCGGCGATACTGGTGCGATCGCGCGTCCACAGCGGGTGGAAAAAGCTGACGATCAGCTTTCCCGTGATCGCATCGGTGTAAGGCGCTGTCTGGGTTATGTCGTCAGGGACCGGACGTGAGGCTGGATCCTTGGCCCATTGCTGCCATGAACCATAGATTCCCGGAAAGAAGAACTCCCAGAACTCCGCCTTGTTGTGGCCTGGATAGAGCCGGTCGAAGGTCTGTGCCTGGTCCGTATATGGCACCGTCCTGAAGATCGGCCGTTCTTTTGGACCAATATAGTACATCTGCAGTTTGGACGCCCCGCTGGCCATGAGAGTCGGTGCGACGAGATCGATCACGGTACTGTCTTCTATTTCCTTCTGAACGCCGGGCAGCGGACTGTGGTCGGCGCCCAGCAGGTAGCCCCAGACGCTTACCACGGAAGGCGAGCCCGGCAGATTCTGCGCCCAATCGCCCTTAGTGTCGTAGACGACCTTCACGGAGTCGGGCGCCTGATGCGAAAGCGTCGCTCCGACCTGTTGCTGCCTACTCGGATCGTCGATCTGGGCCTGCAGCACGCCGGCCAGCGCCTTGACGTCCCCATGAACCCGATCGAGCAGCAGGTCGACACTCAACGCCGTCGAATCGGCATAGGAACGAATGTATTCCTGGTTTGCTGTCGTCAGGCCCTCACCGACTTCCGATGTGGCGTCGCGCGACAGCTTTTGAACGTTCCAAAGCGCCAGGCCGCCACTCAGCAGGAGGTCGAACAGTACGGCGCCGCCAACGACCAATACGAATTTCGCTCGAAAGGAGCGCAGGCCGAAGCGTGGTGTAGGCTCATTGTCGGATTTCATTGCGGCCGTCGCCCCGATGCGACCCAGATCGGCCAACCCGCATAACCCTTGGGGTGGAGTGCAGCGAAAATGTGGTCCTGGAAGCCCTGCCGGAACCGTGCGACGAACTCCGGTCCGTCGCCGCGTCTGGTCGCCATCTCGCCCGCATAGACATTCGCCCAGGCCACAATGACATCGGCGAAGTCCTGCGGATCGCCGTCCAGGTTAGTGACCATGAAGGACTCGACACGTATATCTTCGAACCCGGCTTCGACCAGGTATCGCCGACTCTTGGGCCCAAGCTCGACATCCATCTCGAAATGCCCGAACAGCTTCGCCACCTCGTTGTAGGTCCAACGAATGCTTTCGGAGCGCGGCTCCCCGAGGCAATGCGAATTCTTCTCGTTGGTAATGTAGACCCGCCCGCCCGGCTTGCATATGCGATAGAGTTCCTTGAGGATGAGTTCAGGCCGATTGAAGATTTGCAGTGAATGCCGGCAGGTGACCAAATCGAACTGCGCTTCGTCGAGCAGCATCTCCGACGCATCGCCATAGGTATATTCGATGCCCCGGATATCGAACTCCCGCATCACTTGTCGAGCATAGCTGAGGCTTGACATGGAGTGGTCGAGGGCGACGATCCGCGATGGCTGGAACTCCTTCTGCACGAGCACGGCGAAATCTCCGATCCCGCAACAGATGTCGGCCATGACGATCCCGGGCCTCATGCCGTGTCGCGGCAAGATTGCGCGCTCGTGGCGCCAGGTCATCTTTGTCTGTGTGCGGAGGATCGGAACGAACCCGCCTTCCTCGAGGAAGCCCTGCCCCGGATAGAATTCACTGTCATACTCCTCGACCGTGATGTTCGGTTCGATTCCGCTCAAGCGACCGAATTTTCGCGAGGTCCATCCGACGACGCTTGACGTGATGACGACGAATTTGAGATCGGGTCGAGCGCGACAGGCATCAATGATGATCCTCGAAAAGGCGTAAAACGCAGCGTTGTTCATCTGCGTCAGGCGTCTGACATTGATGTAGAGAACGCCGCACACGCGGCCGATCGCATCGCGAAGCAATGCCATGCTGGGCCCGAGCTCATCGACCGCCTGAGGCCGGACCACCCCCCATATGGAGAACTCCTGGTTGTTCGCGTCGTATTGCGCCTTGAAGCGCGGGAGAAGGTCATAAGGGTTCAATTTCGCAGGCCCTCAAGCGGAAGATCGACGACAAGCTTGATTGCATCGCCATCGGCTTCCTCGACCCTGAGTGTCGCGTTGTAGTCGACAGCCAGTTCCAGGAGTACGACCTCCCGGCTGGGCGCGAGATCCCCGGACACCGAGTTAAGGTATCGCTCCCCGGCCTCGAATCCTGCGACTTGCGACACGGCCTCTTGGTAGAATCGGCGCTCCCCTGGCACGCAAGGGAATGTCAGCTCGATCCTATCCGTGGCGCCATGGCGAGACACCCTGCATGCCAATTCGCCGTCGGCATGGCGGGTACGAAAGACGACTTCCAGCAGTTCGTTAAAGGCAGAGGAAAAGAGATTTGAATGCCGGACCGAGTCTGATCTATTTTGACTGATCATGCGGGCCATGTATGTCGAGACATAATCGCAGTGTCTCCAAGCGGAGACGAAAGCTTTGATTTCCATGTCGATCTGGATCATGGGCTCAAAAGTCGGCTCGCCAGCTAGGTCATGTTGAACAGGTCCCATCGGCATCCTCCCATGTTCCATCAGTATTGAGCCCTGGTGGGGCAATGACCTCCGAGGCTGAAAATTTCACCGCGCCCCGTAACGAGTCACTCTCGCACTGACTCGAAGGATTGCGCGGTATCTGTCTCGATCGTTTCTACAAATCTCCACTTCACCGTTAACAAAGGGTGCAAGGCGCTAGACCGCCCGATTTGATTCCTCCATCGCTCGTACCACCCTCAGCGGGGACCGCCTGATGAAATCGTTGGTTGCTTCGGCTCCGAGCGGCCGTCCCAGGAAATTACCTTGCAAGCAATCGCAGTTTTCCTTGATCAGCCATCGTGCCTGTGCCGACGTCTCGACCCCCTCGGCAGTGACACTTATTCCCAGGCCGTGCGCCAGATTTATGATCGATCGCACGATCGTTTGGCTTTTGAGATCGGTCTCCAGGTCCGCAATGAAGTACTGATCTATCTTCAACGTGTCGAAGGGAAAATTCTTAAGGTAACTCAACGACGAATAGTACGTTCCAAAATCATCGAGCGATATTCGTATTCCCAATACGTTCAGAGTGTTTAATGTATCGATATTGTCGATCGTCTTCTCAAGAAGAACCGTCTCGGTTATCTCGAGTTCAAGCCGGTCGGGTCGGATTCCAACTTCGTCGATGACCTGAGCAACCGTGTCTGTCAGCGAACCGCCAAGGAACTGAGCCGGCGACAGGTTCACCGCGACTGTCAGCGAGGAAGGCCAGGTCAATGCCTGGCGACAGGCTTCCTCGAGCACCCATCGTCCAATGTCGTCCATCAAACCGTCGGCTTCGGCGATCGGGATGAACACGCTGGGAGGAATGACCCCGACGTCGGGGTGCCGCCACCGCAGCAGCGCTTCGAAACCGATCACCGACGAGGGGGGCCGAATGAGCGGCTGATATTCCAGATAAAGCTCGCCCCGCTCCAGCGCGGTTCGAAGGCTGCGCCTCAGATTCTCGCGTTGCTCGAGCAAGAGCAGCATCGAACGGTTGAATGTTCGAGCGCAGCCGCGCCCATCTGTCTTGGCTGCGTAAAGAGCAATGTCAGCGGCTTTCATCAGCTGCTCGCCATCGGTCCCGTGCTCCGGCCCGAAAGCAATTCCGATACTCGAGCCGACGAAGACGGGAATACCGTTGATGACGAAGGGGGCCTTGAACGCGTCGACCAGCGATCCGGCGAGGCGCTCAGCCTCTGCTGGCTGCTCCCTTCCCAATTGGATGACAGCGAACTCATCGCCGGCATACCGGTACGCGGATTCGCCATCCTGCAGCGCGTCGCGGATACGACCCGCCGCGAGCTGAAGGAGCGTATCGCCTGCTCCATGGCCGAGCGTGTCGTTGACCGCTTTGAAATCATCGAGGTCGATCTGCAGCAGGGCGATTTTCGACTTTGGTTCGCCGAGGGCCGCCAGTGCTTGCTGCAGCTGCTCGCCGAATCGCCGCCGATTCTGCAGTCCGGTCAACACGTCGTGCGTCGCCTGATGGAGCAGAATTACATGCTCTTGCTCCTCCGCGACGCTCCGCCCACCACGCCCCCTTGATTCGATGATTCCCACACCATTTGCAGTCGCGAAAACGAAAGCGGACCGCGGCGCTTCGCCCGATGATCGCGGCAAATCGATGCTTGCCGGCGAGCCGCCGTGGAACACACGAAGAAATTCGTCGCGATACCTCGCATCGAGGAAGCTCGGATAGATCTCCCAAATGGCGGCACCCGGCGCCACCGCGCCTCCGTACACGCCTTTGAGCTTGGTTGCGTAGTGCGTCAGACAGAAGTCGCGGTCATAGAACGACAAAAGTTCGGCCGTGTTCGCCAAAAGGTCAGCGAGAAGCGTTTCGCCGGGACGTGGAACATCGCTTGAGGAAGGCCCCTCACTCTCCGTGCCGACGCCTGATGCGTCTGGATGCAATAGCCACCTCCATAGGCGGTGCGAATCCGCGCCCCCAGTGTAAAAATAGCATAACTGTCAAGCTTGGCAAACTTTCAACTCCCGGTCTTAACAAGTTCCGCATGCGGCGTAGTTGCAATGTATGCTCTGCTGTGATTGGCGGCGATAACGATGAGCAATCCCAGTTGGTTAATAAACCGGAAATTGGCGGGAATTGGCCATATGATTGATGGCGCGGGTGGACGCGACACGAAATATTCTGGTCCACGGAGCGGCGTCGCCTTCCCCGCCCCTGTTTTAAGCCCGCCCATCTCAACCATCGCCGATCCTGCACTCAGCTTCCGAGCGCTTTGAGCCAACCTTCAAAGGACGAGGCCTTCTCGTGTTCAGCAAGCGAAACAGAGTGGGCGGGGCGCGGCAACACCACAGTACTGCGGCCTTCGCGGGGGCTGTAACCGAATTCCTTGCTGAATGCTCGACTGAAATTGGCCGCTGAACTAAACCCGAAGGTCTCGGCAATATCAACAATTCGCCGGCTGTCCGCCGGATCGCTGAGTGCAACATGAGCTGCCAAAAGTCGGCGACTTTGTATGTAATGGAGAACACCACCGCTCGGTTCGAACAATTGATACAGACGAGAGCGCGATACGCCGAGCGCCCGGCACATTGAATCCGGTGTCAGATGAGCCGCATCCAGATTGGTTTGGACGTATCGACGCGCGCGCTCCATCAGCGCGACACTCGCCAATTGTTCGGCAGCCGCGGCATGTTCCGCCGGAGGCGCGAGGCAGGCAATGATCATGCTGCGTGTTGCGTGTATGATGCGGGGCAGATCTTCGGCCGTGAGACTGCGCAGTCTTGCTTCGATGCTGTTGACGTAGTCGACGAAGAGGTTGGCAAAGTTGCCGGACAGAATTGAATTGTTCTTTGCGTCGAGGGTCGACGCCGCATCAGAGAACAAATCACGCGGTAGATAGAGAAAGAGACTTTCCGAGTCCGTTACCCTCCCGCGAAACGGATAGCCAAGCGATCTGATCTCCAATTTGCCCGACTGGTTTTCCGCAACGCGGCGATCCACCTCCGTCCACGACCGGCCAGTACGTGGCAAGACGATATACCAGTGATCGATCGAACTGGATCGGAGCTTCGCGGCGGAACGCATGTAGCTATGTGCCGGCGCGCGCTGTTGAACGATCAGCATGCCACCGAGATTCCAAGCCGTGTGGTCGGCGGGAAAGCCATCGTCCGGCGATTTGTCTTCCGGCAACCTGACCTCGACAAGCGGCGCCATATGCGCTTGCCAAGCAGCGAATTGATCCTCTGGCGCCAGTTCGAGCGTTGAAAAGGGCAGAGGTTCGAGCACCGGCGCGAGCGATGGAGCGGCCTCATTGTGGGGTTGACCTTCGCGCGGCCAACGACGCCGATCAAGGTCCCGCTGCTGCCTCGCAAGGGCCTGGTCTTGCCTCTTAGTGTCCATCGCGTGGTGCCATATCCGATTCGGGTATGCCCATGCCCCTCACAATCATGTGGTGTATTTCAGGCATCTGGCAAGACTGGCGGAACCCGAGTCGACAAAAACGGCGATCACGCTGGATTACAGCAAGAAATGCATTCCGAGATAAGTTTCTGGATGCGAAGCTAACGACACTCTTCAACCTGGCGCGTAAGAATCTGGCATCGTGAGATAGTAGTTGAGGAGACAATCGAAATGAACACAAAGCTCAACAGCGAAGCTCGTCGCAAGATAATTCTTGATGGATACGGTAACAACGAGCCGCTGAAAGTTATTGCGGAAAAGATCGGATGCTCGCTGGCGAGTTTGAAAGTCACCGCCAGTAAACTCGGCTGCACTCGAACCGCGAAAGAAGCGGCGGAATTTCGGCGCGGATTTCACATCCCGGAACACAAACGGCAAGATTACTACCAGCTTATGATTGCTGGGCAGTATAAAGCTCGTGAATGCGCGCTGATTTTGGGACTATTAACAGAGGAATCATCAGGCAACAGGTAAACTTATTCCAATACACTGTGGACGATATTATCATTTAAGCATTCCATCGCGTCAGCGGTTCATTAGTAAAAGCCCGCCGCCAAGCACGGGGGCGGGCCCTGAAAGGTTCGCACAGATGCTGCGTCGGCGTTTCAATCGCACCTGCCTGAGCCCCCTCGATCTGGCTATTTGCGAGCGCGTGTTCGATCAGGTCTGCGAGGATGAGAATCTCGACCCTTTGGACCTGGACGCAGAAATCTTGGCGGTGATGGTTGTGGCCATTTTTCGAAATGCTCACACCTGCGAGCGCGAACTGCTGGAGGCGGTCAGGTCTCGTCGGCAAAAGGCTGCGGGAATCGGACATTAGTAGATGTCGCCCAAAAAGTGCGCAGCGGTTTTGGTACAACGAGATGGATAACAGCAGTAACCTAAGGCGCGTCGCATGAATCCGTTCAGTCGCGAGGCGCTTTAGCCAGGGCACCGGACTGAAAACCGGCGCGGGCACGAGTTCTCGGTGGTTTCAATCCCACTCCCTCCACTGGTTGAGATTTGCTTCGGAAGATCGTTTTTGGTGCAAGCGGACCTGTTAGCCGTGATGTCGGCTGTCGTGTTTGGGTCAGTTGGAGACTTCAATCCCACCTGCTTGAATGTCTGCCATCGCTTTCTGGATGCTAGAAGCTGCCATTCCGCTTCCGTGAAGAGTTTCGGGCGCCGGCAGGCGTACGAAAGTCCCCGAGGAAGGAACCCGCGGGCCACAGTCGATGGCTATGGAGATTTC
>NZ_JBHLYT010000051.1:0-19305 GCF_042431665.1 Mesorhizobium kowhaii
CCTGATGAAGACCTGCACCAAGCTCGGCGTCTCCTTCTTCGCCTACCTCGGCGACCGCCTTGGTATCCCCACACAAACCGCCGTTCTGCCGCTTCCCGATCTCGTCAGCCAAGCCGCTCCAGCCTGATCGCCCGGAAATCTGCCCCGGTTACCAAGAGGCCTTGCTAACCACCTGTTTTCACAGTATAAAAATGGCGCACCCGACAGGATTCGAACCTGTGACCTCTGCCTTCGGAGGGCAACGCATGAGCCGGTCGGAGTGTTCCCCTGGCACCGCGCCGACGCGAAATTGCGTCAAGGCAACCGAACAAGTGAGGGAATCTGCCATACTAATTCCCGTACTAATCCTAAGATTAGTATGGCGCGCGGCGGCTAAGTGCTTGAGATAATTGGCGCGCCCGACGAGATTCGAAGTCCTCCCCCCAGATTTGTAGTTTAAGCTGTTCGCTTACGCTGGTTTGTCGCAAGGCGAGGGCGGCGGTTAGAGGTTCTTTCCGATAGCTTTCTTGGATCAAGAGCCTTTCGGTGGCTCTGCGCTCAGATTTCCCGCAGAAGGCTTCGATTATGCAGTTCGGCCAGATCAATCCCCGGATCAATCCCGCGGAGCGCCACCGCATCGAACAGGAGGCATTAGGCCGTCGTCACCAACGCGAGCAGTTCATGCTGGAGCGTCGTCACAAGGCGTTGCATCGCCTTGACCTGCGCGAGCGGCGCTCGCTCGAAACGAAAATCCGGCGAGAAATCCTGGCGGCTGAAAGCCTCCACGTCGAAACGTGGAAGGCGCGCCAGCATCAGATCGAGGTCAACAATCTCGACATCACGGTTCCAGCGGTTGGTCTCAAAGCCGAGCCCAAAAGGAGCTGGAAAAAGAACATTGGCGAGAACTCCGGCCACAAGCAGAACCGCCCGCGGGGGCATCGCTATACGCGAGAGGAATGAAGACTCGGAGAGGGGTGCGTCTGATCGATCTCTTCCAGGAGGATTTCTGCGTAGCGGTCAATCGCCGCGGGCGCGATCTCGACATTGCCCAGCATCCACCAATGCGAACCATCGGCTCGTGTCCCGTTGTAGAAGGCGACATCGCACGTCTGCATACCGCCATACGTGCCGCAGATCAGGTACGAACGGCCAGGTTCGGGCCTGGATCGCATCGGCGTCCATGGTCCTGCTGCCATCTTCATCCGGCGCCTCCCATTTCTAAACGGCGGCGTTCTCAGCGGATGCTTCAACTTCCAAAAGCCCAAGCCGGTGAACGATTGCCTTCCCGATCGAATCCGTCATCGCTTCCGGGAAGCCACCTGGCAGCGATTCAACTACCTCATCAAACGCCCGCACCGCGCTTTCCGCGAGATCGTCGAAGATCGATTTTACAAGTGCCGCTCCCACTCCGGAGAGCTCAGCGGTTTGAATGAAATGGCGCGGCATGATGTCGTTGATGGCGTAGTGGCGGCCCTTGCCGACAGACATGGCAAGCTTGAATTTCTTCTTCTGGATTTGGCCAGCGTCCAGACTCGGCTGCGCGCTGAGCACGTCGTAAAGAGGCGTCATTCTGAACTGCCCGCCGGGTCCCAGAAAAATGCTGAAATTTTTCGCGTGGCCGTCGGTTGCTCCGATCAACCAGAACACAATGTTGGCCCGCATGAACATCGCGATGTCGCTCTCAGGCGTATCGCTGCCCTTCAGGAGCTCCAGGATTGAGCGCATGCTCGGGCCCCCGTCGGACTGATATTTTCGTGTGGGCGGGAAGGAAAGGGCTTGACAGCAATCCTCCTGCGGCAGGCGGAGCAGCCGATTATCACGTGTCCAGCGGCGATCAAAGCGCTCGATTATCAGCGTCCTTCGCTCTCCGAAGTCCGTGATTTCGGCGTCGGCGCTCGGCGCGCCGAATGCGGCGAGGAGTTTCAAGCAGAGATATTCGTTCTCGACACTGTTCGACAGGTCGATGCCGTTGGGCAGCTGCCGGATTTGAGGTTTGAGAATGTGGGTTGTCGCGCTCGTGCCAACGGGCTTGTACCATTTGCCGTCTTTGCGCAGCAGGGCCGTTTTCTCCTGCGCGCCCGCGATGGAAATCCTGAAATCATCATCCTCGCCCATGCCCAGCGGGGCAGCTGCGAGATTGCGAATGATGTCCCCAATCTCCGAAACGTCGACAGGTTTTCCGTCGGTACTTCCCGGCGCGCCTGGATTGATCCCATCCGGCAGAAATTGAAGCGCGCCGACGCAATCGTGACCAAGGGCTGTGAGCATGCTGTATGCGTCTGTGCCTGCGGCTCCCACTCTTTCCGCGACGCGCTTGCGGATTGCGTCGCTATCCGGCAGCAGGTTGTCGAACACGTTGATGACGGGTTCGCCGATATAGCGGTCCTCGCGCAGCGGTAGCGACAACGAAATCGGAAACGTCGCCCTCCAGCCAAGCCAGTCGAGATCATAGCGGAAATCGATAGCGCCGCTTGTCTCACGTCGCAGCACGCCAACAAGGCGGCTGTTGAGAAAGACGTTGAGGGGAGCGTGCGTTCGCTGGCGCGCCATTTAGAAGAGGTCCTCAATGTCCGCTGCGCTCGCTTTGCTCCGGTCCCGGACCACGAGTTCGAGGTTGAGGGCAGCGAGTGCCTCCATAACGGTGCGCAGTTGGACTGCGGGCTCGCCGGCTTCGAGCCGGGAGACCGTTCCCTGCCGAAGATGGATGTTGTGCCCCAGGCTTGATTGCGTCATCCCCGCCTGCTTGCGCGCGCGGCGCAGGATGGCTCCCAGTTGTTTTTCGGTACGGGCGATTTGCTCGTTCATGATGACCTCCAAGGCCAATATACGCGAGCCCGTATAAAATATCAATATACGCGATGCCGTATAAAGCCGAAATATGCGCACTTGCGTATAAAAAGGAAATATACGCGTTCGCGGCTAAAGTAGTTCCAGCCAAGGAATGAGGAGTAGGTTGGCGCGCCCGGTCTTACCGGTACAGGCTCTAGGCTTTGCCCCGAGGCCCCACCGCGGGCGGGTCTCAGCCCAGCCGGCCGTTGCGGTGAGACTGGCGGCATAGGCCGTCGGCGTGAGGAACCCGAGCGCTGAATGTGGGCGGTTTTAGTCGTCCTTCCATTCGGCGATCGTCTTGCGGGTATGGTCGACGCTGAAGAACAGGGCCTCGTTCAAGAGCTCGTCCCGCATCCGCCCGTTGAAGCTCTCGCAGCGGCGTTCTGCATCGCCTTGCCCGGCGCGATGTAGTGCCATTCCACCTGATGATCCTTCGACCGGGCGAGCGTGGCGTTCGAGGTGAACTCGGTGCCGAGGTCGCAGACGATCATGCCCGGCTTGCCACGGCGGGCGATCAGGTACGTCAGTTCCCGCGCCACACGCCGGCCCGAGATCGAGGTCGACCACGTTGAGGATGCGGAAGCGACGGCCGCAGGCAAACTGGTCGTGGACGAAGTCCAGCGACCAGCGCGCTTTCGGCCGCGCCTCCACCAGGATCGGTGTCCCGGTGCCGACCGCACGCCGTCGCGCGCCGCTTGTGCACCGCCAGCCCTTCCTCGCGATGGAGCCGATAGATGCGGTTGGGCCCAACACTTCATCCAGATCCAGACCGGCCTCAGCGAATTGGCCTTTGCCGCGGCATACCCGACGTCATGCCGCTGAACCGCCTGCCTGACCTCGTCGCTATAAGCCGCAGACCGCGCGAACCTAAAGTCGTACACGCCAATCGGCAGATTTTGCCTGACCGGAGACAACCTGTTGAGGCCACGGCTAGGTTAAGCCTGCGGCGAAGAGTGCTCGCGCGACGGGCTCGAAATATTGCATGGGAACGGCGTTGCCCAGTTTCGTTGTGCTGATGAGTTGATGCGCCAAGACATGATCATTGACAATTTCGAGACGTAGCGCCTGCGCCTCACTAAACATTCGTGAGGCGGCCTCGCCCTCGGCGCGGCAAACTAAGACCGGCACACCGGTCTCACCTCGTACGTAACGCAGACCGACCAGTATCGCCTTCCCTCTGAAGACCAACGTGGCGCGATTCACCCCAAGCGGAGGCTCGCCGGCCGCTTCATTGCGGATGCGACGTCGTTCATTGTTCAACTCCGGCGTTCCTTGCTGTTCCTTCACCTCGCGCGTCACTTCGGTCTTGGTCATGCGCATTTCGCGCAGAAACAACGCACGCTGCAACAGGAGATCAATCAGTCCGCCGATCAGAAGCGCACCGGCGCCAATCCCGAGCAACAGCTTCGCTTCCGTAAAGACAATGCCGAGGCAACCCATGCCGCACAGCGGCAGATAGACCATCGTCTTCCACATGCCGAGAAGGACGAGGGAAAAGGTCGCGCTGAGAACCATTACTTTAAACAGAGTCTTGCCAACTTCGACTACAGAACGCATGGACGCCATGCGCTTCAGCCCTTCAAAAGGGTTTATTTTCCCAAAGTTGGGCTTCATCCGCTCGAGAGAGAAGACAAATCCACCATTGGCTAATAATCCCGTCAGAATTACCGCAGCAACGAGAGTGCCAAGCAGCGGGCCAACGGTCGCCAGGGTGAGTTCGATTAGCAGGACTAGTTCCTGCCGGACCGCGACATCGAAAGGCAGGTTCTGCAGCTTGTCGGTTAATAGTAGCGTTTCGTGGCATTTGTCTTCGATCACGCTCCCTCTTAGCCAAAGATAGCCGAGCCCAGCGCAAGTGCCGCCTGCGCGGACGAAATCGGAGCTACGCGATATCTGCCCTTTTTTGCGCGCTTCGCTTAGTTTCTTTGGGGTGGCGGCGTGTGCCTTTTCTTCACTCGTGTCGCTCATTTCAGCAACTTGTCGAACCACTCAAGCGCGCCACTCGCTTGTGTGATCTCCAGTTTCATGCTCTCGACCAGATAGGCAGCGTAGGTGACCATGATAATCGGAAAGACGATATTCTTGATCGCAGGGGACAGTTGGCTCGACTTGAATTGGGGCGCAAAGCGACGCAGGATCATCATTGAAATATCAATTAGCCCCAGAAAGAACACTACGGGCCCCGAGACCAATAATGTCGTGCGCATAATCTGGTCGAGCAGCCTCAATAACGCCATTGCTCCCTGCGCGCTCAATGCGGGGTGAAACCGATACACGGGCCAGATCAAATAGCTGCCATAAAGGGCGCTGATCACGGTCTCCAGACCTCCTGCTGCGACGAAGATCGTAATTGCAGTGATCCCGAGAAAGACTCCCATAGCGGAAGCCTGACTGTTCGTCGTGGGGTCGCTCGGAGCGGACGGGCTAGTGATGCCGCGTTGATTGTCCATAAACTCACCGGCCGCCTGAAGTCCCCAAAGGGGAGTGCCGAGAAAAGTGCCAAGGAGTACGCCGACAAAAACCTCCTTCAATCCGAGAAGAGTTACCTGGATCAAACGTGTTTCAGGATCTAGCGCCTGCAAGCCCTCGCTGACGTGTGCCAAGCACGGTAGTCCGAAGGCAACAGCCAGGCAGCCGCGGATCAGCCCGCCAATCTGAGATCGTGTAAATACAGGAAGGATCAGCATAATGCCTATCGCGCGGGCCGCGCCGAGACCAGCCGCGACGACGATTTCGATAGCCGTATGGATCAGGATTTGAATCTCGGCCGATGACGCATACATGGCGAGGACTAATAGCCAGGTGTCATTGCGGGAAACTCGGTAAAGATCTGGCCGGCCAGTCCTATGAGCGGGGCGCTCAGCACGGGGGCAAACAGGCCAATTACCGCGACAACGACCAGAAGCTTCACAGTGAGCGGCAAGCTTTCATCCTGGATCTGCGTTGCCGCCTGGATGATGCCAATGCCTAGGCCAACAATTACCGACGCAACGAGCGGCGGCAGAATCCAGATCATGAAAACCACCAACGATTGGTTCATAAGAGTGACAATACTGGATTCAATAATGATCAACCTCCCGGTATCGTGTAGCTCAATACAAGTCCGTGCATCAACCTTGACCAGCCATCAATAGCGACGAACAAAAAGAGCTTGAATGGGACGGATATAACCGTCGGAGATACCATCGACATACCCATCGCCATCAAAATTGTCGTTACGATAAGGTCGATGACGATAAAGGGAAGATAAAGGAGAAAGCCGATTTCGAACCCACGCTTTAGTTCCGAAATTAGAAAAGATGGTACGAGAATGGCGAAGTCATCAGGTGTGGTTCTGGCTCGCATTTCCTCTGGCCAGACTTTTTGGGTCGAGGAGAGGAAGAATCGCCGCTGCTCTTCGTTCGTGAACTTCTTGAGATGATCGCGCAAGGGCTCACTGCCGGCTTTGGCGGCGCTTAGCCAGTCATCGAACGTCTGATAGCGGAGCTTCGGATCCGTCATACGATCATAGGTCTGTTCAATAACAGGCGCGCTAACGAAAATGGTGAGGATGAGTGCCGCTGCGTATAGCACTAAGTTAGGCGGTATCGTCTGGGTCCCCAGCGCATTGCGGACGAGGAACAAAACAACTGATAGCTTTACAAACGCCGTGGTCGTGGCGACTACCAAAACCAGCAGACCGAGTCCGGCGGTGACCGCTAGAAGCGAAAAGATTGCCGGCTGAATCTCAGTCATTGCATGCCAACCTGCCACGCAGTCTGATGCCTAGCTCATCTCCGATGCGCACGATGTCGCCACGTCCGATACGCCGACCATTGGCAAGTATGTCCACCGGACCGTCGATTGGCCGACCAAGTTCGAAAACATGTCCTTTACCAGCGCTCCTCAATTCTCCCAGAGGCATGGGCCAGCGGCCACATTCAAAGACAAGCTCGATCTCGACATCGTCGAGATTGGCTTCCGACGGCCCCAGTGGTGATTCGGGTTTTGTCATATGCGCATTCTCCAAAGGGCACGATCGGGGGCGGAATGGCCCCCGCAGGATTAGGTGATCGCCCTCAAGATCTGCCCGGGCCCATAACAGGCCTACAGATAGGGTGATCTGGTCGCGGCCGAACGGCGATTTGTCTGGCAACAGAGCATCACCAACACATGCTTTGCGAAGAAGCGCCGCCGGAACGCGAAGCGTGCCGATCTCTCCTGCGACCATGACCGGGAGCTCCGGGGATTGCTCGCGCGGCTGTAGCGGCAACTGGCCAAGCAGTTCGCCTAGCGCGCGGAACGCGAACGGCACGAGGCCATCAAGAGGCGAGAACAGGAAGAGACGAGCTTTGCCATTGACTGGGCCGAACACGATTTCCAGTTCGAGATAAGGAGCCAGTGTCGTGGCTTCACGTACGTGTAGAAGCTGCGCGTCCCGCTGCGTTTTATCCTCCAATTGAGCGATAAGCGGCTCAAGTGCAAGTTCCAGAATGAGCGAAGCAGTTGGCTCGGAAGGGAAAGCCAGATCACCCTGTACTGTGGAGACGAGCGCCTCTACAAGCCGTCGGGACAGCGACAGTACGATCGTTTCAGCTCCCACGCGCCAAACGCAGTCAAGCATCGGAATTCCACAAGGTTCCTGCTGCCAGGCAAGCCCTTCCACCCGCGCCGATAGTGGCTTGTCGCTGATCAAGGCCTGAAAGGGCCTGCGCGATGCCGCTATATCATTGAGCCACGAGGCGACCGCGTGGGACAGTGTTAGCGCTGGTTCGAATATAGCCGGTCTGCCCACAGTGGTTACCAAAGCAGATCTAAACTGCACGATCGCGTCATTCAGGGAGCCTGCGGTTATCGGATCGGGTTACCCGTCAGGGCGAGCGAAATTCTTCCATACCGAAGCAATATGTCATCGTCGGCCTCCATCTCGTCTGCGGCCTCTAAATGAATGTCGAGGGCGCGCCGGACGTCTTTCTCGATTTGCTGCCATTTGCGCTTTGCCGCCGAACTTCTGACCCACCGGGCCCTCGTCTCAGACGCCGCTGCCTCGGCTTTTTCTTGAGCAACGCGTGCCTCATCAAGCATCTCGCGTCTGAAAGTGATCTCAGCCTCAAGCCGCTCAACGAGAAGGTGGTGATGGTCGAGTGCTGCGCTGGAAAAAGTGTCGAGCGACATCAGGTCTTGGTAGAGCCCCGCTTCGGCTCCTGCGCAATTTTGCTGTGCGACTGCAAGACCCTGGGCGGCGTTCTGTACGGCTAAGGTGGCCGTCTGGCGCTGGGCTTCCTTCTTGGACAGTTCCATAAGCAATCTACGCTCTTGCGTTTCCTTCAGAAGCCGTAACCTCGAAGCGTGAAAACAATTCACCCGGTCAGACGCGACATCCATGCGATCGTCTCCTCAAAATCTGACGGCTCTCCTTCGCTCTGGCGCAAAAATTCCCTCAGCTCGCCAATCGACGCGACAGCCCGGTCAGTAAGAGGGTCGCCGCCTTGCTTGTATTCGCCGACGTTGATCAAAAACTCGGATTCGGCATAGCGCGAGAGCAGATCACGGAAAAAGGATGCTGCCTTGCGATGTGGCGCAGATACGACCGCATCCATTACGCGGCTGCGACTTTGCAGCACATCAATAGCTGGAAAATGCGATCGCGCCGCGATAGTGCGTGAGAGAACGACGTGGCCATCAAGAATGCCGCGCGATTCCTCGGCAATTGGATCGCCTGTGCCGTCACCTTCGACAAGCACCGTATAGAAAGCCGTGATTGAGCCGCGATCACCCATGCCGGCACGCTCCAGCAGGCCTGGCAACATAGCGAAAACGGAAGGAGGAAAGCCCCGTCGCGTCGGCGGCTCACCCGCAGCAAGGCCTATTTCGCGCAAGGCGCGGCAGAAGCGTGTCAGCGAGTCTAGCATGAGGGCGACGCGTAGCCCTTGTTCGCGAAAATATTCGGCGAGCGCGGTCGCCATAGGAGCACATTGCGCCCGCTCCACTGCCGAGCGGTCGGATGTTTCGACGACTACGACCGTATGGCGAAGGCCCGCCTCCCCAAGATGCCGCTCTATGAATTCTCGAACTTCACGTCCACGTTCGCCGATGAGCGCGACTATGATAACGTCGGCGGCGGCACCTTTTGCGATCTGTGACAATAACGTCGACTTGCCGCAACCTGGCTCGCCATAAATTCCGATCCGCTGCCCCTCGCCGCATGTCAGCAGACCATCCAGAGCACGGATCCCGAGCGGGAACGGCCGCTCAACAATGCGCCTTGTCATTGGATTGGGGGCCGCGCCGCGCAGCGGACGAGTTTCGGTGGTTTTGACTTCGCCTTTGCCGTCGAGGGGACGGCAACGACTGTCAATCACGCGGCCGAGCAAATCGGGGCCGACTGGCACTTCACGCATTCGTCCAGTGGCCACAACCTCTGCGCGGCCCGACAGGCCCATCAAGTCTCCGATCGGCGTGAGCAACACGCCATTATCCAACAGGCCGATCACCTCGGCCTCGAGCGACAGTCCGGTTCTGGGATCCTGCAGCAGACAAAGTTCCCCAATACGAGTGTCGGGCAAGATGGCATGGACCAGTGTACCGACAGCCCGCGTAATCCGTCCGCGCACGACACGCGTGTCGATTCGCTTTGCCGAAGACCTCAAGGACGAGATGGCCGGATCGGGAGGCCGGATGCCGGCGGGACTATGCACCGGCGTGGTCACAGTTCGCCTCGTCAGAAAGTGACCCGAAGCCGAGGCGCAGCGCTCGCATCTGCGCATCAAGTCCCAGATCGACATTGCCATAGTCGCTCCACAGCACGCACTGTTGCGGCGACAAGGTCGGATCCGGATCAATCCGAACCCTCGGCCGGCCCTCCCGCCCGTCGCACCCAGCAAACGCGCGCGCGAGCATATCGACTTGCTTGGGACATGCATGAAGGCAAACTTCCGCGCCGCTGTACTTGCGCTCAATCGCGTGACGAACAGCCCTCACCAACAGCTCGCCCGAATCGAAAGCGCCCAGAATATCGCTTAGGATCTCCATTACGAGCTGTGGCAATTCCTGCTCCAGAACCGCCTTTCGTCGCGCCACTTCGGAGGCTGCCCCCGCAATCAGCCGGGCCATTTCCTCGGCGCCTGCATCCAAGCCCTCGGTATGGCCGCGTGTCCGCTCACGCTGATAGGCGGCGCGCGCCCAGCTGCGAACCCGCCGCTGATGCCGTTCCGCCGCAGCACGCGCTTCCATGGCGCTATGCCAGATTTCGATCTCACTCGCCCGTATCAGTGGGTCCACTGGGCGCATCTGGGGCGGGACGGGCGCTGCAGGAACAACGGCTGTCATATCACCGGGATCTCCGCCTCAAAATGAGCGGCTACAAGCGAAAACAACTGGCCTGCGGCAGCATCGTGTTCGGGCGCTGGATTCTCGGCGGCGGTCCCGACGGGCAACCGTAGAAGCACGCGTGTACGCTCAAGCTCTGGACTGTGATTGAGCCAAGCACCAAGACAGGCATGTCCATCGTGTTCAATTTGCTGCGCCAGCTTTTCGGGATCAGCAATCAATCCGTTTGCGATCGCATGCGTCGGATGTCGGATGCCAAACGCGTGCGCATCAGCGCCGATATATCCAATAAGCGCATTGAGGTGAGGCTGCGAAACAAGTTTCAGCAACGAACGGGCATGCCATATACTTCCGGCAAAGAGGGCAGCCCGATGCGGGTCACGTCCGTGCAGGAGATCCGGCCCCCAGTCGCCTCCGTTCGAATCCATGTCATTGTCAAGCAGCAACTCTACCAGCCTTGGCCGCAGCCTGGGACACTTCTGCAAGCGCATCAATGTCGCAGCCGATAACGCCGGATCAAGATGGGCGGCAAGACGCGTCGGATGGGCCGAAGCAGCAAGCTCGCTCCGAAACACGGAACGCAATTGGGACGTACGATCACGTTCGGCGGTCTTTGTCGATATCGTCATTGGGAATATCACCTACGCCGTATCGCCGATGATCTTCTTGCGAATGGCCTCGACAACGGAAGCACCCGAGCGCCCCTCGACCTTGGATAGGTCGCCCTTTGATTGCCTGCGCCGATGACCAACCAGACTGGCTAAGAGATAGCACGCCACAGCGAATACAGCCGCCGCAACACCCATCACGATCGCCAGAAGTGGCGCTGGAATGGAATTGGATGCTTTTGCCAGAACAGTCACCGGTACGGGCCGTTGCACGGGTACGGGCCGTTCCACTGGTACCAAAACCACTTCTATCTTATCGTAGGACAAGCCTTCGATGCTGTCGGCGACGAGCATCTTTATCTTCGGCAGCAGAACTGAGAGATTTTCTTTGGCGTCGTGTCGGATAAAGACCGAGGCTGAGGATGGCGCGGCGCCTGCTCGTAACAGATCGTTTTGCGGCAGAACGACATGAACGCGTACAGAGAAGACGCCGTCGATATCGCTGATGGTACGCGACAACTCTTCGCTCAGGGCATAAACGTAACGGGCACGCTCCTCCGTCGGCGAGGCAATCAGGCCTGAGCCCTGGAATATCTCGCCGAGGTTCTTGAAAGACTGGCGCGGCAGCCCCTTGGCACTCAGGAGATTGATTGAGAAGGCAAGCCGCTTTTCGTCGACCTGGATCGTGCTGGTCCCATCCTTAGCCGCAACCCGGACCGCATCAATCCCATTGTCAATCAGAAGCGCGAGCATCTCATTCGCGTCGCGCTCCTGCAATTGCGTATAAAGATCGACCTTGCAACCACTCAGGGCGAAGAGAAGTGGCAGTACGACAAAATAGAGCGAACGCCAGCCAAGCGGGCGACTACGCATGTTTTCGCCACGGGCTAAACCAATCATGCGCGCCGTTCATCCTTGTTTTATCAGGTTGTTGACAGATGAGGTGAGCCCGCTGACACCTTTGGAAACAAGAGCAACCTGGGTGACCTCGCTATAAACATTCCGCAGACCGGCAACCATCGTTTCGAAATCATGCGGTCCTTGCAGGGGGCCCGGCATCCGCGTTCCCGCAGCCCCACCCTCGACGGGGAGGCTCTGGGCCGGCCCCGACAGAGCGCCCTTTGCAAGCGCAACCTCATGGTCGCGCGCGGCAGAAGTGGCTGTATTGTCGCGGTACATCGAAGAAATCGTCTGGATCACGCGATCGCCTACCGGACTTGTCCGCGCAGGCGCGCGTTGGACATCCATCGGCGCAGGAACCGGCGCCGCCCTCGCTGGCGCCGAAGCAATGTCGTTTTTCGTCGAGGCGGCCGCCTGCGCTAGGGCGCGCTCAAACTGGGCCTGCTCGTCGAATGGCGCGAACCTGGAGAAAGGATCGGCTATAGTGGCAGAGATCGAGGTGACAGGCATCATCATGCAAGGACTCGTTTGTTCTCTTTGACGCGGGATGAGGTGTTCTCTTTGACGCGGGATGAGGTCAGCACGTTCATCACCGGCTGTTGGATCAATACCGTAGGCAGGCGAACTGACGACAAGCTGACCAACGAGAGCGTCGTTTGGCTATTTAAAAGTCACGTTGTCGACTTTAGTCACTTGTGAGAGTTTCAGCCTTTGGTTTATCAAGACCAGATGCCGAGAACGCTCATCCAATCCACCGCCCTGCACATTTTGAAGATACTTCTCTGTGTCGGGTTTTTTCTCCCCACCGGTATCCACACCACTGTGGGTGCGCCTCTGTCGCTTCCCTCGACGCCCTATAGATATACGGTTCTAGATCAGGATCTCTCTGCAGCGTTGCAGCAATTCGGCAACAACCTGAATATCAGGCTCAACATCAGCCCGGAGGTGAAGGGGCGGATTCGCGGGCGTATGCCGGATTTACCACCGCGCGAGTTCCTCGACCGCTTGACCGACCTGTATGATCTCCAATGGTATTATGATGGGATGGTGCTTTATGTGTCCGCTGCAAAAGAAGCGCAGACTCGGATGCTTGTGCTGACTTCGGTTGGCTTCGATGGGTTCAAGGCGGCCCTCGATGAGCTTGGCATCTCCGATGAGCGCTATGTCATGCGACCTGCGCCCGGAAATGGCCTCGTCCTGGTTTCCGGTCCTCCACGCTTCATGGCGCTGGTGGAACAGACGTTCAACGGCCTGGTGGCGGAGGCCCAGGCGCAGCCCCGCGCCGTGGAGACGCCGCCAAGAGAATCGGTGCTGATATTGTTTCGAGGCTCTTCCACCATGGTCGTCCGCGACGGGCAACCGGAAGCGTCTTACTCCTCTGTCGTGCCGCAACAGGACGGCGTCGCCGGGAAGCCTGAGCGGAACCAGAACTGACATCGGAGCAAACGCCGTAGCTTCTGAAGAAAAAGATCACGACCGCCACCTCCTGAGTGTGAATTCGTGTGAAGCTCGTCAGTTTATCGAAAGCTAAGCCGTTCATGATTAGAACCGGCAACTCCAAAGATATCGCCGGCACTGTGCTGGAATTGAGCCTTGGGGCTAGCAAGGAGCGGATCAATTAAAAGCACGGCTAGGGCATTGGGACCCGGCCGACGCTCGGAATTGTCGCGTTCGTGAGCGCATTGGCCTCACATCAGGCCCTTGTGGGAATTTCAACGTCACGCCTGAGGGTGCACAATGTCGGCCAGCAACCTTTCACCATCCAACAGCTCAAATACCGCACAGTCAGTGCAGGCCTGGTCGGGCCGGACACCTTCTGCGCCTATGTCCGCCCAGGCTCAGCAAGGCGCATCCTTCTTCGACGCAATGCTGTCCTCTTACTCGCTGCAAGGTGAGACCGAACCTGCGGCGCTCCGGGACCGGCAGGCTTCGGATCTCGAGTCGTCGATGGAAGATTTGCGTCAGCACCCATTGGACCTGCTGCCGCCACATATGAGGGCGGCAATTGAATCGATGGATCAGGATCTCCAGCCCTCTGCAATCGAGCCCCCTTCCGTCCCGCCGGTGCCGGTGAAAAGCTCAAGAATCACCTGGGACGGCGGCTCCCTGACCGAGGCTGAGTTGCAGATTGTGGCAGTGCTTAACCGTCACAAGGACACCCCAATCTGGTGGGACAAGCTCGATGCCCAAGCCAATCTGCCCTCTGCGCCACCGGATTTGAAAGCGGCGCTCAAGGCACTGCAGCAGGATCCAGAACTCTTTTACGCGATCGGCTCGCAGGGGGACGGCCGCTGTGGAGGCAGGATCGAGCCGAAAGATTTGTCTGGGTTCTCCAGCCATCATTCACAAGTTGCCGAGTTTCAGGAGCGGCAGGCGCAAAGCTACGAGCAGAACTACATTCCATCCGATAGCACTGGAAATGCTCAGCCTTCGGTCATGACCTTGAGCGATGCCTTGCGCGAGCTTTACCGGTACTCTGAAAGCCTGCCCAAGAACCTGAGTCTGGCTGATTTCAATCAGATCGTCGACGGCAAAGCGAAAACCGTCAAATGTCCGCCCCAGGTCATTGCGGCGGCTCAATACTTTGTCAATCACCCGGATGCCTGGAAACAGTTGTACGGCGGTGCTATAGATAAGGTCCATAAAGAGGACTTCCTGCAAGTCGCCTCATCGTCGATGAGCCTCACGCAAGCCGAGCTGAATACGCTCGAGACGATGAATAGCCATCAGGACGCTTTCTTTGGAAGCGGTGTCATGACTCGTGACAAGCTGGCGAGCATGGCGGACGACAAGAGCCTTGATCCGGGAGTACGGAAAACGGCGTCGCAGCTCCTTTCAGATCCTCTGTTGTTCGGTCTGCTCAACAATTCGATCACCGGCTACAAGACCCATAATAAAGTCTTCGACTTCGGCGGCGGACATACAGTCGATTCTGGTGACGTCAGCAAAAAAGATTTTGCCCACTTCTACACCAACATGTCGTCGGCGAACCAAACCATTCAACAGCCAAAGATCCATGTGCCCAAAACCGCTGCGGAGCAGGACGCTGTCGCGGACATGACGATGGGCCTGGCGGACCAGCCTGAGATCAAGTCAGCCAAAAAGAACGGCGGCATCTTCATGCATATAGTCGACGGCATTTGCAAGGAAGCCTCTGGCCTGCTTGACACGGCCGCAACGGCGGTGGGCTTGCTCAGCTTCGTTCCGGGCCTGGGAAAAATAGCCGATCTCGCATCGATGGCCCTCGAGTGGGAGTCGCAAGCGGCGAACATCCTACATACAGCCATTAGCGGAGGCAATATGATGCACGCGCTGGCAGAAGCCGGCATCAACTTGGCGGCGCAGGCTGTCAGCCTTGTCGCTGGGCCAGAGGTCAAACTGGCAATCCGCAACGGGCTCGTCAAGAAGGCGATTGAAGAGGCCGCGACGGCCGGCATCAATCTACCGCTTTCCACGGCGCAAACCTATGCGGTAGATTATTTGAACAACCTGCAAGAAAGACTTGCGACCGACTCTGGGCCGTCTCAGAGCTCGGCCTGACCAGCAAATTCGAACTTCCTCACCGCACTGCGTCCTTTCATCAGTCAGCTCAGCGCGCCTGGGAAGATCGGAATACACGCTCTCTAGTCCAAGTCTGGAGCAGGTCCTGCTTGGGCGCCTGGCTGAGATGCTTCGAACACTCAACGCTCGTTCTCGAGCGCCATACCTTCGCTATCGCTGGTGCCCCGATATTTGACAGTTTAGCTTCAATGACGGGGAACGTGAAGGACTGACTGCTCGGGTTTGCGGGCCGAGCTTGTCGGCCGCTCAATCGAAAGCGTCATTTGGGGTGGGTGCTCCCCCGCATGCAGTTGGCAAACGCGTTCGTCCAGTTGCTTGTCTGCGGTCGTGAGACGATGGTTGAGGCGAAGGTAGTCGGTCCAGGTCGGCGTGCGGAATGTTTCTGTCCATTGCATAGGTTTCTGAAGATTACGCTGGAGTGTCCATTGCCGCGCGCCGACGCGGCTATGCACGTGCCGGCGCTCGCTCATGAGATCGAGGAAAGCCTCAAGGTTTTTCTCGGATATCAGATACTCGACCTTGACAACGATAGGACCGCTTCTTGGCTTCACATCAAGCGCGACCGCGGGAGCGTCGAATTCCTCTAAAGGGTCGGGCTCGGAATCGCAGCGCTCACGCAGAGGAAACAGCACTCCGGCTGCAGCGACCAGCAGCAGAGCTCCAGCGGAGGCTTCCAGCGCCCAGGTCAGCGAATGGTTTTCGGCCACCGTGCCCCACACCCAACTGCCGGCCGCGATCCCGCCATCTATCAATGCATAGTAAATCGAGATCGTGCGCCCCACGACCCAGCGCGGGCTCGCCAGCTGCACGCTCACGCCAACCCCGGACCAGGCTGTGACCCACCCCGCGCCGCCCAAGGCGAGTGCAATTGCCGCCACTGCAATCGAAGAGTTCAGGGCAAGGGAGAGGGAACACGCCGCGCAGGCGACGCAGGCCAGTGTCATCAGCCGTTCCTGCGACAAGCTCCGTCTGAACCTGCTGTTGGAGATGCCGGCGAAGACGGCGCCTGTCCCGAAGCCGGCCATGAGCGTGCCATAGGCGAGTGGTCCTCCTCCCAACTGATCGCGCACGATCAGGGGCAGCAGCGCGAGTATGGCAATGCTCGCCAGGCCAAAGAGGGTTCCGCGGGCGATCGCCGCCTTGATTTCGGACGACATCGCCGTGAAGCGAACTCCGTCGTAGATCGCCGTCCTCATCGATTCACGCGGCAGAGGTGAAGAGCGAACCTTCCACTTGCAGCGCCATATGGTGGCCAAGGGTACCAAATAGGTGAGGGTGGTCACAGTAAAAGCTGCCAAAAGCCCAAACGAGGCAACCACGATGCCGCCCAGCGCCGGACCTACGGTGCGTACCGTGTTGAAGCCCACGGAAAGCAGCGTAACGGCAGCGGGAATATCGCGTCGGTGCACGATATCGCCAACCGAAGCTTGCCAGGCGGGATCGTTGAGAGCTCCGCCACATGCGATCAAGAAGCTGAAGCCGAGGATCATCCACGGGTCGACAAAGCCCAGCGCCACTAAAGCAGTCAGCATCGCAGAGGCTACCACCATAAGGGACCGGCCGGCGAACATGACCCTGCGACGGCTGAAATTGTCGGCGAGCGCCCCGGCGAAGACAGACAATATGAACGCAGGCAGCGTCGACGAAGCCTGGACCAGCGCAACCATCAAGTCGGAAGTCGAGATCGTCGCCATCAGCCAGCTGATGGCAACAGTCTGCATCAGCCAGCCGAGACTGGAAACCTGCGTGGCGAGCCATATCGAACGAAAGGTCGGCTGCATGAGTGGCGCAAATGTCGATGGCGCAGCAAAATCTTCATCAGAGCCAGCCACACCACTCATCTTTGCAAGCCTTTGCTTTCCGTTTATCGGCCGCTCTCGCATGTAATCTCGACTGGACCGTGGCGGCCATGGGCTGAGAGATGATGCCGAGGGAAATTTTTTCAGGCGTCGGCGCACCGTTCGACACGAGCGAGACATCTATAGTTTTGCCGCCGAAGAATACCTGCGGCGCTAGAGGAGCCGGCCGGCCGCAGAGGCGCTCAGGAATGGAGCTGACCCGGGGTCAGATTATCCCGGAGTTCTCCCGGTTGCCGAACCTTGGATTATGCGCTGGAATACGCGAATTGATATGAAAAGATAGGATGAGACTTTGCCGTTCCCAGTCATTGACCTGCTCGGGCAGGCCGCCTACGCTGATGTCGCTTGAATGGATATGGGCGACCCGCTTCTTGTTTTCCGTGAAACGGGCAGTGGTCGCCAGAACCGTGCGGATCTTCGGCTCCTGACCAATCAGGGACAATGCTACCACCGAGTACACACTTACTGGGGTGAATTACGCCCCCCACAGAACCGGTCTTGTCAGGCGCTTGCAGGCAGCTTCGCAGTATCAGCAGCGGTCTTGCCCCTGGTTCCTATGTGCTTTCTCTCGACTCTGAGGCAAGCGCCGTGACACCGGTAATTTCTCTGGGGTCAGTACGGATACGATTTGTTAGCGCCGATTGGCCATCACCGCGCTTTGTTCAAGGAGGCGTTGAAGGCGATGGAATGGACGATCTCGATCGAGGGGAAGAACGACTTCGGTGACGTTTGTCTGTCAAGAAGTCCGAATCGATAAGAGCGAGTAGCGTCTGTGCGACGGTGATCTCGGCCTGTCGGTCGATGATGGCAAGAAGATCATGGTCGCCTTGCAGAAGGCGGTGGTCACTCAGGAGGCGGAGACTTACGCCTTGTTTCGCCGGGTATGTCCGGACTGCCATACCTTTCGGCCGGTCAAGGACTACACGACACGCCGAATTCGAACGGTGTTTGGCACGGTGGAGGCTCGCAATCCACGATGGATGCTGTGTCGGGATTGCCATCCGGGAATGGACGGCGCATTCGCTCCGCTCAAGGAAATCTGCCCCGATCGGGCGACGCCTGAACTGATGGAATTGCGGCGCGACTGGGAAGCCTGCTGCCCTACCGCCAGGCTGCCAGCATGCTCGCTGCCTTTCTGCCTATCGAGCCGACGGAGACCCACGCCACTGTGCGCAAGCGGACGATCAGCGCCGGCGAACGGCTTGACGGCCAGATCATGGAAGAAACCCGGCGAGTAAGATTGCAGACCGATGAACGACGGCAGCTCGAAATGCCGCTTCCCGGCGATCGCCGCAAAGTGTTCGTCATCAGCATCGACACGGCGCATGTTCGCGGCGCCGAGCGGAATTCAGGACGGAATTTCGAGATCGTCGTGGCCCGCTGCGGTCGTGGTGGGCGGGGAGATCGGGGTGGCCGATATTTCACCACCAGCAATACCGACCAAGACGCAATCCGAGATCGCGCCCTTCACCCCCTTGAGCGAGAAGGGCATCGTGGCTACGGCGACGTCACGGTAATTTCGGAGGGTGCTGAAATTCTCAAGCGACTGCCGCGTGCGATCCCGAAGCCGACGGCCCACATCATCGACTGGTTTCACATTGCTATGAAGGTTCAGCCCATGCAGCAGATCGCCGATTTCATGGTTCGATCCCAAGCTGAGTCCGTCGGCGCGCTCTCGACCATCGACAAGGACATCAAAGCGGTGAAGTGGCGACTGTGGCACGGATGCTTGGATCGAGCTATCCGAGACCTCCAGGGTATTGTTACGCAATTGCTTCCGTTGCAAGCGGCTGGAAATTTGTCGGTCGCGCGTCTTCACATGCTCGCATCGCAACTGCTCACCTATGTCCGTTCGAACCGCTGTGCGATCGTCAACTACGGCAAACGCTACCGAGCCGGCCTTCGCGTCGCTACCACTCTTGCCGAGTCGGCGGTCAACTCGCTGGTCGCCAAACGTATGGTGAAAAAGCACAACAAATGCGATGGTCTCAGCATGGCGCCCACATGCTAATGCAGGTGCGAACCGCCGAAAAGAATGGTGAGCTTCGCGACCGACTTCGCGCGAGATTTCGACAGTCAGAGCCGCAGGTGCCTTCACTGTTCAAGCCCAAACCGCCTCTACTTCGAGCCGCATAACCCCAGAGAAGTTACCGGTCTCTGGGCGCATCTGCGGCGCAAGTTTTACGATCTGCACATCAGCGGGACCTCACAGGCCGCGACGGCAACGATCACCGCCATGACCGAATTGTGGAAGGTCGAGG